>NZ_DAINNI010000024.1:0-67364 GCF_036735945.1 Bradyrhizobium sp. | reverse complement strand
AGGTCGTCAAGGGCGGCAAGCGCTTCGGCTTTGCGGCGCTGGTCGTGATCGGCGATCAGAAGGGCCGGGTCGGTTTCGGCCACGGCAAGGCGCGCGAAGTGCCGGAGGCGATCCGCAAGGCGACCGAGTCGGCGAAGCGCAACCTGACGCGGGTGGCGCTGCGCGAAGGCCGCACGCTGCATCACGACATCGCCGGCCGCCACGGCGCCGGCCGCGTCTATCTGCGTGCGGCTCCGGCCGGTACCGGCATCATCGCCGGCGGCCCGATGCGCGCGGTGTTCGAGACGCTCGGCATCCAGGACGTGGTTGCGAAGTCGATCGGCTCGTCGAATCCCTACAACATGGTTCGCGCGACCTTCGACGCGCTGAAGCATCAGGATTCGCCGCGTTCGGTGGCGGCGCGCCGCAACATCAAGGTGTCCACGCTGCAGTCGCGCCGCGTCGGCGGCGACGCCGAAGTGGTGGCTGAATAACCGGCGCCGCTTCAGGCGCTTTTTGGAGTTAAGACGATGGCCAAGGCCGCAAAGACGATCAAGGTCGAGCAGACCGGCAGCGCGATCCGCCGCCACCACTCGCAGCGTTCGACGCTGATCGGCCTCAAGCTCAACAAGATCGGCCGGGTTGCCGAGCTTCCGGATACGCCGGAAGTTCGCGGCATGATCGGCAAGGTTCAGCATCTCGTCCGCGTCGTCGGCGAGAAGTAAGTCAGATGGAAGCATGATCCCGAGGAGCGGGAGCCGGTTTTCGGTCAAGGTCATGCTTCGAGGATAAGGAAGCTAACGATGAAGCTCAGCGATATCGCCGACAACGCCGGCTCGCGCAAGAAGCGCATGCGCGTCGGCCGTGGTATCGGTTCGGGCAAGGGCAAGACCTCGGGCCGCGGCGGCAAGGGCCAGACCGCGCGTTCGGGCGTGCGCATCAAGGGCTTCGAGGGCGGCCAGATGCCGATGCATCGCCGTCTGCCGAAGCGCGGCTTCAACAACATCTTCCGGCTCGATTTCGCCGAGATCAATCTCGACCGCCTGCAGGATGCGATCGACGCCAAGAAGATCGACGCCAAGGACACGGTGACCGCCGAGTCGCTGGTCAAGGCCGGCGTGATCCGCCGGGCCAAGGCCGGCCTGCGGCTGCTCGGCCGCGGCGAACTGAAGGCCAAGCTCACGATCGAGGTGTACGGCGCCTCGAAATCCGCGGTCGCGGCGGTCGAGAAGGCCGGCGGCTCGATAAAGATCCTGGCCCCGGCCAAGACGGAAGAAGGCGAGGCGGCGTAACATCTCCGTCATTGCCCGCGAATGGGTTGAAGGCCGCAGCGCGGGATGATGGACTTATCGAAGCCGAGCACCAAATAATGTCCGGCGTCTGCCGATGGCCCGGGAACGGGCCTCGGCCTCGGAGGCGACGGGAGAAAGCCTGAACATGGTCTCAGCAGCAGAACAACTCGCGGCAAACCTCAATTTCGGCGCTCTGGCCAAAGCCGACGAACTGAAGAAGCGCATCTGGTTCACGCTGGGTGCGCTGCTTGTTTATCGGCTCGGCACCTATATCCCGTTGCCCGGCATCGATCCCGCGATCTGGGAGCAGGTGTTCAAGTCGCAGGCCGGCGGCATCCTCGGCATGTTCAACATGTTCGCCGGCGGCGGCATCCACCGCATGGCGATCTTCGCGCTGAACATCATGCCGTACATCTCGGCATCGATCATCATCCAGCTCCTGACCACCGTTTCGCCGCAACTCGAGGCGCTGAAGAAGGAAGGCGAGGCCGGCCGCAAGACGCTGAACCAGTACACCCGCTACCTGACGGTGATCCTGGCTGCGTTCCAGTCCTACGGCATCGCCATCGGCCTGCAGGGCGCCGGCAACGTCGTCAGCGACCCCGGCATCTTCTTCCTGCTCTCCACCACGATCACGCTGACCGGCGGCACCATGTTCCTGATGTGGCTGGGCGAGCAGATCACCTCGCGCGGCATTGGCAACGGCATCTCGCTGATCATCCTGGCCGGCATCGTGGCCGAACTGCCTTCAGCTCTGGCCAACATGCTGGAACTGGGACGCCAGGGTGCGCTGTCGACCGGCCTGATCCTGATCGTCATCGTGATGTCGGTCGCCGTGATCGCCTTCATCGTGTTCATGGAGCGCGCGCAGCGCCGGCTTCTGATCCAGTATCCGAAGCGCCAGGTCGGCAACAAGATGTTCGAGGGCCAGTCCTCGCATCTGCCGCTCAAGCTCAACACCTCCGGCGTGATTCCGCCGATCTTCGCCTCGTCGCTGCTGCTGCTGCCGGCCACGGTCGCCAACTTCAACGCCGGCAAGGGCCCGGAGTGGATGCAGTGGCTGACCACGCAGCTCAGCCACGGCCGGCCGCTGTTCCTGTTCCTCTACCTGGCGATGATCGTGTTCTTCGCCTTCTTCTATACCGCGATCGTGTTCAACCCGACCGAAACCGCGGACAATCTGAAGAAGCATGGCGGCTTCATCCCCGGCATCCGTCCGGGCGAGCGCACCGCTGAATATATCGATTACGTGCTGTCGCGCATCACGGTGCTCGGCGCGGTCTATCTCGCGATCGTCTGTCTGATTCCAGAGATCCTGATTTCCTACGCATCGGTGCCGTTCTATTTCGGCGGCACATCGCTTCTGATCGTCGTCAGCGTGACCATGGATACGGTGGCGCAGGTGCAGGGCTATCTGCTGGCTCATCAGTATGAAGGGCTGATCAGGAAGTCGAAGTTGCGGGGCCGCCGCCGCTGATCGGCGGCGCGTGATCTGAATTCCGAATAAGGTGCGCGGATATTTCGCTCACCAAGCCGGGGGGCGAAAAGTCATGAGATTGATCCTTCTGGGACCGCCGGGCGCCGGCAAGGGCACCCAGGCGCAGCGGCTGGTGACGAAACACGGCATCATCCAGCTTTCGACCGGGGAGATGCTGCGCGCGGCGGTGGCTGCCGGAACACCGGTCGGGCTGCAGGCCAAGGAGATCATGGCAGGCGGCGGCCTCGTGCCGGACGAGATCGTGATCGGCATCATCTCCGACCGTCTCGACCAGCCCGACATGAAGAGGGGTTTTATCCTCGACGGCTTTCCGCGCACGGTGCCGCAGGCCGCGGCCCTCGATGAGCTCCTGAAGAAGAAGCACATCAAGCTCGATGCGGTGGTCGAGCTCCGGGTCAACGAGAGCGCGCTGCTGCAGCGCGTCGAGACCCGCGTTGCCGAGATGCGCGAGCGCGGCGAGGAAGTCCGAGTCGACGACACCCCGGAAGTGCTGGCCAAGCGCCTGGCCCAGTACCGGTCCCTGACGGAACCGCTGATCCACTACTACTCGGAGCGCCGCAAGCTCCTGACCGTCGACGGCATGATGACCATCGAGCAGGTCACAAGGGAAATTAACCGGATTCTGTCCGCTATCGGCGCCACCGATGCCAAGGTCGCGGCCAAGGCGGCCGCCAGGAAGGCCACCGCGAGCAAGGCCAAGGCGGCCAGGAAACCCGCCAAGGTCGCCAAAAAGGCGGCCAAACCGGCCCGGAAGGCCGCCAAGGGGGCAAAAAAGGCTGCAAAGAAGACGGCAAAGCGGCCCGCCAAGGCGGCCAAGGGGAAGGAGGGCCGGAAGGCCGCGAAAGCCGGCAAGAAGGTCACGAAAAGGCGAGCTAAACGCTAGAATCGGTTGACGAAACCCGTTTGAATCCCTTAATAAGCCTCGCATCCAGATCGGATAGTTTTCAGACGATGCCGGGCCCCGGGAAACCAAGGGGTTAGGGCGTCGTGTTCGCGTTTGTGGACACTTGCCCGAGCTAGAGCATGATTCCGAATTGCCGATTTTCGGAAAAGTTCATGTTCAACCAGAGAAAGAGCGCGCGAGCGCTCTAAACCAAATGTCCGGCGGTGGCCGGCGACAGGAGAGAATTCCGTGGCCCGTATTGCTGGTGTCAATATCCCGACCAACAAGCGCGTTCTGATCGCGCTCCAGTACATCCATGGCATCGGCCAGAAGAATGCCGCCGAGATCGTGGAGAAGGTCAAGATCCCGCTGGATCGCCGCGTCAGCCAACTGAGCGACCAGGAAGTCCTGCAGATCCGCGAAGTGATCGACCGCGACTATCTCGTCGAAGGCGACCTTCGCCGTGAGACCGGCATCAACATCAAGCGGCTGATGGACCTCGGCTGCTATCGCGGCCTGCGTCACCGCCGCGGCCTGCCGGTGCGCGGCCAGCGCACCCACACCAATGCGCGCACGCGCAAGGGCCCGGCCAAGGCAATCGCCGGAAAGAAGAAGTAAGTTTTGCGAATTGCGAATGGGGAGTGGCGAATGGAAATCCATTCGCTACTCGCCATTCGCCACTCGCGTTTTTTTAGGTGTAGCCGCTGGCAGTACGGCGGCGCTTGAGATCACAGGAAGGTTTTAGAATGGGCAAGGAAGCCACCCGCGTACGTCGCCGCGAACGCAAGAACATCGCCTCCGGCATCGCACACGTGAATTCGTCGTTCAACAACACGACCATCACCATCACCGACGCGCAGGGCAACACCATTGCCTGGTCGTCGGCCGGCACGATGGGTTTCAAGGGCTCGCGCAAGTCGACCCCCTATGCCGCGCAGGTCGCGGCTGAAGACGTTTCCAAGAAGGCGCAGGAACACGGCATGCGCACGCTGGAAGTGGAAGTTGCCGGCCCCGGTTCGGGCCGCGAATCGGCGCTTCGTGCGCTGCAGGCGGCGGGCTTCACCGTGACGTCGATCCGCGACGTGACCACGATCCCGCACAATGGCTGCCGTCCGCGCAAGCGCCGGCGCGTCTGATGTTCGATCGCAGGCGGTTGTGCCGTCCGCGATTGTTTTTGGAATTTTCCGCGGACTGATCCGCGATCTCCAACGCCAGTGATCGGAATACCCATCGACTGGCACATGGGTGACAAAGTGACGATCCAGAAAAATTGGCAAGAACTTATTCGACCGAACAAGCTGCAGGTCACGCCGGGCTCCGACGCGACCCGCTTTGCGACCGTTGTCGCCGAACCGCTCGAGCGCGGTTTCGGCCAGACGCTCGGCAACGCGCTGCGCCGCATCCTGCTGTCTTCGCTGCAGGGCGCCGCCGTGCAGTCGGTGCACATCGACGGCGTGCTGCACGAGTTCTCCTCGATCGCGGGCGTTCGCGAGGACGTCACCGACATCGTGCTCAACATCAAGGACATCTCGATCAAGATGCAGGGCGAAGGCCCCAAGCGCATGGTCGTGAAGAAGTCGGGTCCGGGCGCTGTCACCGCCGGCGACATCCAGACTGTCGGCGATATCGTCGTGCTCAATCCCGACCTGCAGCTCTGCACGCTGGACGAGGGCGCGGAAATCCGCATGGAGTTCACGGTCGCCGCCGGCAAGGGCTACGTCGCCGCCGAGCGTAACCGTCCCGAGGACGCGCCGATCGGCCTGATCCCGGTCGACAGCCTGTTCTCGCCGGTGCGCAAGGTTTCCTACAAGGTCGAGAACACCCGCGAGGGCCAGATCCTCGACTACGACAAGCTGACCATGACGATCGAGACCAACGGCGCGATCACGCCGGAGGACGCGGTGGCCTATGCCGCCCGCATCCTGCAGGATCAGCTCAACGTGTTCGTGAACTTCGAAGAGCCGCGCAAGGAAGTCGCGCAGGAGATCATTCCGGATCTCGCCTTCAACCCGGCCTTCCTCAAGAAGGTGGACGAGCTCGAGCTGTCGGTGCGTTCGGCGAACTGCCTGAAGAACGACAACATCGTCTACATCGGCGACCTGGTGCAGAAGTCGGAAGCGGAAATGCTCCGCACCCCGAACTTCGGCCGCAAGTCGCTGAACGAGATCAAGGAAGTGCTGGCCCAGATGGGTCTGCATCTCGGCATGGAAGTGCCGGGCTGGCCGCCGGAGAACATCGACGAGCTGGCGAAGCGCTTCGAAGATCACTACTGAGCGAATAGGGAGTGGCGAATGGCGAATAGGGCAGACCTACTCGCTACTCACCATTCGCTACTCGCTGACCAGGGCGAACGCAGGAAGCCCACCTGCAGACTTGTCGCTGAACCACCGCGACAGAATTGAAGAAGGAATAGTCCAATGCGTCACGGCAAGGTTCACCGCAAGCTCAACCGCACCGCCGAGCATCGCCGCGCGATGTTCGCCAACATGTGCGCCGCGCTGATCAAGCACGAGCAGATCGTCACCACGCTGCCGAAGGCCAAGGAGCTGCGCCCGATCGTGGAGAAGCTCGTCACCCTCGGCAAGAAGGGCGGCCTTTCGATGCGCCGCCAGGCGATCTCCGAGATGCGCGACAAGGATCAGGTCAAGAAGCTGTTCGATACGCTGGCGCCCCGCTACAAGGACCGCCAGGGCGGCTACACCCGCATCATCAAGGCGGGCTTCCGCTACGGCGACAACGCGCCGATGGCCGTGATCGAATTCGTCGACCGCGACGTCGACGCCAAGGGCCAGGACTCCGGTCCGGTGCAGGAAAAGACCGAGGAAGCGGCGTAAGCTTTTTCGGATCTAATTGCGGAAGCGGCGCCTTTTGGGCGCCGCTTTTTGTTTGAGATCTATGATTGCCGACGGATTACCAGCGACGCCAATGGGCACGGTAGTACCGCGGACCACCGTAATACCGTGCACCGCCGTAGTATCGCGGACCGCCATAGTAGGCGTAGGCCGGGCGGATCACGCGGCGATAGCGGACCACGGGGTAGGCGCCGCCGTAATAGCCACCATAGTAGGCCGGCGCATATCCGCCGTAGTACCCGCCGCCGTAATAGGCTGGCGCATAGCCGCCGCCATAGTATCCGTAGTCCGGGCCGTATCCGTACCCCGGACCATAGGCGTATGCGTTCGAGACCAGTCCGCCGATCACGGCGCCTGCAATCAGTCCGCCAGCCACAGCCGGGAAAAATCCCCCGCCGCGCCAGCCCCCTCCGCGCCAGTGAGCTTCCGCCGGCGATGGTGCCGTTACGGCCGTCAGGCCAAGAACCGCTGCGGCGGCCAAAGCCAAAGGTGCCTTCCTCATGAACAACTCCTTTCCGTAGTCAGACATTCGCTAAACACTTTCGGGTGAAGTTCGTTTCTCAAGGTGTTCGCCGCCAGATGGTTCAGCGGCAAATTTAACTTTGATGAACAAGTGTTCACGAACGGCGCAGGGCGCATTGCCGACGACGATCGCCAAATTCCCGCCCGTTTGGAACTCAAGGCTGCGTGAGCCAGTGTCCATCCGGGTGCGACGAAATCGCCGGGGTTGGTCGCGGTAGTAGCCGCCGGAGCGGCAGGTAGCGGAAGTCAGTCCATGAATTCCAGCTCGAAGCGGTTTGCGCCCGTCACCTTGCTGGTGAACCTGGCCGCCTTGCCGGACAGCGCAGCCAGACTGCCGGTGCCAAGCTTGAACATCGCCTTGCCGGAACCGGTCACGCCAGCAGGCTTGCCGTCCTTCATGGTCACGGTGGCGGTGCCGTCCGTCATCTGCGTGACAGCAAATCCTCCCGCGATCCGATGAACTCCTCCTGCCAGAAGAAAGGTGCCTTGCGGGCCATCCCACTCGCTGACGTGAACTGCGGAATAGATGGCTCCCTTCAAGAGACCATCGACGCCGTAGCAGGAGAATTGGTAGCTCAACAGCCCGTGGCCGTTGCGGTCGCCGATCGGCTCCGGACTTCCGACGCCGACGATGTTGCACTCGTATCGTCCGAGCGTGTCGGAATGGGCGAGACTTGTTGCGCCGATCAGGGCGAGGGTAGAACACATCAAGGCGGTGACTACGCGATGTCGCATTGCGATCCTCCCTTATCGGTTGAGGTCGCAATGCTACGCGTTGGCCGATGTAACCCTCATTGATCGAGATCAACCCGGGCGTGTCTTTCGTGGGTCCTTGATTACGAGATCGCAGCGCTCAACAGGACGACGATAGTCTGAGCCGGGCACGCGGTTTGACAGATGCAGGGTTCGCTCAATCGACCCTGCGATCAGCCCTGTCGTTCGGCGGTCACCACCCCTCCAGCACGATCTTGCCGCGCGACTTGCCGCTTTCCAGCAGCGCATGCGCCCGTTTCAGATTGGAAGCGTTGATGGTGCCAAAAGTCTGGTCCAGCGTGGTGCGCAGCACGCCCTTGTCAATGAGGTCGGCTACGTCGTTCAGCAAGTTATGTTGAGCGATCATGTCAGGCGTCTGGAACGAGGAGCGCGTGAACATCGATTCCCAATGCACCGAGATCGCCTTGCCCTTGAAGGCGGACATCGTGAATTCCGGGGGATCGTCGATCAGGCCGAACTTGCCCTGCGGCGCCATGAACTCGGCGATCGACTTGTAGTGCTGGTCGGTGAAGGTGAGGCTCGCGACAAGGCCGACCGGCGGCAGCTTCAGCTTTTCGATCTGCTCCTTCATCGGCTTGCTGTGATCGACCACGGCATGCGCGCCGAGATCGAGGCACCATTTCTGCGATTCCGGCCGCGTGGCTGTTGCGACGACGGTCAGGCCGGTGAGACGGCGGGCGAGCTGGATCAGGATCGAGCCGACGCCGCCGGCGCCGCCGGTGATCAACAGCGTCCGCGCATCGAGGCTCTTGCCCGGCACCGCGCCGAGCCGGTCGAACAGCAATTCCCAGGCGGTGATCGAGGTCAGCGGCAGCGCGGCGGCCTGCGCGAACGACAGCGATTTCGGCTTGCAGCCGACGATGCGCTCGTCAACCAGATGAAATTCCGCGTTGGTGCCCTGGCGCAGGATCGAACCGGCGTAGAATACCTCATCGCCCGCCTTGAACAGGCTGACGTCGGGGCCGACTGCATCGACGATGCCGGCCGCATCATAGCCCAGGATCTTGGTCTCGCCCTCGGGCGGGGCGGCGCGCTTGCGGACCTTGTAGTCTACCGGGTTGGCGGAGATCGCCTTGACGGCGACGCGGATGTCGCGGCCGGTCGGCTCCGGTCTGGCGGCCTCGAAATCGATCAGCGCGTTGGCGTCCTCGATGGGGAGCGATTTGCGGTATCCGACGGCCTTCATGTCCGAGCCTCCTTGTTGGGAAGTATTGGCTGCCTACCTGTCGCGCTGGCATCCACTTGGCAAGTACTGTAAATTCGGGGAACTAGTCCCTGTTTGGATACTATTGGGAAAAGGCCTCGGGAAACCTCATGAAACGGCGAGATTTTGCCCGGCGGCCGGGCTGCGCGGTGGAAGCCACGCTCGACCTGATCGACGGCAAGTGGAAGGGCGTGATCCTGTTTCATCTGCTGGCCGGCACCCAGCGCTTCGGGGAGTTGCGGCGGCGGATGCCCGGGATTACCCAGCGCATGCTGACCAAGCAGCTTCGTGCGCTGGAGGAGGACAGGCTGGTGCTCCGCAAGGTCTATGCCGAGGTGCCGCCGCGGGTCGAATACACGCTGTCGGAGATCGGTGAGAGCCTGCGTCCGGTGATCGAGACGCTGCGGGCATGGGGCGAGGGCCACCAGGAACGGTTATCCTGTGCGCCCGCGCCCGACGCCGCCAAGGCATCCGATCGCGCCGCGTAGCTGTCGTTTTGTGTACCGCTTTATCTTCTATCGTTGCCGCCCCGCATCTATATGTGGGGCGCTTAATTCCGGGATTTTCGAGATGAATTTGATCCGTTCCGCCGCCTTGCTGCTGGCTTCAGTGGTGGTTGCAACGCCGGCGCTGGCGCAGGATCGCCGCGTGCCGGCCTCGGGCGCCGAGCTGCGCCTGTCCTATGCACCGATCGTGCAGCGCGTGCAGCCGGCGGTGGTGAACGTCTATGCCGCGAAGACGGTGCAGAACCGCAACCCGTTGCTGGACGATCCGATCTTCCGCCGCTTCTTCGGTGTGCCCGGCCAGCAGCCCGAGCAGATGCAGCGCTCGCTCGGCTCCGGCGTGATGGTCGATGCGGCCGGACTCGTCGTCACCAACAACCACGTCATCGAGGGCGCCGACCAGGTCAAGATATCGCTGGCCGACAAGCGCGAGTTCGAGGCCGAGATCGTGCTCAAGGACAGCCGCACTGATTTGGCCGTGCTGCGCGTCAAGGACGGCAGGGAGAAATTCGCCACACTTGATTTCGCCAATTCCGACGAGCTGCTGGTCGGCGACGTCGTGCTCGCGATCGGCAATCCCTTCGGCGTCGGCCAGACCGTGACCCACGGCATCGTCTCGGCGCTGGCGCGGACCCAGGTCGGGATTACCGACTACCAGTTCTTCATCCAGACCGACGCTGCGATCAATCCCGGCAATTCCGGTGGCGCGCTGGTCGACATGACCGGCAAGCTCGCGGGCATCAACACCGCGATCTTCTCGCGCTCCGGCGGCTCGCAAGGCATCGGCTTTGCCATCCCCGCCAACATGGTGCGCGTCGTCGTGGCCTCCGCCAAGGGCGGCGGCAAGGCGGTGAAGCGGCCTTGGCTCGGCGCCAAGCTGCAGGCGGTGACGCCCGAGATCGCCGAGACGCTGGGACTGAAACTGCCGAACGGCGCCCTGGTCGCCAATGTCTCACCGAACAGCCCGGCGGCGCGCGCAGGCCTGAAGCCGTCCGATCTGATCGTTGCGGTCGAGGGCCAGACGATCGATGATCCCAACGCGTTCGACTATCGCTTCGCCACGCGTCAGCTCGGCGGCGCGGCGCAGATCGACGTGCAGCGCAGCGGCAAGACGATCAAGCTGACGGTGCCGCTGGAGACCGCGCCCGACACCAACCGCGAGGAGATCGTGCTCACCGCGCGCTCGCCGTTCCAGGGCGCCAAGGTCGCCAATATTTCGCCGGCGATTGCCGACGAGCTGCATCTGGACGCCCAGAGCGAGGGCGTCGTCGTCATCGATCTTGCCGATGGCGGTACCGCGGCCAGCGTCGGCTTCCAGAAGGGCGATGTCATCCTTGCGGTCAACAACCAGAAGATCGGCAAGACCAGCGATCTCGACAAGGCGAGCAAGGCCGGCTCCCGGCTGTGGCGCATCATCGTGGTGCGCGGCGGCCAGCAGATCAACGTGACGCTCGGCGGATGAGTCCGAAGCGACCGCGCGAAGCTCCGAGCCTCTTTGCCGCGGCAGGGATGGAAGAGGACGCGCCGCGTCCGCTTCCCGACCGGCTGCGTCCGCGCGCGCTCTCAGACGTCGTTGGCCAGGATCACATCCTGGGGCCGGACGGCGCGTTGACGCGGATGCTGGAGACGCGCACGCTGGGTTCGCTGGTGTTCTGGGGGCCGCCCGGCACCGGCAAGACCACGGTGGCGCGGCTTCTGGCCGACGCTACCGAACTGCATTTCGAGCAGATTTCCGCGGTGTTTTCCGGCGTCGCCGACCTGAAGAAGGTTTTCGACGCCGCGCGCGCGCGTCGCGAGATGGGCACGGGCACGCTCTTGTTCGTCGACGAGGTGCACCGGTTCAACCGCGCGCAGCAGGATTCGTTTCTGCCCGTGATGGAAGATGGCACCGTGGTGCTGGTCGGTGCCACCACGGAAAACCCGTCATTCGAACTCAACGCCGCGCTTCTGTCGCGCGCGCGGGTGCTGGTGTTTCAGTCGCTCGATGCCGCCGCGATCGAACAGCTCTATGCCCATGCCGAGAAGGTCGAGGGCCGAAACCTGCCGCTCGATGCGGAAGCGCGCGCCGTGCTGGTGCGGATGGCCGATGGCGACGGCCGCGCCGCGCTGACGCTGGCCGAAGAGGTCTGGCGCGCCGCGCGCAAGGGCGAAATCTTCAACGCCGCGCAACTGCAGGAAATTTTGCAGCGCCGCGCGCCGATCTACGACAAGTCCGCCGACGGCCACTACAACCTGATCTCGGCGCTGCACAAGTCGGTGCGCGGCTCGGACCCCGATGCGGCGCTGTATTATCTCGCGCGGATGCTGGACGCCGGCGAGGACCCGTTGTTCCTGGCGCGGCGCGTGGTGCGCATGGCGGTCGAGGACATCGGCCTTGCCGATCCGCAGGCGCTGGTGATCTGCAACGCCGCCAAGGATGCGTTCGACTTTCTTGGGTCTCCCGAGGGCGAGCTCGCGATCGCGCAGGCCGTGATCTATCTCGCCACCGCGCCGAAATCCAACGCCGCCTACAAGGCCTTTGGCGCTGCGATGCGCACGGCGAAGGAGGGCGGTTCGCTGCTGCCGCCCAAACACATCCTGAACTCGCCGACCAGGCTGATGAAGTCGGAAGGCTATGGTGCCGGCTACGACTACGACCACGATGCACCCGACGCCTTCTCCGGGCAGGACTATTTCCCGGAGGCGCTTGGGCGGCAGACCTTCTATGATCCGCCAGACCGTGGTTTCGAGCGTGAAATCCGCAAGCGGCTGGATTACTGGGCCAAGCTGCGCAGGGAACGAGGCCAGGCAGAATGAAAAGTTTCGGGAAGTGTTTTGGGCGGATGACCGGTGCGGTTGTCCTCTCAGCAGGGCTGGCATCGGCGTTGCCTGCATCGGCGGAAACCGTCGAGGTGGCGCCGGGCGTGCATGTGACGAAGCGGAGCTACAAGGCGCCGACCAACGAGCAGCCGTTCTTCGGATTCGCAGACAAGAATGCGGAAGACAAGGCCGCCGACGAGAAATTCGTCAGCGCGATCGTCGCCGCGACCGGCACGCGCGAAAAGGCGTTCGAGGAAATCACCATGCGCGGCTGGCGGGCGCTCAACACCGGCAAGATCCACGAGGCCGCGGTGCGATTCAACCAGGCGTTCCTGATTTCACCGGGGGAGAGCGCCGTCTATCACGGCTTTGCCGTGGTCTCGCAATTTCGCTTCAACGACTTCGAAGCGTCAGATGAACTGTTCAAGATCGCGCTCATGCAGCCCGATCCGGTCAAGGCGCTGCGGGCCGATTATGGCCGCATGCTCCTGATCGCCAAGCGCCCGCGCGACGCCGAGCCGGTGCTGGAGCAGGCGGTCAAGGATGCGCCCGATTTCGGCGATGCCTGGACCAACCTCGCGGTAGCGCGCTTCCAGAACGGCAATGCGCAAGCCGCCTGCGCGGCGGTCGAGGAGGCTTCAAAGCGCCGCCCGTCCAACAATTCCGGTGACGACCTGAGGACGGTGAAAAACCTCGCGCAGTGCAAATAGCTGGTGCGCAAAGTTTGCAGCGCAGCCAAATGACGCGATGGGCTCGGAGGACATATTTCCCCGATGCGGCGTGGGGCGGCAAGGAGGCCGCCCCACGCCGATGATCTTGAATCCTATTTTGCCATCGCCGTCCTGGCGGCCTCGATTTTCGCCTTCACGGAATCGAGGTTGAAGCTCGCGCCCTTCTGCATCGGCGGAAACTCGACCGCGGTCATGGCGAGTTTCTCGACCTCCTGCTGGACGAACACGAAGCGCCAGAATTCATATTTGAACCAGTCGAAGTATTGCTGCGCGCCGTACTTGGTCCCGCTGTCGGGCCAGCCGGTTCGCTCGAACGGATCAAGGCGAAGGTTGGTCAGGTAGGGCACATCGACCTTGGTTTTCTCGCCCAGCCACCCCCCGGGTTGGTCGATGAACCGGTACTTGTAGTCGTCGATGCGCACCGCCCCCAGGTCGCTCTCGCCGAAGTACCAGATTTCGTGCCGGGTCGACGGCCCCTTGCCGGTGATCATGTCCATCTGATTATAGCCGTCCAGATGGCACTTGTAGGTGCGGCCCCCGATGTGCTTGCCCTGCTTCAGTTCCTCGACGATGTTCGGGTTGCCGGCAGCGGCGAGCAGGGTCGGGAACCAGTCCAGCCCGGAAATGATGCCGTTCTCGACCTTGCCGGCCGGCACCTTGCCCGGCCAGCGGACCATCGCCGGGGCGCGGAAGCCGCCTTCCATGACCGTACCCTTGCTTTGCGCGAAGGGCGTCTGTCCGCCGTCCGGCCAGGTGAAGACCTCGGTGCCGTTGTCCGTGGTGAAGATGACGATCGTGTTGTCATCCACGCCCATGTCCTTGAGCTTCTGCATGACGATGCCGATGTCGTCGTCGAGTTGCGCCATGCCGGCTTCATGAATCGACCAGCCGTTCTTGGAGTTGCGCCTGGCCTGGTACTTCGGCGACAGGTGCGTGACGATGTGCATGCGGGTCGGATTGAGCCACAGGAAGAACGGCTTGTTCTCGGCCTTGGCCTTTTCAATGAACGTCAGGGCAAGGTCGCGGATTTCATCGTCCACGGTTTCCATCCGCTTCGGATAGAGCGTTCCGGCGTCCTCGATCCTCTGCTTGCCGACCTTGCCCCAGCGCGGATCGACGGTGGCATCGTCTACACTGGTCGCCCACGAATGGACCATGTTGCGCGGGCCGACCTTGTTCAACAGCTCCTGCGGATAAGCGGGGTGGGCCGGGTCTTCCATCGCGTCGAGGTGATACAGATAGCCGAAGAACTCGTCGAAGCCGTGCACCGTCGGCAGAAACTCGTTCTTGTCGCCAAGGTGGTTCTTGCCGAATTGTCCGGTGGCATAGCCCATGCCTTTCAGCGCGGTGGCAATGGTCACGGCCTCCGCCGGCAAGCCTGTCGGGGCGCCGGCCTGGCCCACGGTGGTCATGCCGGTGCGGATCGGTAGTTCGCCGGTGATGAAGTTGGCGCGGCCCGCCGTGCAACTCGCCTCGGCGTAATAGTCGGTAAACAGCATGCCTTCTGCCGCGATCTTGTCGAGGTTCGGCGTCCGGCCGGCCATCATGCCGCGATGGTAAGCACCGATATTCCAGATTCCGATATCGTCTCCCATGATGACGACGATATTGGGCCGCTGCCCGGTCGGCGCGGGCGCCGGGGCCTGTGCTGGTTGTTGCTGCGCTTGCGCTAGGCTTGCACCGGCGGCAGAAAGTGCTGAAGCAGCGATGAGAGAACTACCACTCAACAGAAGATCGCGGCGTTTCAATCCTGCGCCGGTCGGCCCAGCGTTTATCTCGGGCCTTGCCGGAATCGTATCATTACTCATGACGTGATCCTTTTCCTGGCTGTGCACCTGAAGCCGGCATCGCTTGCCGAGGTATTGGATTGACTCGGCATCTGCGGCCGGGCGAAAGCGGCGGCAATGATCGGGCGCGCGCAAGGATGCCAGCCGCCGTTAAGCACCTCGCAGGTAAAACAAAGCGGAGCGGACTACCTCCGGCTTGATCCAGATCAAAGGATGTCCGCGCAGGGTCACTCGTGAACCTGCCGGAGAACCACGGCTCCCGCCCCAACTTTGAATGGGCGCGGACAAAGTGTCGCCGCCTACTTGGCGGCTACAATTCGGATGCCGCCGAGCTTGCGCTGTTGAATGAGATCGACAAATCGAATGTAGGACTCGTGAAATGCATCGTGTCCCACGGGCGTTCCGGACTGCCTCGCTTCCTCGCGCAGCCGTTGGTACATGGTGAGCCGTTCCTTGAGTATCGGCCTCCATTCCTCGGTCAGGTCGGTGACCGAAACCACCTTCAAGCCAACGCTCTCGACCAGGTGCCGGTAGTCCGGAATCGAACGAAGCGGCTGAATTGCCATCCCGTCCCACATCAGTTGCACGTCCGCCGCCGCCAGCGGTTGATTGGCGACCCAATCTGTGAAGGCCAATCGGCCGCCTGTCTTCAGAATGCGCCTGGCTTCTGCCACGGCCTTCTTCACATCCGGGACGTGACAGAACGATTCCTGGCTGACGACCGCATCCACGCTTGCATCGGCCAGTGGAGCGTCCATCACGTTGCCTTCAACGATCCGCGCCGTCTCCTGAAGGCCGACCAGCCTGGTCAGTTCTTGCGCGCCTGCAGCGCGCACAGGCGTGAATTCGACGCCGGTGACGTCGGCTCCGTATTTGTGCGCGAGATAGCGTACGGTCCCGCCAAGACCGGCGCAAAAGTCGACGACGGCCGTTCCAGGGCCGATCTGCGCCTGTCGCGCCAGTTCGTCCGTGGCGTCGAGACCACCATAGTGGTCCTGGTCGTGCGCATAGAGGTCTTCCGGGCGCAGGTTGTCGAGATGACCGCGGCTTGCGCGCAGTTTGGCGACGATGATGTCGCGCGAGATGGGGTGACGATTGTAGAAATAAAACAATTGCGTGGATGTGTCGTTCATGAAGCCTGCTCCGAAGACGATATCAAATCAAGCGAGGACGATGCTGGAGCCACATGTTGGGACGCGTCGCGCACACTGGATGATGGTCGGCAGGTCCTGCTGATCTGCTACGTCCGAACCCGGTCCCTGAACGTAGCGAGCATGGCGATAGCAATTCAACCTGCGTGTGTGGCAATTCACATCGAGCTCCAAGCCGACATGGTAATTATTCAGCACGGCAGAAATCTGCCGATCAAGATCCCAACGGACGGAGGTAAGCCATGCGAAAGACGATGCTTGTACTATCTCTGGCCGCGTCGGTCGGACTGTCCGCCAATGCTTATGCAGAGGGTTGGCATATCTGCAATCACACCCCGGAGGAATTGAATGTTGCAATCGCGTATAAGGACACGCAGGAGCAATGGATTTCAAAGGGTTGGCATAAGCTGGGCTCCTGTGGTGGCTGCGCCATGGTGATGGATGAGGGCAGGACGGAATACACAAATGTCTACTATCACGCACAAAACACGTCCGGTTCCGAGCGTATCGGCGGGGACACCCGGTTTTGCGTATCGCCGGGAGTTTTCACCTACCGACAAACTCCAAACTGCGCTTCAAAAGCGGGCTTCCATTTGACGGTTATAGAGAAGGAAGGGAAGTATACCACGAACATACGAGGCAGTGCGGGCGGAAGAACTTGTATCGATTGAGGCCTGCTCGCACGCCTCGCCATGACGCGGTGAGCCCGTTTTCTATCCGAGCGGTCTGAGAGAGCCCTGAGGTAAAAATCGCGCCCCGGGGCTCTTTGACGTCGGCTTGCACTTCGATAGCCGAAGCGCAGTGCAGAGGTGTGAGGCCTTAGGTGAAGATCGATTTAAGGTTCAGCCTTGCCGAGGATGAGATCGATCGTGTGCGCGGCGATCTTGCGCAACTGGGCGTCGTCGCCGAACGCGCGTTCGAGCACGGCCAGTCCGCGCGTGACGGTCGCGATGTGCAAGGCCGCAACCTCGGGCGATCCGCTGAACTCGCCGCGCTTCTTGCCTTCGGAAAAAGCTTCTTCCAGCAGACCGGTGGCGCGCGCCACCAGATCGGCAAAAGCCTGGCGCGCGTTTTCATCCAGCCCTTCGCCTTCGCCCGATGCCAGCTCCATCAGCCCGCGCGTCGTCGGACAGCCGCGGGGCGGGGAGCCGGAACGGAAGTTCTTGATCGTCACATCGAAGAACGCCGTAAGCCGCTCGCGCAGCGTGCCGGAGCTCAGCGCCTTCTGTAGCGTAGCCAGATATTTGCTGGCATAGCGCTCGTAGGCGCAGAGAAACAGCGCCTCCTTGCTGCCGAAGGCGTTGTAGAGACTGCCGCGCTGGACCCCCGCATCGCGCGCGATGTCCGACAGCGACGTTCCACGCACGCCCTTGCGCCAGAACTGTTCGAACGCGATCCGCAGGACGTCGTCATGGTCAAACTCGCGCGGCCTCAAATCTCTCTCCTCTCGTCAAACGGTCTGGTCCCGACGTTACCAAATTATATTTGACGAGGCGTCAAGAATGTGTTTTTGATACGGTGTCAAAAACGTTGATACCTCAATCTCCCGATGAAGTGAACCACCTGTGCGCGGAGCCGGCGCACGGATCGCGAAAGGATTCGCCATGCCTCTGATCCACATCTCGTTGCGCGCTGGCAAGCCGGAAGCCTACCGCCAGGCGATCTTCAACGGCCTTTACCGCGCGATGCGCGAGACGCTCGATGTGCCCGAGGACGACCAGTTCATGACCATGAGCGAGCATGATGCGGCGAACTTCCGCTACGGCAATGCCTTTGGCATCAAGCGCAGCGACGATCTCGTCTACATCCAGATCACGGTGTTCGACACGCGCACGTCAGAGCAGAAGCAGGCGCTGTTCCGCCGGATCGCGCAACTGCTGAGCGACAATCTCGGCATTCGGCTGGAGGATATCTTCGTGAACGTCCTCGATTCAGCGAAGGAGAATTGGTCGGTCGGTTTCGGCCTCGCGCAATTTGCGTGAGGCGGTGTGATGGTTATTTCCCTAACTTCACGAACGCCAGGATCTCGTCGGCGAGACGGCTCTCGACCGCATTGATCGCATAGACTTCCGACATATGGCTGTGCTGTTGCAGCATGGTCGCGCGGGCGCAGCCGTTCGCACCCTTGCAACTCGCCTGCTTCAACAGGTTGAACTGCTCCACGAAGCGCGGCGGGTCGAGTTCGGCGGCGGCGATCATCAACGGAATCTTCGTCGCCAAAAGGCCCTGCAGCGAGGAGCGCTCGGCATAGCGCGAGGGGTCGGAGCCGAAATAGGCGATTTCGGCGTCACCCAGCGGCGAGGCGCCCATTTCATAAATCCCTGAAACCATCACGGCGCCGGCGAGGCCGCCGCCCTTCACCTTGTGGAATTCGGGATGCGAGACGTAGTTCGCGAGATGCACCGCGCCGGCGGAGTGGCCCATCAGATAGATGCGCGTGGGATCGCCGCCGCGCTCACTGATGTTGGCGGCAACCCACGCCACGACGGCGGCGATATCTTCGGCGCCGGCCGGGTAGGGTGACTGCGGCGCCAGCCGGTAGGTGGCATTGACGCCGACGAAGCCGTTATTGGCGGCCCACAGCATGATGTTGTCGTAGAACGGGGAGCCGGGCGCGCGCTTGTTGCCGGCGATGAAGCCGCCGCCGTGGATGTAGATCAGCACCGGCTGTGCCGATGAATTGGTCTCCGGCGTGAACACGTCGAGCAGATGGCGGTCGGCCGGTCCGTACTTGATCTCGCGCTCGGTCTTGACGCCCTGGAAGGGTTCCTTCTGCTGCATCGGGGCGAACAGCGCAGCCGTCTTCGGCGGATCGATCGTGCGGCCGAGTTCGAGCAGCTTCCAGGCCAGATCCTCCGGCATCGGCGCCGGCTGGGCCCATGCCGAGCTTGTGATGAGTGCCGCCACCGCTGTTAGCGCCAACTTTGAAAAGGCCATGCAGGGCTCCATTGATCTTCGCTGTTGTGCGACCATGGCCGATCTCGGGAAGGATTTGTAGTGGCTTGGCTGCGCAGGCCTGTCGTCCAAATAGCGGCGAGGTGCTCGTAAAATCTGCGGGGGTGAGCCGGATTTACTGTTTACGTAACTCGTAATTCCGGCTATGTTGAGGGTCGATGATCGTCAGCTATCGGGACAAGCGCACAGAGCGGTTTGCCTCAGGACGTCACGTCAGGGAGTTCTCCGGCTTTGCGCGACAGGCCGAGATGCGCCTTGATCGGCTCGAAGCCGCGACCGGCCTGGCTGATCTGGCGGCGCTGCCCGGCAACCGTCTGGAAGCGCTCAGAGGGGACCGTGCCGGACTGTATTCGATCCGCATCAACGATCAGTGGCGAATTTGCTTCGCTTGGCCCGAAGGATCGCCTGGGCCGATCGAGGTAGAGATCGTCGATTACCATTAGGAAGGAACGATGGCCCGTACCCCCATTCACCCCGGAGAACATCTCGCGGAAGAATTGCAGGAGCTTGGCATCACGGCCGCGGAACTATCGCGCCAGATCGACGTGCCGGTAAACCGGATTACGGGCATCATTCACGGGCAGCGCGGCATCACCGCCGATACGGCATTGCGGCTGGGACATTGGTTTGGCACCAGCCCGCAATTCTGGATGAACTTGCAGCAGCTCTATGAATTGCGGCTCGCCGAAAATGAGGTCGGTGCGGAAATCGCGGCATTGCCGAGGCGTGCCGGCCGAACGGCGGCGCGCCAGGGCCGGAGCTAGATTGTCATGAGCCGTCGCGTCAAAAGACCCCTCGCGAAATCCCGCACGGCGGGTGATCGTCCCAGTGGAAATCGTCCGAAGGTTGCGCGTCCGTTCCGGGGTGCCCAGAATGATCGCCCGCCGGCGCATCGGCCGGGCGGCAAGCCGCCGCGCTTCGCCGAACCCCGGCGGGAAAAGCCGTCTTCTGTGATGGCCGAGCCCGAGACCTCAAAGGCCGAGGTACAGCTTCCGACGAAAGTGCAGACCGTCGTCGTCACACCGGACGAAAGCAACATGCGCGTCGATCGCTTCCTCGAGGCGCGTTTTCCCGGCCTGTCGTTCTCCCACATCCAGCGCATCGTCCGGAAGGGCGAACTGCGCGTCAACGGCAAGCGCGCCGACAGCAAGGACCGGCTCGAGGAAGGCCAGAGCGTCCGCATTCCGCCGCTGCGGCTCGATGCGCCGAAGGGCACTGGCCCGCTCTCGGAAGCCGCGGCGAAGACGCTGCAGGCGCTAAAGGACATGACGATCTACGAGGACGCCGATGTCCTCGTGCTGAACAAGCCCGCGGGGCTTGCGGTACAGGGCGGCTCCGGCATCACCCGCAACGTCGACCAGATGCTGGAAGTGATGCGCGACGCCAAGGGGCAGAAGCCGCGGCTGGTGCACCGGCTGGACCGCGAAACATCCGGCTGTCTGTTGATCGCAAAGACCCGCTTTGCCGCCACCGCACTGACCGGCTCGTTCCGCCACCGCTCGGCGCGCAAGATCTACTGGGCGCTGGTCGCCGGCGTGCCGAAGCCGAAGCAGGGCCGCATCTCGACCTATCTCGCCAAGGAAGAGAGCGAGGAAGACAGCATCATGCGGATTGCAAAGCATGGTGACGAGGGCGCGAGCCACGCGGTGACCTACTACGCCGTGGTCGAAACCTCGGCGCAGAAGCTCGCCTGGGTTTCGCTGAAGCCGGTCACCGGGCGCACCCACCAATTGCGCGCCCACATGGCGCATATCGATCACGCCATCATCGGCGACCCCAAATATTTCAACAAGGAGAATTGGGATCTGCCGGGTGGCCTGCAGAACCGTTTGCATCTGCTGGCGCGGCGGCTCGTGATCCCGCATCCGCGCGGCGGCGTGATCGATGTCAGCGCGCCGCTGCCGCCGCACATGCTGCAATCCTGGAATCTGCTGGGACTGGAGGCCGACCGCTTCGATCCGATCGAGAACGCGCCGGAGGAGTAGCCGGGCTGCAATTCTTCTCGCGCAGCAATATCGATCAAGGCGGCGTCGCACAGTTTAGGTAGACTGCGGCACGCAATCGTTCGGAAAGGCTTCGCTCATGATCCGCTACCGTCTCGGCGCCGCGTTGCTCGCCTGTGTTCTCGCCGCCCTGCCGGGCGCTGTCGCGCAAGCCCAGACGCTGGTGCTCAGGGGAGGCAGCGTCTATGCCTCACCTGAGGCCGCGCCGATTGCCAATTCCGTTGTCGTGACGACAGGCGGTGTCATCACGGCGATCGGACGCGAAGGCGACGTGCAAATCCCGTCTGATGCGCAGGTGGTGGATTGCTCCGGCAAGACCATCGTCGCCGGCTTCTGGAACAGCCACGTCCATTTCACCGAGCCGGTGTGGCGGAACGCCGGCAGCGCGCCGGCCGCGCCGCTGACGGCGCATATGCAGGCGATGCTGACGCAATGGGGGTTTACGACCGTGTGGAGTCTCGGCTCCAACCCCACTGACTCGCTGGCGCTGCGCCGCCGCGTGTATGCGGACGAAATCCTCGGTCCCAATATCTTCCTCGCCGGCAGCATCTTCCCCAGGGATGGCCGTCCCGTCTATCTGCCCGACGCGCAGATTCCCGAGGCCGCCACGCCGGAACGGGCGGCGGAGATGGCGCGGTACTACCTGCAGAACGGCCTCGACGGCATCAAGCTGTTCACTGGCGTCTACAAGGGCGACGACAAGCCTGTCGTGAACATGGAGGCGGCCATCGCCAGGGCCGCTGTCGATGTCGCGCACGCACAGGGCAAGCCTGTGTTCGCGCATCCTCAGAACACAGCCGGCATCGAGGCCGTGATCGCCGCTGATGTCGACGTGATGGCGCACACCGTCGGCCGGCAGCCAGGCTATCCCGCCGAGCAGCTCGCGCGCTTCAAGCAGCAGGGCACTGCGCTGACGCCGACGTTGTCGCTGTTTGCAAAACTGCCGCTGCCGGCGGAGATCGTCGCGCGCCTCGTCGACAACATTGTCGGCCAGCTCAGGAGTTTTTCGGAGAACGGCAACACCGTCCTGTTCGGCACCGACGTCGGCTATATCCCGCTCTACGGCACCACGCTCGAATACGAATTGATGCGCCGCGCGCTGTCGGAGCGGCAGGTGCTGGCCTCGCTGACGACCAATCCGGCGAGCTATTTCAAGGCCGCGAAGAAGGGGCGGGTCGAGAAGGATTTCGACGCAGACCTCGTGGTGCTCGACGGCGATCCGATTGCCGATGTCCGCAACCTCGCCAAGGTTTCGTACACGATCCGCGCCGGCAAGGTGATCTATCAGAAGCCGTGAAGGGCAGGGAACCGGCCGGGGATCGCGTCCTGGCCCGTGAAACCAATCTTGCAATTGATCGGCGCAACGGCCTCATCGCCTTTATTTGCACGCACCGTTATCGTATTGTCGGCGCTGGACTATTACCCGATCCAGGCAGGCTGAAATCACGACATGCGTGAACTGTTCGATGAAGTCGCAGGGCAATCGCCGCTCGATCCGCAGGAAGCGGTGCGCCGCACCTCGCGCGCGCCCCAGCGCAAGCGTTTCTACAAGGAAGCCGGCGTAGCGCCAGCCGACGGCGGCTTCGCCGTAACGCTGGACGGCAAGCCGATCCGCACCCCGTCCGGCCGCCACGTGGTTGCGCCGACCAGCGACGTCGCCGAGCAGATCGCCGCCGAATGGCACGCGCAGGGCGAGACCATCGATCCCCTGACCATGCCGTTGACGCGCTTTGCCAACTCGGTCGGCGAGGTCGCCGATCGCGTCGATGCCGTGGCCGACGATGTCGAAAAATATCTCGGCACCGATCTGCTGTTCTACCGTGCCGGCCATCCCGAGGCGTTGGTTGCCCGCGAGGCGGCCTGTTGGGATCCGGTGCTGGCCTGGGCCGCCAACCAGCTTGGCGCCCATTTCATCCTGTCCGAGGGGATCGTGCATGTGGCCCAGCCGGAACAGGCGATCAAGGCTGCCCGCGCCGTCTTCCCTGATGACCCCTGGTCGGTCGCGGCGCTGCATGTGGTGACGACGGTGACGGGCTCCGCGCTGCTGGCGATTGCGCTATATCGTGGCGCCATGGATTCCGACGATGTCTGGGCGGCCGCCCATGTCGACGATGACTGGAATGTCGAGAAATGGGGCGTCGACGAGGAGGTCGCGGCCCGCCGCGCGGCCAGATTCATCGATTTCCGGGCCGCGGTGACCGTTTTGGAGTCCTTGCGGGCCTGATGACGGCTGCCGGTTAAGGAGAGGTTTACGGCCCCGGGTTAGCTTTAACCCCTTGGCCAGAGACCTCGAACCATGGCGATTTCGATCAATCAAGTTCTGCCGGTGCTGCCAGCCCAGGAGGCCGGCAGCGTTGCGTCCGAACTCGTGCTGCAGCCCGGCAGTGTGGTCAACGCCCAGGTCCTGAAGGTGCTGTCCGCCGATCTGGTGCGGATCGCGATCGCCAGCCTCTCGATCGACGTCGCCACCGAAATTCCACTGCAGCAGGGCCAGAACCTGCGGCTCGCGGTATCGCAGACCAGGGACGGCATTCGCCTCGCCATGATCGGACAGGGTGGCGATGCCGCTGGCCCTGCGGCCGACGCCGTCACGCTGTCGCCGGATGCGCTGGCCGATATCCCCGCCAATCACCCGGCCACGCCGAAGATCGTGCTGACGCCAATGGAGCGTGCTGCGGTTTCCGCCGCAGCCCAGGCCGCCGTGGGCGAGCAGGACAGCCTCGCGCCCTTGTTCGCCAACCTCGGCGCGGCGGTGTCCTCCAGCAGCCTGCCGCCGAAACTGCGCGAGGCGATCGCGCAGGTGCTGTCGCAACAGACCAGCCTCGATCAGAACCTCGACGGCGGCGACATCAAGACGGCGTTCCAGAAGTCCGGCATCTTCCTCGAGGCGTCGCTGGCGGCGGGATCGGTGCCGCCGACCGGCGTTCCCGATCTGAAGGCCGCGCTGATCGTGCTGCGCCAGACGCTGCAGTCCGCACTCGGCCTCAATGCGACACCGGCGTCGGCCGCGCAGCCGGCGGGAGCGCAGCAGCCGGCGCCGCCGCAGGCCGCGCCGTCAGCACCGCCCGCAACTGCGAACCCTGCGCCGCCCTTGTCGTCAAACACCGATCCGCACGAAATCCTGCTGCCGCAGGCGCGATTGTCTGGCGGGGAAACGGCCGCGCTGACCGCCCACGCCGCGCGCGGCGCGTTTGTCGCGCTGCAGAGCGAAGCGCATTCCGCAGGCGCCACGCTGAGCCTGCTGCAGGAAGCGCTGCATGAACTCGGCATTCCCATGCGGACCGCGACCGCCGCGCCGCGAGATGGTCGCGGCGAGGTGGCCTTCCAGACCAATCCGCCACCGCCGCCGGTGCGCGGCGCGCCGCCGGCCGCGCAGCCGGTCGCCACTCCGACGCTGGCCCCGCAGGCGCCGCTCGAAGCAACCGCCCATCATCTGCTCGACGACACCGATGCCGCCATCGCGCGGCAGACCCTGCTGCAGGTGGCGTCGTTGCCGGATCGCATCGATCCGTCGGCGCCGCGGCTGGATGCGACCGCGCCGCGCTGGCATTTCGAAATCCCCTTCGTGACGCCGCAGGGCACGGCGATGGCACAGTTCGAAATTTCGCGCGATGGTGGCCACGAGGAGGTCGAGGCCGCCAAGCGGATCTGGCGCGCGCGCTTCTCGCTCGACGTCGAACCGGCCGGTCCGGTTCACGCGCTGATCTCGCTGTCAGGCGAAAAGACTTCGGTTCGGCTCTGGGCGGAACGCCCGGCGACGGCGGAGCAACTCCGCGCCGGAATGCCCCAGCTTAGCCAGGCGCTGACCAGCGCCGAATTGCAGCCCGGCGATATCGTGATCCGCGACGGCGCGCCGCCGCAGGCCGCACCCGCCGCGCGCGCCGGGCATTTCCTGGACCGCGCGCTATGAGCGTTGACACCAAAAACAAGCTTGCGGTCGCGCTGCACTACGACAAGACCGGTGCGCCGCGCGTCGTCGCCAAGGGCAAGGGCACCATCGGCGCCAAAATCGTCGAACTCGCCAGGGCGCACGACATTCCGATCGAGGAGAACGAGGTGCTGGCGGGCGCTTTGTCTCACGTCGAGATCGGCGATGAAATTCCGCCCGATCTCTACAAGGCCGTCGCCGAAGTGCTGATCTTCGTGCTGCGGCTGTCGGGCCGCGTGCGCTGAATCCCTCGACTTTCCTCCGGTTTCACAGCCGGAACAGCCGTTGAACTAGGCTCCGCTTGTCATAGTCTATCCACGATGCCATCAGCATCGTCGCCCGTTCTTCTAGAGGTCAGATATCACCGTGATCAATCGCCGCCATACGCTCGGTCTTCTCGCTGCGACCCCGTTCGTACCCGCGCGCGCCCTTGCCAACGTTTCCTATCAGCGCAGCGAGTTTCGCGACGATCTTTCCAAACGCTTCTTTGATCTCGGCACGGTCGGAACCTTCGTGGCCTACAAGGTGGACGACTATCTGATCATCGCGAGTGACAAGGTGCGTTCGGGCGAGGGCAGGCTGCCGGCCTCGACCTTCAAGATTCCGAACTCGCTGATCGCGCTCGAGACCGGTGTGGTCGAGGATCCCGACAAGGACGTCTTCAAGTGGGACGGCGTGACGCGCAGCATCGAGGCCTGGAACAAGGACCACACGCTGCGCTCGGCGATCGCGGTTTCCGCCGTGCCGGTCTATCAGGAAATCGCCCGCCGCATCGGGCCAGAGCGGATGCAGAAATATCTCGACCTGTTCGACTACGGCAACCACGACATCGGCGGCGGCATCGATCAGTTCTGGCTGAGTGGAGCCTTGCGCATCGATCCGGTCCAGCAGATCGATTTCGTCGATCGCCTGCGGCGCGGCGTTTTGCCGGCCGGCAAGCGCAGCCAGGAGCTGACGCGCGACATCCTTCCCGTCACCAAGGTCGGCGACGCCACCGTCCGCGCCAAGAGCGGACTGCTCGGCGCCGAAGCGGGCAAGCCGCAGCTCGGCTGGATGGTCGGCTGGGCCGAAAAGGGCAGCCAGCAGACCGTGTTTGCGATGAACGTGGACTGCAAGGAGCAAAGCCACATCGCCGCGCGCATGACGGTCGTGCAGCAGTGCCTTACCGATATCGTGGCGATCTGATCGGCGCGCGGTTCGCTCCGGACGCGGAAAATTTCAATTCGCAGACTTCCCGATCCGCCCGAGATGGGTGAAGGAAAAGCCGGCCGCATATTTCAGCCCGTAGCCGAGCGCGCGGTCGAAGCCGATATGGGCGAGCCAGATCATCGCGATCGAGAGGACGAGCGGCGAGGAGGTGGCAAATCCGGTGGTCATCATCGCCATCGGCGCGAGGTAGCTGTGCGCGGCATTGTACATCAGGGCGCCGAAACGCGGTCCCGACAGATAGGCCGCAAAACTGATGTCCGGGACGAAGAACAGCAGGGCGTAGACCCACCACGACCCGTCCCAGACATAGTAAAGCAGGGTCATGCCGCCAAGGAGGGCTAATCCTTCCAGCCGCAGCAGCGTGCGCACACCCCCTGTAACGGCGCCCGAGGTGTCGGCGCTGGCATTATCGGTCATTCCGGTCCCCATGGTCAGGATGCGGATATAGGGTCCGCCGGACGGCGGTACCAGAGGGCGGGAAGGGTGTTTCCTGTCCGGAAAAGGGCGTGTTAGAAGGCCCCAAATCGACACCGGAACGGGCGGAAATGGCATGAAGGATATCCTGGACACCCTCGAGGCACGGCGCGCCGGCGCCAAGCTTGGCGGCGGCGAAAAGCGCATCGAGGCGCAGCACGCCCGCGGAAAACTGACCGCGCGGGAGCGCATCGAGCTCCTGCTCGACAAGGGCTCGTTCGAGGAATTCGACATGTTCGTCGAGCACCGCTCGACCGAATTCGGCATGGAAAAGACCAAGGTGCCGGGCGACGGCGTCGTCACCGGCTGGGGCACCGTCAACGGCCGCAAGACCTTCGTCTTCGCCAAGGATTTTACCGTGTTCGGCGGCTCGCTGTCCGAGACCCACGCGCTGAAAATTACAAAACTGCAGGACATGGCGATGAAGGCGAGGGCGCCGATCATCGGCCTCTATGACGCCGGCGGCGCACGCATCCAGGAGGGCGTCGCAGCGCTTGCGGGCTATTCCTATGTGTTCCGCCGCAACGTCATTGCGTCAGGCGTGATCCCGCAGATCTCCGTGATCATGGGCCCCTGCGCCGGCGGCGACGTCTATTCGCCGGCCATGACCGACTTCATCTTCATGGTGAAGAACACCAGCTACATGTTCGTCACCGGCCCCGACGTGGTGAAGACCGTCACCAACGAGGTGGTGACGGCGGAAGAGCTCGGCGGCGCCTCGGTGCATGCGACGCGCTCCTCGATCGCGGACGGCGCGTTCGAGAACGACGTCGAGACGCTGTTGCAGATGCGGCGTCTGATCGACTTCCTGCCGTCCAACAACACCGACGGCGTGCCGGAATGGCCGAGCTTCGACGACATCGAGCGCGTGGACATGTCGCTCGATACGCTGATCCCTGATAATCCGAACAAGCCCTATGACATGAAGGAGCTGATCGGCAAGGTCGTGGACGAGGGTGACTTCTTCGAACTGTCGGAGACATTTGCGAAGAACATCGTCACCGGCTTCGGCCGCATCGCCGGCCGTACCGTCGGCTTCGTCGCCAACCAGCCGATGGTGCTGGCCGGCGTGCTCGACTCTGACGCCTCGCGGAAAGCGGCGCGCTTCGTCCGCTTCTGCGATGCCTTCAACATCCCGATCGTGACCTTCGTCGACGTGCCGGGCTTCCTGCCGGGCACCGCCCAGGAATATGGCGGCCTGATCAAGCACGGCGCGAAGCTTTTGTTCGCCTATTCGCAATGCACGGTGCCGCTCGTCACCGTCATCACGCGAAAAGCCTATGGCGGCGCCTTCGACGTCATGGCGTCGAAGGAGATCGGCGCCGACATGAACTACGCCTGGCCGACCGCGCAGATCGCCGTGATGGGCGCCAAGGGCGCGGTGGAAATCATCTTCCGCGCCGACATGAACGATCCGGAAAAAATCGCCGCGCGCACCAGGGAATACGAAGACCGTTTCCTGTCACCCTTCATCGCCGCCGAACGAGGTTACATCGACGAC
Organism: Bradyrhizobium sp.; assembly: GCF_036735945.1. Lineage (GTDB taxonomy): Bacteria > Pseudomonadota > Alphaproteobacteria > Rhizobiales > Xanthobacteraceae > Bradyrhizobium. The sequence continues at coordinate 39,319 of NZ_DAINNI010000024.1, read as the reverse complement.
GTCATCATGCCGCATTCGACCAGGCGCCGCATCGCGCGGGCGCTGGCGATGCTGAAAGACAAGAAGGTCGAGATGCCCGCGAAGAAGCACGATAATCTGCCGTTGTGATTGGAGGGCGCGATGTCCGGCGCACGAGTTGGAGGCGCTAAAAGCGTAAGGAGAAGGTCCACAAGCGGCAAAGAACGCGACAATTGCCATTGTAGCAACATGGCGGAAGCATTTATGTAAAATCGCCATGGCATCTGTCGTCCGAGTCGCTTATATTTTGTCTATGACTGACGATCTGAAAAAACTTCTCGAAGCGGCCAAGACCGCTAAGCCGACGCCGGAACACCGGGAGTTACAGCGGCGAAGTTTCGTGTACGGGAACACTCATTTCGAGAATGAGTTAATCACGCGCGAAATGGTTGATCGGGAAGCCGAAAAGCTGGCCAAGGGCGAGAAATGATAGATGATGAGCGCGAACGGCGGGATAGCCGCGCGCTCGAACCTGAGCTAATTACCGATCCTCAGGAGAAAGCCGCTGCTGAAGCGCGCAATGGCTTTCGGCAGTACGATGCGGCAATCGGGGCAATCCATGCTGCACTCGATCGAGGCTCGTTCAAGCTGCGGCCGTCTCTCATTTTAGGTCTTCAACGGGAAGCGTTGGCTGGAATTAGCTCATATGCTGGCAACTATCGACCGGGTGGTGTCGCGATCGAAGGCAGTAAGCACGAACCAGTGGGTGCACACCTTGTTCCCGAACTGGTTGAGGAGATGTGCGACTACGTCAATGATCATTGGACTGAAAGTACGCCGCTGCACCTAGCAGCGTATTTGATGTGGCGCCTCAATTGGATCCATCCATTCGCCGACGGTAACGGGCGAACGTCGAGAATGATATCGTACGTCGTACTTTCTATTCGCGCTGGGGCGGTGTTGCCGGGCACGCCGACCATTCCCGATCAAATTGTCGACAATCGGAATCCTTACTTCGAGGCGCTGGATGCGGCTGACTCCGCATATCGCGGTGGCAAGATTGATGTGTCGAGGATGGAAACTCTGCTAGCTGCGTTGCTTGCGAAGCAGTTGGCAGGTTTTTATCAAGCCGCAGGTGGAAAATTACCCGAATAAAATCCACGTGGTTTACCTTCTTCACGCCATCCCGGCATGGCCTTGGCCAGTTCCGAGGCATCGGAGATCATCACATTCACTGCCCGAGCTTCGCCAACTTCCCTTGCTTCGCTGCCTCGACCGCTCGCTCGGCATCCTCACGCAACAGCAACCGCTCGGCGACCTGCCGTTCGGCTTCCTTGCGCACCGCTCCGACATAGGCCTCATCATCGGCATAACGCGCGGCAAGCGACGGGCGCGGGTCGTTGGCGTCCTTTCTCGCGGCTTCGCTCGGCGCGAAGGGGATCACGGCGCCCTGCAGCGGAAAGAACGCGGTCGGCCCGTAACCTTGCGCGCGGGGATTCCAGCCGGTGTAGGTTGCGCGCGGCACCGCCAGCGCCAGCATGTGCACGCCTGCGACCGCCATGCCGTCGGTATCCGCTCGCGGCACGAACACGGGATAGCGGCCGATCTCCTTCGCCGGCAGCACGCTCTGGTCGGAGAACGCATTCGGCGTATGGATGGCCTTGTAGGGCAGGCCGGGGATGTTCGTCGGCACGGCGCCTCCGGCCGCGACCAGCGTGCCATGGGCACGCATCGGCACGCGGCTTGCGGGCGGGGTGACGCCGTCGCGGATCCAGCGGTCGAGATCGGTGAGCAGCGCGCGCATCGGCGCGCCCGCATGCATCGGGTTCTGCGGCAGCGCCATGACAGGCACCGACTTCATGTGGTCGTCGGGGCCGGCGAAATGCGGCGCGCCCGCGATCATGTAGGCGCGCACATTGTCCGGCAGATCGAGATGGTCGCCCCTGAGATCGGTGACCAGCAGCGAGGCGTGCGAGGCCCACCATTCGTGCTCGCTGTCGGTCTGCATCACCTTGGGGCAGGTGGCTGACAGCGAGCAGCGGCGCAGCAGGCCGTCGGTACGGCCGGAGAGGGGATCGGTAAGGGTTGCATAGGTGAACGGGAACAGGTCGGCCTGCCAGGCCGGGTCCTGCGGATGGCGCGGATTGCGGCCGGGCTGGCCGAATCGCACGTTGGTCGCCATCCGCCGCGTGCCGGCGATGTGCGGCATCAATCCGTCGAACACGACGCGGCCGCGCGTATCCTCGTTGAAGCCGAGATAGAGGAAGTCGCGCAGGAAGCGGCCGGACTGCGAGACGCCGAAACCGATCGCGCGGTTGACCGACGGGTTCAGCCCGACCAGCAGCGGATTGGCGGCGGTGCGGTCGTTGCGCAGGAAGCTTGCGACGTCACGCACCGCGGCGAACGCCATGCCAAGCGTTGCCGGATCGCGCGCGGTGTAGGTTACTTCGTAGAGTGCACCGGCATCGAATCCGTCAGGCCGCGTGATCTCCGCCGTCGAGGGATCGACGAGCCGCACCGCAAGCTGTGGCGGCGTCTGGCGCGCATCCGCCCAGGCGGCGCGGACCGTGACCGCGATGTTGGCGGGATCGGCCGCCGGCCAGGTCAGCGGGGCGCGCGCGGGGTTGGTGATGTTGTCGAAGACGAATTCCTCGCGCATCGGCCCGGTGACGCCCTTCAGGACCGCCGCGACGAGCGCCATCTGTCCCGGCTTCGACGGCATGTCGGCCTGCCAGCCCACCCACACCATCGTGTAGCCCTGGCGGTGCAGAAAGCCGATGCCGGCATCCGAGGCCTGCTCGGCGCGGTTGGCGCCGGGCTGCGCGGAATCGTCGAACAGCTGGGGCGCCAGCTTGCGCCCGCGGTTGGGGACATCGAGCAGCAGCGTACCGTTGCCGCGCGATGGATCGGCCGGGCGCAGGATCACGACGTCGGCTGTGGCTTCGACGCGGCCTTCGGCGTTGCGCGGCGCCAGCGCGAGGTCGGTGATGACGGCGTTGCGGTCGTCAGCCGGATCGAGCGCGATGGTCGCGCGCGCGGTGATCCGCTCGTAAGGCCCGACATCGCCAAAGCTGCGTCCGGCGAAGGCGGCGCTGCGTTCTGTAATGTCGAACTTGATAACCTGCGCGCTCAGCGTGGTCGGGAATACGCACGCCGCGATGATGCCGATCGCCACGATTCTGCGCATGGCTCGTCTCCTGCCCTGGTACGCCCGAAGGTTGGTCCCTCCAGTGCCGGTGGCGATTGTAGGCAGCATCGCCCGTAATGTCGATGACGGGACGCGGGCTTCAAGGCGCCGGCGACTTGGCCGGCAGCAACGGCACGAAATCGTATTCGCCGACGCCTTGCAGGATCAGGAAGGTCAGCGAATTCATGCCGGCATTGGTGACGAGATGCGGACGCGTGGGCCTGACGACATAGACTTCGCCGGGCTTCAGATTCACTTCCTCTTTCGGGTCCTGCAGGAACAGACGCATCTGGCCTTCCAGCACGTAAAACGTATCGGAGATGTTGCTGTGGGTGTGCCACGGCACCTTCTGCCTTGGGGAGAGCTGCAATTCCGCGATGCGAAAGCCCGGGCGCTCGGCGTGGTAGGCGCGACGTTCGACCTCGTAGAGGTGACTGGCGTCCTTGATCGGCTGCGGCTGGCTCATGACGGTCTCCTTCGGATCATCCGCCCCCAACAGCGCGATGTTATCCGTCCTTGGCCGTTCGGGAAACGGTGAGGGGAGGTTGGTCGTCCGATGTCGTTCGTTCCTGCTCGTTCCTCAGCCGCTGCTCGCCTTCGCGAAGGCGTTGCGCGATCGCGGTTCGCCTGAAGATCAGCGCGGCCTCGTCCGCGAGTCGCTGGGCGAGGTCGGAATGGTAGTGCTGCACGACATCGAGCACCGCTTCCTTGGCGAGCCGGCGATGGTGCTCGGCCAGGAATTTATGCAGGTCAGCGAGCTGTTCGTCATCCATGGCAATCGCGCCTCGATCGCGATGCGATACTATACCGCAACCTGTTGATCCCACACCAGCTTTTCCCGGTCAGGGATGGCCCAAGTGTGACAGATTCATGTCGCGGAGGAGAGGCGTCGCGTGTCCAGTCGGCCGGATACACGTCGTTAACTATTCATTAACCATGCCGACCGTAGCCTTAGCGTCGCTATCCGGTCATGTTCAAGCCGATTCCAGTGCGGTTCGTTCGAGGAGAACAGCCGATGTCAGTTGAGTTTCTTACCTACGCAGAGTTGGGCGCACGCCTGAATATCTCGCCCGCCGCCGCCCGTTCGCTCGCCAGGCGGCTGCACTTGCCGCGCACCCGCTCAGACGACGGCAAGGCGCTGATGAGCGTGGACCTGGCTGAAGTCAGGCATACGCCGTGGGGCCGTCGTCAGTCGGCCGATGTCGCCCGGTTGACGACCGCGGTCGCGACGCTGCAGGCGGAAATCGTGCAGCTCGAGGTCAGGGCGGCCACGCATCGCGCGGATTTCGAATACGAGCGCGAGCGCGGAGATCGCCTGATGGCTGAGCTCCTGCAGGCCAGCGCCGAGACCACGGCCGCCCGCGAGGCGACGGCGCGGCTTGAGGGCGAGGTTGTGGCGCTGCGGACCGCTGTCCGGGCTGGCAGTTCCGAAGAGAATCACGGACATTCGGCACGCCGGGTGGGACATCTGGCGGCGAGCTTGGTGGAGGCGGACCGCAAGGCCGCCAGTGGGTAGCAAACGCTTTTTCTCACTCCGCTGACTTAAGCGGAGCAGCCGTGGGGCAACAATGACCGGCATCGATATCCGCGAGCTGAGGGCCCGTATCATCGTATTTGGGGTCGGCGGCGCCGGGGGCAATGCCGTCAACAACATGATCGACGCCGGCCTCGAAGGCGTCGAGTTCATCGTGGCCAACACCGACGCCCAGGCGCTCACCAGTTCGAAGGCCGAGCGCGTCATCCAGATGGGCGCGCAGGTGACCGGCGGCCTCGGTGCCGGCGCGCAGCCCGATATCGGCCGCGCCGCGGCGGAAGAAACGCTCGACGAGATCCGCGATCATCTTTCCGGCGCCAACATGGTGTTCATCACCGCCGGCATGGGCGGCGGCACCGGCACGGGCGCGGCGCCGATCATCGCCAGGGCCGCGCGCGACCTCGGCATTCTCACCATCGGCGTGGTCACCAAGCCGTTCCAGTTCGAGGGCCAGCGCCGCATGCGCTATGCCGAGGTCGGCATTGCGGAACTGCTGAAGGCGGTCGACACGCTCCTGATCATTCCGAACCAGAACCTGTTCCGGGTGGCCAACGAGCGGACCACCTTTTCCGACGCCTTCGCGATGGCCGACCAGGTGCTCTATTCGGGCGTTGCCTGCATCAGCGATCTCATCGTCAAGGAAGGCCTGATCAATCTCGATTTCGCCGACGTTCTCTCGGTCATGCGCGAGAAGGGCAAGGCGATGATGGGCAGGGGCGAGGCTTCCGGCGACAAGCGCGTCCTCAACGCCGCGATCGCCGCGATTTCCAACCCGCTGATCGAGAACCCGTCGATCAAGCGCGCCAGCGGCCTGATCGTCTCGATCACCGGCGGCCGGGACCTGACGCTGTTCGAGGTCGACGAAGCGGCCACCCGCATCCGCGACGAGGCCGATCCCGACGCCAACATCATCGTCGGCGCGACCTTCGATGCCGAGCTTGATGGCGTCGTCCGCGTCTCGGTCGTGGCGACCGGTATCGACAATATCGAGACGGCCGGCGCCGCGCATCCGGCGGAAGGCCTGTTGACGGATCTCGCGGGACGGTTGAGCCACGACCGGCGCCGCATCCCCGACCGTGTGGCGCCGCCGCCGGCGCCCGTGGCCCGTCATCTCGAAGCGCGAACGGCGGTCGTCGAACATGCGCGGCCGGCGCCGCCGCAGGGACTCGATCCGTTCGGCCGCACCGCGGCCGTGCGCAATCCGATCGAGGAGAAGGTCCTTGATATCCCGGCCTTCCTCGGCCGCCCGTCGAACTGACTGACATCCGCTCCGCCGGCATCCGTTGTCCCGGCGACGGCGGTCCAGTAGCATTCATCCGCTTCACCGCACCGCCATCGGACCTCTCGGCCCGTTCGGCGGAAGCAGCTTGCAGATGGATGCCAGATCTTGAATTCAATCCCTGACGACGATCCGGCCGACGAGATCGCGCGCATCGAGGCGCGGCTCGAGGCGCTCGCCGAGTCCGCCGAGCGGTGCCGCAAGATCATCATGTTTTCAAAGGCGGCGATCGGCGGCGGCTTCGCGCTGCTGCTCGTGACCCTGTTCGGCCTGTTCGCCACAGGTCAGACCGCAGCGCTGGGCTCGATCGCCCTGGTGCTCGGCGGCATCGTCTCGCTCGGATCGAATATCAGCACGCTGCGGCAGACCACCGATGCGATCAGCGCCGCCGAGCTTTTGCGTTCGAACCTGATCGGCAGCATCGACCTCCGCGTGGTTGCCGACAGCCCGATGAAGCTGATGTGACGCTGCCCGGCGAGCCTCAGTCGGCCGTATAGAATGCTTCGCGAATCGGCGTCGAGATCGGGCCCGAGCCGATAATCGCGGTCTGGGTCATGACGAGGCCGACGACGCGATTGGTCGGGTCGATCCAGAACTGGGTGCCGTAAATGCCGCCCCATCCATAGCTGCCGGCCGGAAGACGGGTCTTGGCGGCTGCCGGATCGGTCACGATCCCGAAGCCCAGCGTGAAACCCCAGCCCGGCCCGCGAAGCGTCGGCATGGTGCCGGTTACGTTCTGCGTCATCTGCCGGACGGTTTCCGCACGGAGCACCCGCGCACCGTCGAGTTCGCCCTCGTTCAGCAGCATCTGCAGGAACCGGGCGTAGTCTCCGATCGTGCCGCTCATGCCGCCGCCCCCGGAATTATAGGCGGTCGGAGAGAAGGCGCGGTTCGGGTCGAGCCTGGCGGTGCCCTTGGTGGGAGGGAACGGTACGGCCTCGGCGCCTGTTACCGGAACGTAACCGGTGCCGAGTGCGCCCGTGACTTCGGCAGGCCGCGTCACCTGTATGAAGCGTGAGCGCGTGGCCTCGGGCGCGTTGAACACAAAGCTTTCGATCCGTAGCGGCTTTGCGATCCGCTCGGTTACAAACGCTTCCAGGGTGCCGCCCGTCGCCTTCTCGACGACGGCGCCCAGCACGTCAGTGGCGAGCGAGTATTCCCAGCGGGTGCCGGGCTGATAGCCGAGCGGGACGGAGGCAAGCCGTTGCATCGCCTCGGCCATGGTCACCTCGGGCTGGTCCAGCCCGTCGGTGACGCGGGCGTCGCGGTAGGCATCGACGAGCCGCGGATTGTTGATGAAATTGTAGGAGAGCCCGGCGGTGTGGCTCAGCAATTCGCGGATCGTCGGCGACCTGCTCGCAGGACCTTCGGTGCCGTCGGGGTCTCGGACCCGCAGATTGGCGAACTCGGGGAGGAAACGGCTGAGCGGATCGTCCAGGCCGATCTTGCCCTGTTCGACGAGGATCATGGTCGCCACCGAAGTGACGGCCTTGGTCATTGAGGCGAGGCGGAACATGTCGTTCTCGCCGATCGGAGCGGTGCCCCCGGCCTCGCGAACGCCGACGCTGCTTCTGTAGACCGGCCGGCCGTTCTGGAGGATCAGCACCGCGATACCGGGCGTGCTGCGTCCCTCGACCAGTCCTTTAAGGGTTTCATCAAGCTTGGCGTTGCGGGCCTCGGGCGAGAGGGCCAGCGCAACAGGGGCACACAGCGCCAACGCCGCCAGTCCGGCCCCGAGCATTCCGATCACAAGACGACGTGAGATCATGGTGTCCCTCCGTGGCTCGTTCTGCCCGCGCATCCTTGAGCTACGCCAAGTCGGAGTCAACGGGACTAAACGGCGCCGTGGCACTCTTGCTGGGCTGCGAAAGGCGGCAGTCCCGCACGACGCCAGTGTTCTGCCAGGCCTGCCCGAAGGGCTATTCGCCCAAAATCAGCCCTATACTTTCCATTCTCCAGCCTTGCTTTGGTCAAAACGACGGTAGGGAGTGTCTACAATCAGACGAACGCCCGTCCAGTTGACGGCAAAACTGGCAGGAGGCCATTCATGGATTCCGCGGCGACTATCAGCCCAACCGCCCAACGCGACGCTGGCCCGGGACTGTCTACGCAAGACGCGGAGCTGGCGGCGCGCGCCGACCAACGGCTCGCGCATGCTTACGAACAGATCGCTCTCGCGGATGAGCAACTCGCGCGCTTCAATGCACAGATTTCCAGGCTGGAGAATGACAGCGCGCGGAAGAACATATCTTGCCGGCCGTCGCGCGGCAGGCCGGTGCTGCGCGGCTTCATCGCCCTGCTGCTGACCGCGGGCATCTGCAGTGCTGCTTTCGCGTGGCATTCCTATGGCGAGACGGCAAGGCCGGTGATCGCGCGGTGGGCGCCGCAATTGGCTATGGCCCTGCCGCCGTCTTTGGAAGCACCGAAGCCTGCGGCCGAGCCGGCGGCGCCTGCCGTTCAACTCGCCGCGGCTGATACGACCGTTTCGCAACCGCCGCTATCGGTTCCTGCCGAGACGACAGAACTGCTTGAGACCTTGACGCGCGATCTTGCCAACGTGCGGCAAGAGATCGAGCAGCTCAAGGCCGGCCAGCAGGCATTGGCTCGCGAAAATGCCGAGAATGCCGAACTGCTCAAGGAGAGCCGGGAGCAGACGGCGCGGGCAATCGCCGGCGTTTCCGAGCAAAATCAGCGCAGGCCAGTTGCTCCGCCGCTGCCGGCCGCCAATCCGGCGCGCAAGCCGGCGCCGGCGCTTGCGTCGACCGAAGCGAGAGTGCAGGCGCGTCCGCCGGCGCGCCTGCAGCCCCGCCCACAACAAACGTCATCAGCGCCGACGCAGATCACGCCGACGCGACGGCCGGTCAGCGAATAGGCTGGCGTTTCTGGCGCCTATCATCGAGCCGGCGCCTGCGCGTCATATGTCGCAGGCCGGCGTTCGTATGGTGCGCCAATCTGTCCCGGCATTCGCATATGGCAGAAGCCGGGCGATGAGGTACTTTCCTTGCAAAATCAAGGAGGAACTATGCCCGCTAAATTCAACCGCCGCCATTTCATCGCTGCCGGTACTTCCGCTGTCGCGCTGCCGTTCATCTCGCGCGGCGCGTACGCGCAAGGCGCCTGGCCGTCGCGCAACATCCGCATGGTCTGCAGCTACCCGGCGGGCGGGCAGACCGACCTTCTGGCGCGTGCCTTCGGCGATTACATCGGCAAGCAGGTCGGGCAGACCGTCGTGGTCGAAAACAAGGCGGGGGCCTCCGGCTCGATCGGGGCTGCGGAAGTCGCGCGCGCCGCGCCGGATGGTCATACGATTTTGTGCTCGATCTCGACCACCTATGTGATGAACCGGGTGATGATGAAGAATCCCGGCTACGACATGGACAAGGACCTGACGCTCGTCAGCGTCATTCCGGGCGCCGGGCTGTTGTTGATCGCGAGCAAGGCGTCCGGCGTCAAGACGCTGGACGATTTCGTGGCATTCGCGCGCAAGAAGGGCCAGGTGAATTTCGGCACCTACAGCGCCGGCTCGGCGCCGCACATGACGATCAACGAGCTCAACAAGCAGTATGGCTTGAAGATCGAGCCGATCCACTACCGCGGCGAAGCGCCGATGTGGACCGGCCTGATGGACGGCACACTCGATGTCGCGATGGGCAGCTACACGGCGGCGCAGGCCGTGCTGCAAAGTAACAACGGCATCCTCTTCGCCGTGCATTCGAAGAAGGTTCCCGCGATCCCCGATGTCAAGACGTTGCCCGAGCAGGGCGCGACGTCGAAATTCTTCACGGTCAGCGGCTTCTCGGGCTGGGCGCTGCCGAAGGCGACGCCGCAGCCGATCGTCGATCGCTTGTCGGAGCTCTGCGTCGCCGCCAACAACGATCCGAAGGTGAAGGAAGTCCTCGCAACGTTTGCGCTGGAGCCGGCGATCGGATTCAAGGAAAGCAATGCGTTGTATCAGCGCGAATTGCCGACCTGGATCGAGGTCGGGCAGGCGCTAGGGCTGGAGCCGGCGTAGTCCGGCGTCGCAGGGTGGGTTAGGCGAAGCCGTAACCCACCGCCGGACTTTCCGCGCATCGAGATCGTCGTGGGTTACGCTTGCGCTAACCCACCCTGCGAATCCCTCACTTCATCCCCATGCAACTCGCATAGAACGTCGTCGTTGCCGGCCAGTCCGAGAACATGGCGCGGACGCCGACCTGTTTGGCGAGCACGTCCAGCACGGTCAGCGTATCGCCGTCGCGGTCGATCGCGCCCTTGATGGGGCGGTGATAGAAGCCGCCGCCTTTGTTGAGCGGACCGTCGCGCTCCAGCGACCAGCCGATCAGCTCCAGCCCGGCGGCCTTGGCCGCCTTGGCATAGGCGGACGGCACGATCTCCTTGTTGTTGTCAAGCGTCAGCATCATCGGGATCGGCGGGCCGAGGATGGCGACGCCCTGCGCCTTCAATTCCGCCATCGACGGCTTCCACGTCTCCGGCTTGCCGGGATCGAGACCGTGCTTTTCATAACGCTCCTCGAGATAGACCGCCTGTCTGGCAAACTCCGGCTCGGTCTTCACCCAATAGAGCACGTCGGCGAGATTGAAGCTTTGCGCGAACACATGATCGGGTGGAATGCCGGCCTTCCTGTAGGCCGCGATCATCTGGCTGGCATATTTCTCCTGGGTGTAGTCGCCGTCGAACGGCATCGGCACCTCCGGCGCCTTCAACTCGGGCGTGAATTTCGCGTCGAGGCTTTTGATCAGCGCGATGCTCTCGTCATGCGTCATCAGCGTGCCGGAATTGGCATAGAGGTCGGTGCGCCAGCGCGGCGTGCCGTTCTGGTATTCCTCCGGTGTCTTCGCATCCGCATTGAAGCCGTCCATCTTGGCCGTCAGGCGGCGGAATTCGGCAAGCGTGATGTCCGACGTGCAGCACTTGGCCGACGCCTTCTTGCCCGTGGCCGGGTCGGCCGCGCTGAACGGCTGGGTGCATTTGGCGGCAAGCTCCGGCACCGAGAGGATGTTGGTCGTGGTGTGCAGGTCGCATTGCGAGTGACGGCAGACCAGCTCACGATCTTTCGTGAACGTCACGTCGCATTCGATGATGCCGGCGCCCATGCGAGCCGCCGCCAGATAGGACTCCCTGCTATGTTCGGGAAATTCCAGCGCCGCGCCGCGATGGCCGATCGAGAAGTCGGTCTTGCGAAACGGCCCGGTGCATTGCGCAAGCTGCGTCTTCAGCGGCCCATCCTTCATCTTGTCGACGAGATAGAACGGCCGCGGCCCGATCTGCGGCTCGCGGGGCAGGGCGATGTCCTGCGCCGCCGCGGGCAAGGCCCCGGCCAGGAGACAGAGCGCGGACAAAAGGGCGGAGCAATGGCGGGCCAGCATGGGTGATACCTCGGATAACGCGTTGCGCGCGGCCTTGATATCACAGAGCATATGACAGTTGCTTGTTGATGGATGCGTCGGGTGCGCCAATCCACCCGACTTCAAGGGAGAAACCAGAATGCCCGCAGCGTTCTTTGTCGTCCGCGCCACGGTGTCGGATCCCGCCAAACGCCCGGCGTTCGACGCCTGGTATTCGCGCGAGCATCTGCCGGACGCGGTGAAATCGTTCGGCGCGGTGAAGGCGTGGCGTTACTGGAGCGTCAGCGATCCGTCGCTGCATCAGGCGATGTACCGGTTTCCCGACAAGGCCGCGCTCGATCGCGCGATGGAGGGGCCGCACTTGAAACGCCTGATCGACGATTTCAATCGCGATTGGCCTGATGTCACGCGCACGCGCGATCTGCTGGTGCTGGCCGAGGAACTTGTCGCATAGCCATTACAACTGCGCATGATGCAGGAATGCGGCAGCCGCAGCAATTGTTCCGCTCGCGAGAAGCCTGAATGCGAAGTTCAGCGCGCGTTCATCTAAACGCATCGAAACTCTTCTCTCAAGCACACAGCAAACGGAGGAGAAGATGTGATGGAACGCCGCCACTTTCTGAAACTCGCTGTTGGATTTGCCGCCGGTGGCGCAGCCCTCGCCGCGAGCGCGCACGCCGCGCCGCTGATGCCGGCGCCGCTGCCTGACGACGCCAGGCTCCGCGCCAACAAGGATGCGCAACCCGCCGTTACATCAGGTGAGGAGGTCGATCGGCTCGCGCCTGAAGAGGTGCGCTGGGGCCGTGGCCATCATCGCGGTTGGGGCCACCGTCACTGGGGCTGGCGCCGTCGCCGGCACTGGGGTTGGCGCCGCCGCCGCTATTGGGGCTGGCATCGCCGCCGCCGTCGCTGGCGTCGCCGCTACTGGCGCCGTCGTTACTGGTAAGACATCGCCAGTGTGAGTGCATAAAAAAGCCCCGCCTTCGCGCCGCGCGAGCGGGGCTTTTCGTTGCCTGAAAAAGAAATCAGTAAACGCGGCAGCGCCCATAGCGCCACACGGTGCCGACCGGACACACGCGGCCGGGCCGCACCACGACGACCGGAGCCGGCGCGACCACGATCGGAGCCGGACGAACCACGATGGCCCGGCGATTGGGCTGGCAACCACCATAGGGACCGCGGTGCCATCCGGGGCCGCATCCGCCTGCGGCTTCCGCCGCGCTGAAGCTGGCAACGGTGCCCAGGGCCAAAACTGCTGCGAAAAGATACTTCATGTTTTCTCCCGTTCCTGGCCGCAACGCGGCACGGTTCGGAACCTATTCACGAATAGCTGAATGGAACATGAATGTCGCCCGTTGTCATGAGGGCGCACCAGAGACGTCGCGGTTCCCGCCGGAAAACTTCGCGAAGGCTATGCCGGTTCGCTCCCGAACAACGCGGCAAATCGCCTTTCGCCGGTGCGGGTGAAGTTGACGACGCGGCTGCCGGGCGCGGTGTCGCGCGCCGCCCAGTTCAGTTCGGTGAAACGCTTCATCACGGCAGCGCCCAGCGTGCCGGCGAGGTGATGACGGCGTTCGCTCCAGTCGAGACAGGCCTTGCACACCGGACGGCGCGGATGCGTCAGCGCATCGGTGTCGATCTGCAGCGCCTCGGCCATGAAGCGCCGGCCTTCGCCGGTGAGCTCGATCGCCTGCTTGGTCTGCCGGACCAGTTTCTGCCGCCGCATGCTGTCGAGCATCTGCACGCCGAGATCGCCGGCGAGATGGTCGTAGCAGATCCGCGCCCGCCGCAGCGCCGGTTCCTTCGGCCCGGTGCGCACGCGGGTATGGCCGGCGCGCTCGGCGAGGCCCGCGAGTCCCTCCAGCACATGCGCGACATCGGGGCCGGTGAGGCGGTAGTAGCGGTGACGGCCCTGCTTCTCCGGCTCGATCAGCCCGCCGGCCTCGAGCTTGGCGAGATGCGAGCTTGCGGTCTGCGGCGTGATGCCGGCCTGCTGCGCCAACTCGCTCGCGGTCAGCGCGCGGCCGGTCATCAGCGCGGTCAGCATGTTGGCGCGCGCGGGATCGCCGACCAGCGAAGCGACCACGGCAATGTCGGGACCTGCTTTCATAGTTCGATGATAGCCGAAGCATAGAAGTCAGGCAAGCGGGTATTGTGACGGCGAGGCACTGGAGAACATCATGACCATCACCGTCTTCATCCGCTACCGGATCGACCCGTTCAAGCGCGCGCTGTTCGAGCAATATTCCAGGAACTGGCTCACCATCATCCCGAAGCACGGCGGCGACCTGATCGGCTACTGGATGCCGCATGAGGGCACCAACAACATCGCGTTCGCGCTGATCTCGTTCGACAGCCTTGCCTCATATGAATGCTACCGGGCGCGGCTGCGCGCGGACAGCGAAGGCAGGGCCAATTTCGATTTCGCCGAGGAGCACCAATTCATCCTCGGCGAAGAGCGGACATTCCTGCGCAAGGTCGAGACGTGATGCGTCTGGCGAAGCGGGCGTCGCGTTCCTATGTTGGCGGCGCCAACAAACAACGGGGGAAAGACCCATGCTGACAACTGCTGACAAACGCGCCGCATTCAGGAAGCTGCATGAGAGCGGATGTTTCATCATTCCGAATCCCTTCGATGTCGGCAGCGCAAAGGCATTGCAGCATCTCGGCTTCAAGGCGCTGGCTTCCACCAGCGCCGGCTTTGCCTGGACGCTCGGCAAACCCGACAACCGCGTCACCGTCGACGACGTCTGCGACCATCTCGCCGCGATCTGTGCCGCCGTCGACATTCCCGTCAACGCCGATTTCGAGGACGGCTTTGCGCATGAGCCCGACAAGGTCGGCGTCAATGTCGCCCGCGCGGTGAAGACCGGCGTCGCCGGCCTGTCGATCGAGGACTACACCGGAGACAATGCAAAGCCGCTGTTCGATCGCGCGCTGGCGGTCGAGCGCATCCGTGCGGCGCGGCAGGCGATCGATGCCGACAACAGCGGCGTCCTGCTCACCGGCCGCTGCGAGGCCTTTTTGCGCGGACAGAAGGATCTCAAGCTCGTCATCGACCGGCTGAATGCCTACGCCGAAGCCGGCGCGGATTGCCTCTATGCGCCGGGCATTTCGACGGCGGAAGAGATTTCGGCGGTCGTCAAGGCGGTGCATCCAAGACCCGTCAATCTGCTGGTCGGCGCGGCCGGCCCGTCGCTGAAAGTCGCGGGCGACCTCGGCGTCCGCCGCATCAGCGTCGGCGGCGCGCTGGCGCGAATGGCGTGGACCGGCTTCATGAAGGCATCGAAGGAGATGGCGGAGCAGGGCACCTTTGGCGAGTTCGCCAATGGCTATCCGGGCGGCGAACTCAACAAGATGTTCGGCTAGAACGTCCGACACGATACAAAGAAACAGCGGGCCGTTGGGCCCGCTGCTTGTCGTGCAACGATCAGTCATTACTGCTTGGAACGATCGACCTCGGTGCCGGTCGGGTTCGGCGACGGCGGCGTCGGGCGATTGGTCGCGGCGCCGGTGGTGGTTCCCGGCTGGGTGTTGGCCTTCGGCGTTACGTCACGCATGCCCGGAGGCGCAGCGGGGTTGGCCGGGGTGGTCTGCGCGGTCTGGTTCGGCGGCGTGGTGCCGGCCTGGTTCAGGGTCGTGTTGTTGAGACCATAGAACAGCGCGCCGAGCACGACGGCGATGGCAACCGCGAACATCGTGACCTTGGCGCCGCTCGGTGAGGATTCCTCGGCAGGCACGGGATCGGCCCGCAACTCGTTATCGAGACTGTCGAGGTGCGCCTGGCGGCGGATTTCCTCGTCGCTCATGCCGGCGCGATAGGGATCGTTCGGATTGGGCTGGTATGCCATGAATCGGTCCTCCATTTGCATCCCAAAGCTAATTGTTGGCGCGGGCGGATGTTCCGCGCCAAATTGCAGCCCCGTAATGTTGGAACCCCTGATGGCATGTGGGAAATGCCGAAATTCGTCTTCACCGACGAGCAGCGATGAGGAACTCTATGGCGAGCCTTTCGGGAGATCCTTCAGATAAACCGCCATGGCGCGGACGTCGCCTTCGCTCATCTTCGAGGTCGAGTTCGTCACCACCTCCGACATCAGGCGGCCGGCCTGGCTCTTGCCGTTGCGGCCGCGCTGCAGATACTCGGTGATGTCGTCCACGCTCCACGATTTCAGACCGCCCTGTTCGCCGGCGTCGAGCCGCGGAGCGGGCGTGCCCTGCACGAAGCCGCCGGCGAACTTCTCGCCGCGCTTGTCCGCGCCAAAGATGTTCTTCGGCGTGTGGCAGGACCCGCAATGCGCGACGCCTTCGACCAGATAGCGGCCGCGGTTCCACTCCGCGCTCTTCATCTGGTCCGGCATCAGGAAGCCCGGCGTCAGGAACAGCCAGTTCCAGCCGCGCATCACAAAGCGCCAGTTGAACGGCCAGCGCAGCTCCGGCGCACGCGGCGGATTGCTCACCGGGGTCAGCGTCGCAAGATGGGCGCGGATCGCGAGAATGTCCTGGCGGGTCAGCCGGGTGAAATGCGGATAGGGGAAGGCCGGATAGTAGCGCGAGCCGTCGCGCGCGACGCCGAGGCGCAGGGCACGGTGGAAATCGTCGTCGCTCCAGGCGCCAAGCCCGGTCTCGCGATCCGGCGTCAGGTTGGCCGAATAGATGCCGCCGAAGGGGGACTCGATGCGCTTGCCGCCGGCGAACGGCCTTGCCGGATCGGCGGTGTGACAGCTTGCGCAATCGCCGGCCTCGGTCAGCGCCTTGCCGCGCGCGATGTCCTCTGCGGTCGCCTCATGGCCCGGCTCGATCCTGGACTGGGCGTGGCCGGCGGCGACGGCGAATGCACCGCACAAAAGCAATCCGGCTAGAATCGTCCTCATGGTCCTGCACCATCTGGCTTCCCGGGGCGTTATAGCGCGAAACGGAGGGAAGAGGGATGTCATGCCGTTTCGCGCCGGGGCTCCCGGACGACACAAACCGAAATGCGGCGCCGTTATTCCCGGCACGAAGTTGCGACTTTTGCCGGCGCGGCCTTGGCTACGAGATTTGTAGTGCGCGCCCGGAAAAATCCGACGTAGACTGGTTCTAACAAGCTCAGATGACTAGCTAAAAAACAGTCGTCCCGATCAGGGCTCAAGGACAAAGAGGGCTGCAATGGGAATCAACCAGGGTCCGATCAGTCTCGATCAGAAATATACGCAGGACACCGGCCACATCTTTCTCACAGGTATCCAGGCGCTGGTCCGCCTGCCGATGGCGCAGATCCGCCGCGACCGCGCGATGGGGCTGAACACGGCCGGCTTCATCTCCGGCTACCGCGGCTCGCCGCTTGGCGGCTACGACCAGCAGCTCTTCGCCGCGCGCAAGCATCTCGAACAGTACAACATCAAGTTCCAGCCCGGCGTGAACGAGGACCTCGCGGCCACCGCTGTCTGGGGTTCGCAGCAGCTCAACCTGTCGCCCGGCGCCAATTATGATGGCGTGGTCGGCATCTGGTACGGCAAGGGCCCGGGCGTCGACCGCTGCGGCGACGTCTTCAGGCATGGCAACACCGCGGGCTCGGCCAAGAATGGCGGCGTGCTGTGCCTGGCCGGCGACGACCATGGCGCAAAATCTTCCACCGTCCCGCATCAGTCGGACCACGCCTTCATCTCCGCGCTGATGCCCTATCTCTATCCCTCCAGCATCCATGAAATGATCGAGATGGGCCTGCTGGGTATCGCGATGTCGCGCTACTCCGGCTGCTGGGTCGGCATGAAGGTGATCACCGAGACCGTGGAGACCACGGCCGAGATCGACCTCACCGACGAGATGAAGCCCTTCATCATCCCCTCCGATTTCGAGATGCCGCCGGGTGGCCTCAATCTGCGCTGGCCCGACGACCGTTATGCACAGGACCTGCGCCTGCAGGACCACAAGGGCTATGCCGCGATTGCGTTTGCCCGCGCCAACAAGATCAACCGCATCACCATGGATTCGCCGAATGCCCGCTATGGCATCATGGCGTCGGGCAAGAGCTACGAGGATATCCGCCAGGCGCTGCGCGAACTCGGCATCACCGAGGAGGTCGCCGCCAGGATCGGCTTGCGGCTTTACAAGATCGGCATGCCCTGGCCGCTGGAGCCGGAAGGCGTGCGCAATTTCGCCGTCGGCCTCGAGGAAATCTTCATCGTCGAGGAGCGCCGCGAGATCGTCGAGAACCAGGTCAAGCAGGAGCTGTTCAACTGGCGCGACGACGTCCGCCCGCGGATCGTCGGCAAGATGGACGACCACGACAAGCGCTTCCTGACCTTCGCCGCCGAGCTTTCGGTCGCGTCGCTCGCGAGTTCGCTGACCGAACGGCTGCTTCGGCTCAATCTCAATCCCGAAATCGCCGCGATGCTCCGCGCCAAGGCCGACTGGTTCAACGGCCGGCAGGCGACCCAGATGCAGGCGGTCGCGCCCGTCACCCGCACGCCGTATTTCTGCTCGGGCTGTCCGCACAACACCTCCACCAAGGTGCCGGAAGGCAGCCGCGCCTTTGCCGGCATCGGCTGCCACTTCATGGCGCTGTGGATGGACCGCAACACCGAGACCTACACCCACATGGGAGGCGAGGGCGTGCCGTGGGTCGGCGTCGCGCCCTTCACCAAGGAAGCGCACGTGTTCGCCAATCTCGGCGACGGCACCTACTTCCATTCCGGCAGCCTGGCGATCCGCCAGTCGATCGCGTCAGGCGCCAATATCACCTACAAGATCCTCTATAACGACGCGACCGCCATGACCGGCGGCCAGCATGTCGACGGCGAGCTGTCGCCGCAGCAGATCACCTTCCAGCTTCATTCCGAAGGCATCCGCAACATCTATCTGGTCTCGGAAAATCCCGACGCCTATCCGGCCTCCGAGATCGCGCCCGGCGTCAAGACCGCGCATCGCGACGAGCTGCAGGACGTGATGAAGACCTGCCGCGAGCTGAAGGGCACCTCGGCGATCGTCTTCGTGCAGACCTGTGCCGCCGAAAAGCGCCGCCGCCGCAAGCGCGGCCTGATGGAAGATCCGGCGCGCCGCATCATGATCAATCCTGCGGTCTGCGAAGGCTGCGGCGATTGCTCGGTGCAGTCGAACTGCATTTCGGTCGAGCCGCTCGAAACCGAGCTCGGCCGCAAGCGCACCATCAACCAGTCGACCTGCAACAAGGACTATTCCTGCATCAAGGGCTTCTGCCCGTCCTTCGTCACCATCGACGGCGGCAAGCCGCGCCGCCGCGCGCCGGCAAACCTCGGCGATATCGGCGACCTGCCGGAGCCTGCGTCACTCCCGTCGCTGGATCGGCCCTACAACATTGCCGTCGGCGGCGTCGGCGGCACCGGCGTGCTGACCATCGGCGCGCTGCTCGGCATGGCCGCGCATATCGAGGGCAAGGCCAGCATGATCCTCGACATGTCGGGTCTGGCGCAAAAGGGCGGGGCGGTGCTCAGCCATGTGCGCCTTTCCGAGCACACCGCCGACGTCACCTGTTCGCGCATCGTCACCGGCACCGCCGATCTCGTGATGGCGGCCGACGAGGTGGTCGCGGTATCGAAGGAGATGGTGACGCTGTGCGAGGCCGCCCGCACCGTCGGCATCATCAACAGCCACGTCATCCCGACCGCGGACTTCATCCTCAACCGCGACTTCAACTTCCAGACCCGCAAGCTCAACGCGGTGCTGGAAACCGAGCTGCGCAAGGATTCCTCGTTCTTCGATTTCACCACGCCGGCCGAAGCGCTGCTGGGGGACTCCATCGCCACCAACATCATGATGCTGGGCTACGCCTATCAGCGTGGCCTGCTGCCGCTGTCGGCGAAGGCGATTGAGCAGGCGATCGAGGTCAACGGCGTCGCGATCAAGATGAACACGCAGGCGTTCCAGCTCGGCCGGCTCGCCGCCGCGGAGCCGGCCCGGTTCAAGGAGATGATGAAGGATCACGACGCCGTCGTTCCGGCGAAGACGCTGGAGGCGATGTCGCTCGACGAGATCATCGCCCATCGCACGGGCCTGCTGACCGATTACCAGGGCGGACGGCTCGCCAAGCGTTACCGCAAGCTGGTCGACAAGGTCCGCAATGCCGCCATCGATGGCGGCCATGGTGAGGCGCTGCCGCGCGCGGTCGCGATCAACTATGCAAAGCTGCTTGCCTACAAGGACGAGTACGAGGTGGCGCGTCTGTTCACCGACGGCCGCTTCGAACGGCAGCTCCGCGACCAGTTCGAAGGCGACTTCAAGTTCAACTTCAATCTGGCGCCGCCGATCCTCGGCGGCGGCAAGGACGCGCTGGGACGTCCGAAGAAGCGCGCCTTCGGCGCCTGGATGATGCCCGTGTTCCGGACCTTGGCAAAACTGCGCGTCCTGCGCGGCACGCCGCTCGACATCTTCGGCTATTCGGCCGACCGCAAGCTCGAGCGCGAGCTGATAGGGAGTTACGAGAAGGACGTCGCCACCGTGCTCGGCCTGCTGTCGCCGGTCACGCACGACACCGCTGTCGAGCTGTTGTCCTTGCCCGATCGTATCCGCGGCTACGGTCCGGTGAAGGAGAAGGCGGTTGCGGACGCCAAAGCCCGCCACGCTCAACTCACCGCCGACCTTGCGAGCCCGCCGCCGGCGCCACGGCAATTGGCGGCGGAGTAAGTCTCCGGAGCCGTAGGGTGGACAAAGGAGCGCAAGCGACGTGCCCACCATCAACCGGGCGGCGTCTCGGCAGCGAGCAATGCAGCAGGTTCGGACCAAGCGAACCTCCGGCTGTACAAACGCATACCTGAGATACTACCAACCACGGTAGCATCGTCGCATCCCCGCGGTTCTGGAGTTGCGGCCATGCCGATCAAACCGTCCTGTGTTACAGAGATGGACCTGATACGCGGTCGTCAGATCGTACGTTCATTGGCTCCGCTCAAACGGCTCTCCTGCGACGATGTTCAGATCGTCGCGAGGGCAATTGCCGAATGCTTCGCGGAGGGGCGCAGACAGGGCTTGGACATAGCGATGGCCAACCTGCAGGCATACCCATGGTGCTCCAGGCAAGCTGCGGCAAAGGGGTTGCCGGCTATCCCGGAGTTGGAGAAGGTCCTCCGGTATCTGTCAGGAGACCATGGACAACCGAGCCAGGGCTAGCTCGGCAGAGGCCATGCCGTGCGGAAGGGGCGCAATTGCCTGACGGGCAACTCACTTCCGATTTTCAGAAACTACGTCAAGCCTGAAATTGCTGAGAATCAGAAATATTCCGCTTCCGTTTTCCCCCAAATCAGCGGCATAACAGCAGCCGTCTCACCGCGAGATGAGGGGCGTTGGCCATCGTCACTGACGCGCGGTAAGATGCGATGGACGCCGATGCCATGACGGACGAGTGTGGCTGAGGCGTACGGTGAAGTCGTGTGGTTCTGGCGCCGTGGTGCTGGCGTCAAGTCCGAAGGGTGCGAAAGCATCTCGCGGGCGACGGAGGCAAAAGAGCCGTTCTCCGGGAAGAGCGCGAAGTAAGCCGTAAAGCCATTGCGCAGGGAAGGCCGGGATGCTCCCGCCGAACCTGTATGCTCGTGTGCATCTCTTGCTATGCGCAACAGCACACGAGACCGCGGGTGCGGCGCGCACCCGGTCTTCCCTGCGCCCTCTGAATTCGATGAGGGCGACAAACGAGATGCAAACCTCGGGCAGAACATGTCGCGAGAATGCCGCCTCACATTCAGTTGTCATCGTCCGGCTCCCGGACGACCCAGTTATTGAACCGAGAAGTCGCGGCGTACTGGATCCCTGCTTTCGCGGGGATGACGGTCCTGTATTTGGCGTCCCAGCGTACCCGCCGACTTGAGTCCAGGCGCTGCCTTCTCGCCCGACGGAATATTTCCGCGCTTGCCAAGGTCGGTCCGACAGGCCAGAAAAAACCCATGAAGAAGAAACGCCAGCGGAGATCGATTTGACCATCAAGGGCAAAGCCTACATCGCCGGGATCTACGAGCATCCCACCCGGCACGCACCCGATAAATCCACCGCACAGCTCCATGCCGAGGTCGCCAGGGGCGCGATCGAGGATGCCGGCCTGACCAAGGACGACATCGACGGCTACTTCATGGCCGGCGACGCGCCGGGCGGGTTGTGGCCGATGGTCGATTATCTCGGCCTCAACACCAAAAAGCTGCGCCATGTCGATTCCACCGATACCGGCGGCTGTTCCTATCTGATCCATCTCGGTCATGCCGCCGAGGCGATCGCCGCCGGCAAATGCTCGGTTGCGCTGGTGACGCTCGCCGGCAAGCCGCGCACGGGCCCGATGCCGCCGCGCGCGGCCGGCGCGGAGGCCGATTTCGAGGCGGCGTACGGCGCGAGCACCCACAACGCCTACGGCATGTGTGCCATGCGCCACATGCACGACTACGGCACCACCAGCGAGCAGCTCGCCTGGATCAAGGTCGCAGCGTCCCATCACGCCCAGTACAACCCGCACGCGATGCTGAAGGAGGTCGTCACCGTCGAGGACGTCATCAACTCGCCGATGATCTCCGATCCCCTGCATCGCATGGATTGCTGTGTCGTCACCGACGGCGGCGGCGCGATGATCGTCACCACGCCGGAAATTGCGAAAAGCCTGAAGAAGCCGCTGGTGCGCCTGATCGGCCATGGCGAGGCGATGAAGGGCCCGCGCGGCGGCAAGGATCTCGACCTGACTTATTCGGCCGGCGTCTGGTCCGGCCCGCGCGCCTTCGAGGAAGCGGGCGTCACGCCGAAGGATATCAAGTACGCCTCGATCTATGACAGCTTCACCATCACGGTGCTGATGCAGCTCGAAGACCTCGGCTTCTGCAAGAAGGGCGAGGGCGGCAAGTTCGTCGCCGACGGAAATCTGATCTCCGGCGTCGGCAAGCTGCCGTTCAACACCGACGGTGGCGGCCTCTGCAGCAACCACCCGGTCAATCGCGGCGGCATGACCAAGATTCTCGAAGCCGTCCGGCAATTGCGCGGCGAAGCGCATCCGAAAGTGCAGGTGCAAAATTGCGATATCGCGATCGCGCACGGCACCGGCGGACTCCTCGGCGTGCGTCACGCCGCCTCAACCTGCATTCTGGAGCGCGTGTGATGGCTGAAGCGAAGAAATATCCGGCCCCGGTGACCAATCCGGAGACCGCGCCGTTCTGGGAAGCGGCGAAGTCCGGCAAGTTCATGATCAAGCGCTGCACCGCCTGCGGTGAACCCCACTACTTCCCGCGCTCGATCTGCCCGTTCTGCAACTCCGACAAGACCGAGTGGGAGGAGGCGTCCGGCGAGGCCACGATCTACACCTACAGCCTGATGCGCAAATCGCCGACCGGTCCGTATGCGATCGCCTACGTCACGCTGAAGGAAGGCCCGTCGCTGCAGACCAACATCGTCGACTGCGATCTGACGAGCCTGAAGATCGGCCAGAAGGTGAAGCTGGTGTGGAAGCCGACCGACGGCGCGCCACTGCCGTTCTTCACCGCGGCGTAGAGGGCCTTCTCCCCCTGTTGGAGAAGGTGGCGCGAAGCGCCGGATGAGGGGTTCTATCCGCAAGCACTGTGTTCGCGGCGGCAACCCCTCACTCAAGCGAGTTTGACGGGCTGCCGGTGATGCCCTCCCCCACAAGGGGAGAGGGCGCAACAACGGGCGCCGCTGAAGAAAAGAGAAGTTCGGAGGAACTACCGCGATGCCGATCAACTACGAACAACTGATGGCCCTGAAAAATCTCGGCCAGAAATATGCCTACACCGACCGTGACGTGATGCTCTACGCCTACGGCATCGGCCTCGGCGCCGATCCCATGGACGAGAAGGAACTCGCCTATGTCAACGAAGGCACCCTCACGCCGCGTCCGCTGAAGGTCGTACCGACCTTCGCCTCGGTGGCGGCGTGGGGCGCCGGTCCCGGCGAGATGAACCTGAACCGTGTGATGGTGGTCGACGGCGAGCGCGACATCACCTTCCACAAGCCGCTGCCGGGTGCTGCGAAGATCACGGCCGACTCGTCCGTGCTCGACGTCTTCGACAAGGGCAAGGACAAGGGCGCCGTGATCCGTCACCAGACCGTGCTGAAGGACGAGAACGGCGAGAAGCTGGCGACGCTGGTGGCCTCGCGCTTCGCCCGCGGCGACGGCGGCTTTGGCGGACCGTCCGAAGGCCAGCCGGAGCCGCACAAGGTGCCGACCCGCGCGCCCGACCGGATCGTCGACATCACGACACGGCCGGACCAGGCGCTGGTCTATCGCCTTTGCGGCGATCGCAACCCGTTGCACTCAGATCCCGAGTTCGCCAAAAAGGCCGGCTTCCCGCGGCCGATCCTGCATGGCATGTGCACCTACGGCATCACCTGCCGCGGCGTGCTGCAGACCTACGCCGATTACGATCCGTCCGCCTTCAAGCAGCACGTCGCGCGCTTCTCCTCGCCGGTCTATCCCGGCGAGACCGTGACGATGGAACTGTGGAAGGACGGCAACGTCGTCTCGTTCGAAGCCAAGGTGAAGGCGAGGGGCGTCACCGTGATCAAGAGCGGCAAGACGGTGTTGGGATAATTCTCGTGCCCCGGACGCAGCGCAGCGCGCAAGCGGTGCGCTGCTGAGCCGGGGCCCATGCCGATGAAGGTCCCGGCTCTGCGAAGCAGCGTTGCACGCTGCATCGCGTCCGGGACACGAGAACGAAGAAACGCAAGGGAGAACAGCAATGGGACTACTCGACGGCAAGGTCGCCATCATCACCGGCGCAGGCGGCGGGCTCGGTGAAGCCTACGCCAAATTGTTCGCGCGCGAGGGTGCGGCGGTCGTGGTCAACGACCTCGGCGGTCCCCGCGACGGCTCCGGCTCGGACAAGTCGATGGCCCAGCAGGTGGTCGATGCGATCAAGGCCGAGGGCGGCCGCGCGGTCGCCAACGGCGCCGACATCTCGACCATATCAGGCGGCCAGTCGGTGTTCGACGACGCCATCAAGAATTTCGGCCGCGCCGACATCCTGGTGAACAATGCCGGCATCCTGCTCGACGAGACTTTTGCCAAGGCCAGGGAGGCGAACTGGGACAAGGTGATCCGGGTGCATCTCAAGGGCACCTTCTGCTGCACCCAGCCGGTGTTCAAATGGATGCGCGAGAACGGCGGCGGCGTCATCGTCAACACCTCCTCGACCTCGGGGCTGATCGGCAATTTCGGCCAGACCAATTACGGCGCCGCCAAGGGCGGTATCTGGGGACTGTCGAACGTGCTGGCGATCGAGGGCCGCAAGTACAACATCCGGATCTGGACGCTCGCCCCGGGCGCGCTGACCCGCATGACCGCGGACCTGCCGCGTTATAAAGAGAACCCGGGCGCGGCGCTGGGCCCGGATGGCATCGCGCCGGCCGTGCTCTACATGGTCAGCGACCTCTCCGGCGACCAGACCGGAAAGGTGCTCGGCGTTTCCGGCCCCCGCGGCGTCCGCGAGATGCGGATGATGGAAATGGAAGGCTGGACGCCGCCGTTTACGGGATGGAAGGCGGAGGATATCGTGACCCACGCCAAGGAAATCTTCTTCTCCGAGGAGGAGATCAAGAAATCGGCGCGGAGATTTAAGTAACGTCGTTTCCGGGGCGATGCGATAGCATCGCGCCCGGAACCTTGAGATTCTTGGGGGCGCAAGGGCGCCCGCTTCGCGCCCCGGAATGACGGACAACAGGATAGACGCCAAATGACAAAACTCACCGCCCAGGCCGCAGGCACCTTTGCGATCGCGCCGACCCCGTTCCACGATGACGGCCGCATCGACGAGAAATCGATCGACCGGCTGACCGATTTCTACGCCGAAGTCGGCTGCGACGGCGTCACCGTGCTCGGCATCCTGGGCGAGGCCCCCAAGCTCGACGCCGCGGAGGCCGAGCAGGTGGCCGTTCGCTTCGTCAAGCGCGCCAAGGACCTGCAGATCATCGTCGGCGTCTCGGCGCCGGGCTTTGCCTCGATGCGCTCGCTGGCGAAGGCCTCGATGGATGCCGGCGCTGCCGGCGTCATGATCGCGCCGCCGCCGCATTTGCGCACCGACGACCAGATCACCGGCTATTTCAAGCAGGCGCAGGAAGCGATCGGCGACGAGATTCCCTGGGTGCTGCAGGACTATCCGCTGACGCTGAACGTCATCTTCACCCCCGCCGTGATCCGCAAGATCGTGATGGATTCGCCGTCCTGCGTGATGCTCAAGCACGAGGACTGGCCGGGCCTGGAGAAGATCACCATGCTGCGCAATTTCCAGAAGGACGGCTCGCTGAAGCCGATGTCGATTCTGGTCGGCAATGGCGGCCTGTTCCTCGATTTCGAAATGGAGCGCGGTGCCGACGGCGCGATGACCGGTTACGCGTTCCCCGAACTGCTGATCGACGTCGTCAAGCTGTCGAAGGCCGGCAAGCGCGATGCTGCGCATGACCTGTTCGATGCGCATCTGCCGCTGATCCGCTACGAGCAGCAGCCGGGCGCGGGGCTTTCGGTGCGCAAATATGTGCTGCAGAAGCGCGGCATCATCGCCTCCAGCGCCCAGCGCAAGCCCGGTGCGACCATCACGGCGACCGCACGGGCCGAGGTCGATTACCTGTTGTCGCGCGTGGCGCGCGTCGATCGCCGCGCCAATCTGCAACCGCAATCCAGCGCGGCGGGCTAGTCACATGGCAGAAACCGTCGCCCCACGTGCTGCGTCCACCATCCTGCTGCTGCGCGACAGCGCCGAGCGGAAGGAGATCGAGGTCTTCATGATGGTTCGCCATTATGAGATCGACTTCAATTCCGGCGCGCTGGTGTTTCCCGGCGGCAGCGTCGACAAGGGCGACAAGGAGATCATCGCGACGCCTGCGCTCTATTCGGGCGGCGAGGGGCTCGATGAAGGCACGCTCAGCTTCCGCATCGCCGCGATCCGTGAAACCTTCGAGGAAAGCGGCATCCTGTTGGCGCGGCCGAACGGCTCGACGGCGCTGGTCGATGCCAAACGCGCCAGCGAGATCGAGTCGGCCTGTCGCGGCGACCTCTGCGACAGCAAGCTCACATTCCTGAAGGTGCTCGCCGACAACGGCATGGTGCTGGCGCTCGACGCGCTGGTGCCCTATGCGCACTGGATCACGCCGGAGGGCATGCCCAAGCGGTTCGACACCTGGTTCTTCCTCGCCGCCGCGCCGCCCGAGCAGGTCGGCGCCCATGACGGCAAGGAGTCCACCGACTCGATCTGGGTATCGCCGCGCGAGGCGCTGGAGGGCGGCGACAGCGGCCGCTTCAAGCTGCCGTTCCCGACCACGCGCAACCTGATCAAGCTCGGCAAGCAGGCGAGCGTGCAGGCGGCGATCGAGGACATCAGAGGCAAATCGATCGTCACGGTGACGCCTGTGATGACCAAAACCAGTAACGGCCGGCAACTCCGTATCCCGATCGAGGCCGGCTACGACGGCGACGTGTTCGAAGTCGGGTCGGTCGGTTAGCACGATTCGACGCGTAGCGAAGTGTCTCCGCTGTGGGCGCCGTACCGGGACTTGATCCGGGCCGGCTTTACCATTGTTCACCGCATGTTCCCAAAGCCAGGGAATACATCGTATATTGCGCCGGACTGGAGCCTGGCCCCGACCGCATGACCGTTGACACGCCGCCGAATTCGACGCCGCCGCGATCGTTCTCGCTTTCGATCGGCCAACTGACATTCGGCAGTTTCATGCTGGTGCTGGCGGTGATCATCATCACCTCGACCGCCAGCGTCATCGCCATCCGCCATATCGATTCGACCTTTGCCGAACTGCAGCGGCTGCAGAGCGTCGGCGACCTGGCCGAGGATATCGACCGCCGCATGAACGAGTTGCGGCTGGCTGCGCGCGATTTCGTCACCGAGCCCGGCAGCCAGTCCCTCCAGGTCGGCGAGGCCGCCACCGCGCTCGGCGAGGTTCTGAAGAAGACACGGCTGGAACTCGCACCCGAGCAGCAGGACATGATCGACGGCGTGTCCGAACGGCTGTCGACCTACCACAGCGGCATTGAACGGATTTCGGCGCTGATCAACCGCCGCGCCGAAATGATCGTGACATTGCCGCCCTTGCGCGAAAAATTCGATGCCGCCCTCGCCGAGTTATCCGATCCCCGTCTTGCGACGGCCCTGTCCCAGAGCCAGAGCCGCATTGCCTCTGCGTTGCTGGCGCATAATCCCTCCGCCGCCGAACAGGCTGCGTCAGGGATGCGCTCGATGACGATCGCAGATCCGAAGCTGCGCGCGATCGTCGACGACTACGCGTTGGCGATCGCCAACATCTCGATCCGCGAACGCCAGATATCGGATATCGACAGGGAAGTGCTGGGCGCGGAGGGCCGCCTGATCCAGCGCGTGACGGAATTGCTGCGCGACGTCAGCGAGCGGAGAGGACGCGTTCTCTCCCGCGATTTCGCCCGCACGCTCTCCGAAGCGAAGTGGCAGAGCATCGTTCTCGGCACCGCCGGCGTGCTGATCGGACTGTTCGCCTCGCTGCTGGTGGTCCGCCGCACCGTCCGTCCGCTCGCCGCGATTGCGGGCTCGATCCGCGCGGTGGCCGGCGGCGAGAAGAGTGCTTCGATCCCGGCGACCGACGTCGACAACGAAATCGGTGATATCGCGCGGGCCGCCGAAGTGTTCCGCCAGACGCTGGTCGATGCCGATACCGCGCGCGAAGCCGCGGTGCGCGCGCTCGCCGAACAGCGGCTCGCCGAGGAAAGCTACCGCAAGCTGTTCGAGTCCTCGGTCGACGGAATTTACGTGACGACCCCGGGCGGCTCGCTGCTCAATGCCAACCCGGCGCTGGCGCGGATGATGGGCTATTCGACGCCGCAGGAGCTGATCAACGGCATCGGCGACATCGCAGATACCGTCTACGTCCATCCGGAGGCGCGGGCGGAATATGAACTGCTGATGCAGCGCCACGGCATGGTGCGCGAATTCGAATACCAGGTTCGCACGCGCACCGGTTCGGTGCTGTGGCTCTCCGACAGCGCGAGCGCGGTACACAACGAGGCCGGCGTTATCGTGCGCTACGAGGGAACGGTGCGCGATATCACCGACCAGAAGCGCGCCGAGGACGCGATCGCCGAAGCCCGCCGCCTGCTGCAGATGGTGATCGATACCGTGCCCGCCGTCATCAACGTCAAGGACAAGCAGCTCCGCTATGTCCTGATGAACCGCTATATGTCCGGCATTTTCGGGGTCGAGCCGGCGGATGCGATCGGCCGGACCACGGCCGAACTGATGGCGCGCTACGGCGCGGGAAAGACCGACGCGCCGGACAAGCGGGTGTTGGCGGTTGGCAAGGAACTCGGCTTCTACGAGGAGGAATACAAGGATTCATCCGGCCAGATGCGGCAATGGCTGGTCAACAAGCTGCCGATCCTCGATGGCGCCGGCGAGATCGAGAACATCGTGACGGTGGCGCTCGACATCGGCGAGCGCAAGCGCGTCGAATTCGAGATGCGCAAGGCCAAGGATGCGGCGGAGGGCGCGCTGCGGAATCTGCGCGAGACCCAGAATTCGCTGATCGAGGCGGAAAAGCTCGCCGCGCTGGGACGGCTGGTGGCCGGCGTCGCCCACGAGGTCAACAATCCCGTCGGCATCAGCCTGACGGTGGCCTCCGCGCTGGAGCGCAAGACCTCGAACTTTGCGGCCGAAGTCGCGCGCGGCGAACTGCGGCGCTCCAGCCTGAATGATTTTCTCGATACCAGTCGCAGCGCATCGTCACAACTCGTCGCCAACCTCAATCGCGCCGCCGAGCTGATCCAGTCGTTCAAGCAGGTCGCCGCCGACCGCAACTATTCGGACCAGCGCACCTTCGACCTCGGCGATCTCACCGAGCAGGTGGTGATGAGCCTGCGACCGGGACTGCGCAAACACAATCTGACCCTCAATGTCGAGTGTCAGCCCAACCTGATGATGAACAGTTATCCCGGCCCATACGGTCAGGTGCTCACCAACCTGTTCCTCAATTCGGTGGCGCATGCATTCCCGGACGGCAAGCCGGGCACGGTCGACATCCAGGTGCGGGAGTCCGGCAAGGACAATGTCGAGGTCATCTTCTCCGACAATGGATGCGGCATGAGCCTGGACGTCCGCCGCCGCGCCTTCGATCCGTTCTTCACCACGCGCCGCGATCAGGGCGGCACCGGGCTCGGCCTGCATATTGTCTACAGCATCGTGACGACGCGGCTCGGCGGGCGGCTCGATCTCGATTCCGAACCGGGCGGCGGCACGCGCATCCAGATGATCCTGCCGCGCGTCGCGCCGCTGGAACAGGCGGCGGAGTAGGCGCGGGCGCGGACGTTCGCTAGTTGATATCGGCCAGCTTGTGCAGCGTTGCGCCAAAAATCTGGCTGGCTTTGCCGACGAGCGCGGTACCATTCATGATTCCGCGGGTGTCGGTGAAGGTGCCGGATACGCCGACGCCGACCGGGTTGGGCCCACCGAACAGCGGGTTGTCATTGTCGCGCGGTGTGGTGTGACGCTGCACCAGCACCTCGCCCTTGAAGCTATCGCCCTTCACGGTGTAGCTGCCGGTGTAAAACAAATAGGCGTCGCCGCCGAGGATCTGACCATCCCGGAACAGAATGACGCCGCTACCCTTGCCGATGCGTCCATCCAGCAGGGTGACGTGGATCGAATACAGTCCGTTTTTCATGATGTCCCAGATGCCGGCCGCCGCGCCCACGGAAGCCGGTCAAGGAACTATGCCAAAGCGTGGCCCGCACCGTCAACGCGTCAGGTTGACTGCCAATTCCGTCAGCGGAAACAAATCGTCTGCCATCCCGGCGTGACGCAGCGATGACGGCGGCGGCCCGGTCTGGCCCGCGAAATGCATAGCCTGGTCTGGCACCGGCCGGTGGGTGCTGGAGCAAGAGAAACAGGTGATCAACTGGATGAGTTCCGGCGGCCGCGCGCCGTCTTCACGCAAGGTGATTGGCTACCGTCAACCAACTGGTTGCCATCGCAGGAGCCTCGGTAAAAAGCTGCTGATCATCGGCGGCGTGTTGCTGATGTCGCCAATGGCCTTCGCGCCCGGCGTGGCCGCAGCGGGCACTATCGCGTTCGTGTCGACGGCGAGTGGCATGACGTGCCTGACGACGCCGTCATCACCGAGCCGAATCGTGTCGGGCGAACCATGGTCTGGCCAATTCGCGGCTATCAGGGATTGACCATCCGCTGCTTCATGCCGGGCAGCATGACGTGAGCGACGAAGTCAGGCGTACTTCTTGTCGCGCTCGAGCAGCTCGATCGAAATGCCCTGCGGTCCGCGGATGAAGCAGATGCGAACGCCGGGCCTGATCGTGGTCGGCTCCTTCGTGAACTCGACACCCTTGGCCTTGATTTCGGCGGCGACGGCGTCGATGTCCTTTACCGTCAATCCGAAATGGTCGAGTCCCTGGTAGGGCGTCACCGGCGGCGTGTTGACGCCGTCGCCGGCGGTGACGGGGGCGATGAATACATTGGCGCCGCCGAGCTTGACGTCGATCCGCCCCGGGCCGCGGATGATCTCGCCGCCGAGAACGTTTTCCAGCCATGCGGCGGTGGCCTCGGGATCGGGACTGCGCAGATGGACATGGTCCCAGGTCACGGTCGGCATGTTGGTTTCCCCTTATTGTTGTTGCCGCGGCTGAAGGCCGCTTGCGATCAATCAGCCCAGCCTGGCCTTAGTGTGCAGGTCTTGCGCCGCCGCCGCAATGAACATGAAGAGCCGAAAACGATATGCCGGCGGTGCTGGTCGGGTTCGTCAACGTCAACGCGAACAAGGCGAAATGTTCGCTGGTGACGGCCAGCCGCATTTAACCATGTGCGTCGGAACTCGCGCTTCCAACCGGGAAAATGTGGCCCGCGGCTTTGAACCTTGCCGGTCGGCCCGGAACTAATAGGTGTATCGCTCGTTGTGCGATTGTACCGCGCGCTGCTCGCGCTGGGGAGCGAGACCAATGCCCATAGCCCGTTATTTCCTGTTCGTTGGCGGCGTGCTGCTCGCCTTGTTGTTGGCGATCGACGCGTTCGTGCCACAGCAGGCGGTCGTGGCCAGCCAGGCAGTTCCTTCGGTCGACAAGACCGTCGTGCGCATTCGCTCGGACCAGAAACTGCCGGAGCGGGTGGTCTACGACACCAGCCTTCCGACCGTTGTTCCGCCTGTCGTGACGGCGCAGGCTGCTGCGCCGGCTCCAACTCCCGCCGTGGCTGAGATTCAGGCCCAGACCCGTGTGCGGGAGACGTTTGCCCAGTTCGTGCCGGAAGCGAAGAAGTCCGATCCCCAAGCCCAGCAGCGCAAGCGCAAGACCGCCAAGACCCGTTCGGCGTCGCAGATGCGGGTCGCCCAGCAGTCGCACTACGGCTTCTTCGGCGGTCCGAGCTGGAACTCAACCTGGTAAGGCGCGCCGCGCGGCTTAGCGCGGCAGCTTCGGAAGCTTATCTACAAATCCGTTGAAGCAGGTCAGCCGCTCGTCTTCCTCCTTGACGTAGCGGCATTCGTTCACGCTTTTCGCCGCCGCGGCCTTGGCTTTGGGCTGTGGCGCGTAAACGGCGTCGTAGCAACTCAGGCGTTCCTTGGTTGCGTCGTCGATGTCCTGGCAAGCCTGCAATTTCTGGGCGGGCGATAGCGGCTTTGCCGGGGCTTCCTTCTTGCCCGCCGCAGCCTTTTTCGAACCGACTTGAACCAGGGGCTTGCCGCCGACCGTTGGGGGACTTTCAGGAGCCGGTGCGGTCGACGTTTGCGCAAAAGCTGCGGCTGGGTACAGCACCGCCAGCGCCAGTATGATTTTTCTCATTTGGAAATGTCCGAATAGCCGTTAGCGACCAGCGCGCCTGGAGACCGCAACTTCAGACCCCCGGAATCGCGATCCCGCTCGGCGCCAGCGATCTCTAGCACCATCCCGGAGCGTCTGTCTAACCCGTTGATTTAATGGCCATTCGAATCTCTCTGTGACGGACCGGGAGATGCAAATTGAACATTTTGTGACTTCCGGTGGCATGCGTCTCGGCCTTTGTCACGGGCTGGAAGGCGTCCCACGGTGTCAAACTTGTGCTCTATTGGACGGGCCTCGGCGCGCTCGTGATGGCCGCCGGGAGGGCTTTTCGGTGCCAGGGGGAGCAAACCATGTCCGATCCGCAACGCCGCGAGTTTCTGGCTGCCGCGGGCATCGCCTCGCTGGCAGCGCTAGGCGGGACCCGGCTGGCCGAGGCGGGCGACCCGAGCTTCATGAACAACGTTCCAGACCCGACGCTTGCGGGCAAGGACCTGCCGACCTTCAAATTCGGGCTGGAGAAGTCGGACGGCAAGGTCGTCGGCAACAGCTACGGCAAGGAGGCGACGGTCACCCAGCTGCCGATTTCGAAGGGGATCGCGGGCGTTTCGATGCGGCTCGAGCCCGGCGCGATGCGCGAACTGCACTGGCATGCTACCGCCGCTGAGTGGGCATTCGTCATCGAGGGGCGGGTCCGCACCACCGTCGTCGATCCCAGCGGTTTCGGCGAGACCAACGACTTCGATCCCGGCGACGTCTGGTATTTTCCGCGCGGCCATGGGCACATGCTGCAATGCCTGGGCGACAGTCCCTGTCATTTCATTTTGGTCTTCGACAACGGCTACTTCTCCGAATTCGGCACCTTCAGCATCACCGACTGGATCGGGCACACGCCATCGGCGTTGCTGGCGAAGAATTTCGGACTGCCCGAAGCGGCGTTCGCGAATTTCCCGAAGGAGGAGGTGTATTTCGCGCGCGGAAGCCGCCACCCGCCGAACCTTCGCTGCCGCTGCAAGGCTGGAAGCTACCGCCTGAGACCCACAAATACCGGTTGCTGGCGCAGCCGCCGCACGCCACCTATCCGGGTGGCCGCGAGTGGCGTGTCGATTCCAGCCGCTTCCCGATCGCAAGGACGATTACCGGCGTGATCCTCGATCTCGATCCCGGCGCACTGAGGACGCTGCACTGGCATCCGAACGCCGACGAATGGCAATACGTCATCGACGGCGAGGTGAGCGTCACCTTGTTCGGCTCTCATGGCCGTTACCGGACCGAGCGATTGGAGAAGGGCGACGTCGGCTACATCCCGCAGGGCTATGGCCACTCGATCGAGAATGTCGGCAACCGTGCGGCGCGCATCCTGATCGGCTTCAATGCCGGCATCTACGAGACCATCGACCTGTCGCAATGGATCGCGGCAAACCCGAAGGACGTGCTCGCGACGAATTTCAATCAGCCGGCGGATCTGTTCGGAAAATTCCCTGATCGTGACGTGTTCATCGCGGCCCGGGATCGGACTTAGAGGGAAATGTGCGCTGCGCCCTGTCATCGGGTTGGCTGATCCGGACCGGATCAGCCTGCGCAGCGCCAAGTCAGCCTAGCGAAATCGATAGGCGTCAAATGCGTGGGCCAGAAATACGCCGACGCTGACGAACACCAGGAGTGCGGTTACGACTTCAGTCATAGTTTGCCTCCCTGCATTGTCATGCCGACCAGGGCCTGCTTGAGGAATTCGCGGTAGATGAGGTTTAGGACCGATACCAACATGATCTAACCCCTCCATTGGGATTGGCCGGACCGTAGCAACCCTCTGTTTCGGGAGCGTTTCACGGCGCGGGGAGAATGGTTTCGTCGCGCCTGGTCGCGATCACAGAACCGCGACGGAACCGGAACCGTCGATGGCATGAGGAAATCCGGCTGCCGTCGCCCTCTTCTCGCCATCCTAATTCAGGAGACGTGCGGGCCGGGTGCGAAGGGCAATGTTCCCAAAGGTCCTCTGTGATCGTCCGAAACCTACTGCAAAACCAGACCGCCACGTCCCGCCGCGCGTTCCTGCGCGGCATCGCGTGTTCGGCGAGCGCAATTGCGCTCGGCGGATGCGCCAGCATGGCCGCAACGGGGGCGCGTTACGACGCCGCGTCGCTGTCGGCGGAGCCGACATTGCTCGTAGCAACCACGCGCAAGCCGGCGAATGGCGGTCGGACCAAGCCGTGGTTCGGACCGGAGCGGGCGACACGGATGACGATCGCGCGGGCAAAACTGGTGCCGCCGGACGAGAGCCGTTTCTCGCTCGCCGCGGCCGGTCTTGGCGATTGGCGCCTCGATACGGTCGAGCCTGTCGCGAGCGAGGTCGGCGATCTCCTGTCCGGAGGCGACGTCCTGATTTACGTGCACGGGTTCAAGCAGACATTTGAAACGGCGGCGCTGGATGCTGCCCATCTCGCCGACGGCATCAAATTCCGCGGCCAGACGATGGTGTTCTCGTGGCCATCCAAGGCCGGCCTGTTCGACTATGCCTATGATCGCGACAGCGCGATGTGGTCCCGCGACGAGTTCGAGCGCGTGCTCAATTCCGTCGTGACGAGCCCGGCGGCCGGCCGTGTGCACATCGTCGCGCACAGCATGGGCACCATGCTCACGCTAGAAAGCCTGCGCCAGCTCTATGCGCGAAATGGCGAAGTCGCTTCCGACAAGATCGGAGCCATTGTGTTCGCTTCGCCCGACATCGACATGGACGTGTTCTCGTCGTCGGTGACGCGCATGGGCCCGCTCGGTCGCAAGATTACCGTCGTCGCCGCGACAAATGACCGCGCGCTGGCGCTCTCGGGGCGGCTGGCTGGTGGGATGACACGGGTCGGCGCCGCCGAGAAGGCCGCCATCGAACGGCTCGGGGTGCGCGTTATCGACGCATCCGACGCCGGCTGGGGCGTCATCAACCACGATCTGTTCCTGTCCAATGCAGAGGTTCGGCGGGTGATCCGGCGCTCGATTGACTCGTCTACCGCATAAGTACGGACCTTCGAGCGGTGGATCTCGGCCAATTAGCGCCCCGTTAACCAGCCGCACAGCGACGCGGAGCCGGCGCGGCATCGATCTTTAAGGTCTTTGCGGCACGATCAGCGGGTTTCGGTCCTCGTTGGCGGCCTCATGAGCAATTTTACCAAGCTGTTTCGAATTGACGCTGACAATCACGAATTGATGGAAGCGCAGCTCGCGGCGTTTTCGCGCCAGATCCCGCTGCTTTACTTCATCCTGAGCGTGAATTCGATTGCGCTGGCGTTCACGCATCTCGGCCACGCGCCGGCGATCCTCACCATCGTGTTTCCCGGTGTTCTGGTCGGTGCCTGCGCAATCCGCTGCCTGATCTGGCTGCGGCGCCGTGACCGCGCCGTCGACGCGATGGCCGCCGCCCGAACCTTGAAGTCAACGGTGGTGCTGGGCGGTGCGCTCGGCTTCGCGTTCCTGGCCTGGGCACTGAGCCTGTTTCCGTATGGCGACACCGCTCGCCACGGCCATATCCTGTTCTTCGTCGGCATCACCGTCGTGAGCTGCATCTTCTGCCTGATGCATGTGCGCCCGGCGGCGCTGATCCTGACCGGCACGGTGATTGCGCCGTTCGTGGTTTTCCTGCTTGAGAGCGGCGACGTGGTTCATATCGCCATCGGATTGAACCTCTTCCTGGTGACGGTCGCGATGATCTACATCCTGATCATCTGTTCCGGGCAGTTCGCCGCGATGGTCAATGGGCAGATCGAGACCAGGCGCCTCAGCAACGAGAACTTCCGTCTCGCCAATGTCGACAGTCTCACCGACCTGCCGAACCGGCGCCAGTTCTTCCATCGGCTGTCGCTGCTGGCAGAGCAGGCCAAAACGGCGAACCACAGCTTCGTCGTCGGCGTGCTCGATCTCGACGGGTTCAAGGCGGTCAACGATCTCTACGGACACGGCGTCGGCGATCGGGTGCTGAAGGAAACCGGCCAGCGCCTCCTTGAGCTGTCCGGCGACATGCAGTTCATCGCGCGTCTCGGCGGCGACGAATTCGGGATCATCGTCAACACGGGCCTCGATCCCGATGCGGTTCTTGCCGTCGGCGCAAAGGTCTGCTCCGTCTTCGATGCGCCGTTTTCCGTGGCCGGCATCGTCGCCAAGATCGGCGGCTCGGTGGGATTTGCACTGGCGCCCGATGCCGGAACGACGGCGGAGCTGCTCTATGAGCGCGCCGATTATGCGCTGTACCACGCCAAGGCAAGGCAGCGCGGCCGGCCGGTGATCTTCTCGCGGGAGCACGAGGTCGAAATCCGCAAGCTCAGCACGATCGAGCACGCCTTGCGGCGGATCGATCTCGACGCAGAACTGTCGCTGCACTTTCAGCCTATCGTCAACGTCGCAACGGCGCGGCTGGTTGGCTTCGAGGCGCTGGCGCGATGGCATAATCCCGAACTTGGCGACGTCGCTCCCGACGCCTTCATCTCGGTCGCGGAGCGCACCGACCTGATCGGGACCATCACACAGGTGCTGTTGCGCAAGGCGCTGGCGGCCGCTGCCGCCTGGCCGGCCGACCTGTTCCTGTCCTTCAATCTGTCGATGCGCGACCTGATCTCTCAAGTCACCATCCTGCAGATCGTATCTATCATCGAAGGCAGCGGCATCGATCCCCGGCGCATCATCATGGAAGTCACCGAGACGGCGCTGATGCAGGATTACGAGCGGGTGCAGGAGTCGCTCGGGATATTGCGATCGATGGGGTTGAAGGTGGCGCTGGACGATTTCGGCTCCGGGCAGTCGAGCCTGAGCTATGTCCATCAATTATCGCTCGACAAGATCAAGATCGACCGCGGCTTCATCAGCAACATCGCGGTGCAGGAGAACGCGCGCAACATCGTCAAGACGGTGATCGACCTCTGCCGCAACCTGAAATTCGATTGCGTGGTCGAAGGTGTGGAAACGGCGGAGCAGGTCGATATCATCGGCCGGCTCGGCTGCTCGACGATGCAGGGATATTTCTTTGCAAAGCCGATGCGGCAGGACGAGGTTGCAGGCTTCATCGCCAACTTCCATGTGTTGGACCGTCCGCCAATGGCGGCCGCGGCCGGGTAAGCGATCGCATCAGGTTCTTCGCGGTGAGATGGAAGCGGATCGTAACATCATCGCGACAGCCTGTTGCCATCGAGCAGCCCTGACATTGTCACGGCGTCGTCACCCATATTCTCGCCAAATTGAAAGTACAATTGTTCGTCGCCGGCACGAAGGTGCCCGTCTCGCCTCGAACTGACCAGCGCTCGAACTGCACAACGTCCCCAACGCCGACCGGTTGTCGGCGCGCGATGTTGTGTGCGCTCGACCGGGCGATACGGAAGTCTGTTGGTGGTCAAAACCATTCGGTTGATACAGGGGAGTTTAAAACAATGCGTCAAGCAACATCGAAGGTCCGGACATTGGTGGCAGGCATTGCAGGTGCCGTCTTGCTGGTCGGCGTCACCGCGGCCAGCGCGCAGAGCACAGGCATCGCCTCCTGCGACGAATTCCTGACCAAGTATGACGCCTGCGTGGGCTCCAGGATTCCGGAAGCGCAGCGCGCGATGTACAAGACGCAGATCGACCAGACCCGCAAGGCGTGGATCGACATGGCCAAGAACCCGTCGGCGAAGGCGTCCATGGAAGCGACCTGCAAGCAGACCATCGATGCGACGAAGGCGTCGCTCACCGCGTACGGCTGCTCGTTCTGATCGGCGCACGCGCTGCCGAAGGGGAGCGGTGCTCGGGGCGCCATTCCCCGACGGCGGGCGGGACCGATCCACGATGAGGCGCGCGTCCCCAGGTCGCCGCCGACGAAATTCCCGGCATTAACCTCTCGTTAACCATAACGCCCCAGCATTGCCTCATAGAGAGTCGCCGCGGACCGTCGTCCTAAGGCGCAAAATTGATCGTTCATCTTGGGGGCGGGCAAAAGCTCGTGGGGCTCCAAGGAGTAACGTCATGTCATCATCTGGCGTACGAGACCACGTAAGCCTGCTTTCCGAATTCGTCGCGGCGATCTTCGGCGCGCTCGGTCTCGGTATCCCGATTGCAATTGCAATTATCTGGATTTGTTCCTGACCGGCGGGTTGCTGTCCGATCGGAACCGAGGGCGTGCCGCGGTCGATGAAGGTGGGCACTACTCATTCGCTGTGCCGCTATGATGCCGCGGTCCGCCACGCGCACCAATCGGGAAAAACTGCGATGGCCTGGGATCTCGCGCTATGCCTCGTCGGCTGCGTCGGGGTCCGAAGGCCCCTTTGCCCCTCTCGGCCAGAGGCGTAAACTCCCCTCGATCTATCCCGGAGGGCAGCCTTGGCCACCGAGCGAATAGAACGAAGGCTTACGGCCATCTTAGCAGCCGACGTAGCCGGATACAGCCGGCTGACGGGCATGGACGAAGAGGGAACCCACGCCCAACTCCAGGACCATCTGCGCTCTCTCGTCGCCCCCAAGATCGCTGAGCACCGTGGGCGGGTTGTCAAGAACACTGGAGATGGGTTGCTAGCCGAGTTCGGCAGCGTCGTGGAGGCGGTGCGTTGTGCCGTGGAGATCCAGCAAGACATGGTCCAGCGGAACGCAGACGTGCCGCAGGAAAAGCGGATCGAGTTCCGCATCGGCGTCAATGTAGGTGACATCATCAGCGACCACGCCGATATTTTCGGGGATGGCGTAAACGTGGCTGCACGCCTGGAGGGGCTTGCGGAGCCGGGAGGAATCTGTGTGTCGGCCCGGGTGCAGGAGGATGTCCGAGGTAAGCTGGGGGTCGGTTTCGAGGACGCCGGTGAAAAGCAGCTCAAGAACATCGACCGGCCTGTGCGGGTCTACAAGGTGCGTGCGCCTGGACGAGGCGAAGTTCACCATTCCCGCTGGTTGGCTCCCCAGTCCACCCGGGTCTGGCTCGGCATCGGCGCAGTGCTGGCAGTTCTCGTTGGGTTGACGGGTTGGTATCTGCCGCGAATAGTCGGTCTGGAGCAATTCACGATCAGCCGCATCAATCCGTTTGCACCGGCCAAGACGGCAACTGACCAGCCTTCGGTTGCCGTCTTGCCCTTCGCGAACATGACTGGTGATACGAGCCTCGATTACTTTAGCGATGGGCTAACCGAAGACCTCACTGCTCAACTGGCCCGTAATCCCGAACTGTATGTGATCGCCCGCACATCGAGCTTTGCTTACAAGGGCAAGTCACCGGACATCAGGCAGGTGGGCCAGGAACTGGGGGCTAGCCCGTCTTATTCATCAGCGGATTGTTGAGAGGCTGGCGAGCGTGGCGTAA
>NZ_DAINNI010000023.1:0-68735 GCF_036735945.1 Bradyrhizobium sp. | reverse complement strand
CCTCGCTGGTCTGATAGCTCATCATGTGCGTGTTCGGCGTGATGTTGGCGAACAGGGCGCCGCCGCTGGTATAGGTTTCGATCAGATTGCGCACACCGCCTGCGATCATGTCGCCGGAGAACACCGTTCCCTTGGTACCGTCCGAGAACGTGACCGTCAGCACGCCCCAGTCCTCGACATCGACCGGGTTCGACTTGATGACGCCGCGCTCGTCCGGACGCAGGCACGCCGCCACATTGCCGACATCGCAAGTGACGGCGGCAACACCGACGGTTTCTCCGCGCGCCTTGGCCTCGACCTGCTTGAGATAGAGGACGGCCGAAAGCGGATGACATCCCATCCGGATCAGCGAGCCGCCGCCGGTCATCGCCCATTGCGCGGCGTGCGCGGCATGCGAGCCGGAGTGGCTCTCCTCCCCCTTCATGAAGAGGATCTTGTCCCTGGTCGCTTTCAGTATCTCCACGGTCTTGCTGATCGCCGGCGCGTAGATCCAGTCCTCCGCATACATGAAGAGACGGCCAGTCTGTTCGATCGCCGCCCGGGTCTTCTGCATTTCTTCCAGCACCCGTTCGTACATCTTTGCCTTCGGCACATGTTTGCCGATCGGCGCCCTGTCGCCGTCGCGTCCGAAATAACCGGCGAACGGCTTTTCGCAGATCACGTGCTTGCCGGCCTGCATCGCCTCGATGATCATCGTGGCGTGCAGATTGGGCGGCGTGCAGATGTCGATGACATCGATATCGGCGTCGGCGATCAGGTCACCGAAGTTGCGATAGACCGTCGGGATCTGGTGGCGGCCGGCAAATTCGACGACGGCCTCGCCTCTCGCCGCCACCGCGCGTACCTCGACGTTGACGCCGTAGACGCGGCGGTAGGCGTGCATATGCAGCTCGGACACAAAGCCGCAGCCGGCGAGCCCAATCCTGATTTTGGCCATTCCCGGATCGTCTCCCGTTTATCGTCGCGCGACACCCTTGCGGCGCATCAAGGCGGCGAAGAGCTCGGTCAGCCCGAATTTCCAGGGCTCGCAATCGCCGCTGTGACGCATCCGGTTGGTCAGCCGGCCAAGCTTCGGCGTGGAAACCGTCACCAGATCGCCCTCGACATGAGTGAAGCCTTGCCCCTTCGCGAAACGGTCCTGGATCGGGGCGAACATCGTGCCCAGAAACAGCACGAAGCCATCGGGATATTGATGGTTCTCATTGATGGTCTGCCCGACGATGTCGGTCGGGTCGCGGCTGATCTGGGTCAGCGAGGAGGCGCCGTGCAGGACAAAGCCCTCCGGCCCCTTCACCTCCAGCGCGATCTCCATCTTCCTGACGTCGTCGAGCGTGAAGCTTCCGTCGAAGAAGCGCACGAAGGGTCCGATCGCGCAGGAGGCGTTGTTGTCCTTGGCCTTGGACAGCAGCAGCGCCGAGCGTCCCTCGAAGTCGCGCAGATTGACGTCATTGCCGAGCGTCGCGCCGACGATGCGGCCATCGCTCGTCACCACCAGCACCACCTCCGGCTCCGGATTATTCCAGGTCGATTTCGGATGCAGACCCGCGTCCACGCAGGTGCCGACGGCGGAAAGAACCGGCGCCTTGGTGAAGACCTCGGCGTCCGGCCCGATGCCGACTTCGAGATACTGGCTCCAGGCGTTCTGGGAAACCAGCACGTCCTTGACATGCTGCGCTTCAGCCGAGCCCGGCTTCAACTGTGAGAGATCTGTGCCGACGATCCGCGTCACCTCGGCCCGGATCGCTTGCGCCGAATCCGGATTGCCGCGCGCGCGCTCCTCGATGACACGCTCCAGCATCGAGACGGCAAAGGTGACGCCGGCGGCCTTGATCACCTGCAGGTCGATCGGGGTCAGCAGCCACGGCCTGGACGGATCGCGCGTATCCGGCGGAGTGTTGTTCAGGAGATCCTGGAGCGTGCCGACGCGCTCGCCGCGCGCGGCGCGCAGCGCCTGGGCCGGATCGGACGCGGCGGCCACCTGGCTGGCGGTCGGGAATTCGTCGGTGATGTCGAACACGCCATCCC
The DNA here is from genome assembly GCF_036735945.1 of Bradyrhizobium sp. Classification (GTDB taxonomy): domain Bacteria; phylum Pseudomonadota; class Alphaproteobacteria; order Rhizobiales; family Xanthobacteraceae; genus Bradyrhizobium. The sequence continues at coordinate 66,710 of NZ_DAINNI010000023.1, read as the reverse complement.
CACGGATCGCTGCTACCGCCGGGCCGGCCAGATCGGGGCGCCAGATCCGCCCCATCAGCGCAGCACCTGTGGAGTCCTCGGGCAGAATGAAGGCAGCGTCCGTGACGATCGGCATCGTGAAAATCCTTTGCGAGGCGGCGGTCAGGTCGACCTCGTCCATAGAAGGGAACCGCGCGACGGGTCAACACCCCGGAGCCGCTCAAAAGCCGGAACCGTCCACATCGCAGCGCAACATGCAAAAGGCCGGCAGGCTTGTCGCCCACCGACCTCAACCGACGAATAGCGTGATGGCGTATCATCTCCGCCGATGGCAAGTGCCATCGGCGGAGTTCGAACGCGCGGGATCAGCTCCGCGCCTTCGTCAAGCGGCTGTGGTCAGGCCGCTTTGGCCTTGGATTTCGCCACGTGGCTCGCGATCGCATCCATCAAGGCCGGCGACAGGCAGTCATAGGGTTCAAGCCCGAGTTCTTTCAGCGTTGCCCGGATGCCTGCCATCTCGCTTGGCTGAACGCCGGACTCGATCACGGAGGAAACGAACGCCGCGAATCCCGGCGCCGCCGATCCACCTTCCTGGAACAGTTCGGGATGGATGAAATCGAGGCCGTAGAAGGGATGCCCGGTGTTCTCGATCCGGCCGTACATGTGCGTGCCGCAGGCCTTGCAGGCGTGACGCTGGATCACCGCCGCCGCGTCGACGACCTGCAGCTTGTCGCCATTCTCGATCACCTTCACATTGTCGCGCGGCACCACGGCGACGACGGAGAAGGTCGCGCCCGAGGGCTTCCAGCATTTGGTACAGCCGCAGGCGTGGTTATGCGCGACGTCGCCCTTGATGGCGACCTTGACCGGCTTGTCCGTGCACTTGCAGACAAGGGTCCCGCCGGCGAAGTTGCCCGACCCCTGCTTGACGCCGGCGTCGACCGATGGGTGGATGTGAACAGTCATGGGCCTATCCTCCGTTGTTTGAAGTTCCCCTATTCAGAACACGACTACCGAGCGGATCGACTTGCCCTGATGCATGAGATCGAATCCCTGGTTGATCTCTTCCAGCTTGAGGACATGCGTGATCATCGGATCGATCTCGATCTTACCGTTCATGTACCAGTCGACGATCTTCGGCACGTCGGTGCGGCCGCGCGCCCCGCCGAACGCCGTTCCCTTCCAGACGCGACCGGTCACAAGCTGGAACGGCCGGGTCGCGATCTCCTTGCCGGATTCCGCAACGCCGATGATGACCGACACGCCCCAGCCGCGATGGCAGGCTTCGAGGGCCTGCCGCATCACGTTGGTGTTGCCGGTGCAGTCGAAGGTGTAGTCGGCGCCACCGTCGGTGAGCCCGACCAGATGCTGGACGATGTCGCTGACCTTGGTCGGATTGACGAAGTGCGTCATGCCGAAGCGGCGGCCCCAGTCTTCCTTGGCATCATTGATGTCGACGCCGACGATCTTGTCGGCCCCCACCATCTTCGCGCCCTGAATGACGTTGAGACCGATGCCGCCGAGGCCGAACACGACAACGTTGGCGCCCGGCGTCACCTTGGCGGTATTCACCACGGCGCCGACGCCGGTCGTCACGCCGCAACCGATGTAGCAACTCTTGTCGAAGGGCGCGTCCTCGCGGATCTTCGCCACCGCGATTTCCGGCAGCACAGTGAAATTCGAGAACGTCGAACAGCCCATGTAGTGGTAGATCGTCTTGCCCTTGTAGCTGAAACGCGAGGTGCCGTCCGGCATCACACCTTTGCCCTGGGTGGCGCGAATGGCGGTACAGAGGTTGGTCTTCTGGCTCAGGCAGCTTTTGCACTGGCGGCATTCCGGCGTGTAGAGCGGAATGACGTGATCGCCCGGCTTGACCGACGTCACGCCCGGCCCCACTTCGCGGACGACGCCGGCACCCTCATGGCCGAGAATCGAAGGGAATATTCCCTCACTGTCGAATCCATCGAGCGTGTAGGCGTCGGTGTGGCAGATTCCGGTCGCCTTTATCTCGACCAGGACCTCGCCGGCCTTCGGCCCTTCCAGGTCGAGTTCGACGATTTCGAGAGGCTTCTTCGCCTCGAAAGCGACAGCGGCGCGCGTTTTCATTCTAGACTCCAAATTCGCTTTTCAGGTTGCGGCACCGATATGCCATTGCGAACCTCGCAATACCAGGCACGATCATTTGCCTCCCATGCAGGCCTTTTCCGCCTGAGCGTAGGCCTCGGGCTTGTCTTCACGCTTGGCGGGCCGTACGCGACCGACCGCGTCATGCGCGCGGGCGCGCAGGTAGACGTAGAGGTCGTCCATGTAGCAGGCGACGTTCGGGTTATCGCCGAATGCCGGCATGACGTTTTCCTGCGCCGTACTGACGTTCTTGCGGCCGCTGGCGACCACGCCGAGGAAATCGGCGTAGCTCATGGTCTTCAGTGAATCCGCCAGCGCCGGCGCGTAGGTCGATCCCATTCCGTCAGGGCCGTGGCAGACATGGCATTCCGAGTGATACCGACGGTATCCCGAATAGGTGTACCAATCGACCGTGCCGTCGGCCGCAACGTGGAAGGTCGGGTTGCCTTCCTTGTCCAGATACTTTCCATCCTCGGACTTGACGGCGGTGGCATCGTCCGCAGCGCGGACAACCGTTCCCGCCGCCACCAGCACGAGAGTGGCTGCAATCAACCAGATCTTACGCAAGAGCTCATCCTCGATATCAGAAGAGAAGAACCGGCGCGTGGAGCGAGCCACGCGCCGGACGAGGTGGTCCTGCTTTACTGCGGCAGCGCGAACACGGTGAGCGTGCCGCCAAGTGCCGTGTAGTTGCTCAGCGCGGCGTAGCCACCGACGGCGCCGAGGCCTGCGGTCGGATCGGTCAGACCTGCGGCAAGGCCGATTCCCGCCCAGCCGCCGACACCGGACAGCACGGCCACGAACTGCCGGCCACCCTGCTCATAGGTCGTGACGTTGCCGATGATGCCGGAAGGAGTCTTGAACTTGTAGAGCTCCTTGCCGGTCTTGGCGTCGACCGCCTTCAGGTAGCCTTCGAGCGTCCCGTAGAACACCACGCCGCCTGCCGTTGCGAGCGCACCGGACCATACCGAGAACTGCTCTGGGAGCGACCAGACGATCTTGCCCGTCTTGTTGTCCCAGGCAATGAAGTTGCCCATGTGGTTCTCGCCGGAGGGCGGATACATCGACAGCGTCGCGCCGACATAGGGCTGACCTGCGGTGTAGCTCACCTTGAACGGCTCGTAATCCATGCAGACGTGGTTGGTCGGCACGTAGAACAGCTGAGTGTCGGGCGAATAGGCTGCCGGCTGCTGGTCCTTGGTTCCGAGCGCCGCCGGGCAGATGCCCTTGGTGTTCTTGTCCTCGCCGCCCTTCTCGGTTGAGAACTGGTCGAGCACCTTCGGACGACCGTAGGTCGGCGAGCTCTTGTTCATGTCGACGCCGGAGGTCCAGTTCACCTTCGGATCATACTTCTCGGCGACCAGGAGTTCGCCGGTGGCACGGTCCATCGTGTAAGCCAGACCGTTGCGGTCGAAATGGGTCAGCAGCTTGCGATCCGCGCCGCCGACGTTCTGGTCGCTCAGGATCATTTCGTTGACGCCGTCATAGTCCCATTCGTCATGGGGCGTCATCTGATAGACCCAACGGGCCACGCCGGTATCCGGATTGCGCGCGAAAATGGTCATCGACCACTTGTTGTCGCCCGGACGCTGCTTCGGATTCCAGGTCGAGGGGTTGCCCGAGCCGTAGTAGACGAGGTTCAGGCTGGGGTCATAGGACAGCCATCCCCATGTGCAGCCGCCGCCGATCTTCCATTGGTCGCCCTGCCAGGTCTTGAGGCTGGAATCCTTGCCGACCGGTTTGCCGTGCTCGGTGGTCTTCTCGGGATCGAACATGATCTGATCGTCCGGCCCTTCCGAGAAGGCGCGCCAGACCTGCTTGCCGCTCTTCAGATCGTAGGCGGTGACGTGGCACTGCACGCCGAATTCGCCGCCGGAGATGCCGATCAGCACCTTGTCCTTGACGACCAGCGGGGCAGACGTTCCCGTGCCACCCTTGGCCGGATCGCCATTCTTCACGCTCCACACCACCTGCCCGGTCTTCGCGTCGAGCGCGACCAGCGTGGTGTCAGCCTGGTGCAGGAAGATCTTGCCGTCGCCATAGGCCACGCCGCGATTGACGGTGTCGCAGCACATCACGGGAATGACGTTCGGGTCCTGCTTCGGCTCGTACTTCCAGACGATCTTGTTGTCCTGCGAAAGGTCAAGAGCATAGACCTTGTTCGGGAACGGCGTATGGACGTACATCATGTTGCCGATGATCAGCGGTCCACCTTCGTGGCCACGCAGCACGCCGGTCGAGAAGGTCCAGGCAACCTGGAGCTTGCCGACGTTGGACGCGTTGATCTGGTTCAGTTTGGAATAGCGTGAACTGGCATAGTCGCCGGCGGGTATTACCCAATCCTTCGGGTTCGCCGCCATCTTCGCCAGATCGTCGTTGGCGTAGGCAGCGCCCACGGCCAACGCCGCCACGGCGCCGAGACAGGTTGCAGTCAGCACCTTGCGCATAGTGGATCCCTCCCAGATGTGAATTTTCGGCAGCCGCGTAGACGGCCACTTCTTCCATTTTTGGTCCCTATCCCTATCCCGTCCCGGAATAGGAAACTTGCCCAAGAGCGAACCGTGTTTGCTCAATAGCGAAACCCAATCGAATTTTTTGATTCAGCTCCGGTGCGACGTTCCGGCACTGCCGCAATGCTGCGAAGCATCATGCCGTGGGCGTGTTCCCACACGCTCCTGCGCGACTCCCGTCTGATGTTTCCCTTGACGCGGTCGAAACTAAGTTGGAGGATTGTCAAAGGGATATTGGGAAGAATCTGCTCGGCTTCCCTGACGACTGCCTAAATTGGGTCCATATAACACGACCATCTGGCCGACGCCTTGGCGGAGGTTGCAGCCTGTTCTCAAATCGGTGGCTGGGCAATGTCTGATACAGTTCGTTCACTCAGCACTTCCGGGTTGGCGCCGAAAAAGCAGCTGCAAACCTGGTCAGACGCGCTGACGGATCTCTGTGGTCAGTTCGATATCGATCCGCTCGAAGGCTCCTCGCTCGAGGGGCGCATCAACTACACGACCGTCTCACAGCTGAAACTGTGCCAGATCGAGGCAAGCCAGCATCGCATTGCGCACACTGTCTCTGGCACGAAGCTGAGCGAGCATCCCTACGTCAAGATTCTGTTCCAGACCTACGGCATCTCTCATTTCGAACAGGCTGGCCGTCGCATGGACATCATGCCCGGCGACTGCCTCGCCTACGACGTCTCCTGCCCGCACACGATCATCAGCCCCTCGTTGACGCGGCATGAGGTCGTGATCGTTCCGAAAGAACTGCTGCACGAGCGTGGCTTCCGTACCGCGAAAATGTTGCCGTGCAAGCTTTCCGCGCGCAACGGCACCGGCCGCATCGCCTACGACTTCGTGCACACCGCCTTTGACGAGGCGAACAGGTTGTCGCCCTTCAACGCTGTGGGCGTTGCCGACTCGCTGATCGACCTGTTGCTGTTGCCGCTGCGCGAGGCCGACACGATGTTCGATCGCGTCGGCCCCGAAGCGATGTACATTCGTGCGCAGGCATTCATCCGCGAGCATTTGCGCGATCCGGAGCTGAGCATCGACCAGATCGCCGCGGCGCTCGGCTGCACCAAGCGCTACCTGCACATGCTGTTCAGCGACAAGGGCATGACCGTCAGCGACTACATCTGGCGGGCGAGGCTGCTGCACTGCCGGCAGGAGCTGGAGACCCAACACGGCAAGACGATCACGGACGTCGCATTTTCGTGGGGTTTTTCGAGCTCGTCGCATTTCAGCCGCGTGTTCCGGAAGCACTTCGGAGTCGTGCCATCGGCCATCCACAAGGCGCACGCCAACGATTCGGTATCGGGCGCATCCTGACATTTAACGCCGACAGACTCGCAGCCGATCGGCGCTGCGATGGCGCGCGCTACCAAGTTGCCTTCAGCCCCGCATAGAAGGCGCGCGGACGCGCCGGGGTGACCGTGCGAGGGTCGGTGAACTCCGCACCGCCGTTGGCGAAATTTGGCACGTCGTCCCTCTGGAAGAACGTCCCGTAGGTCGCATAGCGATTGTCAAAGATGTTATCGATGCGGCCGTAGATCTGATACGTCTTGTTGATCTGGTATGAGGCGTGCAGGTTGAAGACCGTGTACCCCGGCAGCCTCACCGCCTGGTTGGATTCATCGCCGGCGTAATACTGGCTGGCGACGAACAACGCATCACCCCCGACCTTGAACGCATCGGTGACGGAATAGTCGGCGCCGAACTTGACCCGGTTGCGCGGGATCGCCGGAATCCGGTTTCCGGGCATGACCTGGATATTGCCATCGGCATCGGCGAAGGGGCTTCGCGAATTGAGCGTCAAGGGGTCGAGGAAGCGCGCATCGACAAGTGCCCAGCTGGCGTAGAGTTGCAACGTCTTCGACGTCAGATTGACCTGCGCCTCGATGCCTTGGCGCCGTGTTCTGCCCACGTTCTGGAAATAGCCAAAGCCCTGCACTTCCGGGCTCGGAACCGCGAAGATGTCATCGGCGTTGGTCGAGCGGAAGCCGCCGATTTTCCACCCGAGCGTGCCGATATTCAGCTCCTTGCTGCCGCGGAAGCCCGCCTCGAGGGTACGCGATACGACCTGCTTCAGCGGCGGGTCTGCGATCAAAAATGCCGCGACGATACAAGGTCGCGCTGGATCGGCGCAGGCGAGTTCCAGTGGGGTTGGTGCGCGATTGGCCTCGGAATAGCCGGCATAGCCCGTTACCTCAGGTGTGATCTTGTAGGTACCGCCGATCATTGGATTGAAGCGGCTGAACGTGTGACTACCGTTGAGATCGGTGCCTATCAGGTCCTGCAGGTTGATGCTGGCATAGTTGAACCGGCCGCCACCCGAGATTGAGAAGCGGTCCGTTACGTCGAACGTGTCGAGTGCATAGATGCCAGTGTACCGGTTGGTGGCGCGAAGCGCGACCGGACCGATCGAAATCGGCTCACCCGATCGGCCAAGGAATATGCCGCTGCCGCTGACGACGTAGTTTGAACCGATCGTGCCCAATTCGGCGCTGGCTCCGAAGCGGGTCACACCGGAGTCGAAACTGGTGCCGATCATGAACTGGTTGTTGTGACCAAACAGCTGGTCGGTATTGGTCGCCTGCAGGGTCGCCCCTGTGGTCGTCGAACGGGTGGTCGTGCGGTCGATCTGTCCCAATATTGCGGTGTCAGGGAACGGATTTGCGAGCTGCACACCGTTCAGACCGTTTGCTGGCACGTCATCGTCGTTGAAGCAAAGCAGTCCCGGGTCGGCAGCGCATCGCACGGTCTCGGTCGGATTTCCGTCCACCGTCTTCTGCTGGAACCTGCGCACGCGCACCGAGCCATCGAGCGTCCAGGTCGGCGTCACCTCGACCTTTCCGGTTAGATTGACGTACGCCACGCGGTTGTCGGTGCTCTGCGGCGTCGTGTAGGTCGCGCCCCAATATTTATCGAGAAGTTCGACCGGAACTGCCGCCGACGCGCCGAAATTGTTCTTGGCGACGCCGAAGTTAAGGTGGAACTCGCTGCTGTCGGTCCGGTAGCCAACGTCTCCGTAAAAGCGGCGGATCTCCGACTGCGAGAAATTGCGAAAGCCGTTGTCGCGCAGGCCTTCGAGCGCGCCGTAGACCGACCAATTGCCGTACTGCTGGCCATACTGCGCCGAACTCTGGATACGGCCGAACGAGCCGCCCATCGTGTTGATTTCCGCACCTTTGTAGTTGAAGCCGTCCTTCATCAGCACGTTGACGGCCCCGCCAAGGGCATTGAGGCCGAATGCCGGGTTATTGGTCACGACAGTGACCGACCTGATGGCAGCAGTCGGGATCAGGTCCCAGTTCACGGTATCGCCGAACGCTTCGTTGATGCGCATTCCATTCTGGTAGACTGCAAGCCCTTGCGGCGTGCCGGCCACCGGCGATGCAACGAAGCCACGAAACTGGACGTCAGGCATGAATGGATTTCCGGTCGTATCGCTGAGAACGATACCCGGCACCTGTTGCTGCAACGCGTCTGCGATATTGAGCGAGTCGGTTCGCGCGATCTGGGCGGCACCAACGGCATTGATGGCTGACGGCACCTTGTTGACATCCATTCCCGAGCTGGCCGTCGGCGTCGGCGCAGTCGGATAGACATACACCCTGCGCACGTTTCGGGTGACTCTGGGAGCAGTAGTGCCGCGCGCCGGCCTGGTGGTTGGTCTGGCTGCTGTCGTCGGGGGGGCGACTACCTCGATTGCCGGCAACACCTCGCTCTCCGGCGCGCCTTGTGCAAGGGCGCATTCAGCGCCGGGAAAAAGGCAAATTGAAACAGACGCAACTACCAGACGCCGAGTACCCATCGCTTCATCCCCATGCCGCTCCGGCCGTTGTCCCCCGCCGGTTCGGTTGCCTGCAATCCTAATGCGGCTCCGAGATCAAGCGCTACCCGCAAAACGTACTGCTCCATGCGCTCACACTTTCCCGGACGCGACCGGGAATTTTTCCCAACTCAACCGCGCGCGTCCCCCGGGACAACGGCTTCCACGATTACGCCACCGTCGCCCGAAGCAATCGTGAGCGAGCCGCCCAGGGCGAGAATGCGCTCGCGCATGCCCGTGAGCCCAAACCCCAGTTTGTGGTCCGGCCGCAAGCCGCTGCCATTGTCGCTGACGCGCACCAGTGCGCCGGCGCGCTGTCCCGAGGACGGCCCCGTCGGCTGAACGGTGACGTTGACCCTGGTTGCGCCGGCATGTCGAAAGACGTTGGTCAGCGCTTCCTGGATGGTGCGATAGATCGTCAGATCGGCGGTCTCTCCGCTCTCGCCGAGCGATGGCGAAATCGATGCGTCGATGACGATTTCGGGATGCGACTCGCCCCACATGCGCAGGAGCGCGCCGAGCGCATCGCGAAGCCCGAGCTCCATCAGCCCGACCGGCCGCAGCTTTTCGAGGACGCGGCGGTTGGTCTGCTGCAGGGCATTGACCTGCTCCAATATGGCACTGCCGTGCCTTCGCGTGGCTTCGACATTCGGCCCGCCCGCATCCGCAGTCCGCGTCAGCGCGCTGGCATGGGCCCGCAAGGCAAACAGATGCGGCCCGAACTCGTCGTGCAGTTCGCGGGCGATCTCCTTGCGTTCGACGTCCTGCAATGAGACGACGCGCTCGGCGAGGCGTCGCTTGTCGTCGACCGCATTGCCGAGCGTCGCCGCAAGATGGTTCAGCTTGTCGCAGATGACAGCCAGTTCCGGCGGACCATCCGGCTTGACGCGGGTGTCGTAGATCCCTGCCTCGATCTTCGTCATCGCATCCGAGAGCGTCCTGATCGGGGCCAGCGCCCGGCCGACGACCCTGCTGGTGATGAGAAACAGGATCACCGCGATCGCGGTGCCGATCTGGAGCTGGGTCACGATCCCGTCCCAGATCTCGGTCATCTCGTCGTTCGGATGGGAGGTGATCTGGAGCGCGTCAGCTTTGCCTTTGACCGAAATTGGCACAGTGACGGTGGTTTTTTCGGGGTGAACCAGCGCCACGAACCATGCCGGCGGCGAAGGCGCGTCGTTGGCATCAGCCATGCGCTCGCTGCTTCCAGCTTCCACAGCCGCCTGCCCCTGTCGCGTGATGCTCACATGACGCAAACGGTTGAGGTCATGAACGATCTGGGTCAACCGCGCATCCGGGTCCGGCGCCTCGTCCAGCCCGGCGACAATAGTCTCGACGAATTCACGCGCCAGCCGCGTGACGCTTTGATCTTCGGCCTGAACACGGGGGCCCGCCTCGATGACAATCCGCGCGATATTGATCGCCAGACCGAGCGCGAGGACCAGCGCGAGCAGCAGGTTGATCCGGGCGCGCAAGGAAAATCGTTGCCACATGGCTGAGGTCCACGGAGTGCGCTGCCGACGGTTCCGCCGAAGGAAGCGTTGACAGACAGAAGGAGGCCGCTATCTAATCGAACCGTACAGCAACATCGCGTGGGTTACACAATCCGCCGATGGATGAGCTTCGCGGCGGCGGCGATCTGATGCGGTGCAGCAAATGGATTGACGCAGCCATCGGGGACCACGGCCAATGCGCGTTCTGATCGTCGATGATCATCGCATCGTTGCTTCGGGATGCCGTGCCCTGTTCGCGGACGATCCCGATATCGATATCGTGGAAGCCTCCGACGCGGAAAGCGGCGAGCGCGTGTTCGGCGAGCAGCGCCCGGATATCTCGGTTCTCGACATCAACCTGCCGACCGTATCGGGATTTGAACTGGCGCGCCGCATCCTCGGGCATGATGCGTCCGCGCGCATCATCATGTTCAGCATGAACGACGATGCCGTGTTCGCCAAGCGCGCCATCGAAGTCGGCGCCAAGGGTTACGTCTCCAAGACCGGCGATCCGCAGGACCTCGTCGAGGCCATTCGCGAGGTCGGAAACGGCGGCGTCTATCTGCCGTCGGCAATGGCGCGCAGCATCGCATTCGCCGGTGCATCGTTCGCGCAGAGCCCGCTCTCAAAGCTCACCTCGCGCGAGATGGAGATTCTGCGGCTGCTCAGCGCCGGCAAGAGCCTGTCCGAAATCGCTTGGCTGATCCATTCCTCTTACAAGACAGTCGCCAATACGTCCTCGATCATGCGCCAGAAACTCGGTGTGCGGACTTCCGCCGAACTGGTGCGGCTGGCCATCACAAATGGCATAGGCTAACGACGGGCGCGACACTGAAGTGGCAATGACATGACAATCCAGACCGTTTCGACCAACAAGGCCCATGGCGGTGTTCAAGGCGTCTACCGGCACGCCAGTCGCGAGACAAAGACCGACATGACCTTCTCGGTCTTTGTCCCTCCGCACCCTGCGGGCGCCAGGCTGCCGGTGGTCTATTATCTCTCGGGCCTGACCTGCACCCATGCCAACGTGACCGAGAAGGGCGAATTCCGCAGCGCCTGCGCCGAGCTTGGTCTTATCTACGTGGCGCCCGACACCAGCCCGCGCGGCGAAGGCGTGCCCGGCGATCCCGCCAATGCCTATGATTTCGGGCTTGGCGCCGGGTTCTATGTCGATGCGACACGCGAGCCGTTCGCGCGCAATTACCGCATGTGGAGCTATGTCACCGAAGAACTGCCAACGCTGATCGGCGAGCATTTTCCCGTCGACGCCGGCAGGCAATCGATCCTCGGCCACTCGATGGGCGGCCATGGCGCGCTGACCGTCGCACTCCGCAACCCCGGCCGCTATCGCGCGGCCAGCGCCTTTGCGCCGATCGTCGCACCCTCGCAGGTGCCGTGGGGCATCAAGGCGCTCGGCGGCTATCTCGGCGACGACCGCAAAGCCTGGCGCAAGCACGACACCGTCGCACTGATCGAGGACGGCGCCACCCTGCCCGGTCTCCTGGTCGACTATGGCGATGCCGATCAGTTCCTCACCGAGCAACTCCGTCCGGAACTGCTGCAAGCCGCGTGCGAGAAGGCGAAGATCCCGCTAACCCTGCGCCGGCAGCCCGGCTATGATCACAGCTATTACTTCATCTCCACCTTCATGGCCGACCATCTGCGCTGGCATGCCGAACGCCTGAAGGGTTGAAGCGCCGCAACAAGCCGCAACAAATTGAGTTGCATGCCCTGACAATTTGGTCATGGTTCAAGCCACAAGGTCTTCCATCCCGCAAAACCGAGGGGGCCTGCCAGGGAGAAGCCATGATCCGATGGTTGGTCGCCGTGATCGCCTTGAGCATTGCGGCCTCCCCTGTGCGCGCGGCCGACCCGACCGAGATCGGCATCGGCTATCTCGGCCGTGCCGGCATCAAGCCGAAACTGTCGCTGGTCGAACTTTCGGCCGAGAATGACGGCGTCGCCGGCGCACGCCTTGCTACCGAAGACAACAACACCACCGGCAAGTTCCTCAATCAGCAATTCAAGCTGGAGGATATCAGGCTCAAGGAGGGTGAAGACGTCGCGAAGGCCGCGGCGGCGCTCGCCGAGCGGAACGGCTTCATCATCACCGATCTTCCGCCCGACGACCTCCTGAAGGTCGCCGATGCGCTGCGCGAGCGCGGCACCCTGCTGTTGAACGCGGGCGCGACCGACGACCGGCTGCGCGAGCAGGATTGTCGCGCCAACGTCATCCATGTCGCGCCGACCCGCTCGATGCTCGCCGATGCGCTGGCGCAATATCTGGTCTGGAAGCAATGGAAACGCTGGCTGTTCGTCGTCGGCTCGCATGACCAGGACAAGCTCTTCGCCGACGCCCTGCGCCGTGCGGCGACGCGCTTCGGCGCCAAGATCGTCCAGGAGCGGATCTTCGAAGACAGCGGCGGCGCCCGCCGCACCGACAGCGGCGTCACCCTGATCCAGCGGCAGATGCCGGTGTTCACCCAGCAGGCGCCAGCCTATGACGTGCTGGTTGCCGCCGATGAAAGCGAAGTGTTCGCGTCCTACCTGCCCTACCGCACCTGGGACCCGCGCCCGGTGGCGGGCTCGGCGGGCCTGGTTCCGACCAGCTGGCATGCGGCGCAGGATCAGTGGGGCGCTGTCCAGATCCAGAACCGGTTTATGAAGTTGAACTCGCGGCAGATGACCGCGCTGGACATGCAGGCCTGGACGGCCACGCGCATGATCGGCGAAGCGGCCTCGCGGACCAAATCCGGCGATCCCAAGGCCATCGCCGATTTCCTGAAGGGACCGGACTTTTCGATTGCGGCATTCAAGGGCCGGCGGCTGACACTGCGGGACTGGAATCTGCAGCTTCGGCAGCCGATCCTGCTGGTCGATGGACGCATGGTAGTGTCGGTTTCGCCGCAGGAGGGGTTTTTGCATCAGGTATCGGAACTCGATACGCTTGGTGTCGATCGTCCTGAAACCAAATGCAAGTTGCGTTGAGGAGATTCTCGTATGTGGCGACGTTGCCTGGTTCTCGCTGGAGCGGCCTTTCTTGCGGCGACGACCTCCGCTTCGGCCTTCATCGCCTATGTCTCGAACGAGAAGAGCAACACGGTATCCGTGATCGATACCAATAGCTGGACCGTCACCAAGACCATCAAGGTCGGCCAGCGGCCGCGTGGCATCGAGTTCACGCGGGACGGCAAGTTCGTCTTCGTCGCGGTCGGCGACGACGACAGCATCCAGGTCATCGACGTCGCCAAGCAGGAGGTCGTCGATACCCTGCCCTCCGGCCCGGACCCCGAACTGTTTGCGCTCGATGCCGAAGGCAAGATCCTTTACGTCGCTAACGAGAACGACAACACGGTGACCATCATCGACGTCGACAAGCGCGCCCGTCTCGGCGAGATTCAGGTCGGCGTCGAGCCGGAGGGAATGGCCCTCAGCCCGGACGGGAAATTCCTGATCAACACGTCCGAGACGACAAACATGGCGCACTTCATCGACACCAAGACGCGCCAGATCGTCGCCAACGTCCTGGTCGATCCGCGCCCGCGCTTTGCCGAGTTCAAGCGGGACAATTCCGAGGTGTGGATATCCTCGGAGATCGGCGGCACCATCTCGGTGATCGATCCGGCCAAGCGCGAGGTGACGAAGAAGATCACGTTCGAGATTCCCGGCCTGCGAAGCGAAGCGATCCAGCCGGTCGGCATCGGCATGACTAAGGACGGCAAGACCGCCTTTGTCGCGCTGGGCCCGGCCAACCGCGTCGCGGTCGTGGACGCCACCACCCACAAGGTCATCAAATATCTCCTGGTGGGCCAGCGGGTCTGGCACATGGCGTTCACCCCGGACGAGAAATATCTGATGGTGACCAACGGCGTGTCGAACGACGTCTCGGTGATCGATGTCGCCGCGCAAAAGGTCATCAAGACGATCCAGGTCGGCGAACTGCCCTGGGGTATCACGATTGCACAGCCATGACGGCCACTGACGCAATTTCTGCCGGTGAGATTGGCTCGCGGTCCGAGGCCGCGGCAATGCCTGCATTGTCGATCGACAGCGTCAGCCACTCCTACGGCGCGCGGCGCGCGCTGGTCGACATCGGCTTTTCTGTCGAGCCGGCAAGCTTCACCGCGCTGCTTGGCCTGAACGGCGCCGGCAAGAGCACCTTGTTCTCGCTGATCACCCGGCTGTTCGGAATCCAGCATGGACGTATCGGGATTTTCGGTCATGACATCGCGCGAACTCCCGGGGAAGCTTTGCGGCTGCTCGGGGTGGTGTTCCAGCCCCGCACGCTCGACCTCGATCTCTCGGTGACGCAGAATTTGCTCTATCACGCTGCCCTGCACGGCATCGGCCGGCGCGACGCCCGCGCGCGCAGCCAGGAGGTTCTGGCGCGCATCGGGCTCGCCGATCGTTCCGGCAGCAAGGTGCGCGACCTCTCCGGCGGCCAGATGCGGCGACTGGAAATCGCGCGTGCACTGCTGCACCGCCCTCGCCTGCTGCTGCTCGACGAGGCAACCGTCGGTCTCGACGTCAAGGCACGCGCCGACATCCTCGAGCACGTGCGCCGACTCGTCGCCGAACAGGGGATCGGCGTGCTCTGGGCGACGCACCTGTTCGACGAGATCGGCGCGAACGACGATCTCGTCGTGCTGCACCAGGGCCGCGTCTTGGCGAAGGGAAAGGTTGCGCGGGTGATCGCCGATGCCGGCGGCAGCGATATCAACACGGCGTTCATGCGGCTGACCGGTTCGGCCGTGCCGGGCGGAGGTCAACAATCATGACCTCGGTAACCATCAGGCCGGTCAGAACAGGGTTTTCTCTCGGCGAGTATCTCATCTGCCTGAACGGCATCGTGTGGCGCGAGGCGCTTCGCTTCCTGCACCAGCGCGAGCGGTTCATCTCGGCGCTGGTGCGACCACTGGTGTGGCTGTTCATCTTCGCCGCCGGCTTCCGCCAGGTGCTCGGCCTGTCCATCATCCCGCCCTATGAGACCTACATTCTGTACGAGGTCTATATCGCGCCCGGCCTGATGGCGATGATCCAGCTCTTCAACGGCATGCAGTCCTCGCTCTCGATGGTCTACGATCGCGAGATGGGCAACATGCGGACGCTGCTGGTAAGCCCGCTGCCGCGATGGTTCCTGCTGTCCTGCAAGCTGCTGGCGGGAACCGCGGTCTCGCTGATGCAGGTCTACGCCTTCCTGCTGGTCGCCTGGTTCTGGGATATCGCGCCGCCGCCGTCAGGCTATCTCACGGTGCTGCCGGCACTGGTGCTGTCGGGCCTGATGCTCGGCGCGCTGGGGATGCTGATCTCGTCCGGCATCAAGCAGCTGGAGAATTTCGCGGGCGTGATGAACTTTGTGATCTTCCCGATGTTCTTTGCCTCGTCGGCGCTCTATCCGCTGTGGCGCATCCTGGAGAGCAGCCCGATGCTCTACTATGTCTGCCAGTTCAACCCGTTCACGCACGCCGTCGAACTGATACGCTTCGCGCTGTACGGACAGGTCAACTGGATTGCGCTTGCCGTGGTCGGCGGCTGCACGATTGCGTTCATGGTCGGCGCGATCCTCGCATACGATCCATCGCGCGGCCTGATCCGCCGCGGGCCGGCCGGAGGCGAGACATGAGATATCGGATCGCGACCGCCATCTCTTTCACCGTGGCGACGATCACCTTCGCCCACGCCGCCGATCCGCGCTATCCGGACTGGCCCTGTACCCAGGCCAAGGTGCCGGAGATTTCGCTCGCCGCGGTGTGGGCAGGCCCGCCGCTCGACGACGTCACCGGCAAGTGGAAGGACAATCCGGACGTCAGCCCATTGGTCACGAAACTCGCGGCAAGGCGCACGCCGCTCGACGAGGCACAGAAGGCGATCACGGAATATCTGAGCCGTGCCGCCGACAAACCTGCCAGCGGAAAGCTGCTGTTTGCCGGGCTGTTCGAATCGCTCAATGCGCAGCGCTCCCAGGTCATGAACGGGCTGGAGCGCGTTACCCGCAAGCAGCGCGAGGCCGCGGACAAGGTCCGCTCGGACACGCGTGCGCTGCAGGCGTTGCAGGGCGAAGCAAACCCGGACCAGGCGAAGGTTGACGAGCTCAGCAACCAGCTGGTCTGGCAGACGCGCATTTTCGAAGACCGGCAGCGCGTCATCAAGTTCGTCTGCGAGGTGCCGACGGCGATCGACCAGCGGCTGTTCGCCCTCGGGCGAACCATTCAGCAGGAGATCGAATAGAGCCTAACGCGGCGAGGCCGTCTCCTCGACCGGCCGCGGTTCGGGTTGCGCCTCCGTGAGATCGAGGCCGGCATGCTCCCAGCCGTCGGTCCCCTCCGGAAACCACGCCACGTTGGAATAGCCGTAGGTCAGGATGCGCTTGGCCGCATTCCAGGACATCCAGCAGTCGGCCATGCAGTAGATCACGACCAGCGCGGCTCTGTTGCCCGCAGTCGCTCGAACGAGCCCGCGTTTAAGATAAGCCTCCGTAGAGTCTGCAATCTTTCCGTAACCCGTGTCCGGCAGCCAGATGCTACCGGGAATGTTGAGCCGCGGCTTGTCGCGCCAGACGGTGCCCGCGGGGAGATTTGACGGTTTCGGCGCGCGGGGCATCACATCGACGAAGACGCCTGCTTTCGCTCGCCAGACCGCCGCGGCCTCCGCCGTCGTCAGCACGCGCACACCGGCAAGCGTCGCAGGCACTGGTGCGCGGTAGTCTTCCGTACGATATCCATCCGGTTCGGGTGGTTTTCCCTGCGCAACGGCCGGGAAGACGAAGGCAAACGCCGCAAGGATCAGGCCCGCAAGCGCCGCTCTCATTGCACCTTCGTTGCCGTCGCCGCGCCGATCAGGCGGTCGTTCTCGTCCAGCAAGGGGACGCCGTAGTCCACTAGTATCTTGTTGATCGCAGGCTGGTTCTCCTGAATCAGGCGGTTGAGCTGCCGCTTCCAGTTCTGGTCCGCGCCACGCACCCCCATGCCGATCCGAAACGCCAGTCGCGGGCCGCTCTTCTCCTGCACCAGCGGCGTGACATGGAGCGGCGGATTCGCCTTCTTCGCATAGAAGCCTGCCATCGGTCCCCAGAGAATGGCGGCCTCGATCTGCCCCGACATCAGGTCGCCGATCATCGCCTCCGCCGACGAATCCAGCCGGGTGTCGACCATCAGGGGATAAGGCTTGGCATTCACCATCAGGCCGTTGATTGCCATGTTCGTGGCCGGCGGCGTGCCGGCCACGATGCCGATATGCTTGCCTTTCAGGCGCTCGTCCTCCAGCGTCGTGACGTCCTCGAGGCCACTGCCCTGCTTGGCCACCAGCGCATAGGAAGTCCGGTAATAGGGATTGGTGCCCTGTACCAAATCGTCACCTTGCGGAAAGCCCATGATCACGTCGCAACGATGGGAGCCAAGCGTCATCCGGACGAAGCCCGTCGCCTGCGGGAAGAACGTGTAATCCAGCTTCTTGCCCAGTTTCTCCGCGAACAGTTCGGCGATCTTGTTCTCGATGCCCTCGCCCTTCTCGTTGGAGAACGGCAAATTATGCGGGTCGGCGCAGACACGCAGCACCTTGGGATCGACGAGTTCGATCGACAGATCGCCACCTTCCTTGATCTGCGCGCGCGCAGTGTCGTGGCCAAAGAACGTCGCGAGCATCGCCAAGGTGGAGATCGCCAGCCAGTACTTCTGTCCGGCATATGTCATCGAAAGCTGCATCGCTTGCGGCTCGCTGTTGTTGCCAATTCGCAAAAGAATTCCGCGACCTCGACGAAGCAAGTTCCGTTGGAGCCGCGGACGAGTAAAATGCTATGCTTGTCAATTGGGGCGCGCAACAGGAATAATCCCGGCGAACTGACCGCCGTGTTGCGACGCAACGCAGCCTGCGATCCAATGACGAACCGCTGCAACGCTTCGTGAGGAGACCAAGGCCGAAATATGGCTCACCCCACATTGATCCTGGCCGCGCTCGCGACGATCGCGACAGTAACAGCCTCGTTCGCGCAGCAGGGGACGCTGCCCATCGCCTCCATTGCCGATGGCGTGTTCGTGCATGAGGGCCAGACCGCGCAGATGACGCGCGAGAACGCCGGCGCCATCGCCAATGTCGGTTTCATCATCGGCGACGACGCGGTCGCCGTGATCGACACGGGCGGCAGTCTCCGCGAGGGACGGCAATTGATGGCAGCCATTCGCGCCAAGACCGACAAGCCCATTCGCTACGTCATCAACACGCACGGCCATCCAGATCACGTTTTCGGCAATGGCGCCTTTGCGCAGGACGGAACCACCTTCGTCGGCCACGCCAATCTCCCGCGCATGCTGGCCTCGCGCGGGAAATTCTATCTCGACGCGTTCCGGCGAACGATGGGCGACGAGCTGATCGACGAAGTCAGCATCGTGCCGCCAACGCTGCTGACCAGCGGCACGCTCAATCTCGATCTCGGCGCAAGAAGCATTACCGTGCGGGCGTGGCCCGCCGCGCATAGCGATTGCGATCTCACCGTGTTCGATGAGAAGTCCAAAACCCTGTTTGCGGGCGATCTGGTGTTTCTGACGCACACGCCGGTGCTGGACGGCAGTATCCGCGGCTGGCTCGGTGTCCTCGGCGAACTCGCCGCCCTGCCCGCCCGGCGCGTGGTTCCCGGTCACGGCCCCGTGAGCGAATGGCCGGCCGCCCTTGCCGACGAGCGCCGCTATCTTGAAACGCTGGTTTCAGACGTGCGCGGGCTCGTCGCCCGCGGCGAACCGATTGCGGCGGCGTCGGGAAAGGCCGCAGCCTCCGAGCGATCACGCTGGGAGTTGTTCGACGATTTCAACGCCCGCAACGCCACCGCGGCCTTCTCGGAAATTGAATGGGAATAGCGGATACCTTACCCTATACTGCGTTCGTTGCTTCGGTCTCCATGAAGGTCGCGACCATGCTTCGATACCTCTTCCGTTCGTTCGGCGTCGCCAGCATTCTGCTGCTCGGCACGCCGCCAATGCTTGCGACTGCGGCAGAGACCAATGACCCCTGGCCCGGGCTGGTCCAGGACATCTTCAACAACCGCCAGATGAATGACGGCAGCGACGTGATCGGCATCGAGATGCCCGCGCGTGCCGAGGATGCCGCCA
The DNA here is from genome assembly GCF_036735945.1 of Bradyrhizobium sp. Taxonomy (GTDB): domain Bacteria; phylum Pseudomonadota; class Alphaproteobacteria; order Rhizobiales; family Xanthobacteraceae; genus Bradyrhizobium. Next base: position 47,683 of record NZ_DAINNI010000023.1, on the reverse strand, counting down.
TCGTGCCGGTGACCTTGCGCACCAGGCTGTCGCCGGGCGACAGCCGGCAGGTGCGCAGCATTACGCTCGTGATCGACCAGAACCCCGCCCCGATGGCCGCCAAATTCCAGATCGGGCCGGACGCCAAAGTGTCCGAGATCTCCACCCGGGTCCGCGTCAACAACTATACCGACGTGCATGCGGTGGCCGAACTCAGCGACGGCAAGCTCTACATGGCGAAAACCTATGTGAAGGCGTCGGGCGGCTGTTCGGCGCCGGCCGCCAAGAACGTCGACGAGGCCAAGGCCAGGATCGGCCAGATGCGCTACCGGCAGTTCGCAAGCGCCGGCGAAGGCCCCGCCAGCGGCGTGCGCGAGGCCCAGATCATGGTCGGCCACCCCAACAATTCCGGCCTGCAGATGGACCAGGTCACGCAGCTTTATGTCCCGGCGTTCTTCGTCAATGAACTGCGGCTCTGGCAGGACGACAGCCTCGTCCTGTCGATGGAAGGCGGCATCTCGATCTCGGAAGATCCCAATATCCGATTCACCTACGTGTCGAACGGCGCGAAGCGTTTCCGCGCCGAGGCCAGGGACACCGAGGGACATGTCTTCCAGCGCGACTGGAACATCGAAGGTTCGGGAATGTGATGCGGCGGCAGCTGCCGTTCAGAAGCAGCGCACTTCAGCTTCCGCCTGCGCCCGCCTGAGGTCGTTGATTGCACCGGTCGCCTGCTCCGACGTGCGGAACGGGCTACCCATGTCACCCCGGACCTGCGCCATGCTGAGCACGGTTTCTGCCGTGATATAGCGGTCATACGGCAGCAGCGACGCCACGACGTCGATCGAACAGGAGCATTGCTCGATCGCCTGCCGGGTCTCGCCGTTCGCCTTCAGACAGCCGAACACATATTCGACACGCGCCGAGGTCGGATAATCATTGAAGTCGGAAGCGTGGACGGTCACCGCCATCGCCGGCAATACCGTCAATGCGGCGACAATACGTCGTACCGACCCGACAAGCGTCATCATCTTCCTCCGGCTGCTAACCGCGCAAGCTATGCTATGACTGGTCCGTTGAAAAGCAGATCGACGGGGAACGCTCCAGGGTACCATGACGCATTTTGCTCGCATGCTGCTTGCTATCGCCGTTTCGGTTGCGCTCGGCACGTGCTGCAGCGCGGAGGCGTTGCGCGTTGCGGTGCAGAAGACCGGAACGTTCGCCTGGGAACTGGCTGTTATCCGCGCGCACGGCCTTGACCGGGAGGCCAACCTTACGGTCGAGGTTGTCGAACTCGCCAGCCCCGAGGCGGGCAAGATCGCGCTTCGCGCCGGCAGTGCCGACATGATCGTCACCGACTGGCTGTGGGTCTCGCGCGAACGCAGCCTTGGCGCCAGGCTGACATTCTATCCCTACTCGAGCGCGCTCGGCGCCGTGATGGTGCCTTCGTCCTCGCCGGTCCGGACGCTGGCCGATCTCAGGGGTCGCAAGCTCGCCGTCGCGGGCGGCCCGATCGACAAGAACTGGCTGCTTCTGCTGGCTTGGCTGAAGCAGGATGGCATCGACCTGAAATCGGACGCGACGATCGCCTACGGTGCACCGCCGCTACTGGCCGCGAAGATGCTCAGCGGCGAAATGGATGCGACCGTGAACTACTGGAATTTCTGCGCCGGCCTGGAGGCGAAAGGCTTCCGCCGCATCGCAGGCATCGAGGACCTGCTGCCGAAATTCGGCGCCAAGGGCCGTACCGCGATGCTCGGCTATGTCTTCGACGAAAAATGGGCGAACACAAACCAGGACAAGGTCGCCCGCTTCATGGCCATGACGCGCAAGGCAAAGGAGATCCTGTCGACCTCCGACGCCGAGTGGGAGAAGATCGCACCATTGACCGGCGCCGCCGACGCCGCGACGTTACGCGCCTATCGCGATCGCTATCGGGAGGGAATTCCGCGCCGCCCGGTCGCCGATGAGGAAGCCGACGCGCGCATTCTCTACCGCGTGCTGGCCCGGATCGGCGGCGCCGAACTGGTAGGGCCCGCGCCCGAACTCGCTTCCGGCACCTTCTATCACGCGATACCGGGAGGCTGAGGTGCCGCGCCTCCTGTCATTCGCCGTGCTGATCGCGATCTGGTGGATCGCAGCCCTCTTTGCCGGCGATGCGAAACTGCCACCTCCCCCGGCCGTGCTTCGGGTCATGATCGCTGAAGCCAGATCGGGCGACCTGTTCCTTCATCTCGGCGCGACATTGGCGCGCGTTGCCCTCGCCTTCACGCTGGCGATGGCGCTGGGCACCGCCATTGGATACGCGATGGGCCGGGTACGGCTTGCCGATCGCCTCGGCGACCCCTGGCTGATCCTGCTGCTCAATCTGCCGGCGCTCGTGGTCATCGTTCTCGCCTACATCTGGGCCGGATTGACCGAAGTCGCCGCCATCGCGGCGATCGCCATCAACAAGCTTCCCAACGCTGTCGTGACGCTGCGGGAAGGAACGCGCGCCCTCGACGCATCGCTCGACGAGATGGCGACCGTGTTTGCGTTGCCGCGCTGGAGCAAATTCCGGCACGTTGTGTTGCCGCAACTGTCGCCCTATGTCGCCGCCGCCGCGCGCTCCGGACTCTCGCTGGTCTGGAAGATCGTTCTTGTCGCGGAATTGCTCGGACGTCCGAACGGTGTCGGCTTCGAGATCGGCGTGGCATTCCAGCTATTCGACATTCCGCGCCTGCTGGCCTACGCGCTGAGTTTCGCGGCAATTGTGCTTCTGATCGAAACCCTGCTGGTGCAGCCATTCGAGGCCCGGGTATCCCGGTGGCGGCCCCGTGCGGCTTGAAGTCGATATCACCGGCAAGACGTTCGAGAACGCGGCGGGCGAGCGGCACGACGTGATCGCGGGCGTGGCGTTTGCGCTTGATGCCGGAGAGGTTGGCGTGCTGGTCGGCCCATCCGGCTGCGGCAAGAGCACGATGCTGCGGATTCTCGCCGGCCTCGACCCTGACTTTCTGGGACGCGTCTCGCGTCCCGCCGGAGCGCGGATCGGCTTCGTATTCCAGGAGCCGCGACTGCTGCCCTGGCGGTCGGTCGAGGACAATGTGCGGATTGCCGCGCCTCTGGCCGATGAAGCGAGGCTCTCGGCACTCTTCGAGATTCTGGAACTGAAGGCACACCGCAACCACTTTCCCGGCGAGCTGTCGCTCGGCCTCGCCCGGCGCGTTGCGCTCGCCCGCGCCTTTGCCGTCGAGCCGGAATTGCTCGTTCTCGACGAACCGTTCGCCTCGCTCGATGCCGCCCTCGCCGCCCGCCTGCGCGACCAGATTGCCATCCTGGTGGATGGCCGCTCCATGATCACCCTGCTGGTTACCCACGACGTGGACGATGCGGTCCGTCTCGGCGATCGCTTGTTCCTGCTGTCGCCGCGGCCGGCGAAGCTGCTCGGCGAGGTGCCCATCCGCACGCCGCGACGCGAACGCGGAGATGCCGAGGTCGCCGCAATCAAGGCGGACATCATGCGACGGATCAATGGCGATCCCGCCAGGCAGGACGCCTCATAGGCAGTGCGAGAGGCTGGTGCTAGGATGCGCCATCGGTGGGGATTGACGATGAAGCGTTCGGTCGTCACAGCAGCACTCGGTCTTGCGCTTGCGGCCGCCACAGCGGCGGCGCAGGACATGATGCGCCACGTTGACCTCTCCTCGCCGGACATGGTCTCGGCCGAAATGACGCGCGGCGAGGTCGAGGTCGCATTGCGCACCGCAACCGCCACTGCCCCCGCCGATTTCACCGGCAAGCGGTTGTCCGGCCTCGATCTCTCGGCGCTGGATCTGTCGAACGCGATTTTCCGCGCCGCCAAGCTCAACAAGACGAAGCTCGTCGGCGCCAGGCTTGATCGCGCCATCCTCGATCAGGCATGGCTGCTCGACGCCGACCTCACCGGCGCAAGCCTGAAGGGCGCAAACCTGTTTGCCACGCAAATGCTGCGCGCCCGCCTCGACCGCGCCGACCTGTCAGGAGCACGCGTTGCCGCCGATCTCACCGGCGCCAGCCTGGTCGACGCATCGATCGCCGGTGCCAATCTGGGCGCCGACATGCGCAACCAGTCGATGGGCCTGATGCGCGCCGTGCTGCGGTCGGCCAATCTCGAGCGGTTACGAGCGCGCAACGCCGACCTGTCGCGCGTCGATCTCGAGTTTGCCGTGCTGAAAGGCGGCGACCTCACCGGTGCTTCGCTCAAGGGCGCCCAACTCGGCGGCGCCGATCTCACCGGCGTCACCGTCATCGATACGGATTTCGACGGCGCCGATCTCGCCTCGGCAAGGCTGATCGCGCCGATCGGACTCGACAAAGCCAAGAATTTCGACAAGGCAAGAAATCGAGACCGTCTGGTAACGCAATGACGGCTCTACGTGACCCCTGATGAAAGGACGGCCCGATGCGATCGATTCTGGCTTTGGTGATATTGTTGTCGGCGGGCGCCAGTGAACTGGCCGCGCAGGGAAAGGGCAAAGGCGTCCGCCTCTGGAACCTGACCACGGCGACGATCTCGGAATTCCAGCTCTCCCCGGCCGGCAGGAACGATTGGGGCCCTAACCAGACCCTGAACGACAAGGACAAGGAAGTCGACCACGACGAACGCCTGCGCATCACCGGCGTCGAGCCGGGACGCTACGATGCCAGGGTGGGCTATGCCGGCGGGAAGCGCTGCTTGGTTCGCGACGTCGAGATCAAGGCTGACGCGGTGTTTTCGATCGCCGACAAGGACCTGAAGGAATGCAACAAATAGCCGCACTCAGATCGCCGACCACATCGGCTCACTGGAGGCCTTCTGGTTGTTGCGCGGGTATTCGCAGCGCCACTTGACCGCGGTCCATTTTGGGTGCTCGCCGACCCATTGCGCAATGTAGGGCGGCGCGGCCATGGCGCACTGGCGCAGCGAAACGCTCGAAGAAAAGACCAGATGGGTTTCCTCGCACGTGGTCGGCGAGAGCACCGCACAGACGGTCACAACCAGATCTATCGCATTCATGCTGATATATCCCTTGAATTGTTCCCGAAGGATAACACGGGAAGATACGAACGCCGGCGAATTCAAGTTTCACTACGCCGTGAGCCGCTGAACCTCTGCGCCGCCCAGGCCCGCCTTAAAAATTCACGCCAAATATCAGCCGGGCCTGGTGGCGGTCGAAATTGACCAGATCGAGCCCGGCGGTCGTCCCCGCCGGGCGTCCCCACGCCTGAATAGAATAGCTGGCGGTGAGGCGCGAGCGTTTTGATAGCTGAAAATACGCCGTCGGGCCAACGAAGAGCGCCTGCCCCGACAGCTCCTCGAGGCCGATCCCTTCGTACTTCCGCAGGTACCGCGCCTCTCCGCCCAGGAGGAAGCCCGGCCGCACCTGCGCCAGCACGCCAAGTGCAGCGCCCGCGGTGGCATCCTTCTCCGTCACGCCACTGCTGACAACGCGGGTCCACTCCGGCTCGTAAAGCAGGTTGAATGCCGCGATGATCCGGTCCGGCACCAATTCCCGGTCGAACGCCAGCCTGAATTCAGTCCCGAAACTCCTGACAGCCTCGGCCGTGGTCTCGTCGACGCGGTGCCCGTGTAATTCCGTCGCGAAGGTCAACCCGAACGGCGCGTTTTCCCGGTCGAGAAAGCGGTAGCGAAAATCGACCGAGGCTCCCTGCCATGACAAACGGCGCTGATCGTCGAGACCCGGTACGCCGCTGATCAGATGCGACGCGAACGTGGTGCCCAGCTCAATTCGAAAATTCTGAACCGGCACGAATTCCAGCTCGAACTCCTGACCGATCGCCCGATACGTGCCACCGTTCCTGCCGAAGCGCCCGGTCGTGTCGGTTTGAAACTCCCGCTCACCGAGCGAGCCAACATCGGCGCCGATCATGAAGCCGAAGATATGCTCGGTGTCGAAACCATCGGCGCCGGCACATGCCGGCAGCAGCGTGACAAGAGACACAACCGCCATCTGGAAGGTCTTTGCGCGCGTCGCCATTCGTATTCAGCGGGTCCTGGGGATAAAGGTAAGTCAGCCGACAACACACCCTAGCATGTTGCAGGGGCCATCGACGAGCCATGCAAACGGGTGAAATTCAGGCCGATCCGGCGGGGCCTGCTCCGTGTACGCAGCAAACAGTGGAGACTTTTGAAGGAGATGCAGTTTGTCCGGCCCGCGGCAACAGGCCGTTGCCGGAGCCGGACAAGACCGTTTCGACGCGTTATTTACGCGCCGCGCAGGCGTACATGTTGATTTCCATGCCCACCGGCACTTCCACAATCTTCGGAGTTTTCCAACTCATGAAGCTTCTCCCAAGCAGTGTGCTGGCACGATGCTCGTGCCAGCATCGAAACTAGGTTGGCCTCGGGCATAGCGCAAGCTCGGAACATTGTTGCGAGCCGATTCTGCACGCGCTTGACGCCGGACAGTTCCCTCTTGGACAAGGCAACTTCGCTCGTGGGCAAAATGAACAAAGCGACGGATCGACGCAGACGATATCGATCCACCATGCGGCACTGCTTCGGCGCTTCGCGTCTCCAATCCCGTGCCAGCCCATTGCTATCAGATTCCGGGTGGCAGCGCGAATCTCGAAAGGTTAAATCTGTCGCGCGAGGATTGTTCGCGAGGTCCGCGATGAAACCAATTTACCTGAGGTTGATCAGCTTTCTAGCGCTGTGCATCGCGTCTTCAGCCTTTGCGCAGGACAGAAAGCCTGACCAAACCGCGCCGAGCATGGCTGCGCCCACTGCCACAGGGTCCACACTGACCGGAAAGGAACGGATGGGCAGGAAATGGATGGACGAACAGCGAATCGACAATTGCAACGTGCCCACCGACAAGCGCGGCAGCAAGCCGCGGCCAGGCGACTGCCTGCATTCTCCGTCGAGCTGAACCGCAGCCGCCTTACCGCCGCTGATTATAGACGTCGAGGCAGACCGCACCGAGCAGCACCAGGCCCTTGATCACCTGCTGATAGTCGATGCCGATGCCGAGAATCGACATGCCGTTGTTCATGACGCCCATGATCATGGCGCCGATCACGGCGCCGCCGACCTTGCCGACGCCGCCATAGGCGGACGCGCCGCCGATGAAGCAGGCGGCGATGACGTCGAGTTCGAAGCCGGCGCCGGCCTTCGGCGTCGCGGTATTGAGCCGCGCGGCGAACACGAGCCCGGCCAGCGCCGCCAGCACGCCCATGTTGACGAAGGTCAGGAACGTCAACCGTTCGGTCTTGATGCCGGACAGGCTCGCCGCGCGTGCGTTGCCGCCGATGGCGTAGATATGGCGGCCGATCACGGTGCGGGTAGTGACGAAGCCATAGAGCGCGATCAGCACCGTCATGATGACGAGCACATTGGGCAGGCCGCGATGCGAGGCGATCAGCCCGGCAAAGGACACGATCACGGCGAACAGCACCGCGCTCTTGGCGACGAAGAGCGCAAAGGGCTCGACCTCGATGCCGTGCGAGGCCTGCCGCGCCCGTCCCTTGGCACTGGTATAGACCAGCGCCACCGCCAGGACGGCGCCGATCAGCAGCGAGGTCGGATAGAGCGTGCCGGCGCCCGGAAACAGTTCGGGAATGAAGCCCGAAGACAATTTCTGGAAGGTCGGCGGAAACGGCCCGACCGACTGGCCCGCCAGAATCGCGAGCGCCAGCCCCTTGAACACCAGCATGCCCGCCAGCGTCACGATGAAGGACGGGATCTTGAAATAAGCGACCCAGTAGCCCTGCGCCGCACCGATCAACGCTCCGACCAGCAGGCAGACGATGAAGGCGATCGGATAGGCAACATGGTAGCGCACCATCAATACGGCCGCGACCGCGCCGACAAAGCCTGCGACCGAGCCGACCGACAGGTCGATATGGCCGGTCACGATGATCAGGAGCATGCCGAGCGCCATGATCACGATGTAGCTGTTCTGCAGCACCAGGTTGGTCAGGTTCAACGGCTGCAGCAGCGTGCCGTCGGTCATGATCTGGAAGAACAGCATGATCGCAAACAGCGACAGCAGCATGCCGTAATTGCGCAGATTGTTCTTGATGAAGCCGGCGTGCGAAAGTTTTGGAAGCGTTACCGTCTTGTCGGTCATGGTTGCAATTCTCTCTCGCGTTCCTGCCCGGCCGCACGCTTGTTGCGCATGATGGCGCGCATGATCTTTTCCTGCGTGGCATCGGCGGCGGCGAATTCGCCGACAAAGGCGCCGTCATTCATCACGCAGATGCGGTCGCAGACGCCGAGCAGTTCCGGCATTTCCGACGAGATCATCACCACCCCCCTGCCCGCCTCGGCAAGCTCATTGATGATACAATAGATTTCGTACTTTGCCCCGACGTCAATGCCGCGGGTCGGCTCGTCGAGGATCAATACCTTCGGATCGGTCATCAGCCATTTCGACAGCACCACTTTCTGCTGGTTGCCGCCGGAGAGTTGGCCGGTCTCCTGATAGACGTCGGAGCAGCGAATCCGCATCCGGTTACGGTAGTCGCTGGCAACGCGCAGTTCGGAAATGTCGTCGATGACGCCCTGCCGCGCCACGCGGCCGAGGCTGGCCAGCGTGATGTTCTTGCGCACGTCGCTGTCCAGGATCAGGCCTAGCTGCTTGCGATCCTCGGTGACGTAGGCAAGACCGGCATCGATCGCCGCCGCCACGCTGGTCAGGTTCACTTCCTTGCCATCGAGCCAGACACGGCCGCTGATCCGCTCGCCCCAGGCGTGGCCGAACAGGCTCATCGCGAATTCGGTGCGGCCGGCGCCCATCAGCCCGGCAATGCCGACCACCTCGCCGCGCCGGACCTCGAAGTTTACGCCCTTGATCACCTGACGTTCCCGGTGCTGCGGGTGATGCACCGTCCAGTCCTTGACGGTGAACACCGGCTCGCCGATGGCGGGGGTTCGCTCGGGGAAGCGGTGGGCCAGGTCGCGATCGACCATGCTGCGGATGATGCGGTCCTCTTCCACCGTCTCGGCCCGGCAATCGATGCTGTCGACCGTGCGGCCGTCGCGCAGCACCGTGATCCGGTCGGCGACGCGGGCAACCTCCGACAGCTTGTGCGAGATCAGGATCGAGGCAATGCCCTGGGCGCGGAACGCCAGCAGCCGATCCAATAGTGCGGCGCTGTCGTTCTCGTTCAGGCTGGCGGTCGGCTCATCGAGGATCAACAGCCGCACCTGCTTGGACAGGGCTTTTGCGATTTCTACCAATTGCTGCTTGCCGACGCCCAGGTCGGTCACCAGCGTATCCGGCGTCTCTGTGAGACCGACCTGATCAAGCAATTCCTGGGCGCGGCGATAGACCGTGTCGCGGTCGATCACGCCGAAACGCGAAGGCGGATGCGACAGGAAGATGTTCTCCGCGATCGACATCAGCGGAATCAGCGCCAGTTCCTGGTGAATGATGATGATGCCGAGCGCCTCGGAATCATTGATGTCGCGGAAGCGTCGCTCCTCGCCGTCGAAGATGATGCTGCCTTCATAGTCACCGTAGGGGTAGACGCCGCTGAGCACCTTCATCAGGGTCGACTTGCCGGCGCCGTTTTCGCCGACCAGCGCATGGATCTGCCCCGCCTCCACCGTGAAGTTGACGTCGCGCAGCGCCTGCACGCCGGCAAAGCTCTTGCTCACGCCGCGCATTTCCAGAATTGCAGTCATCGCGCCATCACGTCCTTGTCTGTTTGCCGTCCGCGCGGACAGGCAGGTGGCGGCGCCGGTGATCGCCGGCGCCGCCGCCACCATTCACTCGATCTGCGACTTCTTGTAGTAGCCGCCTTCGACCAGCACCTTTTCCCAATTGCCCTTGTCGACCACGACCGGCTTCAGGAGATAGGACGGTACCACCTTGACGCCGTTGTTGTAGGTCTTGGTGTCGTTGACGGTGACCTCCTTGCCGCTGAGAGCAGCGTCCACCATGTCGGCGGTGACGCGGGCGAGATCGCGGGTGTCCTTGAAGATGGTCGAATACTGCTCGCCGCGCAGCATCGACTTGATCGAGGGCACTTCGGCATCCTGGCCGCTGACAACAGGCATCGCCATGTTGCCGCTGCCGTAGCCGACGCCCTTCAGCGACGAGAGGATGCCGATCGAGAGACCGTCATAGGGCGAGAGCACCGCGTCGACCCGCTTGCGGCCGTAGAATGCGCTCAGGAGGTTGTCCATGCGGGCCTGCGCGGTGGCGCCGTCCCAGCGCAAGGTCGAGACCTTGTCCATGCCCGTCTGGCCGCTGCCTACCACCAGCTTGCCCTTGTCGATATAGGGCTGCAGCACCGACATCGCGCCGTTGTAGAAGAAGTAGGCATTGTTGTCGTCAGGCGAGCCGCCGAACAGTTCGATGTTGAAGGGCCCCTTGCCATCCTTCAGACCCAGCGCGTTCTCGATCGATTGCGCCTGCAGCACACCGACCTGGAAATTGTCGAAGGTGGCGTAGTAGTCGACGTTGGGCGTGTCGCGGATCAGACGGTCATAAGCGATAACGATGATCCCCTTGGCTTTGGCCTGCTTCAGCACGTCGGACAACGTGGTGCCATCGATCGCCGCGATCACCAGCACCTTGGCGCCCTTGGTCACCATGTTCTCGACCTGCGAGAGCTGGTTTGGAATATCGTCCTCGGCATATTGCAGGTCGGTGCCGTAGCCGCGCTCCTTCAGCGTCTTGACGATGTTGTTGCCGTCGTCGATCCAGCGCGCCGAGGATTTGGTCGGCATCGCGATGCCGACGGTCCCCTTGCCCTGGGCGAACGCCCCTGTGACCGCCGTGGCGGCCATCGCTGTTGCCAGCGCCAGGGCCGACAATGTCGTCTTCAGACTAGTCATGCTTCTCTCCCTTCCTCATCGAGGATCTCTGATTTTGGATCGCCGGCCCGCTCAAGGCGGTTCTTGAACTCAGGTCATCTCGCGCGCTTGGTGGCCGCGCCTTGTCGTCCTCCGTCAAGCGGTTGCCAGTTTCACGTCGGGTTCTGCGCGGCCGCGCGCGGCGATATCGAGCACGAAAGTCCGGCCGTGATCGGCGTCGGCGCGCTTCGCATCCTCGGCCATCCCCTGCCAGGCCGAGGTGACAAGCAGACGCGAGAAATCGCGCCCTATGAAGGCAGGACAACTCGATTGCCGCGCCGGGACGCGGAGGCAGCGCAGATGCTCGCCCTGCGGGCTATAGACATCGATGCAGCCGCCGCCCCAGCGCGCGTTCCATATCAGCCCGTCGGCATCGACCACCGCACCGTCGATCCCGCCGCCGCTCCGTCGGGTGACCAGCGCGGCAGGCGCGCCACGCGGCAGCCCGGTGGCCGCGTCGAGATCGACGCGGTAGAGCACGTTCTTTCCGGTGTCGGCGAAATAGCCGATGGTCCCGTCAGGCGAGAAGCAGATCGCATTCGGGATGGTGACGTGCTCATAGAGCCGCGTCAGCTCGCCGCGATGCAGCGCATAGATAGCGCCGAGCCCCAGCTCCGCCTTGCGGCCCATGGTGCCGATCCAGAACGTGCCGGACGGATGAACCCGGGCATCGTTCGAGCGCGTCGCGGCATTGTCGGCTTCGAGCGGACGGTAGAGCGCCATCCGGCCATCCGCGATGTTTCGGACATAGAGTCCGTCGTCGGCGACGAGGAGCTGGCGATGCGCGTCGATCCGGCCGAGCGCGCTGCCCATCACGTCGAGAGAATGGATCGTGATCTCTGCGCTAACGAGCCGCGCCTCATACAGGCGCCGCCCGACGATGTCGAACCACCAGGCCGTGTCGGTCGTGGCGTCGTAGGTCGGTCCCTCGCCGAGTTGACAGCGCTCGCCGCAAAGCACGGTCGTCGGCACCGTTTCCATCCTGGGACCACCGATCATCGCGCAGTTCCTTTCGGCGGCGACTCTACCTCGGATTGTGTCCCGATTGCTCCCTGAACCTTGTGCGTAAAGCGATACGACGTGTTGTGCCGATAGAGCTCGCCGGGCGCCAGCCGTGCGGTCGGAAAGTCCGGCCGGTTCGGCGTGTCGGGCCAGGCGTGCGGCTCGAGACAGATGGCGTCGGACTGACGATAGAGACGGCCGCCCTTGCCGGCCGTGCTGCCGTCGAGGAAATTGCCGGAATAGACCTGCAGGCCGGGCTGGTTGGTGAAGAGTTCAAGCACCCGGCCGGATGTTGGCTCGTCGAGCCTTGCGGCGAAACGAGGCGCGCCACCTGCCGGCGCAAGGCAGAAATTGTGATCGTAGCCGCGGCCCACACGTAGCTGCGGGTGATCGTTCCGGATCCGCGCGCCAACCTCGATGCCGTCGCGAAAGTCGAACGGCGTGCCCGCGACCTCGCTCAGCGGCTGCGGCAGCGGGATGGCGCCGACGTCAATGGCCAGGAAATGGTCCGCCGCCACGGTAAGCCGATGATCGAGGATGCTCCGGCCGGAGCGCGCTCCTGAGAGGTTGAAGAAGCTGTGATTGGTGAGATTGACCACGGTGGTACGATCGGTCCGCGCGGTCATCTCGAGTGTCAATTCCATCGGTCCGACAAGACGCCAGGTTACCTCCACGTCCAGCGTGCCGGGATATCCCTCCTCGCCATCGGCGCTGGTATAGGCCAGCGTCACGGCCGGCTGGTCGCCCTCCTCGACCCGCACGATCCGCCAGTTGCGGCGATCAAAACCCTCCAGCCCGCCATGCAATGCATTGGCGCCGTTATTGGCCGCAAGCTTCACCTCGGCGCCGTCGAGCGTGAAGCGCGCGCCGGCGATGCGGTTGGCGTAACGCCCGACCGTCGCGCCGAAGAACTGCCGGCGGGCGAGATAGCCCTCGAACGCGTCGTGGCCGAGCACGATGTCGTCGCGACGTCCGGCGGCATCCGGCACCAGCAATGCCTGCAAGCTCGCGCCATAGGTGATGATGCACGCTTCAAGTCCATCTTCGGACTGCAGGATGACGCGCTCGACCTCACCGCCGTCAGGCAGGACACCAAAACGGGAGCGCGCCACGCGGGGAAAGGACGGATCGTTCATGCCTTGTCCTCGAACGGTTCGACCGTGCGGCGCCGGCCCAGCAGGAATGCGTCGGCAACGAGCTGGAGCGGCGCGAGATCGACGTCGCTCTCGCCAGCCGCGGCCAGGTCGCGGAAGCGGCGATAGAGACCGGCATATTCGGCATCGGGGGCATCGACGAGTTGCCGGTCCCCGGCCCTCAATTTTGCGCCGCCGAACGAAAGTGTCACCGGGCCGCCGTCGGTCTCGATTTCAATGTCCCAGCTCTGCGGGCCGGTCTGGCGGAAGTCGAATTCCGCCGCGATGCTCAGTCCCTGTGCATCGCTGAGCGCAAGCTTCGCAGCGATCGGCGCGTCGCGGTTGGCGGGAAAAGCGAGCTCGGCCGAGGTCACGAATAGCGGCTGCGGCAGAATCCGGGTCAGGATGGAGAGCGCGTTGATGCCGGGGTCGAACACGCCGAGCCCGCCCGCCTCAAAGATCCAGGCCTGCCCCGGATGCCAGACCCGCACGTCTTCCTTCCAGGTGATCCTGACAGAGCTGATCTTCCGTCCGGCAAGTAGTTTTCGCGCCGGCTCGACGGCAGGCGCAAAGCGCGAATGCCATGTCGCGAACAGCGTGCGTCGCGCAACCTGCGCGGCGGTCGCGAGCGGCGTGATCTCGGCCACCGTGGCGCCCGGCGGCTTTTCCAGCATCACATGCTTGCCGGCGGCGAGCGCAGTCGCTGCCTGCGCCTGGCGGACCTGCGGCGGCGTGCACAGTGCGACCGCATCAACAGGCGGACCGCTACGCAAGAGTTCGTCGAGCGTCGGCGCATGCGGGATACCCGGAAGCGAGGCATTGCGGCTGGCGACGGCTACCAGTTCCACGCCGTCGGTCGCTGATATCGCCGGCACGTGCTGGTCGCGGGCGATCTTGCCGAAGCCGACGATAGCGACGCGAAGCGGGTTCATGATTGCTCTCCAGATCCGACCGCTGCCGGCGCCGCGCCTGATGATGCCGGCGTCCCTTCATGACGGCGCAATCCATTGTGGATCACCTCGGTCATGGCCGCGGCAGCCGCCTCGGCATCGCCATCGGCAATCGCGTCGACGATGCGCTGGTGCCACGACAGCACCGTTTCGCGGTCCTGGGTTTCGACCGGCGCGCTGAGCAGGAACGAGGCGCGCAGCGCCGCCTCGACGACGCTGCCGATCGAGCGCATGAACAGATTGCCGGACGCGTTGGCGACCGCCAGATGCAGCGCGAGATCGCCGTCGGCAAAGCCGACGGAGTCCGAGGCCTCGCTGCGCATTCGCACCATGCTGCGCTTGAGCTCGGCGATGTCGGCTTCCGAGCGGTGGCTGGCGGCAAGCGCCGCCGCGCGCGGTTCGACCGCGAGGCGAATTTCAGCGAGATCGTTCAGGAAGCGGCGATCGATGCCGGCGTCGAGGTGCCAGGCCAGCACGTCGGCGTCGAACATGTTCCAGGCGCCGCGCTCGCGCACGACGGTGCCGACCCGCGCCTTGGTGGTGAGCAGCCCCTTGGCGACCAGCGTCTTGACGCTCTCCCGCAAGACCGGCCGCGACACGCCGAACATAGCCGTGAGTTCGGCATCTCCAGGCAGGCGGCCTCCCTCGGCATAGCGGCCGGCGATGATGTCGACGCCGATGCTGCGGGCAACCTCGGCGTGGTTGGAATGAGCGCGCCGCGTCGGAATTACGACAAGCCGGGATGTCATGATACCGCGACCTGCCTTACCGGGGCCGATATGGCGACCGATGCTCAGCCAAGGTTGCGGCCGCAAGAAGGGCTCTGGAACTCATGAGGCGCGCACTCCCAAATCGTTATTCTGAGGTGCAACATCCCGAAATCGGTATGATGGAACCCCAAATTGCTGTCCATTGGCGGCAGCGCGGGCAATATTTCACGGAAGTAGCGGCCTGACTAGTAATATTATTTGACTATTCATCTCTCGCTTCGCCCATGCGTCATATCCAGACCGGGAGTTCTGCCCGGTCTGGACCGCTTGGTCCCGGCGCCGGCTTTGACGTGATTGCCCCGATCATACTTGGCAGCTACGCCTTGCTCGACGGCACCAGTGAACGAGGATTCGACATGCAGCCCGCCATCGCGAAACCGCTCTACATCCGCATGCACGCGGACGACAACGTCGCGATCGTCGCGAACCGCGGCGGCCTGCATCCCGGCGCCGAATTTGACTGCGGGCTGCGGCTGATCGAGCAGATTCCGCAAGGACACAAGGTCGCGCTTGCCGACATCGGCGAAGGCGAAATCATCAGACGCTACGGCGAGATCATCGGCCATGCCGCGGCGTCGATCGCGCGCGGCAGCTGGGTCAGGGAATCGCTGGTGCGGATGCCGGATGCGCCGTCGTTCGACAATCTGCCGAAGCCGAACGGCGGCGCGATCAAGCTGCCGCCGCTGGAAGGCTACACCTTCGAAGGCTATCGCAATCCCGACGGTTCGGTCGGCACCCGCAACATCCTCGCGATTTCGACCAGCGTGCAATGCGTCGCCGGCACGGTGGAGTTTGCGCTCGACCGCATCCGCAAGGAGCTGCTGCCGAAATATCCCGACGTCGACGACGTCGTGGCGGTGACCCACGCCTATGGCTGCGGCGTCGCCATCAACGCCCCGGGCGCGGCCGTGCCGATCCGCACGCTGCAGAACATCGCCCGCAATCCCAATTTCGGCGGCGAGGTCATGATCGTCGGCCTCGGCTGCGAGAAGCTGCAGCCCGAATTGCTGCTGCCCGAGGGCATGAACGCCGATGACGAGATCATGCGCATGCAGGACGAGGGCCTCACCGGCTTCGGCGAGATCGTCGAGGACATCGTGCAGATGGCCGATGCGCGCCTGAAGGTCCTGAACCGGCGCCGCCGCGAAACCTGCCCGGCGTCCGCACTCGTGGTCGGCATGCAATGCGGCGGCAGCGATGCCTTCTCGGGGGTGACGGCCAATCCGGCACTGGGTTTTGCCGCCGATCTTCTGGTGCGCGCCGGCGCCACCGTGATGTTTTCCGAAGTCACCGAGGTGCGCGACGCGATCCACCTGCTGACGCCGCGCGCGGCGAGCCAGGAGGTGGCCGACGCGCTGGTGCGCGAGATGGCCTGGTACGACCGCTATCTCGCCGGAGGCGAGGCCGATCGCAGCGCCAACACCACGCCCGGCAACAAGAAGGGCGGCCTCTCCAACATCGTCGAGAAGGCGATGGGTTCGGTCATCAAGTCAGGCACAGGTCCGATCGCGGGCGTGCTCGCGCCGGGCGAGCGCGCCGGCCAAAAGGGCCTGATCTTTGCGGCGACGCCGGCCAGCGATTTCGTCTGCGGCACGCTGCAGCTTGCTTCCGGCATGACGCTGCACGTCTTCACCACCGGCCGCGGCACGCCCTATGGCCTGGCCGCCGTGCCCGTCATCAAGGTCTCCACCCGGAGTGAACTGAAGCAGCGCTGGCACGATCTGATCGACGTCGACGCCGGCAGCATCGCCAGCGGCGACGCCTCGATCGAGGATGTCGGCTGGGAGATATTCCGTCTTATCCTCGATGTGGCCAGCGGCCGTGAAACCTGGGCCGAGCACTGGAAGCTGACCAACGCGCTTGCGCTGTTCAATCCCGGCCCGGTGACCTGACCGAAGCGAGGCGGCAAAGTCGCTAGCTAGGCCGCCATCAGCCGTTCGATATCGGGGATGGGATGGGACGTCAGTTCCTTCGGAATTTCGCCGATGATCCGTTCCTTGACTTCGGCATGAAAGGCCTGGCGTAGATTGCCGAGCACTTTCGCCGGCGCCACCACCACGAGCTTGTCGAAGCCGTTGCCTTGGGCAAGGCGATAGAGCGCATCGGCAATGGCGCCGGCGAACCGCTCTTCGGCAATGTAGTGCCAGTCCGCCTGCTCCAACGCGCTCCGGGCCGCGCCGACGCTCCCGCTGGCCCGCCCGGGACGATCCGTCCCCTGCTCGCGCGTTGCCGGATTGTCCTGTTCGAGAACCTGCTCCACCTGCAGGTTGAGCTGCTGCGGCGTGCCCTTGTTGCGCAGGAACAGCGCCTTTTGTCCGTCGCCGATGAGAACGAGCGTGTTGTGGGATATTGCGGGTTTTGGTCCAGCGGTCATTGTTGTGCTCCATGTGGGCCAACGCGCGAGGGGCTGCATAGGTTGCCTGCCCGACGCTGGCCTCCCAGCGGGGCTTGACCGCCCTCACAGACACAAAATTCCCTCATCGGCACGTCTTCGAGCACCTTGGCCGGCATGTGTCCGGGATCGGGCAGACGAAAGGCCGGCAACCGGCTAATGATTTGCATGGGGAAGCTAACCGCCCCTCTCGCCGATCGAATGTCCGCGTTACATCAGGCTGCCGGCATGAGCCTCACCCTCATTCGGATAACGATGCGCATCGGAATGCCCTGCGCGATTGCCGCTGTCGGCGCCCTCGGCGTTTTCATTGTCATCAGACACATTGCCTGGATGGGATGATGCTGGCGCCTGCAATTTTTACGCTGGATATCGGCGGAAGACCCACGCTCGCTTTCGAGGCCAAGAATCTGCGGGAATCCCAGCAGCTTTGTCACGAATACTGGCTGCGCCGGGATATCGCCGACCTGACCTCGAACGGCGCACCGCTGTGGGACGGCAAGGCGCGGCTGCGCGCGCGACGCTCGACCGAGGACGAAATTGCTGCGTACCGCGAAGCTGCTCGCGATGCTACGCAGCCGCAGGACGACCTGCTGCTCGCCTACCTCGTCGAACTTGATAGCTCCGAAAGGTAAGGCGACGCGCGAGCGGCATCGCGGCCTCGTCACCTCCCGACGTCTGCTGCGCATCGATGCTGCAATCGGCAATACACCGCGCAGGAGCGGCTTTATTCAACTTGGGATCAGCGCTTTGTTGCCGGCAGGAACCTGCGCGCCTATGAACAACAAGATCGTGATAGGTGATCTCGGCCACATTCGCGCGTGACCGTTGGCTGTAATGCGGGTGGTGCAAGCCACACTGGATTTCGAGCCAACGGGGTTTTCGATGAAGCATCTGTTTATTTCCGGATTCATTGCAGTCGCCCTGCTCGCCGTCGCTACCACGATGCGCTCGTATTCAATTTCCCAGGAGCGTTCTACCGTAACCACCGGCGCGGCATTGTCGAAGAAATCACCGGCCTCCGCGGGCGTGACGCGACTCCCGATCGAGGAGTACGAGGACATGTCGTTCGTGTTCGCGACGCCCGTGAAGCACTGACGCTGCCCGGAAGCTATTTCCCGGTCGTCCGCTCGAGGAACTGCACCAGCGCGGCGCGATCCTGCTCCGAGCCGATGCGTTGCTCCGGCATCTTGGTGCCGGGCGTGTAGGCCTGCGGGCCGATCTCGAACAGTCTGGCAACCGTCTCCGGCGTCCAGACGATGTCGAGATGCTTCAGCGCTTCGGAAAAATTATAGCCCGGTGCGGTCGCGATGCGACGGCCAAAGATGCCGGCGAGCGTCGGACCGGCCCGGTTGCCCTGGTCCGCGGCAAGCGTGTGGCAGGCGATACAGGCGCGAAATATCTCGGCGCCGCGATCCCCGGCATAGGCGGCGAGCGGATCGCCCGCCGCCTCCACGAGCAGCGGATCGACCGATTCGCCTGTCGATGTGTTCCAGCGCCGGATAATGTTGTCTGCACCCCCGGTCAGCAGCGTCCGGCTGTCCGGCAGGAACGCCACCGACCAGACCGGCAGGCCGGGGCCGACCAAGGTACGTGCGAGCGTACGCGCCTTGCGATCGATCACCGCAACGGTGCCGCCGATACCAGCCGCGGCGACCAGAGCACCATCCGGCGACATCGCAATCGAGATCACCGGCCTCGGTCCTGCCGCCACCTCGCCGGCGCGCGCACCGCCCGACGTCAGGAAGTAGACCTTGCCGTCGGCGCCGCCGACCGCGATCTCGCCATCGGCGTCGGCGGCCACGGCGTTAAGCGGCGTTGGCATCGAAATGACGGTCGGTGCTTGCGCGCCCGATAGCGGCCAGATGCGAACGCTGAGGTCGTAGCTGACACTGACCAGCGCCTTGCCATCGGCCGTAAACGCCACGCCATTGACGTTCTGGGTATGCCCGTCGAGCACGCGCGGCGCACCGCCCGCGAGCGGCCAGAGCTGCACCGTGTGATCCCAGGAAGCCGATGCGAGCGTTGCGCCGTCGGGCGACACCGCGAGCGCAACGATCGGCGCCGTATGGCCTTCGAGCACCGCGTCGGGCTCGGTGTTGCCGAACGTCCAGATCGCGATCCGGCCATCGGCACCGGCGGTCGCTGCGCGTCGCTCGCCGAGCAGCGCAACCGCGTTGACCGCGTCGGCATGAAAGCGCAGCACCTGCTCGGCCGCATTGCGCGTCAGCGACCAGCGGATCGCGGTGGAATCGAAGCTGCCGGAGATCGCGCTTTGCCCGTCCGACGATATCGCGAGCGACCGCACCGGCCCGCCATGTCCGCGCAATTGCGCACACGCGTCCGTGATCGCAATCGGCAGCGCGAGCAGCGTGGCCGCGAGCGCCAGAAGCGATGATCGGCCGCTCTTGCAACGGGGAGCTTTCGCCGGCACCGCTTCTGACATTGCCGTCGGCCTCAGCGGATGCCTGGCCGGTCGCGATCGAGCCCCTTGGCCCGGAGATCGTCGAGATAGTTCTGAAGGCGCCGCTCGGCGTTCTCGCCGAGGTCGCGCAAGAATGTCCAGGAATAGATGCCGGTCGTGTGCATGTCGTCGAACCCGATCCTGACGGCATAGTTGCCGACAGGGTCGACCGAAAGAATGGCGACATTGCGCTTGCCGCCGACCGTCTTGCGCTCGGCCTCGGAATGCCCCTGCACCTCGGCAGACGGGCTCGTCACCCGGAGCAACTCGGCGGAGAGTTCAAAGGTGCGGTCGTCGTCAAAGGCAACGCGCAACGTCCGCCGATCTTTGGGCAGGCGGATTTCCACCGGCCATGCCGCCGTGACGCCAGGCGCCCCCACCGCCGGCGTCAGCCCGGGCCGATCAAATTATTGCCGGGATCGCCGACCCTGGCACCCGTGGTCGTGAAGGCGACGGCGCTCGATTCCTGGAAAGTGTTGAGCACCATCGCAACGCCGACGGCGGCAACGACGGCGAACGCCAGAGCCGCAACAAAGGATTTCATGTCACTTCCTCACCTTGGACTTGCGCCAAACCGGATTATTCCGCCGGCACCGCGCGCTGCGGCGTATCGGCCGGCGCGCGACCCTTGGCCTGTTGTTCCTCGACCCAGAGCGCGTGATGTTCCCTGGCCCAGTTGAGATCGACCTCGCCGGTGCCCATCGCTTCGAACGCTCCCTCCATGCCGATCGAACCGATATAGATGTGCGCCAGCATCGCCGCGATGAAGAGCATCGCGATCACGGCGTGGATCACCGTCCAGAACTGCAGCGCCGTGACATTGCCGGGCAGATACGGGAACAGCAGGAACCAGCCGGACACCGACATCAGCGCGCCGCCGATGACGACGATCCAGAAGATGCCCTTCTGACCGGCGTTGAAGCGCTTGGCCGGTGGATGTTTGCCATTGGGCAGGAGACCGCCACCTGCCTTGATCCACTCGATATCGAGTTTGCCGGGAATGTTATCCTTGATCCAGATCAGGAACATGATCGCAACGCCAAACATGAACGGGAATGCCAGGTAGTTGTGCGCAAGCTTGGCCCAGTGCGACATCGCCGCAAACGCATCCGGACCGAACACCGGCAGGATCAGGGTGCGGCCAAAGCTGACATTGAGCCCCGAGAGCGCCAGCACGATGAAGCAGCTTGCCGTGAGCCAGTGCGTGAACCGCTCGAAACTGGCGAAGCGCAGGATCGTCCTTCCCGAAAATCCCTGCTGCAGCCGAATCCGGCCGCGCACCATCAGGAAGATCGCCAGCACGGCCAGCATGCCGAGAATGGCGATGCCGCCGATCCAGGGCAGCTTGCTGCGGTGGAAATCGCGCCAGTCGCGCCCCGCAGGCTGGATCAGATTGGCCGCATTCGCGTCAGGGATCGATACGCGCCCGGAGATCTTGTCGCCCTCCTTGAGCGCGTTCAGGAGCTTGTCTTCGTGAACGGCCTCGGCCGTCGGCTTGAAGGAAAGCTGCGCAGCCGCGGGGCTGCCTATAACGAACAGCAGCGCCAGCGCCGCGAACAAGGGAACCGAGAACCTGAGAATTGAGAATGAGCCTGGCATTTGCACAACGCCTTTCCGTATCGGAATTACCTTGATGCCGCCGCGCCGCGCCGCAAGGCGGCTGTTGCGTCAGCCGGTCGGTGAGTCGCTATAGGCCGTCTTCCAGCCCCACATGCCGGAGCCGTAACCGCGCTTCATCACCCGCTCCTTGTAGATCTCGGCGATGATCGCGCCGTCGCCGGCGAGCAGCGACTTGGTCGAGCACATCTCGGCGCAGATCGGCAGCTTGCCTTCGGCGAGGCGATTGGCGCCGTATTTGGCGTATTCGGCTGGCGTGGAGTCGGCTTCCGGTCCGCCCGCGCAATAGGTGCACTTGTCCATCTTGCCGCGCGAGCCGAAATTGCCGACCTTCGGATATTGCGGTGCGCCGAACGGACAGGCGTAGAAGCAGTAGCCGCAGCCGATGCACAGGTCCTTGGAGTGCAGCACGACGCCGTCGGCGGTGGTGTAGAAGCACGACACCGGGCAGACCGCGGCGCACGGCGCATCCGTGCAGTGCATGCAGGCCATCGAGACCGAGCGCTCGCCGGGCTTGCCATCATTGATGGTCACGACGCGGCGGCGGTTGATGCCCCACGGCACTTCATGTTCGTTCTTGCACGCCGTCACGCAGGCATTGCACTCGATGCAACGATCGGCATCACAAAGAAATTTGACGCGAGCCATGATCTATTCTCCTCTCACGCCGCTTGAATCTGGCAGAGGGTGACCTTGCCCTCGTGCATGCCGGTGACGGGGTCGTAGCCGTAGGACGTGATCGTGTTGGCGCTCTCGCCGAGCACGATCGGGTCCGCACCCTTCGGATATTTGCCGCGCTGGTCGACGCCCTGGAACCAGCCCGAGAAGTGGAACGGCATGAATGCCACGCCCTTGCCGACACGGTCGGTGACCAGCGCCTTGACGCGGGCCTTCGAGCCGTTCTCCGGACCGTAGACCCAGACCCAGCCGCCGTCCTTGATGCCGCGTTCGGCGGCATCCGCCGTGTTGACCTCGACGAACATGTCCTGCTGCAATTCCGCCAGCCATCTGTTCGATCGCGTCTCCTCGCCGCCGCCTTCATATTCGACGAGACGTCCCGAGGTCAGGATGATCGGGAATTGCTTGGCCAGTCCCTTCTCGACCGCGGCCTTCTGGATCGAGAAACCGAGATTGACCATGCGGAATTGACGACCGTCCGGACGCGTCGGATATTTCGCGACGAGATCGGTCCGCGGCGTGTAGATCGGCTCGCGATGAACAGGTACGGGATCGGGCAGATTCCACGCCACCGCGCGGGCCTTGCCGTTGCCGTAGGCCATCACGCCATGCTCCAGCGTGACGCGAATGATGCCGCCGGAGAGATCGATCGCCCAGCCGACGCTATCGGGGTTGTTGCCGCCGATCTTCTGGATGGTCGCGAGTTCGTCCGCGGTGAGATCCTTGTCCCAGCCGAGTTTCTTCAGCACGCCATAGGTGAACTCGGGATAGCCGTCGGTGAGTTCCGAACCCTTGCTGTAGGAGCCTTCGGCCAGCATGTTCACGTTCTTCACCGAACCGTCCGGCTGCTTCTCCTCATAGACCACGCCGAAACGGGCGCGGAACGTGCCGCCGCCGTCCTTGGCGTGGAGGTTGGTGTTGTAGAGCGTATGCGTGCCGGGATGCCGGATCTTCGGGGTGCCCCAGCACGGCCACGGCAGGCCGTAGTAGTCGCCGCCGATCTCCGGCTCGTCCGGCTTGGCGCGCAACGTCACCAGGTCGAACTTGCCCTGGTTCTTCATGTGCGCCTTCAACCGCTCCGGCGACTGGCCGGAATATCCGGTCGACAGGCCGCCTAGATTGATTTCCCGCAACAGATCCTCAGGCGACGGCCGCTTGTTCTCGACCTTGATGTTCTTGAACATCTTGTCGGCGAAGCCGAGCTTTTCCGACAGCCGGTAGATGATCTCGTAATCGTCCTTCGATTCGAAGATCGGCTTGACGATCTGCTCGCCCCACTGCAGCGAGCGGTTGGAGGCCGTGCGCGAGCCCGAGGTTTCGAACTGGGTG
Source organism: Bradyrhizobium sp. (assembly GCF_036735945.1). Lineage (GTDB taxonomy): Bacteria > Pseudomonadota > Alphaproteobacteria > Rhizobiales > Xanthobacteraceae > Bradyrhizobium. The sequence continues at coordinate 24,541 of NZ_DAINNI010000023.1, read as the reverse complement.
CAGGCCGGCAACAGGTAGGTGCCGTCCTTGCGCTCGGAGATCGCCGCAAAAGTCGTCGGATGCGGATCGGCAACCACGAGCAGTTCGAGCTTTTCGAGTCCCTTCACCATCTCGGTCATGCGCGGCACGGTGTTGCCGCCATGGCCCATGATGACCACGCCCTTCACGACGTCGCGTTGATCGACGTCATCGGGCTTGGCGAGCGTCGCATCGAACCAGCGCGTCCACGGAATGCCCGGCAGTTCCATGTTCTGCTTGCGGGTGCGGGCCGGACGGCCCGCCTTCGCCGGCACTTCGTCGAAGCGCGATTGCAGGTAATCGTAATCGACTTCCCAGACGCGAGCCCAGTGCTTCCAGGCGCCTTCAACGAGGCCGTAATAAAGCGGCAGCGTCACGATATCGAGGCCGATATCGGTGGCGCCCTGGACGTTGCAGTGACCGCGGAAGATGTTGGCGCCCGTGCCGAAGGAGCCGACGTTGCCGGTGGCCAGCAGCAGGTCGCAATAGGCTCGGACGTTGGCGGTGCCGACCGAGTGCTGGGTGCCACCCATGCACCAGACAAAGGCCGACGGCTTCTGCTTGGCAAAGGTCTCGGCAACCTTCTTCAATTGCTCGCCGGGAATGCCGGTGACGCGCTCGGTCTCTTCCGGCGTCCACTTCGCGACTTCGGCGCGGATCTGGTCCATGCCGTAGACGCGTTGCTGGATGAACTGCTTGTCTTCCCAGCCATTGGCGAAGATGTGATGCAGCATGCCCCAGATCACGGCGATGTCGGTGCCGCCGCGGAAGCGGACGTACTCGGTCGCATGCGCCGCCGTGCGGGTGAAGCGCGGGTCGAGCACGAATACGTTGGCGCGGTTGAGTTCCTTGCCGGTCAGGATGTGCTGCAGCGAAACCGGATGCGCTTCGGCGGCGTTCGAGCCCATGAAGATCATCGTCTTCGAATTGCGCATGTCGTTGTAGGAATTCGTCATCGCGCCGTAGCCCCAGGTATTGGCGACGCCGGCGACGGTGGTCGAATGACAGATGCGGGCCTGGTGGTCGATCGAGTTGGTGCCCCAGAACGCCGCGAACTTGCGGAACAGATAGCCGCCTTCGTTGGAGAATTTGGCCGAGCCGAGCAGATAGACGGAATCGGCGCCAGACTTCTGGCGGATCTCCATCATCTTGTCGCCGATCTCGTTGATGGCCTGGTCCCACGAGATCTTCTGCCACTCGCCGTTGACGAGCTTCATCGGGTATTTCAGGCGGCGGTCGCCATGCACGAGTTCGCGCACCGACGCGCCCTTGGCGCAATGCGAGCCGCGATTGATCGGGCTGTCCCACGCCGGCTCCTGGCCGACCCAGACGCCGTTCTGCACTTCGGCGATCACGGTGCAGCCGACCGAGCAATGCGTGCAGATGTTCTTCCTGATGTCGGTCGGCGCGCCGACCTTCTTGGGACCTGCCTCCGCCTTGCGCACCGAGCCTAGCGGCATCAGGCCGATCGCGGCGCCCGCGCCGGCCGCCAGACCGGACCGCCGCAGGAACGTACGGCGGTCGAGAACCCCAGACGCGAGGCTGGCGGCGATTCCCTGCAAACGCGCCTTGCCCGCGGATCCGTCTCTTCGCTTCATCAACATGTGCGTGGTCCCATCAATAGCGGTTGACGCGATAGTAGTTCTTGACGTGATCGGTTTCCTTGTAGCGCGCCTTGACGCGCTCGGCCTGCGACTCGTCCGCGACCGCCTCGCTGCCAGCCAGCGGCACCACGGCTGCTGCCGCGACCGCCGAACCGCCCATCAGAAACAGGCTGCGCCGATCCACGCCCGCGGCCCGTGACTTGCCTTTGTTGTCGGATGGCTTGCTCATTGCGGTCTCTCCTGTTCACGTTGCCTCACGCCATTATCAGGACAGCGTGAAGGCCTCGGATTCCAACTCCATGAAGACACGGCCGGCGCGCCCCACCGCACGGTAGAAGCGCGCCGATGGCAGCATCTCGAGATCGGCGAACATCCGCGCCGCCCAGGGCTTGAGATGACGTTCGAAGAAGCGCGCCTGTTCGGCGAACTCGGCCTCGAAGTCGCCTCGCGCAAGGCCGGCCATGACTTCGAGCAGAATCGCGATGTGATCTTCCGGCTCGCGCGAACTGCCGGCGCGCTCGATCCCGAGCGCGAGAAGGTCCTCGCGCACCCGCGCCAGCGGGCGCTCGTGCAGAAAACCGGTCAGGTAATAGGAGGCATAGGGCAGCACTTCGCCGCGGCCGAGCCCGATGAAGAGATCGAAGAATTCCTTGCTCGCGGCGCGATCGTTGGTCGCTGCGGCCGCGGACGCCAGCTCGACATGGGCCATGCCGAGTTCGGACGAATCGCCCTTCAGCGTCGCAACGCGCTTGAGCGTGTCGGCGTCGGGCGCCTTGCCGAGCAATAGCGACAACAGTCCATATTCCGCGGCACGCAGCCGGTCGATCTCGTCGATTTCCACTTTCGCTGAAGCCTGATCTTCCGACGATCCATAGAGATCGGGGCGCAGCACAAAGCGGCCCACCTGTGTCAGCGCCTCGACGGCGAGCACGCGTTCCGCAGGAATGCGCGACCATGCCGAAACCGATGGCTGCGCAATACCCAGTCCCCGCGCCAGCGATCCGACGCCACCCGCCGCCTTGATAGCTAGTTCCAGTCCGGCATCACGCATGGTGCTACCGATTCTCCTGCCCAGACTCGCGCCGCCCACCCGTTGTCCCCGGGCAAACAAACTTAGAACTGGAATTATTCCAAGCAGGGAATTTCTAACATAGGACGTGCCTATGTCCGCAAAAACTTTCGGCTAAACAATCGGTTTCGCAGTGCCATGACGTCGCACCGGTTGCTGCGGCGCAACACTGTTTGCGAACTTAGATCCGTCCACCGACGCGGTTCCATTGGCCGCGTTTTCGACCTCTGAAGCATCTTCCGTTTTCGCCGCCGCATCTTCGGCAAGTCTTACGGACTCTACAGGGAGTTCCGGCTCTGGCGTTGGCAAGGGGTCGCGCCTATGCGGCAAGGAACCAGCCGCCTCATTACCGGCATTTACATCACCGGCATTTACATCGGATTTTATACATTCGGCCGCGGGCTCTCCCATGATCTGCGACACCATGCGCGCCACATCGAGGCCGGCATCGAGTTCGCCGCCACCGGGCACCCCGCCAGGTGCGTTCCAGTCATAGGCATATTCGAGCGCGGGATTGACGTAATTGCGAATGGCGGGATCCAGCGCCCAGGATTTTCGCAAAGCCGCATTGCGCAGATGTTCGGGCACGCCCTTGCGAAGAAAGGCGGTGATGTCTGTGCTGGCGGTCAATTCTTCGAGCTTCGGCAGGGCCGAAAGATCGAACTCGGGTGCGGGGTCTTCGCCTGGCGGCGCTTCGAAACCGGAAGGTTCGACAGTTTCAGTTTCGGAGGGCGCGGCAGGCTTCGCCTCCGGCTGCTTCGCCTCGCGCTTGCGCTGCGACCATCGCGCCAGAAAGCCCTTGTCGCCTTCGGCTTCGTCCGGACCGCTCATGGGCGCCCTGCTCCCTCATCCGATTCACCACCTGGAACGCGCGGCCGATCGCCCCGCGCGCGATCCCGCTTGCGCTTGTGGAACACGCGCTCGACATGGAAACGATCGACAAAGGCCGCGATCCATCCGGCGATCTCGGCCGGCATCGGCACCGTTCCGATCACCTCGCAGCCGCTTTCGAACAACGCCTCCCCTTCGGTCGGATCGGCGGTGACTCTGGTCAATTCGAGTTCAGCACCGCCGTCCTGGCGCCGTAACGCGACCCAGATCCGCGGGGTGCCGTCGGCAAGATTGTCGCGATAATTTGCGGTCTCCGAGCTGAAGAGTTCGATGCTCGCCGCGCCCGCGTAATAGGTCGTCGCGTCGGCTTCGCTTGATAGCACCGTCCACGGCGCGGTTGCCGGCACCTGTTCCAGGATCAGCGCCGGCGACCACAGCTCCTCGATCCAGGGATTGTCGATCGAACGGCGCCGCACCACCACGCCGACTTCGCGGGATGCTTCCGTCATCGCTTTTCCTCCCTTCGGCGGATCATGTGACGCTCGCGGCCGCCGCAAGCGGCAGGCCGGCCACCAGATTTTGCGGCTTCAATCTCACCACCTTGTCGGCGCCCATGGCAAGGATGAGATAGACCGGCTTGTCGCCAACCCGCTCGTCCACCAGCCGCGCATCCTCGAAAGTCAGGCGCATCAGGGCGACGATGCGCTCAGCAACGCCATTGTCCATCCGCTCGCCGCGCCACAGCGCATTGCCGATCCGCGTCGCCTCGCTGTCGAGGCCGACGAACCAGCGCCAGTCACGATCCTCGATCGTGGCGATGCTTTCGACGCTGACGGCGATCCCGAGCAGATGCGCGATCCACCGCTCGATCGCCAGGCACAATCCGGTGCGCGCCTTGGCGTTGCCGCCGATGTTCATGACCATCGCATGCGCGTCCGACCGCGACCAGTAGGTCCAGGCATTGTCGTCGTCCATGACATCCATCTCGCCGAACGACTTCGGCTGCTGCAGCATGGCCGTCAGCGGCGACAAATGGACGTCATGCCGGGCGTGCTGCTCGGCCTCGATCACCTCGGCGTCGGCCAGCAGCAGCGTACCCTCGTGACGCGCGGCGAGCTGACTGCGATAGAACAGCTCCGCCGCACGCAATATATAGGGGTCGTCGCAGCCTTCGAGCGCATTGCGCAGGATCAAATGAGCGAGCTGCGACAGGAAGATCGGCGGCAGGTCGCCGGCCCCCTTGCGGGCAAGCGCGACATAGACCGCTTCCAGCGACGGCGCCGCCATCAGCCGGTCGCGGAAGTTCATCATGAACGACCAGTTTTCCCGCGCGTCCGGGTCGGCGAGACCAGCGATCTCGGCGCCCGTGACCCGGCGCAGCGGATCGGCCATCAGGCTTGCATGCAATTGACGCTCGGCGTCGCAGGCATCCGCCGGCGGCATCAGTTCTGGCCGCGCCAGATACGCCATGATGAGTTCGGGCGTCGCCACGAGACCGCCATGGTCGGCGCGGCGCGTGAGGTGATGGCCCGAGGCGACCCAGAATTCTCTCATCTACGATCCGTCTCTACGATTCGTCCTGGCGTCAGTCCTGATCAACCCGAGAAGATCGACCTCTTCGGCAGGTTCAACATCGCCTTCTATCTCGTGAAAGGTAAAGGCGCTGGCATGACCGTGCAACCGGTCGGCGTCTGCGGCAACCGGGCGCGGTTTCAGGGTCCGAAACCGCTCGCGGATTTCGCCGTCTTCGACGCTGCGCTGCACGGCAAGTAGCGTCTGCGTCGGATGATCGCAGAGCGAGGCGGCGAACGCGACCTCCTCCTCTGCGGCATGTCGCGCGGCATTCGCATCGGGCGCGCCGAATTTCTCCAGCAACTGGCCGGCAAGCCGCTCGATCATCGTCTGCCGCTCCGCTTCCGTTGCTTCGGTGACGATGGCAAGCGTCGACCATCCAAAGCTGTCGATGCCGAGAAAGCCCGATCGCAGCGCGACGCGCTGCTTCGGCCCGAGCGCCGTCAAATCCCGGTTCCAGAACATGAACGCGCCGGAAACCGCCCATTCGCCCGCTTCCGCCGCCCGTTCGAACACGAACGTATCCGAAGGGTCCAGCCTGATGGTTCGCGGAAACTTCAGCATGTCCGCCTCATCCGAGTTTCGGACCGCGCGCCTGCGGATCATACCAACTGGCGCGCCCAAGCGCATCCACGAGGCTGGCCCTATCAGGCGTTCCTCGATCGGCTGGCAGGCTGACCAGAAGATCGCCGTTGAGGTCGATGCCGCGGCGCTCGCCGGCCTTGTTCTTGGGAAGCCGCTCCAGATAATCCCGCGCGATCGCCTCAAAACCGCGCTCTTTCCAGCGATCGAACGCGGTCATCAGATGGCGGCTGAAGCTCTCGATGATCGCATCGGTCTCGACCATCTCGAAACCTTCGCTGAGCAACGACACGCCGGCGGCCGCCTGCACTTCCGGGACATGCGCCATGGCGGCGGCGCGCAGGATCACGCCGAAAACGAGCCATGCCGGCACTTCGTCTTCGGCGCAATCCCTGGGCCAGGCGAGCCGTCCGCCGCCGAGCAAGCCGGCGTCGAACCTGACAGCATCAGGCCAGTCGAAAGTCACCTCCCGCTCCGGGGGACAATGGGCGGCAATCGCATCCGCCAGCGCGTTCATTCCGGCAAACAACGCCCGGCGCGCTGATTTCAGCGGCTCGTCCGGTTCCAGCACCACCGCGAACTCGACGAGGTCGTAACGCCGCACCCAGACCAGCGTGCCCGCGCCCGCCTCCGCCGCGATCTCGCAGGCATGGGCGAACGCGTCGCCGAGCTCGCGCAGCGCGACCAAGGTATAGCCGGGCGGCAGGTCGAGCGTCTGTTCCGTATCCCCGAGGCGAGCGATCACGAAGAGCTATTTCCTCATTGCTTCAAAGGCCGCTTGTGTATGCTATCCCGCACAGGCTGGCGGCGCGAGCAGTCTTAATGATCTTGCGGATAGCCGCCGGAGCGGTTACCGCAGAACCATAGGATGAAGCAACCACCCCGCTGGGTGCATCGGGTTCAAGGTATTTTGAAATGAGTGCGGCGACGTCTCGCCTTCTGATTTGCAGTTGCGAGAAGACCATGCCGCTCGATGCGGACGCGATCGGCCGTGGCTGCACGGCCAAGGTCACGCAGGCCAACCAGCTTTGCGGCCTCGACCTCGATCGCTTCAAGGAGGCGCTTGCCGCCGGCGATCCGATCACGGTCGCCTGCACCCAGGAAGCGCCGCTGTTTCGGGAAGTTGCCGAAAATTCCCAGGAGGTGCAGCTTACCTTTGTCAACATCCGCGAGACCGGCGGCTGGTCGAAGGATGCCGCGGCAGCGGGTCCAAAAGCCGCCGCGCTGATTGCCGCGGCCGGCGAAGAGATGCCCCCGATCTCGCTGGTGACGCTGGAGAGTTCCGGCGTCGCGCTGATCTACGGCCGCGACGAAATCGCAATCGAAGCGGCCCAGCGACTCTCCGATCGTCTCGATATCACCGTGCTGCTGAGCAGACCCGGCGACGTCACGCCGCGCCGCGCCAACGAATTCCCCGTTCTCAAGGGCACTATCCGCAACGCCCGCGGACATCTCGGAGCGTTCGAGCTTGCGATTGACGACTATGCGCTGCCCTCGCCCTCCTCGCGCGCGAAGCTCGCGTTCGGGCCGTCGAAAAATGGCGCAAGGTCCACCTGCGATCTGATCCTCGATCTTTCGGGCGGCATGCCGCTATTTCCCGCACATGAATTGCGGCCCGGCTATCTGCGCGCCGATCCGCGGGACAGGGCCGCTGTCGAACGCGCGATTGCCGATGCCGGCGCGCTGGTAGGCACCTTCGACAAGCCGCGTTTCGTCAATTTCGAACCGTCGCTCTGCGCGCATTCGCGCTCTGCCATCACCGGCTGCACGCGCTGTCTCGATCTGTGCCCGACCGGCGCGATCACGCCCGACGGCGATGCTGTTACGATCGATGCCAATGTCTGTGCCGGCTGCGGCTCCTGTGCGTCGGTCTGCCCGACCGGCGCGGCGTCCTATGCGCTGCCGAGCGTGGACGCGCTGATGCGGCGCTTGCGGACGCTGCTGCAGACCTACCGCAAGGCCGGCGGAAGCGACGCCGTGGTGCTGTTTCACGACGGCGAGCACGGCGAGGAAATCATCGACGCTCTGGCGCGGTTCGGCGACGGCCTGCCGGCGAACGTGCTGCCGCTCCGCGTCAACGAAGTGACGCAGCTCGGGCCGGAGATCATTGCATCCGTCTTCGCCTATGGCGGCAGCGGCGTCGCAGTGCTGACCCGCGCCAGGCCGCGTCACGATATCGCAGCGCTTCGCCGCGCGGTCGAAACCTCGGATCAGGTCGTCTCGGCGCTCGGCTTCGGTGGAAGCCTGATCCGGATCGTCGAGACCGACGATCCCGACCAGTTGCGCGCCCTGCTGGACACCGCCCCGCGCGGCGTTGCAACGCAGAAGCCGGCCGGCTTCGCACCGCGCGGTGCAAAGCGCGGCGTGCTGGAGACGACGTTTCGCGAACTCCACATCGCCGCCCCCGCGCCCGTTGATGTGATACCGCTGGCGCCGGGCGCGCCCTTCGGTACCGTGAAGCTGGATGTCGAGGGATGCACGCTGTGCCATGCCTGCGTCACCGCCTGCCCGACCGGCGCGCTATCCGACAACCCTGATCGCGCCATGCTGCGCTTCACCGAAAGTCTCTGCGTGCAGTGCGGGCTTTGCGAAGCGACCTGTCCCGAGAAGGTCATCACGACGGAGCCTCGCCTCGACTTCCAGGCCTGGAATTCGCCACAGCGCGTCTTGAAGGAAGAAGAGCCGTTCAACTGCATCGCCTGCGGCAAGCCGTTCGGCACCAAAAGTTCGATCGATCGCGTGCTGGCAAAACTCGGCGAGAAGCACTGGATGTTCCAGGGCGCAAACGCCCGGCGGCTCGATGTCATCAAGATGTGCGCGGATTGCCGCGTCGAGGCCGTGGTCAACGAGAGTTTCGATCCGCACGCGGCGCCGCAACGCCCGCCCGTGATGTCGACGGAAGATTACTTACGCGCGCGCAATGTGAAAAAGGACGATCCGCTGGGATCGTAAATCCTCCGTGTCCACCACCCCTCCCGATCTCCAGGCCCGTGCGACGTCGAGAGCCGTTGGCATTCCCGGCGTCAAGCACATCATCGCGATAGCCTCCGGCAAAGGCGGCGTCGGCAAATCCACCACGTCCTGCAACCTCGCGCTCGGCTTCGCCGCGCTCGGGCTGAAGACCGGCCTTCTCGATGCCGACATCTACGGCCCCTCGCAACCAAGGTTGTTCGGGCTGCGCGGCAAGCCGCGGCAGGTCGGGCCGCGCATGCTGGAGCCGATGGAGCGTTTCGGCGTCAAGGTGATGTCGATCGGCTTTCTGGTCGAGGAGGACAGCGCCATGATCTGGCGCGGCGCGATGGTGATCTCGGCAATCACGCAGATGCTGCGCGAAGTCGCCTGGGGCGATCTCGATATCCTCGTCGTCGACCTGCCGCCCGGCACCGGCGATGCGCAGCTCACCATGGCGCAACAGGTGCCGTTGGCCGGCGCGATCATCGTCTCGACGCCGCAGGATATCGCGCTGATCGACGCGCGGCGCGGCATCGCGATGTTCCAGAAGGTGAGCATTCCGATACTTGGCCTGATCGAAAACATGTCGAGCTTCTGCTGCCCGACCTGCAACCACATCACCCCGATCTTCGGCCATGGCGGCGCGCGGACCGAGGCCGAACGCCGCAGCATTCCCTATCTCGGCGAAATCCCGCTCGATCTGCAGATCCGGAAAGCCTCCGATGATGGCCGTCCGATCGTCGCGGTCGAGCCAGATGGCATCCACGCAAAGCGATATCTCCACATCGCCCGTGAAATCTGGACTTCGATCATCACCGGCGCTGTGCATCGGCCGCCGCCGCGCATCGTTATCGAGTAAAGCAAAGCCCTGCTCAAGGGCTCATCAAGTTAGGGTTGATCGGCTCGGTGCCGCCGACAAGGCCGAGCGCTCGCAATTCATCCTGGTGCAGATCGACGAGGAGGATTGCCAGTACGGCGCACAGGGTTGCGGCGAGGACCACGAGAAGCCGCGCGACGGATGTATCTGCGGCTCCGTCTTGCGCAGCGGTGTGATTCCAGAGCGGCGATATGAGAGCCAGCAAAGCATGGAGCATTGCGATCTCTCCTCTGCATCGTGTTGCGCCAGCGTACATCAAACCCAGGATCGGACCGAGAGGACATCGTGCCACACCTGAAAGCAGGCACGGCACGCGCGCCAATCAGCGCGCCTCCTCGAAGCCGCCGAGCACAGCGGTGAGATTGGCGCCGAGTATATCGGAGAGATATCCCCCCTCCTGCACGAAGACGGTCGGAAGGCCGAGCCGCGCGATCGCCGCGCCGATGCGCCGGAAGCCGGCCGTGGTCACGGCAAGGCCGGCGAGCGGGTCGTGCCCGGAGGCATCGAGACCGAGCGCCACCACCAGCGCGCCGGGCGCAAAGGCGCGGATTGTTTTCTCGGCGTCCGCCATCGCCTTGATGTAGTCGTTGTCTCCGGTGCCCTTCGGCAGCGGGATGTTGAGGTTGGCGCCGAGGCCTGGGCCCGCGCCGCGTTCATGCGCATATCCCCAGACGTAGGGATAGAAGAAGACCGGATCGGCGTGGATCGACACCGTGAGAACGTCCGGCCGTTCGTAGAAGATGCCCTGCGTGCCGTTGCCGTGATGCACGTCGACATCGAGAATGGCCACGCGCTCATGCCTCAGCCGCAGGTGCGCGGCTGCGACCGCGCTGTTGTTGAAGAAGCAAAAGCCGCCCGACATGTCGGCAAAAGCATGATGGCCGGGCGGCCGGCACAGCGCATAGGCCGCGTCTTCGCCGTCCATGACGAGTTGCGCCGCCGTCGTCGCGACATCGGTGGCGGCACAGGCGGCCGCGTAAGTGCCCTCACTGATCGGCGCCGCGGTATCCGCCGTGTGCCAGCCGAGGCGGCCGACAATATGGGTTGGATAGGTCGCGCCGTAGCGAACGGGATGGATGTTGGCGATCATCTCCGCACCGGAATCGCCGAGCGCGATCCAGGCGACCCAGGCTTCCTCCATGAAACGCAGATACTCGGCGCTGTGGACGCGCGCCCGCGGACCCTGGCCGAACATGGTGGGCTCGATAAGCCCGTGATGGCCGGCCTTCAGTCCCGCCAGCAAGCGGTCAGCGCGTTCGGGCTGCTCGGTGGTGCGCTTGATCACGCCGCGCACCAGGAAGAATTGCGGATCGTGGCTGCGATGCAGTTCGGTGTAGACGGCCTTCACGCGGGCACCCGGCGCTGGAACGAGCAATCCTGACCATTGGCATGCTCGGAAACGCCAACAATGGCAAGCGTATTGTCTACTCGGCCTTCAATTTCAGTTCGCGAATGATCGTCCCGAAACGCTCGTAGTCACGCCGGAAGACGCTTGTCGCCTGCTCGCTGCTATCGCCCACCGGGTCGAAGCCGATTTCGCGCAGCCGCTTGACAACCTCGGGATCCCTGATGGCCTTGACGAAATCCGCATTGATGCGGTCGACAATCGGCTGAGGCGTTCCGGCCGGCACGAAGACGCCCTGCCAGCCCTCGACCGCCACGTCGGGATAGATGGAGGCCAAGGGCTTCGCGCCTGGAAACATGTCAAGCGCGGCAGGGCTCGTGACCGCAATCGGCCTCACCGTGCCCGCCCGGACATGTTGCTCGATGTTCGCCGGCGTCTCCATCGCGCAGGATAGAAGCCCCGCCATCAGGTCGGGAAGCGCCTGGCCGAAGCCGCGATATGGCGCATGGACGAAGTCGATCCCCGCCGCCCGCTTGAACAGTTCAATCGCCAGATGCGGCGGTGATCCGACGCCGTAGGTCGAACAGGTGAGTTTGCCTGGTTCAGCTTTCGCAAGGGCGACGAATTCTTCGAGCGACTTGACCGGCAATGTGGACCGCACCACCAGTACGTAAGGCGAAAGCGCGACCCGCGTGACGCTAAGGAGATCCTTGGCCGGATCAAGGCTGGTCGGCGACATCCACGGATTGATCGCCATCGCCGACGTCGTCATCAGCACCGTGTATCCGTCAGGCGCGGCGGTTGCGACCGATTGCGCGCCGATATTGCCTGCAGCCCCTGCACGGTTCTCGACCACGATCGGCTGCCCCATGCTGGCGCGCAATTTTTCTGCAAGAATCCGCGCAACCACGTCGATCGAGCCACCGGGCGGAAACGCCACGACCAGCCGGATCGATCGTTCGGGATAGGCGGCATTGCCGGTTTGAAACGGCAAAATTCCGAAAAGCATGATCAGAGCGGTAACAAGTGTGCGAACCACGGACAGCCCCTATTCGATGCTTCACGAAAGAATGCTGGCGAGCGCATTCCGGAGATCGGTCGCCGCGCCCGGCGCAAGCTGCTGCGCACGCCAAGCAATGAAGCCGTCGGGCCGCACCAGAACGGCGCCGGTGTCGCCGACACCAAACCGGCTGCTGAATGTCCCCTCGACGTCGACCAGCTTCTCGCCGATGACATGGCATTGCAGGGCAAGCCCCGTCGTCTCGCCGACATCAGAGACGATCCGTTGCCAATCGCGGCCCTTCGATCCCACGATCAGCGAGAATTCGGGGCCGACGAGGTCGATGGTTGACAGCCGTTCTCCGTCTCGATCGAGCCAGACGTGCGGGGCGCGCGCGCCGGGATGACCTGATGGAACATAATCCGTGTAGGCGTCTTCGACTTCCGGTGGCGCGCTGCCGTCCGGGATCACCGCCTCGGAGGCGTAGATGGTTCCGAGCTCCAGGCCGATGTGATTGCCGTAGCGCCGGGTTGCCTGCAGAATCTCCTTTGATCCCATTCCATCCGCCGGCGCTTCGCCGCGGGAAATAACGCCGAGCTTATTGACCTGTTGCCGGTTGTGATAGGACTGATCGGCGACCCAGCGCGCGACCGGTCGCCGCTCGGTCTCGTAGGTCTGCAGCAATCTGCGCCCGGCCTTGCCTTTCAAGAACAGTGCGAGCTTCCAGATGGCGTTGTGCATGCCTTGCACGCCGGTATTGGCCCCAAGCCCTCCGGTCGGCGGAAACATATGCGCGGCGTCGCCCGTCAGCAGAATGCGTCCGGCGATCAGGCTACGGCCGACGACCGCGTTCATCTGCCACTTCCCGATCGAGAGCACTTCGACCTTCAGGTCCGGTACACCCGCGCCGGCCCTGATCCGCTCGGCGCAGCGCTCCGCCGTGTAGATCTCGGTCGACCACTCCTCTTCCGGCACCTGAAGCTGGGTGAGCCAGCGTCCCTTGGCATCCAGCGGCTGAAACACGCCGGTGGCATTCTTGTTCGAGAAGAACAGCAGGATGCCCGTGTGATCGCCGACATGCTTCTCGATATCTGCGCGAAAGTAGCAGTTGATGAAATGGGCGACCTTCTTCGGACCGTCGAGCGGCACCTGCAGGAAGTCGCGTACGAAGCTCGCCGCGCCATCGGCAGCGACCAGCGCGGGCGTAACGAGATCGTATAGTTCGCCACTGGCCTTGTTGCGGGCCTTGATCTCGACCGAACGGGCATCGTCTTCGTGACCGCTGATAATCTCGACAAGTTCGTGACCGAAGCGCAAATCGACCATGCCGGTGCGCTTGATCTCCCGCAGCATCACCGGCTCGATCATATCCTGCGATGACAGCACCGAGCTTACCGGGCTGAGATCAGGCCCCGCCCCGGCGAAGCCCCGCGAGTCGATGTGGCCGGTCTGCTTGCCGACCACCGACTCCATGAAACGGATCGGAGTCTTCCAGTTCGGCGGCAAATCAAGCTGGCGCAGTTCGTCGTAAATCTCGCGCCCCCACCCGCGCGCGATCTCCATCGTGCGGGTGTTGAAGTTTCGCGTCTTCGGGTGCCAGCTCGTCCGCTCGTTTCGCTCGATCAGGATCGATCGCAGCCCGCAGCGAGCGAGTTCAAGCGCGGCACCCAGGCCGACCGGCCCTGCGCCCACGATTACGACAGGCTGTACCTCTGCGCCTCCACGCGCCATCGCTCGTCTCCTCCCTGATTGATCTTGTTATTTATGAATTAGAATCATATTCTACTTTTTGTCAAGGCTGTTGATTCCCTGTATCGTGCGGATGGGATATGGATGTCGCTTCAGCGGGATACAGAGGATCGATTCGTGCCCCCACCACGCGCCGGCAAAGCGAAGGCGTCACCCAAAGCGCATGATCTCGTGGGAATCGTGAAGCTGGAGCGCGTCAATGCGCCGAAGCAGGCGCGGAGCGAAAAGCGGCTGCAGGACATCATCCAGGCGCTTGAAACGCTGCTCGACGGACGCGCATATGAGGAGATTACGATCCCCGACATCGCCGCGCGGGCCGGTTGTGTCCCCGCCTCGATCTATGCGCGCTTCAAGGACAAGACCAGCATTCTGGTCGCCCTGCATGAATCAATTCATAATCGGCAGTTGGCGCAGATCGACGAGACCATGCGCGTCGAGCGTCATGCGGATCTGTCGCTCGACGACTCGATCTTCATGATCTTTCGCAACCTGGCGAGGTACTACACGCGTTATCGGAACCTGATACGTCCGGCCTACCTGCTCGGCGACAACGAAATCTACGAGCGGGGTGCAGCAACGATCCGCCATGCGTCGGATCGTATCGCCGCGATCGTTCGCCAGAAGACGAAGGGCGGACCTGCCGACCTCGACAAACGGATCGATCTGGGTACGCGGGCAGCCTATGCGCTACTTCAGCAACGAATGGTGTTTCACCCGCAGCCGACCGGCCGATACCCACCGGGCGACGACGACGCGATGGCGACGGAACTCGTCCGCCTGTTCAAACGCAACCTGTCACAAGATGCCTGACGAACGCCGATCAATCGCGCGGCGCGACGACATTCACACCTCAGTCGGGAAGGATTAACTACGCCCCGGCGGACGGCAGGCTGGCGGCCGCGATGGCCACGATTTGGGACAGCCGGCGTCCGATCCGGGAGGACGCGTTGCTCAGCAAGGAACGAACCTGTCGCATTTCTTCGTCTTCCATGTGCGCCGGGGGCAAGGGCGCACAGGGAAAATGGTCCCTAGCCGCTAACTAGTCGAGATATCAGCAAAAATAGCAATGCGCGCTTCGTCCTGAGGCCAACCGGCAGTGGATTTATTGCCTCGGTCAGGTCGGCCGCGAATGAGATTTTCTCCGCCGGTTCCTGTCCTCAAAGCCCGGTAATCCCGCTGTCGACCGCGAGCGTCTGGGCGTTAACGTAGACGCTCTCGTCGGAAATGAAAAACAGCGCCGCGTAGGCGACTTCCCAGCCTGTCGCCATCCGCCCGAACGGGATGCCGGAGGCGGTACGTGACGGGCGGCCGGCGCTGGCATGGCGGCCGAGCGGCGTATCGACCAGGCCCGGACAGATGGTGTTGGCGCGGATGCCGCGCCTTGCGCCTTCCTTGGCGACATTGCGCATCAGGCCCGATAGCGCGGCCTTCGAGGCATCATAGGCGATCAGCCGCGAACCGGTGCGGAGCGCTGCGATCGACGAGATGAACACGACCGAGCCGCCGTCGGCTATGTGCTTGAGCGCCTCGCGGCAGCACAGCATCGGTCCGGTCAGGTTGACCGCGAACGTGTCGTTCCATTCCTTCAGGTCGACGCTGCCGAGGCCGAGCTTGCCAAGCCCGATGCCGACATTGAGCACCATGCCGTCGATGCCGCCAAGGCCCTCGACCGCCTCGCCGACCATGCGGCGTACGTCTTGCTCACGCGCGATGTCGGCCTGGATCGAAAACGCCTTGCCGCCCTCGCCGACGATGCGCTGCATGGTGTCATCGGCGCTCATCAGGTTCCTGTCGGCAACCGCGACATGGGCGCCTTCCCGCGCGAACAGCAGCGACATGGCGCGGCCGTTGCCGACCGGATCGGTGGCGGCATCGAACGTCTGCTGCCCGCCGCCGACCACCAGTATCCTGCGGCCCTGCAGGCGGCCGCGCCCCGGCGCTTCGCCGGCGGACTCCGGGCTGAGCTGGCGGACATATTGTATCTTGTCGGACATTTTCACCTCACCGCGTTTTGAGCTGATGGCGTCACATCGAGAAACCGTCGCAGCGACGCCAGTACCAGGTCGAGCCGGTCATGATGCAGCCAGTGGCCGGCGCCTGCGATCTTCTCGATCTGCGCTCCCTTGAAATACGCGAGCAGGCCGGCGGCCTCCGGATCGGGCAGAAAGCTTTCGTCGCCCCACATCAGCAGCGTTGGACAAGTGATGCGCGACCACAGGCCGGCATAATCCTGCGGCGACAGCCGGTATGGCGCCCTCGCCCGCTGGTAATGGTCGAACTTCCAGCGATAGAGGCCGTCGTCGCCTTTGCGGATGCCATGGCTGGCAAGATGAAGCGCCTGCGCCTCGGTCAGGCGCTTGTTGCGCGTGGCGAGCCGCTTTGCCGCCTCCTCGATCGTCCCGAACGTGCTCTCCCGATGTTCCGAGATGCGGTCGAGCTGGTCGATCCAGCGCGTCATCTGCTCGGCGATCGGCGCGGGCTCCGAGCTGGAGAGAAACGCGCCATCCAGCACGACAAGGCGCGACGCTTTTTCCGGATAGGTGCCCGCACAAGCCAATGCGACCATGCCGCCCATGGAGTGGCCGACTATCGCTACGTCCGGCAACTCGGCAAGGCGCATCAGGCGGATGAGATCGTAGACATTGTCGGTCAGGCTGTAGCTGCTGCCCTTCGCCCATTCGGAATCGCCATGGCCGCGCAGATCCGGCGCGATGACGTGGAAATGCGGCTGCAACTCGCGCGCAATCGCATCCCAGTTGCGGCAATGGTCGAGCCCGCCGTGCACCAGGATAAGGGCGGCGCCGATACATTGCCCCAGTCGACATAGTGCAGCCGCAGCCCCTGCGACTCGTAAAAGCGGTCTGCCGGCTCTGCCATCGCCATTCGTCTCTCGCGGCTGCCGACGGCCTATTTCGGCGCGAAACCGAAGGTGCGTTCGAAACGCTTCACATATTCCGGCCACACCTCGGGATTGACGATGCGCGGCGGGCGCTTGCCGTCGAGCGCATCGAGAATCTGCTCGGCGGCGATCCTGCCCATGTTGATCCGCGCTTCCTTGGTGACGCCGGCCGTATGCGGGCTTGCCAGCACGCTGTCGAACTGCAGCAGCGGATGCTCAGGCGGCGGCGGCTCCTTGTCCCAGACGTCGAGCCCGGCGCCGGCAATGCGCTTGTCGCGCAGCACCTCATACAGCGCCTCCTCGTCGTGAATGAAGCCGCGCGCGGTAGTGACAAAGAAGGCATGCGGCGGCATCAGCGCGAATTCGCGCGCGCCGATCATGCGGCGATTGTCCTTGGTCAGCGGACAGGAAATCGAGACGAAGTCCGCACGGCGCATCAGATCGTGCAGCTCTACTTTCTCACCACCGCGGGCGGCGATTTCTTCCGCGGTCAGATAGGGATCGTAGGCAATGACGTTCATGCGCAACAGCCCCTTGCAGAGCTCGGCGATGCGGCGGCCGACATTGCCGATCCCGACGATGCCGACGGTCTTGCCCTGGAGCTCGTTGCCGATCAGCGCATTGCGGTTGACATTGGCCTCGCGCCGCAGCGCACGGTCGGCTTCGAGGATGCGCTTCGACAGCGTCAGCATCATCCCGAGCGCATGCTCGGCCACGGAGTTGGCGTTGCCGCCGGTCTGGTTGACGACGAGCACGCCGGCCGCCGTGCAGGCATCGACGTCGACGGGGTCAAAGCCCGCGCCGTTCGAGGAGACGATCAGGAGGTTCGGCGCCCGCCGCAACAGGTCCTGATGGACATGGAAGTGCGACGCGATCTCGTCGCGCGCAGCACCTACCTGGTAGGCGTGCGCCGCCGACAGGATCGGTGCCGCGACGGCGTCAGGGCTATCGTTCTCAAGCCGGTCGAGCCGCACGTCGGCGCGCTTCCTGATGATATCGAGATAGATATCGTGGGCGAGATATTTGACGTAGAACACGCGCTTGTTGTTGACGGTCATTTTTCCTGGCAACTCTCAGTTCGGGAAATCGTAAAGCCTGGCGGGGTTGGCGACGAGGATGCGCTGCTGCGTCGCCTTATCAGGCGTCCACGCCTGAAACAACTCGAGCAGATGCCCGGCGTCGGGCATTTCGCCCTCGACGCGGGGATGCGGCCAGTCACCGCCCCAAACCAGCCGCTCCGGATTGGCCTTCACCAGCGCCTCGTGAAACGGCTGCGCGTCGGGATAATCAGGCGCGGCCTGACTAAGGCGATGCGCGCCCGACAGCTTGGCCCAGCACCAGCCTTCGCCGACACAGCGCAGCAGACTCTGGAAGCCTTCGGTGCCGGTGCCGGCACGGGCATCGGTGCGGCCCATATGGTCGATCACGATCGGCAGCCGCAGCGATTTCAATTGCGGGATCGTCTGCGGCAGATCCTTGACGTCGATCCACAATTGCAGATGCCAGCCGAGTTCGGCCATCAGAGGCGCTAGTCTCTCGGCCTCGCTCAGCGGAACGCCGCCGCGATAATGCAACTGTCCGCCGCGAAAGAAGTGGTTGAAGCGCAAGCCGCGGACGCCGAGCGCATGCCACGCCCGCAGGTCGCGTGGCGACACATTGGCATCAGCCACCGCGACGTCCGGCTGGCGCCTCAATGCATCGAGCATCGCCGAGTTGTCGCGGCCATGCGCGCTGCCCTGCACCAGCACGCCGCGCGCAAAGCCGATCGCATCGAGCATGCCGAGATATTTTTCCAGCGGCCCATCCGGCGGCGTATAGCTGCGATCGTCGGCATAGGGAAAACGATCCGCCGGTCCGAACACATGCGCATGGGTATCGCAGGCGCCGGATGGCAACGGCACGCGCGGGCGGCTGACCTCGCGGGGCGGCAGGCAGGCAGGAATCATGGGAGACGTCACCCCGGTTATTCCGCTTTCATTCCGGCGGCCTTGATGATCGGCCCCCATTTCTCGTAGTCGGCACGAATTTGGGCGTCGAACTGCTGCGGCGTGCTGCCGATCGGCTTGGCGCCGAGCCTGGCCAGCCGCTCCTTGACGGAGTCTGTATTCAAAGCCGCGACAAAATCCTGCGAGAGCCTGGCCAGCACATCGGATGGCAAGCCGGCCGGTCCGAGCAGGCCCCACCAGACGCCGGTGTCATAGCCCGGCACCGTCTCCGACAGGCTCGGTACATCGGGCAGGAATGGCGCGCGCTCGGCCGTGGTGACCGCAAGCGCGCGAAGCGTGCCGGCCTGCAACTGCCCGACCGATTCCGGGCCGTTGTTGAACGACATCGGCACCTGTCCGCCGAGCAGATCGTTGATCGCGGGCGCGCCGCCTTTGTATGGGATGGCGATGAGATCGATCTTCGCAAGGTTCTTCAACAACTCGCCGGCAAGATGCGTCGACGTTCCGTTGCCGGCATGGGCAAAGGACAGGCCTCCCGGCTTCGCCTTTGCCGCCGATATTACCTCGGCCACCGTCCTGAACGGAGAATCGGCTCGCACCAGCAGGATGTTGGGTGACGACGCCAGCAGCGACACCGGCGTGAAATCCTTGAACGTGTCATAGGGGATCTTGGAATACAGGAACGGATTGGTGGCATGGCCGCTCGCCACCATGATCAGCGTGTAGCCGTCTGGCGCAGCGGTCGCGACCGCCTGCGAGGCGATGACGCCACCGGCGCCCGGCCGGTTCTCCACCACGACCGACTGTCCCCATTTCCTGGAAACGACATCGCCGAGCGTCCGCGTCAGGACATCGACGCCACCACCGGCGGGATAGGGTACGAGAATATGCACGGGCCTGGACGGGAAATTCGCCTGGGCGAAGGCGCTGCCACACATCGCAAGCGTGGACACAGTTGCAGCAGCGATCCGGAACCACCTGCCCATGGCATCCCCTCCCGATGTTTTTGTTGTTATCTCACATCGTCGCATGCCGATTGTAGCGCCGCGAGACGCAGAGCCGGATACGGTCGGGACATGTTGACAATCCCACCGATGACGTCAAGTTTCGCCGCTCCAGCGATGAACGCGAACGAAAGATCGTCGCGGGTTAAAGGGGACCGAAATGGCGGTTGCAGAAGAGAAAACCTCGCCAGGGGTTTCCGAAAAGAGCTGGCACGGCGTGGTGCTGCAGACACTCAAGCGTAACGACATTCGCCTGGTCCCCTATGTGCCCGACCGCGTCCTGACGCCGCTGATCAAGAATCTGCACGCCGACCCGTTTTTCACTACCTTCGCCACGGCGCGCGAGGAGGAAGCGGTCGGCATCGTCTCCGGCGCCTGGATGGGCGGCATGCGGAGCGCAGTGCTGATGCAGACATCGGGATTTGCCACGCTCGCGAACGTGCTGGCGTCGCTGGCGATCCCTTATCAGATCCCGCTCATCATGTTCGTCTCCGAGCGCGGCACGCTCGGCGAATTCAACTACGGCCAGTCGCTGGTCTGCCGCACCATGCGCCCGGTGCTGGATTCGCTCGCGATGGAGCATCACACCATCACCCGGTTCGACGAACTCGAATTCATCGCCGACCGCTCGATCAAGCAGGCCGTCACCACGCAGGCGCCGGTGGCACTGATCCTCTCGCCGCTTTTGACCGGCGGCAAGACCTTCGACAAGTGAGCGATCTCATGAGCAACGACAATACGGCCCGCAACACCAAGGTCATGAATCGTTTCGATCTCACCTCGCGGCTGGTCGCGAAGTTGAAGAACGAGGAAGCCGTGATCGGCGGCATCGGCAACACCAATTTCGACCTGTGGGCCGCCGGCCACCGGCCGCAGAATTTCTACATGCTCGGCAGCATGGGCCTCGCCTTCCCGATCGCACTCGGCGTGGCGCTGGCGCAACCCGACCGGCGGGTGTTTGCGCTCGAGGGTGACGGCTCGCTGCTGATGCAACTGGGCTCGCTCGCGACGATCGCGACGCTGGCGCCCAAGAACCTCACCATGGTGGTGATGGACAATGGCATCTACCAGATCACCGGCGCGCAGCCGACGCCGGCAGCGTTCGTGGCCGACATCGTCGCCATTTCTGTCGCGAGCGGACTGACCAACAGCAGCTGGGCGGCGGACGAAGAGGACTTTGAGCGCCTGATCGAGCAGTCCCTGTCGGCGGCGGGGCCAACGCTGATCGGCGTGCGCATCGATGACAAGCCGGGTACCGGCACCACGCGCCGCGATCCCGTGCAGATCCGGGAGCGCTTCATGCACGGTATGGGGGTAAGGGAGCTGCTCTGACAGCGGGCAACCGGGCTCGCTCGCCGGGCCTCCGATATGGCGGGCTCCAATTAACCACGGCGATTTTAACCACAGACATTGCGTCGTTCGCGCGCATGGACTTGTTGCACGGAATGTGTGCTATGCCGTTCCGATGACGATCTTCCTTCGAATTGTCGCCTGGGGTCTTGCCGCGGCCATTGCCTTCGCAACCCTCGGCCCCGCGCAACGGCGGCCCCACATAAACATCGGACAGAACGGCGAGCACGCGCTGGCCTTCGTCCTGCTGGGGCTCGCCTTCGGGCTGGCCTACACGCGCGGCCGTTCGCTTGCGGCCGCCCTCGTCATCGCCTTCACCGGCCTGATCGAAGTCCTGCAGTTCGCGGCGCCGGGCCGGCACGCGCGGCTGTCGGATTTCGTGGTCGACGCGCTGGCGGCATCGCTCGGCCTTGTAGCCGCCGCCGCGCTCGACTGGATGGTCAGGCGGGCGCAGCGATCGCCGTCGTAATAAAAAAATCCTCGCGGGGATCGCCCGCGAGGAAATATCAGTCCACCTCCAAATCGCGTCAGTCGAGAATCCGGATGACCCTGCGCGTGCTGGGCTCCACGATCACGCGACGATCATTGACGACCGCGTAGCGGTATTCCGTGTGCCGGGGCACGGTGCGCAATTCGACAGCCGGCGGCAACGGTTCGCCGACGACGATCCGCTCACGAACCACAACGGAACGTTCGCGCGGGACCGCATTGATGACCGCGTTCGGAATTTCCACGGCTGCGCCCACCGCGGCACCCACCGTGCCACCGACGATCGCGCCGACCGGACCCGCAGCCTCACCGCCCCTCGCAGCGCCTTCCGCCGCCCCCTGAGCAGTGGTCGATTGCGCAAATGCCGCGCCCGACATCAGCAGCGAGCCGGCAATCACGGAAACGGCCAAACGTTTGTTCATTGCATCCTCCAGTAAATTGATGATGCATCTCAACTTCGGGAGGCGCGGGAGGTTCCGGTTGCCTTGCCACGGAAAAAGCCCGCGTCGGTGTTGCGACGCGGGTTCCAGTCACGGGGAGTTGCAGTCAAAATCGTTGCTAGGCTTTTGCGACCTCGTGGTTCGCCATCATTTCAAGCGCGCGCACCATGCCCGAATGGTCCCATGCCCTGCCGCCATGGGCGGCGCAGGATGAGAACAACTGCTGGGCAAGTGCCGTGCTCGGCAGCGACAGGCCGAGCGCACGCGCGCCCTCCAGCGCCAGATTGAGATCCTTCTGATGCAGCTCGATGCGGAAGCCCGGCTCGAAATTGCGCTTCACCATGCGCTCGCCGTGCACCTCGAGAATGCGCGACGACGCAAAGCCGCCCATCAGCGCCTTGCGCACCAGCGCCGGATCCGCGCCGGCCTTTGAGGCAAAAAGCAGCGCCTCGCCGACCGCCTCGATCGTCAGCGCCACGATGATCTGGTTGGCGACCTTCGTGGTCTGCCCGTCGCCATTGTTGCCGACGAGCGTGACGTTCTTGCCCATCCTGTCGAACACCGGCTTCATGGTGTTGAAGGCGCGCTCCGGCCCGCCGACCATGATGGTCAGGCTCGCCGCCTTGGCGCCGACCTCACCGCCGGAGACCGGCGCATCGAGATAGTCGGCGCCGCGGGCCTCGATCTTCCTGGCGAATTCCTTGGTAGCGAGCGGCGAGATCGAGCTCATGTCTACGACGATCTTGCCCTTCGATATCCCCTCCGCGACGCCATCAGGCCCGAACAGGACAGCTTCGACATGCGGCGTATCCGGCACCATGATGATGACGACATCGGCCTGTTCAGCGACCTCCTTGCCCGACTTGCAGACCACCCCGCCGGCCGAGACCAGTTCCGGTGCGATAGGCACGACATCGTTCAGGAGCAGGCGGTGGCCGGCGGCCTGCAGATGGCCCGCCATCGGGCGTCCCATGGTACCCAAGCCGATAAAGCCGATATCGATCATTGTCAGACTCCCTTTTCGTTTCTTGGTTGTTGGTCAGGTATCGAGCGTCAGCGCGGCGTGCCAGCCGAGACCGTCGACCGTCGTCGTCCGCGGTTTGTACTCGCACCCGATCCAGCCACGATAACCAATAGCGTCGAGATGCCTGAACAGGAAGGGATAGTTGATCTCGCCGGTGCCGGGCTCGTTGCGGCCGGGGTTGTCGGCGAGCTGGACATGGGCGATGCGGGAGAGCTGTTTTTGCAGCGTCCGCGCGAGGTCGCCCTCCATGATCTGCATATGGTAGATATCGTACTGCACAAACAGATTGCTCGAGCGCACATCCGCGATCAGCTGCAGCGCCTGCGCGGTCTTGTTCAGGAAGAAGCCGGGAATGTCGATCGTGTTGATCGGCTCGATCAGCAGCTTGATCCCCTCCTTGCCGAGCGCATCCGTCGCGAAACGCAGATTGCCGATCAGGGTCTCATTGAGATCGGCCGGATCGGCGCCGTCAGGGGCGATCCCGACCAGGCAGTTGAGCTGCCGGCAATCGAGTGCCCTGGCGTAATCGATCGCGCGCGCGACGCCGTCGCGAAACTCCGCCACCCGGTCGGGCAGGATGGCGATGCCGCGATCGCCGGCGCCCCAATTCCCGGCGGGAAGATTGTGCAATACCTGGGTCAGGCCATGCTGGTGCAACTGCTCGCGCAGCTCGGCCTTGTCGAAATCATAGGGGAATAGATATTCGACCCCGTTGAATCCGGCGGCCTTGGCAGCGGCGAAGCGATCGAGGAACGGCACCTCGCCGAACAGCATGGTGAGATTGGCGGCAAATTTCGGCACGATTACTCTCCTTAAGCGTCAGGCCGGCAGCAGCTTGCCGTGTTGCGGCACGCTCGGCCGCACCGGCGTATCGTCGAGCGGCAGATCGAGCACCTCCTCGAATTCGATGATGTTGTCGATCTCGGTCCCCATCGAGATGTTGGTGACCCGCTCCAGAATGAACTCGACAACGACGGGCACCTTGAACTCTTCCATCCATTCGCGCGCGGTGGCGAACGCCGCCTGCGTGAGGTTCGGATCGGTGACGCGGATTGCCTTGCAGCCGAGCCCCTCGGCGACCGTGACATGGTCGACGCCGTAGACCCCGATCTCCGGCGCGTTGATGTTCTCGAAGGAAAGCTGGACATGGTAGTCCATGTCGAAGCCGCGCTGCGCCTGGCGGATCAACCCGAGATAGGAATTGTTCACGACGACGTGGATGTAGGGCAGCTTGAACTGCGCGCCGACCGCGAGCTCCTCGATCAGGAACTGGAAGTCGTAGTCGCCCGACAGCGCGACGATCTGGCGGTTCGGATCGGCCGCGCGGACCCCGAGCGCCGCCGGCAGCGTCCAGCCCAGCGGACCCGCCTGCCCTGCATTGATCCAGTTGCGCGGGCTGTAGACGCCCAAAAACTGCGCGCCGGCGATCTGCGACAGGCCGATCACGCTGACATAGCAGGTGTCACGACCGAACGCCTTGGTCATCTCCTCATAGACGCGCTGCGGCTTGATCGGCATGTCATCGTAATGGCTCTTGCGCAGCATAGTGCGTTTGCGGTCCTGGCACGCCGCCGGCCACGCCTGCCGCTCCTTCAGTCTGCCGGCCTTGCGCCATTCCTTCGCGACGGTGACGAACAATTCCAGCGCCGCCTTGGCATCCGACACGATGCCGAGATCGGGATTGAAGACCCGCCCGATCTGCGTCGGCTCGATATCGACATGCACGAAGGTGCGCCCCTTGGTGTAGGTCTCGATCGAACCGGTGTGGCGGTTGGCCCAGCGATTGCCGA
>NZ_DAINNI010000022.1:0-73417 GCF_036735945.1 Bradyrhizobium sp. | reverse complement strand
TGGCGGCGCGCTTGCCGCTGCCGCTGATCGGCAGCAGCATCTCGCGCTGGCCGGCGACAGCCTTTTTCGGCTTCTTGCCCTTGGTCTTTTCCTGGGTCTTGGCGGCGGCGGGGGCAGCCTCTTTCTCGCCGGCGAGGCTGCGCTTGAGCGCGTCCATCAGGTTGATGACATTGCCGGTGGTTTTCGGCGCCGCCTTGGTCTTGGTGCTGAGCCCGTTGCGCTTCTGGTTAATCAGGTCGATCAGCGCCTGCTCGTAGCGGTCCTCGAACTGCTCGGGCTCGAATGAAGCGGATTTCTGCTCGACGATATGCTTCGCCAGATCGAGCATGTCCTTGGTGATCTTCACATCCTGGATGTCGTCGAAATACTCCTTCTCGCTGCGGACCTCATAGGGGTAGCGCAGCAGCGTCCCCATCAGGCCCTTGTCGAGCGGCTCCAGCGCGATGATGTGCTCGCGGTTGGTCAGCACCACGCGGCCGATCGCGACCTTGTCCATGCTGCGAATGGTTTCGCGGATCACCGCAAACGCATCGTGGCCGACCTTGCCGTCCGGCACGAGATAATAGGGGCGGATCAGGTAGCGGCCGTCGATATCGGATTTCGGTACGAATTCGTCGATCTCGATGGTGCGGGTCGATTCCAGCGCGATGTCGTCGAGTTCGTCCTTCGACACCTCGATGTAGGTATCGGTGTCGATCTTGTAGCCCTTCATGATGTCGTCGTTGGCGACTTCCTCGCCGGTGTCGGCGTCGACCTTGGCGTATTTGATGCGGTGGCCGGTCTTCCGGTTGATCTGGTTGAAGGAGACCTTCTCGGTATCCGACGTCGCCGGATAGAGGGCGACCGGGCAGGTCACGAGCGAAAGGCGCAGAAAACCCTTCCAATTGGCGCGGGGGGCCATGGGCTACTCCGGAATACGCAACAGACAATGGCTGAGGATACCATCGGATCCTCCTGTCTCAAACATGGCTGGGCGGTAAATTGCGATTGGCGTTAACCGTCTGACAGCCGCGTCCCGCGTCGCTTTGACGGGCAGTCGTTCGGCTTGGGTCGCAGCTCCGGAACAGGATATCCGATCAAGCGTTGCTTCAAGTGGGCGGTGCCGAAGCATTGGCTGACATTTACAGGCATTTACTCGAAGAGGTCACCATGGCAACGGAACGGCATGGCCAGATCGTTGAAACGCCGACCGAGGCCCGCCAGGCCGAGCCGGGGCCGTCGGTGCTCGCGCTCCTGTCGGTTTCGACCGGACTTGCAGTCCTTATCCTCGGCATCGTCTGGTTCGCGTTCTTCCGCACCTGAGGAATTGGCCAGGCTGGCTCGTTTGAACGCTGGGCGCGATTGCCAGGTGCGGGCGCTTTCACGAGCGCTGGCGGGCGGCTTGGGGCAGCCGGCAGGTCATGTTAGGCGTGGGTCCGCGGGCGTGTCCGGCCGCGGAAGGCCTGATGACGAAAAAGTAAGGTTGCGTGATGTTCCCGTTCATGGGCCGTTCACGCCGGTGGGCCTCATCTGGAGATATTGGTATCTTGGGGTTCACTTTCGGAGGCCATCTTGCGCCTGCTTGTTGTCGAGGACGATCCGGATCTCAACCGTCAGCTCACGACGGCGCTGACCGATGCCGGCTATGTGGTCGATCGCGCGTTTGACGGCGAGGAGGGGCACTATCTCGGCGACAGCGAACCCTATGACGCCGTGGTGCTCGACATCGGGCTGCCCAAGATGGACGGCATCTCCGTCCTCGAGGCCTGGCGCCGCAACGGGCGCGCCATGCCGGTACTGATCCTGACCGCGCGCGACCGCTGGAGCGACAAGGTGCAGGGCTTCGACGCCGGCGCGGACGATTATGTCGCAAAACCCTTTCACCTCGAGGAAGTGCTGGCGCGGATTCGCGCGCTGCTGCGCCGCTCCACCGGCCATGCGCAGTCGGAACTGACCTGCGGTCCGGTGTCGCTGGATACCCGTACCGGACGGGTCAGCGTCTCCGGCAATCCGATCAAGATGACCTCGCACGAGTACCGGCTGCTGGCCTATCTGATGCACCACACCGGGCGCGTCGTGTCGCGCACCGAGTTGGTCGAGCATCTCTATGACCAGGACTTCGATCGCGACTCCAACACCATCGAAGTGTTCGTCGGCCGCATCCGCAAGAAGCTCGACGTCGACATCATTCAGACGGTGCGCGGGCTCGGCTATCTCCTGACGCCGCCGACGCCCGGAACCTGATGAGTCTTGCGCTTTTATTCGAGAATGGTCTTATCGCAAGGCCAGTCTCCGTTCGTCGGATCGGCGCCTGGGGACATGCTTTTCGGGATCGTGCTCTGATGCGCGGAAGTTCGCTTGCTACGCGGTTGTTCCTGTCGGCGACCGCGTGGGTGGTCGTGATCCTGATCATCACCGGCGTCATCCTGTCCTCGGTCTACCGCAACGCCACCGAGCGGGCCTTCGACCGTCGCCTCAACCTCTATCTCCGCACCCTGATCGCCGAGGTCGCGACCCCGGACGAGCCGCCAGACCGCCAGTTCCAGTCACTCGGCGAGCCGCTGTTCGAACTGCCGCTGTCCGGCTGGTACTGGCAGATCGTCCGCACCGACGAGAAGGCCGAAACGCGGGCCTCGCGCTCGCTGTGGGACAAGAAGCTGCCGAAACTGGAAGACCAGGGCGCCGAACTGACGGCCGCCGGCATCCGGCTCGGTTATATTGATGGCCCGGAAGGCCAGAGCCTGCGGGTGGTCGAACGGCCGATCGATCTCGGCGCCGACGGCAGGTTTCTGGTCAGCGTGGCCGGCGATGCGTCGGAGATTTTCGACGAGATCCGCGCCTTCGATTACTACCTCGGCGGCACCTTCGCAGCGCTCGGCATCGTGCTGCTGCTGACCACGATCTTCCAGGTCCGCTTCGGCCTGGCGCCGCTCAAGCGCATTTCGGAATCGATCGCCGACATTCGCTCCGGCCGCGCCGAACGGCTGGAAGGCGAATTTCCTGTCGAGATCGCGCCGCTGGCGCGCGAGACCAACGCGCTGATCGACGCCAACCGCGAGATCGTCGAGCGTGCCCGCACCCACGTCGGCAATCTCGCCCACGCCATCAAGACGCCGCTCTCGGTCATCGTCAACGAGGCTGCGGCCCATGCGGTGGATCCCTTTGCCAGCAAGGTCCTGGAGCAGGCGGATGTGATGCGGGATCAAGTCGCCCATCACCTCGAACGCGCGCGCATCGCCGCGCGTGTCACCATCATAGGCACCGTCACCGAGGTCGCGCCCGCCATCGAGGCGCTGCGGCGGACCATGGAAAAGATCCATCGGGATCGTCACATCGCGATCGCAGTGCATGCGGATGCGCACGCCAGGTTCCGCGGCGAGCGGCAGGACCTCGAGGAAATGGCCGGCAACCTCGTCGACAATGCCTGCAAATGGGCGGCCTCGCGGGTGTATATCGAGGTGAGGGTCGAGCCGCCGGCGGAACCGGGCACGGGACCGCAGCTCCGTATCATCGTCGACGACGATGGCCGCGGATTATCCGCCGCCGAGCGCGCGCAGGTATCCCGGCGAGGTCAGCGGCTGGACGAGTCCAAGCCGGGGTCCGGGCTCGGCCTTTCGATCGTGGTCGATCTCGCGGCCCTCTATGGCGGCAGCCTCGCACTCGGCGACGCGCCGATCGGCGGGTTACGGGCTGAGCTGGTGCTGCCGGGTATTTGAGCGCCCG
Source organism: Bradyrhizobium sp. (assembly GCF_036735945.1). Classification (GTDB taxonomy): domain Bacteria; phylum Pseudomonadota; class Alphaproteobacteria; order Rhizobiales; family Xanthobacteraceae; genus Bradyrhizobium. The sequence goes on along the minus strand of NZ_DAINNI010000022.1, from coordinate 69,715 downwards.
CCTGGGCTGGTTACCTCCGGTTGACGGGACGGAATCGAGCAATTCTCGGGGGAGATTTGTTATTACTAAACGCCTTCTTAACGGGCGCACTTCTAAGATCGGCTGGGGACGCGTTTTGCCGTCCGGATGACACACGCATATCCACGCCAGGCGAATGAGCCAGACATCGACCGAGCGGCTGAGAGATTATCTCGCCCAGCTCCCGCCCCAATCGCAGGCGCTGCTGATGCGCGAGTTCGAGCGCGCCATCGAGCGCGGGGAGGACCTCGTCGTCGCCAATTTCGTGCTCGAGCAGCTTCGCAAGGTCGTGCGCGGCGCCGAGGAAGACGACGACGCGCGTCCGCGGACCGACGATCCGGCGCGGCTGCTGTTCCGCCCGCTGGAGCCGTTCCTGTATGAAAGCAATTATCCGATCCGCGCGGGCCAGATCAGGCGCACGTCGCTAGTCCCGGTCTGGCAGTGGCTCAGCCGCGAGGGCGCGCCCGAGGCAGCGGCGGCATTCGAGGCTGCGCTTGCCGGGATCAGGCAGAGCGACTCGACCGCCGGTCTGGAAGCCGCCACCCGCAAGTTTCAGTCTGCCGCGGCTGAGGCCGTCGTCCAGGTCGCAACACCGGTGCAGGGCGACGACCGGCAACGCGTGCTGTCGCGGATCGGTCCGCCCAATGTTGTCGAGGATTTGCTGTCGATCGGCGCGGTGCTGCGGGCCCGTGAGGCGATGGAAACGCTTGGCAGCAAGCTCCCCGGCCAGATCCGGGCGCTGACGCCCTCCCAGCTCGAGGCGGTGACGGCGGCACTCAACGTTCCCTCGCTGCAGACGCCGTCACTGCTGCCATTTGCGCTGTCGCTGATCATGCAGCGGCTGGCCTCGCCGTGGCAGATCATCCGCCTTGCGGTCAAGGTGGCGGCGTCCGATGACGAGATTCGCGTGGCCGCCACGCCCTACGGGATCGCCGTCACGATCGCGCTGCACGATCTGTCGTTCCTCACCGCCTGCCTGCGCACGGACATCAGGCGCGGCCATTTCGACAATGTCGGTGACCAGTTGAAGGTCCTGCACGATGGCGTGCGCGGGCTGCGGACCGAACTCGATCTGCGCAACGATTCCGCGTGGGGCCGTCAGCTCACGTCGATCCGCGCCGACATCTCCAACTCCCTGCAGTCGGAAATCGAGAGCGTGCCGGGCCGGGTCCGCCGTCTGCTGCGTCAGCGCGCCGACAAGGATGTCGCGTCCGCGCCCAAGATCGACGCTGCGGAGGTCGAGGACATCGCCGCCCTGATCGACTTCGTGGCGGTGTGCCGCACCTACGCCAGCGAACTCGCCATCAACGAGGTGACGCTGCGGACCTTCTCCGACCTGCAGCATTACGTCGAGCAATCCACCGAGAGCCTGGTGCAGGCGCTGCGCGGCGGCGACGCCAAGGCACGGGCCTACCGCCAGATGCAGGCCAACGCGGCGATCCGCTTCTGCGAAATCCTGTTCGGCCACGATTATGCGTCGCTGATGAGTCGGGCGGCCGAAAACGCCATGACCGGCGAACGCAGCAAGGCCAAGACGACGAAGGCCGGCTAGGGCCGCGGATTCCGCTGAATTTCCGGCTGTTCCGGCGGGTCTGAGCCGTCCTGCCGGAGGGGCTTTTCTGCCGCAAATGTCAATTGCCGGGCTTACCGCCGGTGGTGTAAAGCGGCGCATCGGCGCGCGCTGAGACGCGCCGCGATGCCCCCGGGAACCGCTTGATGACGCTATGGTTTGTGTTCGCGCTGATGACGGTCGCGGCGATCTTTGCCGTGCTCTGGCCGTTGAGCCGGACCGCCTCCGCGTCGGGCGGCGGCAACGAGGCGGCGGTCTACAAGGACCAGCTTGCCGAGGTCGAGCGCGATGCGACCGCCGGTCTGATCGGCGTGGCCGAGGCCGAGGCCGCGCGGGTTGAAATCGGCCGCCGGCTGCTCGCGGCCGCAGATGGCGGGCGCGGCCTGCCGTCGCGCGCCAGCCTCGGCCTGCGACGGGTCTCGGTGGTTGCGGCGCTGATCGGATTGCCGGTCGCGGCCGTGACGCTCTACTTGTCGCTGGGGTCGCCGCTTCTGCCGGATTTTCCGCTGGCCTCGCGCACGCGCACGGCCGACGCCAACCAGCCGATCGAGAACATGGTGGCGCAGGTCGAGGCGCATCTGGAGAAGAATCCGACCGATGGCCGCGGCTGGACCGTGCTGGCGCCGGTGTTGGCGCGGCTCGGCCGGTTCGAGGATTCGGTCAGGGCCTATCGCAACGCGATCGCCTATGCCGGCGACGGCGCGGAACGCCGCGCCGATCTCGGCGAAGCCCTGGCGGGCGCGGCCGGCGGCGTCGTCACCGCGGAAGCCAAGGCCGAGTTCGAGCGCGCGGTGGCTCAGAATGCCGAGGATCCCAAGGCCAATTATTTCCTCGGGCTTGCGGCCGAACAGGATGGCCGCCAGGCCGATGCCGCCGGGATCTGGCGCGGCATGCTTGCCAAGGCGCCGGCTGATGCGCCATGGCGCCCGCTGCTCCAGGCGGCGCTCGCGAGGGTCGATGGTTCGACGGTGCCTGCGGTCTCCAATGACGCGATGGCCGCGGCCAAGGACATGAACGAGGACGACCGCAACGCGATGGTCCGCGGCATGGTCGACAAGCTCGCGACGCGGCTGAAGCAGAACGGCGACGACGTCGAGGGATGGCTGCGGCTGGTCCGCGCCTATATGGTGATGGGAGAGCGCGCCAAGGCGATGAGCGCGCAGGCCGAAGCGCGGCAGGCGGTCAGTAGCGACGCGGAACGCTTGCGCCAGCTCAACGACGGCCTGAAGAAACTCGGGCTGGATGGATGAACGGGATGCGGCGCGCGCAACGGAACATCGCAAGGCAGGACAGGGAACAGGAATGACGCGCAAGCAACGGCGTTTGACCATGATCGGCGGTTCGCTCGCGGTGCTGACGATTGCTGCGGGGCTGGTGCTCAACGCCATGCGCGATTCCATCGTGTTCTTTTCCACGCCGACCATGGCGGCCGAAAAGCAGATTCCCGCTGGCAAGCGGTTCCGCCTCGGCGGCCTGGTGCAGCCGGGATCGCTGGTCAAGGGCGACAATCTCGCGGTCAATTTCAGCATCGCCGACGGCGCCGCCACGCTGCCGGTCGCCTACAAGGGAATTCTGCCGGACCTGTTCCGGGAAGGGCAGGGCGTCGTCGCCGAGGGCGCGCTGGATGCTTCCGGCGTGTTCAGGGCCGATACGGTGCTTGCCAAGCATGACGAGACCTACATGCCCAAGGATGTCGCCGACGCCCTGAAGAAGCAGGGACATTGGAAGGACGATTACGGCGCCAAGCCGGGCGCCCCGGCTGCGCAGGCGCAGGGAACATCACAAGGGGCGTCGAAGTGATCGCGGAAGCCGGGCACTATGCGCTGGTGCTGGCGCTCGCGCTGGCGCTGATCCAGTCCACCGTGCCGATACTGGGCGCGCGCTGGGGCGATCATGCATTGATGAATGTTGCGCGCTCCACGGCGCTCGCGCAATTGCTGTTCGTCGGCGCCTCGTTCACCGCGCTGACGATGCTGCACGTCGTGTCGGATTTCTCCGTCGTCAACGTGTTCGAGAATTCGCACTCGATGAAGCCGCTGCTCTACAAGATCACCGGCGTGTGGGGCAATCACGAGGGATCGATGCTGCTGTGGGTATTGATCCTGGCGCTGTTCGGCGGCCTGGTCGCCGCGTTCGGCAACAATCTGCCGCTGTCGCTGCGCGCGCATGTGCTGGCGGTGCAGGGCTGGATCGCCGCGGCGTTCTATCTCTTCATCCTCGTCACCTCGAACCCGTTCCTGCGCATCGCAAGCCCGCCGATCGAGGGCCGCGATCTCAATCCGGTGCTGCAGGACATCGGCCTCGCCGTGCATCCGCCGATGCTTTATCTCGGCTATGTCGGCTTCTCGATCTCGTTCTCCTTCGCGGTTGCAGCCCTGATCGAAGGCCGCATCGATGCCGCCTGGGCGCGCTGGGTGCGGCCGTGGACGCTGGTGGCGTGGATATTCCTCACGCTCGGCATCGCGATGGGCTCGTACTGGGCCTATTACGAGCTCGGCTGGGGCGGCTGGTGGTTCTGGGACCCCGTGGAAAACGCCTCGCTGATGCCCTGGCTCGCCGGCACCGCGCTGTTGCATTCCGCGGTCGTGATGGAAAAGCGCAACGCGCTGAAGGTCTGGACCATCCTGTTGTCGATCCTGACCTTCTCGCTCTCGCTGCTCGGCACTTTCCTGGTGCGCTCGGGCGTGTTGACGTCAGTGCATGCGTTCGCGACCGACCCGGCGCGGGGCGTGTTCATCCTGCTGATCCTGTGCCTGTTCATCGGCGGTAGCCTGTCGCTTTACGCGTTTCGCGCATCGACGCTGAAGCAGGGCGGGCTGTTTGCGCCGATCTCGCGCGAAGGCGCCCTGGTGCTCAACAATCTCTTTCTCACCTCGGCCTGCGCCACCGTGTTCATCGGGACGCTGTATCCGCTGGCGCTGGAGGTGTTGACCGGCGACAAGATTTCGGTCGGCGCGCCGTTCTTCAACCTGACCTTTGGCCCCCTGTTCGTGCCGCTCCTGCTCGCGGTGCCGTTCGGTCCGCTGCTGGCATGGAAACGCGGCGATCTCCTCGGCGCGGCGCAGCGGCTGACGGTGGCCGGCATCGCGGCGCTGATCGCCATGGCGGTGCTGTGGGCATGGCTTCATGGCGGCGCCACGCTCGCACCACTTGCGATCGGACTCGCGGTTTTCGTCGTTGCTGGAGCGATCACTGATCTGGTCGAGCGCATCGGGCTGCTCCGCGTGCCCTTCGCGACCGCGCTGGCCCGTGCCCGCGGATTGCCGCGCGCGACCTGGGGCACGGCCTTCGCGCATGCCGGCCTGGGCATAGCGCTGATCGGCATCGTCTGCGAAACCACCTGGAACAGCGAATATATCGGCACGATGAAGCCGAACGACGTTGCGACCGTCGCCGGCTACCAGTTGAAGCTCGGCGACATCACGCAGCGCCAGGGCCCCAATTTCCGCGAGATGATTGCGCAGTTCACCGTGGTCAGGGACGGCGCGACGGTTCAGGTGATGACGCCCTCGAAGCGCAATTTCACCACCCGCGGCGCCTCGACCACCGAGGCCGCGCTGCTGACGCGGGGCGCCAGCCAGCTCTATGTTTCGCTGGGCGATACCAACGCCGAGGGCGCCATTGCCGTGCGCATCTATCACAAACCGCTGGTGCTCTTGATCTGGTGGGGCCCCGTCATCATGGCGTTCGGCGGCCTCCTGTCGCTCTCCGACCGCCGCCTGCGCGTCGGCGCGCCGAAGCCGGCAAGGGCGGCCCGTGCGCTGCAGCCCGCGGAGTGAGAAGTTGAAGAAGCTGCTCGCCAGCCTGCTCGTTGCGGCCGCGCTGTCGGGGGGGCCGGCGGCCTACGCCGTGCAGCCCGACGAGATCATGGCCGACCCTGCGAAGGAGGCGCGCGCGCGCGAGCTGTCGCGCGAGCTGCGCTGCATGGTGTGCCAGAACCAGTCGATCGACGATTCCGACGCGCCGCTGGCGCGCGACCTGCGGCTTCTGGTGCGCGAGCGGATCGCGGGCGGCGACAGCGACCGGCAGGTGATCGATTTCCTGGTCGCGCGTTACGGCGAGTTCGTGCTGCTCAAGCCGCGCTTCTCGCCCCACACGCTGCTGCTGTGGCTGCTGCCGCCGCTCGCTCTGGCCGGCGGCGGACTGGCGCTCTGGTTCTACAGCCGCCGCCGTCCGAACGCGGGCGGCGCGGCCGATCCGTCGCTGCGCGACCTGACGGACGAGGAAAAGGAGAGGCTGGAGCGCCTGCTCGCGGCCGATGCGGCCGAGAAAAAGGCTTGAACCGGCGCCATTGCACGGTGGCCGGTTTTCGCTAATTTTCCTGTCAAAATAACCAGGGCAGGAGGAAACCGGACATGGCTCTCACACTCTACGACGCCACCGTGGCGAACTACCTGCAGACGCTGGGCGCCGTCGGCGGCTTTCTCGAGCGCGGTCTCAAGCATTTCCAGGACAACAACATCGATCCGGAAACGATGGTCGAGACCCGTCTCGCAGCCGACATGCTGCCGCTGCGTTTCCAGATCATCTCCGTTGCCCAGCATTCCCGCGGCGCCATCGAGGGTGTGCAGAGCGGCGAATTCCGGCCACCCTCGTTCAAGACGCCCTATGACTACGCGGGATTGCAGGGGCTGATCGCGCAGACGCGCGAAGCGTTGTCGGCGTGGACGCCCGAAGCCGTCAACGCGCTCGGCGGTCGCGACGTCGTCTTCCATCTCGGCGAGCACAAGCTGCCATTCACGGCGGAGGGCTTCCTGATGTCGTTCTCGCTGCCGAACTTCTACTTCCACGCCACCACCGCCTACGACATCCTGCGCACCAACGGCGTGCCGCTTGGCAAGCGGGATTTCATGGGCCGGATGAAGATGAAGAGCTGAGAGGCTTCGAAGACGTAGCGAAGAGGCGCATGGCCGTGCCCGTGGGCCTCGCTTTGGTCGGCCCCCTGCGGCGGGCTGCCGGCCATGCTTTTCCTGGACGCGGGAGGAGGGCATTTCCGCTCTCCGGATGCCGCTTTTCGGCCAGCACTAAACGGGGCTCGCAGCCCACGGAGTCTGCCCCAACGCGCCCAAGCGCCGGCTTCTGCACCAACGAACGGTTGCAGGAATCCGAATTCCTGTAACTGTTGCGTGTAGGGTACAGCAAGTTCCGTGTTCCCCGGATATAGACATTGGAGCGGCTCTAAACAAAGCCGCAGGTATTTTGGGGATTGTATCATGAGGAAATTGCTTCTGCTGGGAACCGCACTGGCTCTCGTCTCGGCTCCTGCCTTTGCGGCCGATCTTCCGATGAAGGCGCCGCCCATGGTCGCGCCGGTAGCTGTTTACAACTGGACCGGCTTCTATATCGGTGGACATGTCGGCTGGGGCTGGACCGAAGTCGAATCAATACAGCTTGCTCCCGGCAGCGCCGCTTTTCCGACCGGCACCGCCTTCGCCAAGAACAATCTGGACGGCTTCCTGGGAGGCGTGCAGGGCGGCTTCAATTGGCAGGTCAGCCCGAACTTTGTTCTCGGCGTCGAAGGCGAATATTCCTGGGCCGATATAAACGGCTCCGCGAGAACGGTCGGCGTGAACGGGTTCGTTTCCAACACGACAGCCCACACGAAGGAGTTGGGGCTCTTCACCGGCCGTTTGGGTTATGCGGCAAACAATTGGCTCTTCTTCGTCAAGGGCGGCGGCGCCTGGGGTCGCGGCAGTTCAGACGGCGATGGTTTCCTCGCAAACGGGACATTCTTTCAAACGACGTCCTCCAGCACCAATCGCAGCGGGTGGGTTGTCGGCGCCGGTGTCGAATGGGGCTTCGCTCCCAATTGGTCTACCAAGATCGAATACAACCATATCGACTTTGGGTCCACGGACGTCACGGTCTTTACCAGCCGAGGCACCACGAACGTTGTAAGTTCCTCCAGCACAATCGATCTGGTCAAGGCGGGAGTGAACTACCGCTTCAACTGGGGCGCACCCGGGACCTACTGAACCCAGCCTGTTTTCCTCATCTCCACGGGCCGGCAGCAATGCCGGCCCATTTATTTGCCGGGAAGCCCGCCAAATAACACGCAAGCCTCCACGGCGGGCGCGCCGTATTTCCGGCCCTCGGCAGCTTGCGTGCGCCCTGTTATGGCGTCGTTCATTTTCTCCGGCATCCCAATCTCGTCAGCAATGCGCTTGAACGTGTGGCGCGCCGCGGGCGCGGCGGGCTTCGGAAGCCATTGATTGCCTGTGCTATTCTGCCGCACCCACAAGCTGTCGCATTACAAAAGTTTAACTCCCTCGCCAGCGCGCGGTAAGGCGGCAACCACCATGTTCAGGTCCTGTTAACTGCCCAGCCCCCGCACCCCAAAACAATGAAGAATTCAGGCTCTGGAGAAATCAAGAACATGACCGAACGTCCCGTCGATCTTTCCTCGCTATCGTCCCGCGGCGCACCGCGCCGTTCGCTGTTCTCCGCGCGCAAGTTCGCGCTGATGGCGTCTGTCGTCGCCGGTCTCGGCGCCGCCGTCTATGGCTTTGGCCCGCAGCAGGGCCCGATCGATGTCTTCACCCCGGCGCATGCCCAGGTCAACACCGAGGTCCGCAAGGTCGAACGTCCGATCGGCTTCGCCGACATTGTCGAGCGCGTGAAGCCGTCGGTGATCTCGGTCAAGATCAACATTGCCGACAAGGGCAGCAAGGACGACAGCGCCAACAAGGACGACGACTCGCCGTTCCAGCCGGGTTCGCCGATGGAGCGCTTCTTCCGCCGCTTCGGCGGTCCGGATGGCTTGCCGCCCGGCCTGCGCGGCGGTCCGCGTGGCGGCCGTGGCCCGGTGACGGGTCAGGGTTCCGGCTTCTTCATCTCGGCCGACGGCTATGCCGTGACCAACAACCACGTGGTCGACAGCGCCGACAAGGTCGAAGTCACCATGGACGACGGCAAGACCTTCACCGCGAAGGTGATCGGCACCGATCCGCGCACCGATCTCGCGCTGATCAAGGTCGAGGGACGCAAGGATTTCCCGTTCGCCAAGCTGTCCGACGCCAAGCCGCGCATCGGCGACTGGGTGCTCGCGGTCGGCAATCCGTTCGGCCTCGGCGGCACCGTGACCGCCGGCATCGTCTCGGCTTCCGGCCGCGACATCGGCAACGGTCCGTATGACGACTTCATCCAGATCGACGCGCCCGTGAACAAGGGCAACTCCGGCGGTCCGGCGTTCGACATGTCGGGTGAGGTGATGGGCGTCAACACCGCGATCTACTCGCCGTCCGGCGGCAGCGTCGGCATCGCGTTCTCGATCCCGGCTTCGACCGTCAAGAACGTGATCGCCCAGCTCAAGGACAAGGGCACCGTCAGCCGTGGCTGGATCGGTGTCCAGATCCAGCCGGTGACGTCTGACATTGCCGACAGCCTCGGCATGAAGAAGGCGGAAGGCGCGCTGGTGGCGGAACCGCAGTCGAATGGTCCGGCGGCCAAGGCCGGCATCCAGTCGGGTGACGTCATCACCGGCGTCAACGGCGAACCGGTCAAGGACGCCAAGGAACTTGCCCGTACTATCGGCGGCCTTGCGCCCGGCGCTGCGGTGAAGCTCAACGTGCTGCACAAGGGGCAGGACAAGGTCTTCAACCTCACGCTCGGCCAGTTGCCGAACACGATCGAGGCCAAGGCTGACACCGACAAGGACGACAAGGGCGGTGCCAGCAAGGGAACCGGCGTGCCGAAGCTCGGCCTGACGGTGGCCCCGGCCAACAGCGTGGCCGGCGCGGGCAGGGAAGGCGTCGTGGTGACCGAGGTCGACCCGAAGAGTGCGGCGGCCGACCGCGGCTTCAAGGAAGGCGACGTCATTCTCGAAGTCGCCGGCAAGAGCGTCGCGACCGCGGGCGAAGTGCGTGAGGCGATCGACGCCGCGCGTACCGACAACAAGAACAGCGTTCTCATGCGCGTGAAGAGCGGCGGTTCGTCGCGATTCGTCGCAGTGCCGCTGGCGAAGGGCTAAACGAGGACTAGATACGAGATGGAGGGTTTCGCCGGCATTCGTCGCCCCCGCCGACGGCTCCTTCCGGGGAGCGGGTGCAAAACTCGCTCCCTCAGGCTGCTTTCCTGCGGAATACGCCCCCCTCCGTCGAAAGCGGCTAAGGGCGGTGAGGTCCCCCAGCTTCACCGCCCGCCTGTTTCTTCTTTTCACTTGATCGAGAATACGGCCGGCCGCCTTGCATGTGCAGGGCGGTCGCGCCATGGTGAGAGAGAGCAAATCCCGTGACCGCAACCGCCTCGAATATGCGTCTCCTGATCATCGAAGACGACCGCGAGTCCGCCGACTATCTGGTCAAGGCGTTCCGTGAAGTCGGCCATGTCGCCGATCTCGCCAGCGATGGCGAGGAAGGCTTGTCGATGGCCGACGGCGGCGACTACGACGTGCTCGTGGTGGACCGCATGCTGCCCAAGCGCGACGGCCTGTCCGTGATCGGCGCGCTGCGCGACAAGGGCAACCGCACGCCGGTGCTGATCCTCTCCGCGCTCGGCCAGGTCGACGACCGCATCAAGGGCCTGCGCGCCGGCGGCGACGACTATCTGCCAAAGCCCTATTCATTCGCCGAGCTGCAGGCGCGCGTCGAAGTGCTGTCGCGCCGCAATGTCGGCCCGGCGGAAGAGACCACCTATCGCGTCGGCGATCTCGAACTCGACCGTCTCTCGCATCGCGTCGCCCGCGGCAAGGACGAACTCACGCTGCAGCCGCGCGAGTTTCGCCTGCTCGAATATCTGATGAAGCATGCCGGCCAGGTGGTGACCCGCACCATGCTTCTGGAAAACGTCTGGGACTATCATTTCGATCCGCAGACCAATGTCATCGACGTGCACATTTCGCGCCTGCGCTCCAAGATCGACAAGGGCTTTGAACGCCCCTTGCTGCACACGATCCGCGGCGCCGGATACATGATCCGTGACGGCCTTCGGTAAGCTGATCCGCACCACGGCGTTCCGGCTGACGCTGGTCTATCTGTTTTTGTTCGCGCTGTTTGCGGCGTCGCTGCTCGGCTATTTCGCCTGGAATACGCGGCGGCTGATCAACGAGCAGATCACCGCCACGGTGAACGCCGAAACCGGCGAGCTCGTCGACATTTACACGCGCCGCGGCTTGCGCATACTCGTCCTCACGATTGAGAACCGGGCGCTGCGGCCGGGCGCCAATCTCTATCTCGTCACCACGCCTGAGGGAAAAGCGATCCGCGGCAACGTCGATGCGCTGGCGCCGGGCGTGATGGCCTCGACCGGATGGTCGGAAACCGCGTATCGCCGGCTCGACGAGCAGGACAGCGCGCATCACCGCGCGCTGGTGCACGTCACCGAACTCACCAACGGTTTCCGCCTCCTGGTCGGCCGCGACCTGGAGGAGCGGCGGCGTATTTTCGGCATCGTCGCCAAAGCCGCGCAATGGTCGCTGCTCGTCGTCATCGTGCTCGGCATCGGCGGCGGTATCTTCGTGGCGCGGCGAGTGCTGCGGCGGATCGACGCCATGACCGGCACAACGCGGCGCATCATGGCTGGCGACCTCTCCGGGCGCCTGCCGGTCGGGCGCTCCGGCGACGAGCTCGACCGTCTCGCGGAAAACCTCAACGCCATGCTGGAGCGCATCGAGGCGTTGATGACGGGGCTGAAGGAAGTCTCCGACAACATCGCCCATGATCTGAAGACGCCGCTGACGCGCCTGCGCAACCGCGCCGAGGAGGCATTGGCGCGTTCCGGCAGCGAGGCGGAATACCGCGCGGCGCTGGAGCGGACCATCGAGGAGTCCGACGGCCTGATCCGCACCTTCAATGCGCTCCTGATGATCGCGCGTGCCGAATCCGGGCAGGCGCGCGGCAACATGGATGATTTCGATGCGGCCGACGTCGCCCGGGGCATCCACGAATTGTACGAGCCGCTGGCCGAGGACGACGGCATGACCTTGCGCGTCCGGACCGAGGCCGCGCGGCTGCACGGCAATCGCGAGCTGATCAGCCAGGCGCTCGCCAATCTGGTCGAGAACGCCATCAAATACGGCAAGCCCTCGGCCGTGGTGCAGCCGCTTGATCCTGCCGCCGCGTCGCGCACCCGCGAGATCCTGATCGAAGCCCGGCGCGAGGGCGACCGCGTGCTGCTCAGCGTCACCGACCACGGCCCCGGCATTCCCGAGGGCGACCGCAAGCACGCGGTGGAGCGGTTCGTGCGGCTGGAGGCGAGCCGGACACTACCGGGTTCCGGTCTGGGATTGAGCCTCGCAGCCGCGGTGGCTACCCTGCATGGCGGGGAGCTGAGGCTCGGCGATTCCCATCCCGGCCTGACCGCGACGCTGGTCATTCCGGCACTATCTGCCGCGGCTGACAGGCTTGCAGCGCAAACGCCGGATGTGCCACAGAAGGTGGCATGAATTCCTCCGCATTGGCCGCGCGGTTCGTCAGCGGGCCGCATATCACGGCCAATAGCAACGCCGAACAACGCCTGGGAGCCTGGCTCGCCGAGCTCGAGCCGGCGCGATCGGCCGATATCCGCGCGTGGCTCGACCATCCCTTTGCCGGGGACATCCTGCGCGGCATTGCCGAGTTCTCGCCCTATCTGTTCGACCTGATCCGCGCCGACCCTGCACGGCTGGCCCGCCTGCTGGCCTGCGATCCGGAACAGCATCTCGCCGCGCTGATCGAGAAGACGTCGGGGGACGTGCTCGCCGCCGCGACCGAAGCCGACGTCATGCACCTGCTTCGCCGCATGAAATCGGAGGCTGCGCTGCTGATCGCGCTGTGCGACATCGGCGAGGTCTGGCCGGTGATGCGGGTGACGGCGGCATTGACCGAGCTGGCGAACGTCTCGGTGCAGACCGCGCTGCGTTTCCTGCTGCGCCAGGAGATCGCGCGCGGCCGCATGAACGCCGCCAGTCACGACCGTCCGGAGGAGGGCTCCGGCCTGATCGTGCTCGCGATGGGCAAGATGGGCGCGGGTGAGCTGAACTATTCCAGCGACATCGACCTGATCGTGTTCTTCGACCCTGCCGCGACCTCGCTGGCGCCGGACATCGAGCCGGCGCCGTTCTTCGTGCGCGTGACGCAGGGCATGGCCCGCATGCTGCAGCAACGCTCCGGCGAGGGCTACGTATTCCGCGTCGACCTCCGCCTGCGGCCCGATCCCGCCTCGACGCAGGTGGCGATCTCGACCGAGGCGGCGCTGCATTACTACGAGCGGGAAGGGCGGACCTGGGAGCGTGCCGCGATGATCAAGGCGCGCGTCTGTGCCGGCGACACCAGGGCGGGCGAAGCGTTGCTGGCGGAACTATCGCCGTTCGTCTGGCGCAAGCACCTGGATTTTGCCGCGCTCTCCGACGTCCACGACATGAAGCGGCAGATGCAGACCTATCGCGGCCAGAGCGATATCTCGGTCGAAGGCCACAACGTCAAGGTCGGGCGCGGCGGCATCCGCGAGATCGAGTTTTTCGCGCAGACCCAGCAGCTCATTGCCGGCGGCCGGCATCCGGATTTGCGGGTGCGCCCGACGCTGCACGCGTTGCAGGTGCTGGCCACCAGCAACTGGATCACCTTGCAGGCCTGTGAAGAGCTGACGACGGCCTACGAGTTTCTGCGCTGCGTCGAGCACCGGCTGCAGATGATCGCGGACGAGCAGACCCACGCCCTGCCTGACGATGTCGAGGCGGTGGAGCGGTTTGCGCACTTCTTCGGCTACGAGAGCCGCGCGGCCTTTGCGAAGGACCTGCTTGGACATCTCAACATCGTGCAGGGCCATTACGGCAAGCTGTTCGAAGGCGATCCGGCCGGCACGGTGAAATTGCCGCAGCTCAATTACGCCGCGGGTCCGGAGGATGCGCGCCTGGTGGATCACCTGACGACGCTCGGCTTCAAGAAGCCGGTCGCGGTCGCCGGCACGCTGCAGCTCTGGATGGAAGGCAGCAATTATCGCGCGCTCCGCAACGAGGCGACCAAGGTGGCCTTCATCGAATTCATGCCCGGCCTGATCGACGGGCTCGCGCATGCCGAGGACCCTGACGACGCCGTGATCTCGTTCGACCGCTTCCTCGGCGCGCTGCAGCGCGGCGGCCGGCTGATCTCGCTGCTCCGGCAGAACCGCGATCTGGTTGCGCTGGTGGCGCTGATCCTCGGCGCGGCGCCGCGGCTCGGCGACATGCTGGCGCGCCAGCCGCAGATCATGGACGGCCTGATCGACCCGCGCTTCTTCGGCGCGATGCCGGACCAGAAGGAATTGTCGGAGCGGCTGGCGACGACGCTGCAGGATGCAGGCTCCTATGAGGACTTTCTCGATCGCCTGCGTCTGTTCGGACAGGAGAGCCTGTTCCTGATCGGCACGCGCATCCTCTCCGGCACCGTCTCTGCGCAACATGCCAGCGTCGCCTTTGCCGACGTCGCCGAGGGCATCGTGCACACGGTCCACGGCCTCGTCACCGATCAGTTCGCCAGCCAGTACGGCCGCATCAAGGGGCAGGAGACCGCGATCGTCGCGATGGGCCGGCTCGGCAGCCGCGAGATGACGGCGTCCTCCGACCTCGATCTGATCCTGCTCTATGATTTCGACTCGGAGAGTCCCGACTCCGACGGCGAGCGATCGCTGCATGGCGCGCAATATTTTGCGCGGCTGACCCAGCGCCTGATCTCGGCGTTCACGACACGGACCAATTACGGCGTGCTCTATGACGTCGACATGCGGCTGCGCCCCTCGGGGCGCGCCGGCCCACTGGCCTCCCGGATCGATTCCTTCGCCGACTACCAGGAGCGCGAGGCATGGACCTGGGAGCACATGGCGCTGACGCGGGCGCGGGTGATTTCGGCATCGCCGGCGTTTCGCGAGAGGATCGAGAATATCATCCGCGGCGTGCTGACGCGGCCGCGCGATGCGACGTCCACGGCCGGCGACGTCGCCGACATGCGCCGGGCCATTGCGCAGGAAAAGGGCGAGGACGATATCTGGGACCTCAAGCTCGCCGCCGGGGGCCTCGTCGACATCGATTTCATCGCGCAGTATCTGCAGCTCGCCCATGCCGCCGAGAGGCCCGACATCCTCAGCGTCTCGACGCTGCAGGTGCTCGACAACGCGGCGCGCCTCGGCGTGCTGCCGCTGTCCGATGCCGAGATCTTGCGGCAGGCGGCGCGCCTTTATCACGATCTCACGCAGATCCTGAGGCTCTGCGTCACCGGAAAATTCAATCCGGCCACCGCAGGCGAGAACCTCTTGCGCGTGATGGCGCGTGCCGGAGACACGCCTGATTTCTCGACGCTGGAAGCGCGCGTGCGCGAGACCGAGGGCGAGGTGAGGCGGGTGTTCCGGACACTGGTGGGCGGGGATTAGAAATCGGCCCGCCCAACATTGTGCGATAGGCTCAGTCAAATCGCGCGGTCGCGGTCTTGCCGTCGGGGGCGGTGAACTGAACCGCTCCCTTGGGCTGGGCGGGCAGGGCCGTTGCCGCTGTCCCGCTCAACACGTTCTTCTCCGACGGCGTGAGCGCTATCCGCTCCGCCTTTCCTCCCGCGTTCAGGATGGCAACGCCCTTGAACCCCTTCGGGTCGATCGCCTTGTCGTCTTCGCTGGTGAGAAAGACCTCGATCGTCGTTTCTTTCACGACGAGTTCGGCATGGTACGCGCCGGCATCGACGACGCGTCCTCCATGTGAACTTTTCGAGCCGTGTGCGTGGGCCGGCATCGCAGCCAGCAGCACGGCGCCGAGGGTGAGATATCCAGACTTCATGGCTCGATCTCCTTTCAAGACGTGAGCGATCAGTACGAATGCGAAGCGGCGCGGTTCCCGACCGATTCGTCGGATTGGCGTTGCATCAGCCGCATCAGCGACTTTTTGCCGAACATCAGGAACAGCACCGGCGTAATCAGGGCATCGAGCAAGGTCGCGCTGACAAGCCCGCCGAAGATCGTCACCGCGACGGGATGCAGGATTTCCTTGCCCGGCTCGTCTGCCCCGACAAGCAGCGGGATCAGCGCAAGGCCCGCCGAAAGCGCGGTCATCAGCACGGGCGTCATGCGCTCCAGGCTTCCCCGGATCACGAGCTCCGGTCCGAATGCTAGTCCTTCCTGCAAGGCAAGGTTGATGTAGTGGCTGATCTTGAGAATCCCGTTGCGTGTGGCGATGCCCGTGAGCGTGATGAAGCCGACCATGCTGGCGACGGACAGCGGCTGATCGGTCAGCGAAAGCGCCGCGACCGAGCCGACCAGCGCGAGCGGCACCCCGCCCATGATGATCAGGGCCAGCACGGTGGAGCGGTAGCGGCTGTAGAGGATCGCAAAGATCAGCGCGAGCGAAAGCGCTGACAGGATGGCTATCCTGCGGCTGGCGTCTTCCTGCGCCTGGAACGTGCCCTCGAGGCTCGAGGTGACGCCCTGTGGCAGGTTTGTCGCCTGCAACTCCGCGCGAATGCGGCGCACGATCTCCGCCATGTCGGTCTTGCCGTCGGAGTTCGCGAGCACGACGATGCGTCTGCGGCCGTTCTCCCGCAGGATCTGGTTCGGCCCGTCGGTCTCCTTCACATCCGCAATCTGGCGTGCCGGTATCCAGCCCGAGGGCGTCTTGATCAGGAGTTCGCCGAGCTTTTCCGTCGTGCGCAGGCGCTCGGGCAGTCTCATCACCACATCGTAGCGCTTGTAGCCGTCGACCACGCGCGAGATGACGCGTCCGCTGGACAGCCGCGACAGTTGTTCCGTGACGGCGCCGGGTTGCACGCCATACAGGGCGGCCCGCGTATAGTCGACGCGGACTTCGAGTTGCGGAATGCGCACCTGCTTTTCG
This sequence comes from Bradyrhizobium sp., assembly GCF_036735945.1. Classification (GTDB taxonomy): domain Bacteria; phylum Pseudomonadota; class Alphaproteobacteria; order Rhizobiales; family Xanthobacteraceae; genus Bradyrhizobium. Next base: position 53,363 of record NZ_DAINNI010000022.1, on the reverse strand, counting down.
ACCTGGAGGTCCTGGATGCCGTCGATCTTCGCAAGCCGCGTACGCAGTTCTTCCGCGCTGTTTCGCAGCGTGTCGAGATCGTCGCCGAACAGTTTGAGGGCGAGTTCGGCACGGACGCCGGAGAGCAGGTGATCGAGCCGGTGCGAGATCGGCTGCCCGACATTGATCGAGAGCGGCAGCACCGAAAGCCGGGCCCGGATGTCGGCGACGATCTCGGGCTTTGGTCGCCGCGAGGGCTTGAGGTCGACCTCGAGGTCGGAGGAATGGACGCCTTCGGCGTGTTCGTCCAGCTCCGCGCGTCCCGTTCGCCGACCGACGCTGATGACCTCAGGCACATCGAGCAGCAGGCGCTCCGCGATCGAGCCGACCCTTGAGGATTCCGAAAGCGAAACGCCCGGGGCGAACGCGATATTGATCGTGAAGGTGCCTTCGTTGAAGGCCGGCAGGAACGCGCGCTTCAAGGCGAATACGCCGGCGCCGGCGCCCAGCACGGCGAGCGCCGTCACGCCAAGCAGCAATCCCCTGTGGGCGAAAGCAAGCCGGAGCGCCGCATGATTGGTGGCCTTCAGCCTGCGAACCAGCCAGCTCTCCCGTTCCGCAAGCCGCTTCATTCCCGGCAGCAGGTAGTAGGCCAGCACCGGCGTCAGCGTGATCGAAACCAGGAGGCTCGCGAGGATCGAGATGATGTAGGCGTGGCCGAGCGGTGCGAACAGCCGTCCCTCGATGCCCGAGAGCGCAAACAGCGGCACGAACACGAGGACGATGATCATCGTGGCGTAGACGATGCCCGATCGCACTTCGTTGGATGCCGAAACCACGACGTCGAAGGTCGAGCGTGGATTGCCTTGCTCCCTGTTCTCGCGGAGCCGGCGGAAGATGTTCTCGACATCGACAACGGCGTCGTCGACCAGTTCGCCGATCGCGATCGCAAGTCCTCCGAGCGTCATCGTGTTGATCGACAGGCCGAGCAGCTTGAAGATGATCGCCGTGGCCAGGATCGATACCGGGATCGCCGTCAGCGAGATCGCGGTGCTGCGCCAGTTGAGGAGGAACGCGAACAGGATGGCGGCCACGACGAGCGCCGCTTCGAGCAAGACACGTTCGAGGTTCTGGATCGAGTTTTCGATGAAGTCCGCCTGCCTGAAGATGATCTCATTGGCCTTCACGCCGGAGGGCAGGGTGGGCTCCAGCTCGGCCAGCGCCTGCGTGATCTGCTGCGTCAGCCGCACGGTATCGACGTTCGGCTGCTTCTCGACCGAGACGATGACGGCGGGCCTGCTCATATAGCCGGCGTCGCCGCGCTTGACCTTGGGCGCGAAGTCGACGCTCGCCACCTGCCGCAGCAGGATAGGGCGTCCCTCGATGGTGGTGACGACGATGTTGCGGAGGTCTTCCAGGCTCGTGGTGCGCCCGATGTTGCGGATCAGATATTCGCGGGCGTTCTGGTCGGTGAAGCCGCCGCCGGTATTGGTGCCGAACTGCCGGAGCGCCAGTTCGACCTGCTCATAGCTCACGCCGAGCGCGCGCAACGCCGACGGCAGCGGCGCGATCCGGTACTGGCGGACCTCGCCGCCGATCGGGATCACCTGCGCGACGCCGGGGATGGCGAGCAGCCGCGGCCGTATCGTGAAATCCGCGATCTCGCGCACCTCCATTGGAGAAGCGGTCTGCGACGTCACCGCGACCAGCAGGATCTGGCCCATGATCGAGCTGATCGGGCCGATCTGCGGGGTGACGTTGAGGGGCAACTGGCTCTGTACCTGGGCCAGGCGCTCCGCCACCAACTGGCGATTGCGGTAGATATCGGTGCCCCAGTCGAACTCGACATAGACGATCGAAAGCCCGATGCCGGAGACCGACCGCACGCGGCTGACGCCCGGCACGCCATTCATCTGGGTTTCGATCGGGAAGCTGACGAGCTGCTCGACCTCGGGCGGGGCGTAGCCTTCCGATTCCGTCATGATCGTGACGGTCGGACGATTGAGGTCAGGGAATACGTCGACCGGCAACTGGCGCGCGGTATAGGCGCCGAGCAGGACGAGGACGGCCGCCATCGCCAGCACAAGCAGGCGGTTGCGGAGGGAGGCGCTGACCAGGAATGTGAACATGAAGCCGTTCCCTTAGCGCACGTGCTCGAGCAGATCGGCGCCTTGCGACACCACCCGCTTGCCGGAGGCGATGCCGGATACGATCAGCACCCGATCGCCGTCGAGCGGCTCGGTGCGCACGCTCCTTGGCACGAATCGTTCAGGGGAGACGTGCTCGTAGACGAAGTCCTGGCCGTTCGATCCGCGCACGACGCTGCTGCGCGGCACGGCGAGCCCTTCCTTGGTTTCGTCGGTGGCAACAAGCACGGTCAGGAACTGGCCCGCCCTGAGGCCCGCGGTGTCGCCCGTTACGGCGAAATGCACCGGCACCGACTGGCTGCGGTCGGCGAAGCCGGTGCCGCGATAGGTCAGGTCGTAGGTTCTCCCCGTATATGTCGACGCGTGCGCGCCTTGCGACGGCTCGAGGCTTTCGAAGCTGAGCGCTTCGACCCACAGCCGGGCGGGATCGATGATGTTGAAGACGACAGTGCTCGGCTGCACGATCTGGCCGGCGACCGCGCTGCCTTCGGCGATGATGCCCGCGACCGGGGCGATCAGCGCTTCGGGCTCGCGGCGCGATTTGTCGATCGAGGCGCGCCGGTCGCGAAGCCCCTCCAGTTCCAGCCGTGTATCCTCGAGTTGGGTCCGCGATATCGCGCCCGACGGCGCGAGTTGCTCGTAGCGCGCGAAGCGGCGTTCCACGATCGAGATCTGCTGATCGAGTTCGCCCTGGCGCTGCCGCATGTCGGATACGTCGATCGCCTGGATCGGCGGGGTGACGTAGCCGAGAATGTCGCCTTGCTTCACCCGTGTACCGAGGCGGGGAAATCCGTCCGGCGGCGCGGAAAGCCGCCCGCCCACGGCGGATTGCACATAGCCGCTGGCGTTCGGATCGGGAATGATCCGGCCCGGCAGTTCGCTGACCTTCCTGTGTCTTGCCTGTTCGGCGACCAGCGTTCGCAGCGCAAATATCCGCTGCACCGTCTTGGGCACGAATACCGCGCCGTCAGGCAGGCGTTGGGCGCGTTCCCCCGAAACGACGTTGATCGCGACTTGCGCCTTTTCTTCCTCGTGACCGTGGCCCTCATGCGCCCTGGTCTCGCGGATGCCGACAAGCGCAGCAAGGATGGCGACGATGGCCGCCGTTCGTCGCCTGCGCAGCGCGATGGCGGTCAACAGCGTGCCCGCCAGCAGGCCGCCGAGAGCGGGAAGGACCGAAGTGCTGGCGATGCTTTCGCCATGTGCTGCGTCGCCTTTTCCGGCACTTTGTGCCGGCTCGCGGGCTGCGTGAATCGTCATCGGCAGGATGTCGGTCGCGCCATCGGCTGTAACGGTGAAAATGAGATCGGCACGGCCGTTCCTTGCCAGCCATGGCGCCGCCAGCCGGTATGTGCCGTCGGCGTTCTGGGTCGCTTTCGCGGTGCCCGTGGGCGTCTCAACTTCAAGGAGCGCGCCGGCCACCGGCTCGTTCGTGGCGAATCGGTCGACATGGATCTCCAGTTGGTCGCCGCGGGCGACGGCGACGATCTCGAACGCATTGGAATCAGCCTCGCCACGCGGCAATGCGCCCGCTGAAAAGGCAGGCTGTTCCTGCTCGCCGTGATCATGACCCTCATGGGCGGAAACGGGAGCGACCGCAGCGCACAGGGCTGCGATTACAGCGACAGCGCGCAGGGCGCGCCCGAATTGGGAGAACATAGCAAAATCCTTCAGTCCGAATGACCGTCAGTCACGGGCCGGAGGCCGCGCGAATTCACTGATCGATTGTGTTCAGCTGAAGTATTTTGGAGGGCGCCTGAGGGACTCGGGCGCGCGATCCGGCCTGATGTCCGACGGGACAAAGGCAATCCGCATTGCCGCGCGCGGCAGTGGGGCAAGTTGCACGAAACTCGGCAAACCGGCGGCACAGCAGGAGGCGCAGACGGATGTGCAGCAGGCGCCGACACAATTCCGCTCCGAGGAGGCGGGCGTCTCGGTCTGGCCGCGCTGAGCCTGCCGCAACACGGCTTGTGTCGTGGGCCGTTCGGATTGATCAAGGGCGGCACGACCATGGCCGCTGTGGACATGGGCGGCGGCATGATGCGGATGGCTGGCATGAGCCAGCGCAACAGACGGCGCGAACGAAAGCACGATCAGGACGATCGCCGCTCCCAACACGCACATCATTCGTTGCTTCAGCATGATCGCCCGGTTGCAGCACAGTTGCACTCTAGATATCGGCAGGCAACAGGGAATTCAAGGCCGGAACACGGCGGTACCGGCATCCTACGATAGCACCTGCGAGTTAAGCCGCCTTCTTAAGCGTTTGAAGCGCGTCGAGGACAAGCGGGTCGAGCCCCGCACCGCCACTGTCCAGATGGGCGAAGATCGCCTTCCGCATCCGCGGATCCCAGAATTTCCTGATGTGCTCGGCAATGCCCGGCACGGCCCGGTCATGGCCCTGGCTCTGAAAAAATGTTCCGATTTGATTGGCCATGTAAATCAACCGATCAGGCGACATGGGTAGCCTCCGCAACGCCAGTATCTCGTGTGAGCACGATCCGACCCGGATGCGTGAAGATTTCGAACCCGTCTGACCGGGCGATGGCGGCCAGCGTGATGCCGGCGGCATCCGCGGTCCGCACCGCAAGCGCGGTCGGCGCCGACACCGCTACCATCAGCGGCGCGCCGATCGCGGCGGTCTTCTGCACCATCTCGACCGAGACGCGGCTGGTCAGCAGCACGATGCCCTCGCTGGCCGGGACAGTCTCCTGCACCAGCGCGCCCGCGAGCTTGTCGAGCGCATTGTGGCGGCCGACATCCTCACGCAATGCCACGATGCCTTGTGCCGGCGTCCAGAACGCCGCGGCGTGCACCGCACGGGTCTGGATGTTGATCTGCTGCAGCACGGTGATATCAGCCATCGCGGCCATTATCTCCGACGGCGCGAAGCTGCGTCCCTCCGGCACGATCGCAGCGGGGCGGACGGCTTCCGCAATCGACTCGACTCCGCAAATGCCGCAACCGGTGGGACCCGCGATATGCCGCCGCCGCTCATTGACCAGTTCGGCGTGGGAAGATTTCAGCCACATCCTGAGCTCGATGCCGTCGGCGAGTTCGACGACGTCGAGCGTCTCGATTTCGTCCGGTGACTGCACGATGCCTTCGCTGAGGCTGAAGCCAATCGCGAAATCCCGCAAGTCCCCTGGGGTGCCCATCATGACGGCATAGGTGCCGCCATTATAGGTCAGCGCGATCGCGGTCTCCTCCGGGATCAGCCGTGCGCCGCCGCCGGACTGGCCGTCGCGCCAGATCCGCCGCTCGGCGCTATGGACCGGACCCTGCATGATCACTCCGCAGCTTCCGCCGGCGCAATGCGCCGCGAATGACGCGCCTGCTCGTCATAGGCCTTCTGCCAATCGCTTGGACCATTGGACGGCGAAATCTGCACCGCCGTGACCTTGTATTCCGGGCAGTTGGTGGCCCAGTCGGAGAAATCCGTGGTGATGACGTTGGCCTGCGTGTCCGGGTGATGGAACGTGGTGTAGACGACACCGGGCGCGACGCGGTCGGTGATGTCGGCGCGCAGCGTGGTCTCGCCGGCGCGGCTCTTCAACCGCACCCAGTCGCCGTCGCGGATGCCGCGCTGTTCGGCGTCGTGCGGATGGATTTCGAGCAGGTCCTCGCTGTGCCAGACCACGTTCTCGGTGCGGCGGGTCTGCGCGCCGACATTGTACTGGCTCAGGATGCGGCCCGTCGTCAGCAGCAACGGATAGCGCGGTCCGGTGCGCTCGTCGGTTGCGATATATTCGGTGACGATGAACTTGCCCTTGCCGCGCACGAAGCTGCCGATGTGCATCACGGGCGTGCCTTCCGGCGCCTTGTCGTTGCAGGGCCACTGCACCGAGCCCAATTCCTCGAGCTTGGCATAGGAGACGCCGGCAAAGGTCGGCGTCAGCGCTGCGATCTCGTCCATGATCTCGGACGGGTGGTTGTAGCGCATCTCGAAGCCCATCGCCTTGGCAAGCAGGAGGGTGACTTCCCAATCCGCATAGCCGTTGCGCGGCGTCATGACTTTGCGCACGCGCTGGATGCGTCGCTCCGCGTTGATGAAAGTCCCGTCCTTTTCGAGGAAGGTCGAGCCGGGCAGGAAGACGTGGGCGTAGTTGGCGGTCTCGTTCAGGAAGAGATCATGAACGATGACACACTCCATCGCCGACAGCGCCGCCACCACGTGGGTGGTGTTGGGGTCGGACTGCAGAATGTCCTCGCCCTGCACATAGAGGCCCATGAAGGTGCCCTCGATGGCGGAGTCGAACATGTTGGGAATGCGCAGGCCCGGCTCGGGATTGAGCTTGACCTTCCACGCCGCCTCGAATTGCTCGCGCACCGCGTCGATCGCAATATGCCGATAGCCGGGCAGCTCATGCGGGAACGAGCCCATGTCGCAGGAGCCCTGAACGTTATTCTGGCCGCGCAGCGGGTTCACGCCGACGCCGGGCCGGCCGATATTGCCGGTCACCATCGCGAGGTTGGCGATCGCAATCACCGTGGTCGAGCCCTGGCTGTGCTCGGTGACGCCGAGACCGTAATAGATGGCGCCGTTGCCGCCGGTCGCATAGAGCCGCGCGGCTTCGCGCAAAGCCTTGGGATCGACGCCGGTCATGATCGCGGTTGCTTCGGGGCTGTTCTTCGGCAGCGCCACGAAGGCGGCCCAGTCCTCGAACTCGCTCCAGTCACAGCGTTCGCGCACGAAGGCCTCGTTGACGAGTCCCTCGGTGACGATGACGTGCGCCAGCGCGGTAAGCACGGCGACGTTGGTGCCGGGCATCAGCGGCAGATGCAGCGCCTTCACATGCGCCGATTCCACCATTTCGGTGCGGCGCGGATCGATGACGATCAGCTTGGCGCCCTGGCGCAGCCGCTTCTTCAGGCGGGAGGCGAATACCGGATGCGCGGAGGCCGGGTTGGCGCCGATGATCATCGCGACGTCGCAATCCTCGACCGAGTCGAAGTCCTGGGTGCCGGCCGAGGTGCCGAAGGTCTGCGACAGGCCGTAACCGGTCGGCGAGTGACAGACGCGGGCGCAGGTGTCGACATTGTTGTTGCCGAAGCCGGCGCGGATCAGCTTCTGCACCAGATAGGTTTCTTCATTGGTGCAGCGGGACGAGGTGATGCCGCCGACCGCGTCGCGGCCGTATTTTTGCTGGATGCCCTTGAACTTGGCGGCGGCGAAGTTCAACGCTTCGTCCCACGACACTTCGCGCCAGGGATCCTCGATCCGTTCGCGGATCATCGGCTTCAGGATGCGGTCCTTGTGGGTGGTGTAGCCCCAGGCGAAGCGGCCCTTGACGCAGGAATGGCCGCGATTGGCCTTGCCGTCCTTGTACGGCATCATGCGCACGACTTCCTCGCCGCGCATCTCGACCTTGAAGGCGCAGCCGACGCCGCAATAGGCGCAGGTCGTGACCACCGAATGTTCGGGCTGGCCGATCTCGATCACGGACTTTTCCGTCAGCGTCGCGGTCGGGCAGGCCTGCACGCAGGCGCCGCAGGACACGCATTCGGAGCCGAGGAAGCTTTCGCTCATGCCCGGCGACACCCGGCTGTCGAAACCGCGCCCCGAAATCGTCAGCGCAAAGGTGCCTTGCACTTCCTCGCAGGCGCGGACGCAGCGCGAGCAGACGATGCATTTCGAAGGGTCGTAGGTGAAGTACGGATTGGACTCGTCCTTCGGCATCCAGTTGTCGTTGTCGCAGCCGTGGGACTTGGCGAACACGTGGTTCTCGCCCTCATAGCCGTAGCGGACGTCACGCAGGCCGACCGCGCCGGCCATGTCCTGCAATTCGCAATCGTCGTTGGCGGCGCAGGTCAGGCAGTCCAGCGGATGGTCGGAGATGTAGAGCTCCATCACGCCCTTGCGCAGCTTCTTCAGCCGTTCGGTCTGGGTGTGCACGACGAGGCCGTTCACGGCCGGCGTGGTGCAGGACGCCGGCGTGCCGGCGCGCCCCTCGATCTCGATCAGGCAGAGCCGGCAGGAACCGAAGGCATCCACCATGTCGGTGGCGCAGAGTTTGGGGATCTGCGTGCCGGCTTCCATCGCCGCGCGCATGATCGAGGTGCCCTCGGGCACCGTGACGCTTTGCCCGTCGATGGTGAGCGTCACCATCGCCTCGGATTTCGAACGGGGCGTGCCGAAGTCGATTTCCTCGATCAAGGACATTGTCAGTCTCCTATTCCGCGGCCTGCAGGGTGGCCGGTGCCGGGCCGAAATCTTCCCGGAAGTGTTTCAAGGCGCTCAGCACGGGGTAGGGCGTGAAGCCGCCGAGCGCGCAGAGCGAACCGAATTTCATGGTATTGCAGAGGTCTTCGACCACGGCGAGGTTTTCGGAAATCCGCTCGCCATTGATGATTCTGTTGATGGTCTCGACCCCGCGGGTCGAGCCGATCCGGCACGGCGTGCACTTGCCGCAGGATTCCACCGCGCAGAACTCCATGGCGAAGCGGGCCTGCTTCGCCATATCGACGCTGTCGTCGAACACGACGATGCCGCCATGGCCGATCAGCCCGTCGCGCGCGGCGAAGGCTTCATAATCGAACGGCGTATCGAACAGCGCGCGGGGGAAGTAGGCCCCGAGAGGTCCGCCGACCTGCACGGCGCGAACCGGGCGGCCGCTCAAGGTGCCGCCGCCGATATCGTCGATGAGTTCGCCGAGCGTGACGCCGAACGCGGTCTCGAACAGGCCGCCGTGGCGGATGTTGCCGGCGAGCTGGATCGGCATGGTGCCGCGCGAGCGGCCCATGCCGAAATCGGCATAGGCTTTCGCCCCTCCGGCGAGAATGAACGGGATCGCGGCGAACGACAGCACGTTGTTGATGACGGTGGGACGGCCGAACAGTCCCTTGTGCGCCGGCAGCGGCGGCTTGGCGCGGACGATACCGCGGCGGCCCTCAAGGCTTTCCAGCAGCGAGGTTTCCTCGCCGCAGACATAGGCGCCGGCGCCGACCCGCACCTCGAGATCGAAGGTATGGCCAGAGCCGACGATGCGCTCGCCGAGATAGCCGGTGCGCCGGGCGGCCGATATCGCGGCGTTCATCGCCGCCACCGCGTGCGGGTATTCCGAGCGGATGTAGATATAGCCCTTGGTGGCGCCGACAGCGATGCCGGCGATCGTCATGCCCTCGATCACGACGAAAGGATCGCCTTCCATGATCATGCGGTCGGCAAAGGTGCCGCTGTCGCCTTCGTCGGCGTTGCAGACGATATATTTGCGGTCGGCGCTGGCCTGCGCCACCGTCTTCCACTTGATGCCGGTCGGGAAGCCGGCGCCGCCGCGGCCGCGCAGGCCCGATGCGGTGACGTCGGCAAGGATCTCGTCCGAGGTCAGCGTCAGCGCGCGCTCCAGGCCCTTGTAGCCGTCGTGGTCGCGATAATCCTTGACCGAGCGGGGATCGATCACACCGCAACGCGCGAAGGTGAGGCGGGTCTGCCGCTTCAGCCACGGAATTTCCTCCGCGGGACCGAGCCGGAGGGGGTGCGCGCCGTTGCTTGCCATGGCATCGAAGACGGAAGATACGTCCGCCACGCTCACCGGGCCGTAGGCTACGCGGCCCTTCACGGTCGCCAACTCCACCATCGGCTCCAGCCAATAGAGCCCGCGCGATCCGTTCCTGATGATCTCGATCGGGAGCCCACGCTTCTCCGCGGCCTTCTCAAGCGCGGCAACCACATCATCGGCGCCGACCGCGACCGCGCCGGCATCACGTGGAACGAAGATCCGCATTTTCATCGCTGCGCCTCCGCGACCAGTGCGTCGAGGCGCTCTTCGTCCAGCCGCCCGACGATGCGCCCGTCGAGCATTGCCGACGGCGCGGTGGCGCAGAGGCCGAGGCAATAGATCGGCTCCAGCGTGACGCGTGCATCAGGCGTGGTGTTGCCGAGCGCGATGCCGAGGCTGGCCTCGGCGCGCGCGGCGAGCGCATCGCCGCCCGCGGCTTGGCACGCCTCGGCGCGGCACAGTTTCAGCACGTGGCGGCCGGCCGGTTCGTGGCGGAAATCGTGGTAGAAGGTGAAGACGCCATGCACCTCGGCGCGCGACAGGCTCAACGCGGAAGCGATCATAGGAATGGCTGATTCGGGCACGTAACCGAACGCCTCCTGCATCGCATGCAGGATAACAAGCGTCGCACCTTCGAGCTTGTCGTGCTCGGCGATGATCTCGGCACCGCGCGCTTCATTCCAGGGTTCGTATGCCGCTGTCATTTCCGAAATTCTCATCAGAGGTTGTGTGCTCCGATGAGTAGGGCAATCGCAGGGAAGATCAATAAAGCTGTCTCATGTTGCGATTACAAAACGCAATCAAGACAAGGACATAGGGAATGCCTATGGGGTGATAGGCTGATGGATTAGGTTAACGCCTGATTGTCGTCACATTCGACAGCGGAACGCGCTCGCCAGGTCGGACCTGACGGGCGCGTTTGCACATTTTGAAGTCAGTTTCAGAAAATGCCCGGCACCAGCATCGCCACCTTTTCGCGATAGCGCCGATACTCGCTGCCGAACATCGCAATCAGGTCACACTCTTCGAGATAGATGCCGACGAAGATGTAGGCCGTCGTCACCGCGGCGAACAGCAGGTGGCCGTACGTCATCATCGGCGTGGACCAGAAGGCGATGATGAAACCGAGATAGATTGGGTGCCGGATCAGGCGATAGAGACCGGGCGTCTTGAACTTCATCGGCTCGACCACGCGGCCGGCGTAATGCGAGACCACTTGCGTCAATCCGAACAGTTCGAAATGGCTGATCAGGAACGTGCTGTAGAGAACGATGAGCCAGCCCAATGCGCCGCCCGCGGTTGCGATGGCGGCGAGAACGGGATCGTCGATCTGCCAGGCCACGGCAGGGATCGGCTGCCATTGCCAGAACAGCAGGATCAGCGACAGGCTCGCCAGCAACACATAGGTGGAACGTTCGATCGCCGGCGAAGCGAAGCGCGCGAACATCCGCTTGAAGCCGCGCCGCGCCATGCCGCTATGCTGGACGGCAAAGATCGACATCAGCACGAGGTTGGTCAGCAGCGCAGTCATCAGCGGATGTGACGAGCCGGTATTGATGTTCTTCGGCACGACAAATTGCGCGACGAAGCCTATGGCGTAGAGGAACGTGCCGAGAAAGATCAGATAGGCGAGGCCGCCGTAGCAAAGCGTGAGCAATCTCGCCGGAAATGAAACCGCGGCCTGAGGGCTGTTTGGCCCGGTGTGCATGGTAATCGACATCTTGTATCTCCTTGCTTTTGAAATGATGCAGTTTGACAATGATGGTCCGGAGCTAGCCGAGCCGGCGTTGCTTGCGAAAATACGCGGCCTTCTCCACGGCGTCGTCGATCGGGCCGCGATAGATGCGGGCCTTGTTCAGCCCACGCCCCTCGAGCCGGTACAGCGCAGACAGCCTTACCTGTCGTTCGCGATAGGCGATGGCCGCGGCGATCCAGCGGTTGAGGCGTCGCCGCAGGTGCGCCGTCACATGCAGGGCGCTTCTGCGCGGCTCCGGCGCCGTTGCTGCTGAAATGGTAGTGATCATGCTCATGGGGCGGCCCTCCGTGGCCGGTGCCTGGCGTGTTTGCCGGATGAAGCGATGCGCAGGCGGATGGCGCCGGCCACGCGGCCTTGCGGCATCAAGCCTTCTGGCGATGGATTGGAATTGGTGAGATCAAACAGGCGGGTCATGCGCCGTCTCCGGTTGAATGCGGGTTGACCCGTCTGTAAATTGAGATGATCCCGCAAGCTTGGCGGAGTTCTTCAGAAGACCTTGGTTTTTCCTTCCTGAAGATGTTGTTTTTGCTCAATTTGTTCGCTGAATTCTCTGGTGGCTGCGACGGCGCGGATCGCATTAACATCAGCAGAGGTGGTAATGCAGTACCGGTTTGCCGATTTTGAACTCGACCTGAGCCAGCAGGAGCTGCGCCGGCTCGGCGAGTCCGTGCACATCGAGCCGCAGGTGTTCGATCTCATCGTGCACCTCGTGCGCAACCATGACCGCATCGTCAGCAAGGACGAACTGATCGACACCGTCTGGAACGGCCGGATCATTTCCGAGGCGGCATTGTCCAGCCGTATCAACGGGGCCCGCCGCGCGCTCGGCGACAACGGGACCGACCAGTTGTTTATCCGCACGCTGCACAAGCGCGGCTTCCGCTTCATCGGAGAGGTTCAGACCGTCAGCGCGCCGGAAGCGGATGCGGCCCGGCTGGTCCCCGATGAAAATGTTTCACCGCTCGATCCCCCCGCCGGCGTGTCGGTATCGCCTGAAGTATCGCGCCTCGATGACATCGTCTCTGAAGCGGTGAAGGCCGAGGCCAACGCGCGGCCGTCGATCGCTGTGCTGCCGTTCGGGAACATGTCCGGCGATCCGGAGAACGACTATTTCAGCTACGGGCTGACCGAGGACATCATTCGCCTGCTGGCGCGCAACCGCTGGCTTTCGGTGATCTCGCGGCATTCGACCATCGCGTTCCAGGGGCGGGTGGTCGATGCCCGCGAGGTCGGCGAGCTGCTTGGCGTCCGCTATGTGATGGTCGGCAGCGTTCGCAAGAGCAGGGACGCCGTGCGGATCACCGCGGAGCTCGTTCGTGCCGCGGACGGCAAGCAATTATGGGCCGACAAGTACGACCTGCAGCTCGAGGATATCTTCGATATCCAGGAGGAGATGGCGCGCCAGATCTCGGCAACGATCGAGCCCGAGCTGTCGAAGGTCGAGCAGCAGCTTGCGGCGCGCAAGGCGCCGGAAAACCTGGACGCCTGGGATTGCTACCAGCGAGGGCTGTGGAACCTGTGGCGCTTCACGACGCCGGGCTTCGACCTGGCCGAGGAATATTTCAAGCGTGCGATCGAGGCCGATCCCAACTTCGCGCGCGGTCATGGCGCGCTCGGCTACGTAAATATACAGCGCGCCTTTATCGATGAGCCGAAGGACCGCGCGGCGCGGCTGCAGACGGCGCTGCGCCAGTCGCGTCACTCGGTGGCGCTCGACGAGCTCGATTGCTTCTGCCACTGCGCCCTCGGACGCGCCTTGTGCCTGACCAATCAGAACGACGAGGCGCTGGCCGCGCTCGATGTCTCGCTGGAGCTCAATCCGAGCTTCGCGCAGGCCTATTTCGCGCAAGGTTTCAACATGCTGTGGTACGGGCGGGAGATCGAGGCGGAAACGCTGCTCGATCGCGCGACCATGCTGAGCCCGCGCGACAGCCATATATCTTCGTTCCACCATGTCCGTTCCTGGGCGCATTTCTCGCTTGGCGAGTACGACATTGCGGTCGAGTTCGCCCGGCGCGCGACCCGCCAGCCCAACGTCAACTATCAGGCCTTTGCCACGCTTGCTTCCTCGCTCGGCCTGCTCGGCGATACGACCCAGGCGAAGGCGGTGGCCGCCGAGATACTGCAGCGCAAGCCGGCCTACAGCACCGGGACGGCACGGCAGGAATTCTTCTTCTGCAACGATGTCGGCTTCATCGACCGCTTCGTCGAAGGGCTACATGTGGCGGGGATTCCGGCGGCGCGCTGACGCTGCGATCACGGCTGCGGACCGGACAGGTTCATCTCCCGCTCGGCGCGGAACACATTGCTGTAAAGGTTTGCAATCCACTGACGCCCCCTTGAGGTGACGTTGAGATAGCGTATCGCTGTCTGGATCTGCGGCGCCACGTTGTTCCAGTAGAACTGCGGATATTTGTAGACGACATCAGCCGGCGTCTCGTAGCCGAGCTGCTTGGTCAGGCCGATCTCCTGGAATTCATAGAACAGGGCATTCGACTTTTTCAGGTAGTTGGGGTCGCCGAGCTGCCCGATGAGGTCGGCCGCGCGCAGCAGCAATCCTTCCTCGTCGACCAGATCGTCGCCTGACGCTTCCGGGTAGGGAAAACGGGTATATTCGATCGCCCTGGCGATCCGGCTGGCGTCGACTTCTTCTGCGGCATCGAGGCGCTCGAAGACGAACAGTTTCGAGCGGTCCACATGGTAGGGCGCCAGCGACGCATCGGACGAGCCTCTCGGCAGGCGAATGGTTCGGCCGCTGAGGTCGGCGACGTAGGACTCGCCGTCATCTCCCTGAACGGTACCCCTGACATATCCGATGTCGTGGGTCAGGCACGCCAGGATGAAATTGGCATAGTCATCGGGCGTCGTCGGCCGCAGCACCGCCCGTCCCATCAGGATGTCGTGGCCGGCCAGGGTGACGAGCAGGGAATGCTCGACGTTATGATAAAGCGCGTCGCTGTTGCCGATGCACTCCAGCGTGAGCCGGGCGGCGTAGGGCAGAAACTCTGCCAGCCGCGCCTGGGAGGAGCCGAACCGGCTCTTGGTTTCCGCGGTCAGGAATGTGCCGAGGGCTTGTGCCACCAGTTCCGGGATTGTGATCATCTGAACCTCCATATCGGCATGCGACGTCGCGAGGCAGAGCGATTGAATGATAGCACGTCATCGGGCATTCGGTCGCGTCCCTGCGTCGCGATGGTGCCGTAGCTGACGGCGAGCGGCCGCACCGAGGGTCAAAATCAAGATTATCTGCAGATAATCTGAACATCGGCTCTAAGCGCCGAGGCCCGGTCTGCGCCATGCTACCTGCATGAAAAGACGAGATTTCATAGCGTTGATGGGAGCCGCGCTGACCTGTCCGGCCGCTGCACTGGCGGAGGGTTCGGCCCGGGTCTACCGCATCTACTGGCTTTCCACGCAGGCCCAGCCGGATCCCTTCCTGGAGGGTTTCCGGGAGGGCTTGCGCGCCCGGGGCTATTTCGAGGGCAAGAACGTCATCCTTGAATTGCACTATGCGATCGGCAATCCGCAGGCGCTGCGCGAGGTGGCATCCGAACTCAGGCGCGGCAAGGTCGATCTGGCGGTCTCGAGCGGTCCGGCGACGCGCGCGATGACGGCGGTCGAGGAAGTGCCGGTCCTGTTCGCCCTGAGTGGCGATCCCGTGGAGTTGGGCCTTGTCAAAAGCCTGGGACAGCCGGGCGGCAATTTCACCGGCTCGACCTTCCTGTCGCTCGATCTGGCGGGCAAGCGGGTCGAATTGTTGAAGGAGGTGCTGCCCAACCTGCGCAAGCTCGCGGTTTTCTCCAATGCCAATCATCCGGGCGAGCAGTCCGAATGGCGTGCGACCAGGGAGGCCGCTCAGAAGCTCGGCATCGAACCCATTTACGTTCCCTTTTCCGGCGCGGGTGAACTGGACGCCGCGCTGGGCAAGGTCGGGCAAGTGCAGGCGGACGCGATGCTGGTCTTCCCGGATGTTCTGACGATGGTGCACCGGACCAAGATTGCCGATTACGCCATCGCACATCGGCTCCCGTCGATGTTCGGCTGGAGCGAGTATTGCGATGCCGGCGGCCTTCTGAGTTACGGCGCCAACCAGCGCGCGACGTATTTCTGGCTCGCGACTTATGCCGACCGGATCCTGCGCGGCGAAAAGCCGGCTGATCTGCCGGTGTTTCAACCCACGAGGTTCGAATTGGTCGTCAATCTCCGGACCGCCGAGCGGCTCGGCATTGACCTCGACCAGTCCTCCGTCCTGTTTCGCGCCAATCGGGTGATCGAATGAGGCCGTCACGTCCGATGACCCGTCCGCGCCGCTCCCTGTTCTTCAAATATTTCATCACACTGTTTGTTGCGGTGGTGGTGCCGCTGATGCTTGGCTCCGCCACCGAGGCTTGGTTCGCCTTTCGCGATAATCGCCTCTACCTCAATG
This sequence comes from Bradyrhizobium sp., assembly GCF_036735945.1. Classification (GTDB taxonomy): domain Bacteria; phylum Pseudomonadota; class Alphaproteobacteria; order Rhizobiales; family Xanthobacteraceae; genus Bradyrhizobium. Next base: position 37,556 of record NZ_DAINNI010000022.1, on the reverse strand, counting down.
AAATTCTTCAGGTCGAGGCCCGTTCGGCCGCCGACCGGATTCAGGCGTTCACCGACGGCATTCGCGATCAACTCGGCTGGGTCGTGCAGTTTCCGTGGACCCCGGGCGAGGACGACCGGCGACGGATCGATGGATTGCGCCTGCTGCAGCAGGTGCCGGCAATCGTTTCGCTCTCGATGGTCGATCCTGACGGCACCGAACGCGTTTTCGTGTCCCGCGTCAGCATGAACCGGACCGGTCGGGGCGCCGACATGTCGGCGGACCCCGCGGTTGTCGGCGCGCGGGCGAACAAGGCGTGGTACGGGCCGGTGCACTATCGTCGCGATTCCGAGCCTTACATGCAGATCGCGCTCGCGGGCAACCGCGCGGCCGCCGGGATCGTCGTCGCCGACATCAATCTGAAACTGATCTGGGACATCATTGCGAGGATCAAGATCGGCGATACCGGCCACGCGCTGATTGTCGATGACACGGGGCGACTGGTTGCCCATCCCGACATCAGCCTGGTTCTGCGCAGCGGAGCAGGCGCGGGTGATTTCGACCGGCTGAAATCCGCCGTCAGCCAGGCCATTGGCTCGGCGGTTTCCACGACCGGTGAGGACGGCAAGCCTGTCGTTGCGCTCGCGGTGCACGCCCCTAATCTGGGATGGACGGTGATTGCCGAGCAGCCGGTTCCGGAGGCGCATGAATCGATCCGTGCCGCGCTGTGGCGTTCGCTGATCCTGATCGCGATCGGTGTCGTTTTGGCGCTCGTGCTGGCCTATTGGCGTGCGTGCCGCATGTGGGGGCCGATCCGGCAGCTCGAGAACGGCGTCGAGCGGATCGGGATGGGGCAGTTCGACCATCGCATCACCATCCAGAGCCGCGACGAGCTCGAGCAACTGGCGATCCGGTTCAATCAGATGGCCGAGGAGCTCGGCGTTTCGCAGCACAAATCAGAGCGCATCAACCGGCTGAAGCAATTCCTGGCGCCGCAGGTTGCGGAGCTGGTCGAGCATTCCGACCAGCGGCTGCTGGATGGGCAGCGGCGGGAGGTGGTTGCCATCTTCGGCGATCTGCGAGGCTTCACCGCGTTCTCCGCGCAGGCCGAGCCCGACGTCCTTCTGGCGGTGTTGCGGCAGTACTATGAAGCGATCGGCGCCGTCACGGCCCGCCACGAGGCAACCTTGATCCGCTTTGCCGGCGACGGGGTGATGGTTCTCGTCAATGCGCCGGTCGCCTGCGCGAACCCCGCAGATCGGGGCATCCGGCTCGCCATCGACATGCAGGCGGCGGTGCAATCGCTGTCCAGCACGTGGTACGCGGCCGGCTGCGCCATGGGTTTCGGTGTTGGGGTCGCGATGGGCACCGCGACGGTCGGAACCCTCGGCTATCAAGGACGCCTCGACTACACGGCGATCGGAAGCGTGGTCAATCTGGCGTCGCGGCTTTGCAGCCTGGCTGACGACGGGCAGATATTGCTGGACGCGGCGGTCACCGAACACATCAAGGGCAGTTTCGCGCTCACCTCGATCGGCGAGCGACCGATCAAGGGCTACGATCGCATGCTGGAGATTTTTTCCGTGGTCCGCATGTATGCGTCCGCATCGTCAGGCCTCGTCGGACCCGCTGCCGAGCCTTGTCTCAAGCGGCCGCGGCCGGGATTGGAGCTGGCCGAGACGGCATAGCGGCCGCCCCGGTTGATAACGTCGGGTAATCGGGCGATATGAGAGCCGAATTGCTCCTGAAATCCAGCGCCCTCGACGCTGTTTTGAAGTTTTGATGGCCCGGAGGCCGTGCTACTTCTGGTCCTCCTGCAGCACCCAACCTTCCGGGGCCATCCCTTTGATCGACAAGCTTGAACTCCTGCTGGCGCTCGCGAAGGAGCGGCATTTCGGACGCGCCGCGGAAGCCTGCGGCGTCACCCAGCCGACCATGTCGACCAGCCTCAAGCAGCTCGAGGAGATCCTCGGCGTCATGCTGGTGCAGCGTGGCTCCCGCTTCCAGGGCTTTACGCCGGAAGGCGAACGCACGCTCGACTGGGCGCGGCGCATTGTCGGCGATGCGCGGGCGATGCGGCAGGAGATCCACGGCCTCAAGGACAAGCTTTCCGGCGAGATCCGCATCGCCGCGATCCCGACCGTGCTCGGCATGGTGGCCTCACTGACGACGCCCTACCGCGCGCGCTATCCGGACGTGCGCTTCCGCATCCAGTCCTGCACCTCGGCTGACGTGCTGGGCCTGCTCGAAAATCTCGAGGTTGATGCCGGGCTGACCTATATCGAGAACGAGCCGATCGGCAAGGTCCGCACCATTCCGCTCTACAATGAGAGCTACCGCCTGTTGACCGCGCCCGACGCCATGTTCGGCGATCGCGATCAGGTCACCTGGAAGGAGGTCGGGCAGGTGCCGCTGTGCCTGCTGACACCAGACATGCAGAACCGCCGCATCATCGATCGCGCGCTCGCCTCCGTCGCGGCTGAAGCTACGCCGAGCCTGACCTCGAATTCGCTGCTGGTGCTCTACACCCATGTGAAGACCGGGCGGTGGGCGAGCGTCATGCCGGCCAAGCTTGCGGAGACGCTGGGTCTGTCGGACTCAGTCCGCAGCATTCCGATCGTCGATCCCGTCGTCGACTACAGCATCGGCCTGGTGGTCCCGCAGCGCGACCCGATGACGCCCCTGATCGCGGCGCTGGTGCAGGTTGCCCGCGAAGTGGCGCCGACGCTGGAATAGGTCAGGCCGCAGCGCTCTCGATTCCGGCTTTCGCGTTCGGCTGCCCAGGCTCGCGCGGCAGCACAATACGCACCACCGTGCCGCTGCCGAGCTTGGAGCGCAGCCGCATCGTGCCGCCATGCAGGTGGGTCAGCGAGCGCGCGATGGCAAGGCCGAGGCCGGAGCCCTGGTAGGTCTTGGTGAGCTGGCTCTCAACCTGTTCGAACGGCTTGCCGAGCCGGCGGAGCGAGTCGGGCGCGATGCCGATGCCGGTGTCGGCGATCATCAGCACGATCGAGTCCGGCAATACGTGGCTGCGCACGGTCACCTTGCCGTCGTCGGGGGTGAACTTGACGGCATTGGACAGCAGGTTGACGAAGATCTGCTTCAGGGCGCGGCGGTCGGCCACCACCGAGAGGGTGCTTTCGATGTCGGCGTCGAGCGTCAGGTTCTTGTCCTCGGCGCGACCCGAGACCACGCGCAGCGACTCCGCCAGCAGCTTCGAGAGGTCGAGCTGCTCCTTGTCGAGCTTCATGCGGCCGGCCTCGATCTTCGACATGTCGAGGATGTCGTTGATGACCTCGAGCAGGTATTTTCCTGATGTCAGGATGTCGTGGCAGTACTCCTGATACTTGTCGGAACCGAGCACGCCGAACATGCCGCTGCCCATGATCTCGGAGAAGCCGATGATGGCGTTCAGCGGCGTGCGCAGCTCGTGGCTCATATTGGCGAGGAATTTCGACTTGGCCTGGTTGGCTTCCTCCGCGCGGTTCTTCTCCTGCGAATATTTTTCGGCGAGATCGGCCAGCTCGGCCTGCGAACGCTTGAGGTCGATCACGTTGGCGCGCAGCCGCGCGTCGTTCTCGATCAGCTTCTGTTCATGCGCCTTGATGCGGGTGATGTCGGTGCCGACCGAGACGTAGCCGCCGTCCTTGGTGCGGCGCTCGGAGATGTGCAGCCAGCTGCCGTCGTCGAGCTGGGCTTCGAAGGTGCGCGCGCCCGGCACCGGCGCGCCGGCCTCCTGCAGTCGGGTGCGCACTTCCGGCATACTGCCGACCTCGATCACGGTCTCATACGACGTGCCGGGAGCCACCGCCGTATCGGGCAGCTTGTGCAGGCGCTGGAAATGCGAGTTGGCGAGCACGAGGCGGTCTTCCGCGTCCCACAGCACGAAGGCTTCCGGGATGGTCTCGATCGCGTCGCGCAGCCGCAGGTCGGCTTCCACGGTCTTCTCGGCGAGGCTCTTCTGCTCGGTGATGTCGACGGCGATGCCGATCAGGTGCAGGCCGCCATCGGCCTGGGTGTGGCTGAGTTCGCAGCGCACCCGCAGCCAGATCCAGTGGCCGTCGGTGTGCTGCATGCGAAAACTCTGGTCGATGTGGTCGATCTCTCCGGCGATCATCTGGTCGGCGATCGCGAACAGGTCGATGTCGTCGGATTTCACCAGCGCGTTGATCTCGCCGAAGGTCAGGAGGTCGTTGCGGGAGTCGAGGCCGAGCATGGTGAACATCGAGGCCGACCAGAAGATGCGGCCGCGCGAGAGGTCCCAGTCCCACAGGCCGCAGCGGCCGCGGTTGAGCGCGGTGTCGATCCGGCCGCGCACCGCGTCATTGATGAGGTCGCCCTCGCGGGCCCGCGTCGACTGCCAGTGGAAGGCGAAGCCGAGGATCAGCACCACGAAGCCCGTCGTGGCCGACAGCGTCATCGAGAGCGCGGCGTCAGAGCCCCACAGCGGCTCGTTCTTTTCCTGGATGACGATCACCTGGCCCGGCAGCGCCTTCACCAGCCGCGAGATCGCCATCGCGCCGTTGCCGTTCGGCAGCGTCATGTCGGTGACGACGCCCTGCTGGCCGGGAGCGGCAATCAGTTGCGCCGTGCTGATGATGTCGAGGACGCGATCGCTGCCACCGAGGCTGCTCTCGATCGGGACGCGCGCGAGAACGCGGTGATCAGACCCGGTGATGATGACGTGGCGGCCGCTCGCGACGCCCCAGACCGGAATCAGATCGGGCAGCAGGCTCTGCAGCCGCTCGATATTGGCGGTGCGGTCCTGCCGCACCGAGGCGAGGCGGTCGAGGCGTTCGGCCAAGAGATCGGTGAGGGAGGAAAGATCGCGCTTCATCGCGGCGCGCTTCTGCCGGCTCTGGTCGATCACCTGCACGACGGCGCCGAGGCAGATCGTGATGAGGAAGGCGATGATGAGGGTTGGCACGGCGCGGCGAAGCGCCGGCTCTGCGGTCAGCAGCCGGTGATAGGCAGGTTTCGCGATCGATTGCGCCAATCCCTTGATCGAGTCGGATTGGACACGCACGTTCGCCGCATGCGCACGCGCCATGCTAGTAGACCCCCGCCGAAAGCCTGTTTGCACACTGTCCGGAAGCACCCCACACAACTTCCGAATCACAGCGATTTGAATCCACTTTTTTGGGGCTGTCGAGAGTCAACAATTCGTTAATTCGAAATAAATGTTGTCCAACGCAAATTTAATCGCCGCGCGATGAGTCCGAAACGAGAACGCAGCCGAAAAAATTTATACACGCGACGGCTCGGCATGGCTGATCACGCGCTTGATCGAAGGGAAGGCGCGGCGCAGCGCGCGCTCGATCTCGTCGACGGTCTCATGCACCTTGATCACGCTCATCGACGGCGCGGCGCGGCAATGGAAGTTAACGATTTCGCCGGCCTCGGTGTCGCGCACCCGCACGTTATGAACGTCATGGATCGCGGTGTTGCCGGCAAATTGCGCGAGCGCGGCGCGGATGGTCTCGACGCGTTCGGGCGCGGCGTTGGTGCCGTGCGGCAGTTCCGGCTCGAGCGGCTCGATATGGGTGTCGACCTCGACGTCCTCGCCGAAGTCTTCGCGGATGCTGCGCTCGAGGTCATGGGCGATGTCGTGCGCCGCCTTCAGTTCCATGTCGCCGTCGACCTCGAGATCGATGCTGACCGTCAGCTTGTCGCCGAGATCGTGCACGGTGACATGGTGCACGGCGAGGCCGGAGTTGCGCGCGATCACCATGATGCGCTCGCGCACGCTCTCATTGTCGCGGGCCACGGGCACCGCGGTGAAGGTGAGGTCGGCATCGCCGAGCGCCTCCTTGACCGCGGCCTGCGCGTTTTTCTTGATTGCCTCGACGCGATCGATCGGGTAGGTGCGCGGCACCTCGGCGATGGCGTCGATGAAATGCGTCGGCCCGACCATGCGCACGCGCACGCGCTCGACGTCTACCACGCCCGCTACCGAGCGGATCGCGTCGCTCGCCTTTTCCGAAGCACCTTCCGGGGCGCGGTCTAGCAGCGTCTCGATGGTGGAGCGTCCGAGCCGCAGGCCGAGGATCGAGATCATGACGGCAACCGCGATGGCAGCGGCCGAATCGCCCCAGGCAAAGCCGAGGCCGGTCAGCGCGAGGCCGCCGATCACGGCGAAGGAGCCGAGCACGTCGGAGGCGAAATGCAGCGCGTCCGCCGCCAGCGCCTGGCTATGCGTCTCGCGCGCCGCGCGGTGCAGTGCCCGCGCGCGCCAGTAGTTGACCGCGATATCGATCACCAGCACCACGAAGGGAATCGCGGAGAGAGTGGGCGGCGGCGCGCCCTCGCGCAACCGGCTCCATGATTCGACCAGGATGCCGCCGGCCAGCACATAGAGCAGCGCGATGACGAAGAGCGCCGACAGGCTCTCGAACTTGCCGTGGCCGTAATGGTGCTCCTTGTCGGCCGGCTGGTCGGATACCCGCACCACCAGCCAGGTGATGACGGTGGCGATCACGTCGACGGAGGAGTGCAGGGCTTCCGAGATCAGCGCGAGCGAGCCGATCGCGATGCCGACCGCGAACTTGGTCGCCGCCATGCCGGCGCTGGCGAAGATCGAGATCGCGGCGACGTTGGTCTTGAGAGCAGGGGAGCTTGTCATGACGGGCGGTGTAGCAGGGCGTCGGTCAACATTAAAGGCGGAAGCGCGAAGGATGTTATCGCGACTGATTTGCAGGAGCGAATTGTTGTTTCGCACCACCGTCATTGCGAGCGAAGCAATCCATTGTCGCCCCGCATGCGGAGGGATGTGCTGCGGGTTGGACGTTGGCCGACCGTCGCGGCTCGGATACAGGCTGCTCCTCACAGCCCTCCGCGCGGCACGAAGAAGCAAAGTTCGACGCCGGTGTGTCTGTTGATGAACAGCACGGGAAGGTGGTCAGGCGTATCTTCTTCCTTGATGACGTCGGGCGGGATGGTTTTCCACTCGCCATCCTTCAGGTATTGCCACTGGTCCGAGCGATCTTCGCCAACCCTGAAGCGGGTCTTGTACACGTCGCCGTTGTCGCAACAGGATTTCCAGGGAACGCCGAGGCGCTGCCGGGCGGCCGGGTTCATTTCCTGCCTGTTGAACCACTCATGGTTCGGCATCGATGGGTCGTGAGCGTCAACTCGAACGGAAAGCAAGACAAGAAGACTGAGGATAGCTAACAAACGACCGAACGCTTGCATGGCAGCCTCCGTGATGGACTGTCACCAAATTTGACATCCGCGAATCACACGAACCGCCCGGCAGCCAATGAGGCCATTACTCGGGAAAAAATGGAATCACATTTCTGCGCGAGCTTCTCTTTTGAAACGGACCTGTTGTTTTTCGGTTTGTCTTCGAGTGCTGAAGCGAATCCGCAAAATTACGGAACTCATAAGCGTTGTCCGCTCTCAACATGCCCATTGCGACGGAACCAGGCAAGCACGCGCGGTTCCGCCTCCGCATCAAGTCGGCGTGAGACGTGAAGTAGTTCACGTTTGGAAATCGGGCTTTGACCTAAAGCGGTTCCAGCAGATCCGATTTCGGGAGATGTGCGATGCTCATTTTCAATCGCCAAATCGACTGGCGGGGAATCGGCACCACCGCGATGGTCGAGAGCCTCACCTTGCTCGCGCTTGTGCTTGCCGTGGTCACATACGTGGATTGGTCGTCCAACCGTGCCGTGGCCGAGTTTACGAATACGACGAGGTCGTCGGCATCCGGTTCGAACCGTTCGAGCGACTCCTCAGCCCAGATGCAGCCCTACGCCGGACGAACCGGCTGCCCCCGGGGCAACAAGTCGCTACCCACTCAACTGGCGCCCTTGCCGTAATCCTGCGGGCGGCCGACAAGCTCGACCGGCGTACGGTAGAGCTCGTTGCTTTCGCAGTCGGTGACGCGCACGGAGCATCCAGTCGCACACAGCTCGGGGCGAACGATGCGAAGCTCGCTCGCCAGGCTATCGGCCTTGTCGATCGCGTTTTCGGTATTTTCGAGGATCATGCGGCCCTGGCATTTGAACTCCGCGCCGATGACGAGATCAAAATTGAAGTATGGCATTGCAGCCCCCGTGCCAAATTCCAATCGCACGGAATCTACCTGAGTCTGTCAGGTTCCTTCATTACAACTCGGATTTCGAAATCCGAATGTGTCCGGCTGTTGCGTTTCGGTATCGTGATCGCGTCGTCGCATGCACGAACCTGACAGGCATCCGTGCATCATTCGATTGCGGCATCCTCGTTGCGAGAATTGTCGTCGTCTCGCAGGCGGTCGTTTGAACACCGTAACGTCTCAGCGGCAAGCCGGACATGGTCACCTGCAGCGTTGGAGTTCACTTTGGAATTCATTGGAACTTTGCAGCGATCACCCGGAATTGTGACCGAGGTCATATGGCGTTCTCGATTTTTGGCGCATTGTGCCGCGGCAATCGATATTCCTTGAGGCCCGGATGCACTGCACGAACTGCGCAACGGAAGTCGCGGAGCAAAGCAGGTTTTGTGGGCGGTGCGGAGCGGCGGTAGAGCGGCGCTGTCCGGCCTGCGGCGCGGCAAACCCGGCCCTGAACAAGTTCTGCGGCGACTGCGGCAATGGATTGCGCGCGGATTCTTCCGCGCCGCCGGCCCGTGACGCGCGCCCGATCGAGCGCCGGCAGCTAACGGTGTTGTTCTGCGACCTGGTCGGGTCGACCGCGCTTTCCGCACGACTCGATCCCGAAGACTTCAGCGCCATCATCGCGGGCTACCGGCGCTGCATTGTCGAGACCGTCGCCGGCTTCGACGGCTTCGTCGCGCGACATCATGGGGACGGCGCGGTCGTATATTTTGGCTATCCCCAGGCGCACGAAGACGACGCCGAGCGCGCGGTTCACGCCAGTCTTGCCCTGGTGCGGGCGATCGAGCTGTTGCCCGCGAAAGAGAAATTGAGCGCGCGCGTCGGTGTCGCGACGGGTGTGGCGATTGTCGGCGATATGTCCGATAGCGCGATTTCCGAAGAGCATGGCATCCTCGGCGACACCCCAAATCTTGCCGCGCGTCTGCAATCGCTCGCGGAGCCCGGCAGCGTCGTTATTTCGGAGCGCACAAGGACCATCGCCGGACCGCAATTCGAGTATCTCGATCTCGGCAAGGTCGAGATCAAGGGATTTGCAAGACCGGTCGCTGCCTGGCGGGTCGCCGGAAAGACGACCGTGACCAGCCGTTCGCACGCGTTGCAAAGCTGCGATGTGCTGCCGCTGATCGGTCGTGATGAGGAAATGGAGCTGATTCTGAGCCGATGGAAGCGGGCCAGGCGTGGTGAAGGTCAGGTGGTGCTGCTATCAGGTGAAGCGGGGATCGGCAAATCACGGCTCACCGTCGCGCTTCTGGAACAGCTTGCTCGTGAGCCGCACATTCGCCTGCAATATTTCTGTTCGCCGCAGCACACCGACAGCACGCTCTATCCTGTCATTGGCGAGATATGGCGTGCGGCCGGCGCCGTTCACGACGACAGCCAGCAAATGAAAGCAGACAAGCTTGACGCGCTGCTGGCGCAAAGCTCGACGCCGCCAGAGGATGCGGCGCTGTTCGCCGAAATGCTGTCGCTACCGAGCGATGGACGCTACCGTCCGCTCGAAGTCGAACCGCCGCTCCGCCGTCAGAAAACCCTGAAGGCGCTGGGCGCGCACATCGACGCGCTCGCGCACATCCATCCCGTGCTGATGATTTTTGAAGATGCGCATTGGACGGATCCAACCAGCCTCGAATTTCTGGCCCGGGCGGTGGACCTGGCCGTGAACCATCGGCTCCTGATACTCGTTACCTTCAGGCCGGAATTCAGTCAGCCCTGGATCGGACGGCCGCACGTGAGCGAGCTGACCCTCAACCGGCTGGCGCCATACGACATCGATTCCCTGATCGAGGAAGTCGTCGGCAGCCGATCGCTGTCGGCAGACATCCGCCAGGACATCATCGAGCGCACCGACGGCATTCCACTGTTCGCCGAGGAGATGACCAAGGCGGTGCTGGATGCGGAGGGCGAGAGCGAAGTGGCGCGGACTTTCGCCAGCGCGCCGACGCCCGTCGTGGCGGTTCCGGCAAGCCTGCAGGCTTCGCTGATGTCGCGGCTCGACCGGCTCGGCCGGGCGAAGGGCGTCGCGCAGGTCGGCGCGGCGATCGGCAGGGAATTTCCTCACATGCTGCTGGCGGGGGTCGCGCGAAAGCCGGAAGCGGAATTGAATGCCGACCTCGACCGGCTGATCGCGGCGGGTTTGCTGTTTCGCGAAGGCGTCCCGCCGCATGCCAGCTATCAGTTCAAGCATGCGCTCGTGCAGGACGCAGCCTACGGCACGCTGCTGCGGGAGCCGAGGCGGGCGCTGCATGCGCGCATTGCCGAAATCCTCGAACGCCAGCTTCCGGAAACAGCCGAGAGCCAACCGGAGCTGCTCGCACGTCACTACACCAAGGCCGGACTGATCGCGAAGTCGGCGCGCCTGTGGGGCAAGGCGGGGCTGCGGTCACAGGAGCGCTCGGCGCTGGTCGAAGCCGCCGAACAGCTGGGCCAGGCGCTGGCGCAAATCGCAATCTTGAACAGCACGCCGGACTTGCGGCGCGAGCAGATCATCCTGCAAGTCGCATTGTTGAACACGCTGATGCATGTCAGGGGATATGGCGCGCCCGAAACCAAGAATGCCGTGGCGCAGGCGAGGGCGTTTATCGAACAGGCGGAGCAGCTCGGAGAATCTCCCGAGGATACTTCGCTGCTCCTCTCGGCCCTGTTCGGCCAGTGGATCGTCAATTTCATAAACTTCAACGGCGACGTCGCGCGCGAGCTCGCCGCGCGCTTTCTCGAGCTTGGCGAGAAGGAAGGCGCGGCGGTCCCGCTCCTGATCGGGCACCGTACCATGGCGAGTACGCTGGCATTGAGGGGCGACCTCGTCGAGGCCCAGACGCACTACGATGATGCGCTCGCCCTCTATCTTCCCGCCGAGCACCGGCGATTGATGACGCGATTTGGCCAGGACCTGCGCGTGACGTGCCTGGCCTTTCGGTCGATGTCCTCGTGGCTGCTCGGTTATCCCGAGGCGGCGCTGAACGATGCGGACTGCGCGCTGACGGAAGCGCGCCAGATCGATCATGCTGCGACGTTGATGTTTACGCTGAACTTCCCGATTCTCGTCAATACCTATTGCGGGAATTACCAGGCCGCCAACGAGCATCTCAAGGAGCTCGTCGCGTTGGCGGAGGAGAAGGGGGCCCCGTTCCGAAAGGCCGAAGGCGTGTTGCGGCGGGGCTATATCCTGACGCTTACCGGAGCCGCACGAGCGGTCGAGACCGTCACCTCGGGTATTGATCTGTGGCGATCGGCCGGATCGACGATATTCACGCCGGAGCAGGAATTCATGCTGGCAATTGCGCACGCGGATTCAGGCCAGTTCGGTGACGCCTGGCGCTGCATCGGCAATGCGATGACGGCGATGCAAGCAACCAGGGAAAGATGGTGCGAGGCCGAAGTTCATCGCGTTGCCGGCGAGATCGCACTGAGGTGGCCGCAGCGGGATGAAGAGAAGGCGCAGGCGCATTTCGAGCGCTCCCTGAGCATTGCACGTGCGCAGCGGGCAAAATCGTGGGAGTTGCGCGCGGCTACCAGTTCGGCGCGGCTTCTCGGTCGTCAGGGCAAGCGGAAAATGGCGCGCGATCTTCTCGCGCCGATCTACGAATGGTTCACCGAAGGATTTGACACCAGCGATCTGCGAAAGGCCAGGGCCTTGCTCGTCGAACTTCGTTGACGGCGCCTCCCGGCGACGGCTCCTGCCAATTTATCCCGACGTCGCGGCGGGCAATTTAGACTCTATTCATTGTAATTTTTAGAGTTCGATTCAAATTTTCCGTCCATGCTCGCCGTATTCTCGTGCAATTGATCGACGGCTCCAACACGGTTCGCGCTGATACGGAATCATCATCATGGCGATCGTTGGTGCAGCTTCTCGCGCTCAAAATCCTTGCGGGCTTGCAACTCGGCGGCTGCATGCTGCCAGGTCGCGCGCGCGCACATCGGGACTGCTTGCCGCCTGCGCGGTCCTGGTGTCGATCTCGGTTGCCGGTTGCGCGCGCAATCCGGCGCCACGTGAAGTCCAGGCAGCCCCGCGCGAAACCAGGGCATCCCCGGTCCGTGCGGCCATGAGCATCCGCAGACATTCCGAACCGCGTCGATACTCGGAGCCGAGAATTCACCGACCGGACCCGGCGTTGCTTGCTGCGCAGCCGGCGCCCGATTGCGAGTTCAGGAGATCGGACCTCGAGACCGTGGATCCGGATCAATGGGCGCGCCTGAAGGCCGAATATGAGCGGCAGTGCTATCAGGATGCAGAAAAGGCTGCGCGCGACCGCCTGAGTTCGCTGCAGTCGGCTGCGACCTGCGAAATCGAACCCGTTCCGCAGCGAGCATCGGTCCGGTAACAGCGCGGATCGGCGGATCTTATCGCAAGTAGCGCATTCACTCGCTTGTATGGTCCGCGTGCAGGCCGCTCGCGGCTGCAGTCCATTCAAAAGCAACTACCGGTTTTCCGCGCCTGCCATTATTGTGGCAACTTTGGGGCAGTGACCTTATTTCTGTCCTTTTTTCGCCACTTCCGGGTTCCACGGTTTAAATGGTAGGGGTTTCGGCTGGGAGGGAATAGCTGAGGCGCAGTAGTCGCTTAGTGAGTATGTATGCGTACCCTTTACGATATTGTTGGAGCACTTGCGGACGACGACGCGGAAGATTTGAGAGTTGCGTTTCGCAAGGCCGTCAAGGCGAACCATCCCGACATCTATCCTGACGATCCGGAAGCGCCGCAAGCGTTCCGGCGCATCGTTCGCGCCAATGCCATCCTGAGCGATCCGCGGCAAAGAGCGGCCTATGATCGGCTGCTTGCCACCGCACGCCAGCAGCAACCGCAGAAGCCAAAGCGCGCCGCATTTTCCGCGGGCGTTCGCACACTCGGCATTTACGCGCTTGTAAGCGCGGTGGCCTCGGTCATGTTTATCGGTGGCTACTTCCTGCTCAAGCCGGTCGACAGGTTGCCGCTCGCTTCCGCGCATGTCAGCGAGATTTCCAGGAGTGAACCGGCGCTGGCTGCGGCCGTCCGTTCGAGCGACATCTCCTCGCAGGTGCGAACCGAACCGTCCAACAAGCCTGCAGAGATCGAAGCCGGCACGAAGCCCGACGTAGAACCGCAGGACCTCAAAGAACCGATCAAGGAGGCCAGCGTCTCGCCTGCACTGACGACTGGCAGCGCTCCTGCCGATAGAGACGTTCCCCCGGTTGCCGAACCGGGGCCCAGGGATGTCAGATATTATCGAGAACGCGGCGCCTCGGCCTATCGCAGCGGGGACCTGGCCATTGCGCTGGCCAATTTCGATCTGGCGATCCAGCAGGATCCGGCTTGTGCGGACTGCTATGTGGATCGCGGGATTGTGCTGAACCGCATGGGCGACCAGAAGCGGGCATTCGCCGATGTCGCCGAAGCCAGGCGCATCGATGCCTTGAATCGAGGCAAGCCTCATTCCGACGCGAGCGCGCACTGACCTGTCCGCGCGATGCGCGGAGTCGAGGAAGACAATCACGTTCGACGAGTTCTTCACCAGGATCGACGGCGAGTATAACAGTGCGTGGGCCGCAAGTTGCGTGTGATCCGGGACGAGTGACGCGGCGGCAAATCCACGCCGCCAAACGCATTGCAGCGCCGCGTCCTTGCCGTCTGGACACGGGCGCGCCGCATTGGCCAAAATCATCGGATAAACAGAAAGTGGAGGTGCGCCGATGCCGATTGTCGATTCCCAGGTCCACGCCTATGAGGCGAACAGTCCGAAGCGGCCGTGGCACAGCGTGCCGAACTGGCCGGACCACGTCACCGGCGACGAGATGGTGGCGGCGATGGACAAGGTGGGCGTCGACGGGGCGATCTTCATCTCCGCCTTTTCGCTGTACCAATACGACGCCAGCTACGCCGTGGAGGTGCAGCGGGCGCATCCCAACCGGATGGCGATCGTCAAGCCGGTCAACCCGGACGATCCCGGCGTGGACGACGTCGTAGCTGAGTGGAAGAAGCAGCCGGGCGCGGTCGGCATCCGCATCATGCTGACCAAGGAGGCCGGGCGCGCGCATGATCACCCCGGCCTTGACCGGATTGCGCGCTCGGCCGTGCGCCACGATTTCCCGGTCAACATCCTGTGCTGGGACAATCTGGACGCCGGGATGAAGCTGATCGACCGCAATCCCGATACGCGCTTCATCATCGACCATCTCGGCATTTTGCAGCCGCGCGTGCCGACGGCGCTGACGGCGCCCTGGGCCGAACTGCCGAAAGTGCTGGACCTCGCCAAGCGGCCGAACGCCGTGATTAAGGTCAGCGGCGCCTGCACGCTGTCGCGCGAGCCGCATCCGTTCAATGATATCTGGGACCCGCTCGCCCGCGTGTTCGACGCGTGGAGTTTTGAGCGCTGCCTGTGGGGCACCGACTGGACGCGGGCGGCCGCCGTCGTCAATTACGAGCAGGCGGTCGAGCCGTTCCTCAGGACAAGCCGCCTGAGCGACAGCGAGCGTGCGATGCTGATGGGCGGCGCCTGCATCAAGACGTATCGCTGGTCGCCGAAGAAGGGGTAGGGCGGATTAGCGCAAGCGTAATCCGCCATCGTGCCGTCCGGCCGAAGCGGCGGATTACGCCTTCGGCTAATCCGCCCTACGTTTCGCGTGTCCACCGTACAACCCTCATCCTGAGGAGCCCGCGAAGCGGGCGTCTCGAAGGATAGAGGCCACGGACGGGGCCTCATGGTTCGAGACGCGCTTCGCGCTCCTCAACATGAGGGGCTTGTAACGCGCCAGGCTAATCCTCTACCGCTCGGCGCTTACGAGCTTGTAGGTGCCGCGTTCGAAGGCGTCGTAGACGGCCAGCGCCTTGGCGTCGGCGAACGGCAGATACTGCATCATGATCACGCCGGCGATGCCCCGCGCTGGATCGATCCAGAAGAAGGTGTTGTTGATGCCGCCCCAGCTCATGCTGCCGGGCGAGCGCTTGCCGGGCGCCTGATCGGTCGTGATCAGGAAGCCGAGGCCCCATTTGTCGCGGCCGTCGGCGATGAAGGTGAAGTCGGCGCTGCGCGCCAGCGCGCTCTTCAGCGCCGGGACGGAGACCGCGCCGATATGGTTCTGGCCCATCAGGTCAACCGTTTCGGCCTTGAGCACGCGCGCTCCGTCGAGCGCGCCGCCGTTGAGCAGCATGCGCACGAAGCGGCCGTAGTCATCGGCGGTCGAGGCGAGGCCGCCGCCGCCGACCGGCGC
This sequence comes from Bradyrhizobium sp., assembly GCF_036735945.1. GTDB lineage: Bacteria > Pseudomonadota > Alphaproteobacteria > Rhizobiales > Xanthobacteraceae > Bradyrhizobium. The sequence continues at coordinate 22,294 of NZ_DAINNI010000022.1, read as the reverse complement.
GGCGATGGTGAGACCGAGCTGCGGGTTCTGCAGTTCGACGGCGCCGTCCATGCGCACGCCGGCCCGCTGCTGCTGGGCGACGAGGCGCGGCCCCTTCGCTTCCGGCACGTTGTAGGAGGTGTCGTCCATCTTCAGCGGGGCGAAGATGTGCTGGCGGAAGTAATCCTCCAGCTTCTGGCCGGAAATGACCTCGACCAGCTTGCCGCAGACGTCGGTACTGGTGCTGTAATGCCAGCGTTCGCCGGGATCGAACAGCAGCGGCCCGCCGAACGGATAGGTCTCGCCGGCGCGCGGCTTGAAGTCGCGCCAGATCGTGCTCGTGAAGGGATAGGCGAGGCCCGAGGTGTGCGTCAGGAAGTGGCGGACCGTCGGCGGCTTTGATGCGGGGCGAAGCTGATAGGCGCCGGTGGCGGGATCGAAGGATTCAAAGACCTTCAGCCCGACAAGCTCAGGCAAATATTTCTCGGCGGGATCATCGAGCGCGACGCGGCCCTGTTCGACGAGCTGCATCAGGGCCACTGACGTGACCGGCTTGGTCATCGAGGCGATGCGAAACAGCGCGTCGGCGGCAAGCGGACGGCCGGTCGCGACATCGGCGACACCGAAGGCGCTGCGATAGAGCACGCCGTCGCGGTTCGTGACCAGCGCGACCACGCCGGGCACATCCTTGCGTTCGACTGCGCCGCGCAGGCTCGTGTCGAGCGCTGTGCTCGCAGCCGAATTCTGGGCGTTCGCGGTACCGTTCAAGGCCGCCGCCGCAACGCCGATGCTGAAGATCATTCCAATGGCCTTTCGATGCATGGACGCCTCCCTGTTGCTTGAGCCCGGGTGTTGCCCGTGCAGCCTCCCGAGGCTTGTTTCTTGTCGTCGCGCCGGCGACGCTAGCACCTGTCATTCATCGAGTCTCGAATTCCTGCGAACACGCGACGCACGGTGCCCATCGTGCTGTCGAATGTCCGCCTTGCAGGGAAGAGTGGGCATGGGCCCGCGCTGGTCGATTTCGAGATTGTTGTTGCGGCCGATCTCTCTGACATTGCCGATATAGGCGTTCATCGGCGTTCGAAAATATTTCGGGCTTTCCCCCAACGATTTCGAATCCATTGGCCGTCAGGGCCTTAACCCTTGACGGCCGCATGGCCGTACGTCCCGGCGGGCCAGGACCTACGGCTTGGCGGCCTTGCGCGGAGACAGTGCCAGAAGCCCAGCAGAGACGAACGCCAGCAGGGCGGCAGTAAGAAATGTTTGATGAAACGCTGCAAAGAATCCGTTCCCGACTTGCAGAACTTCAAACAGCATCAGGATCACAGAGGCTGCGGTCACTGTGCCCAGCGTTCGGGTCAGCAGGACGAGGCTGCCGGCCACCCCGCGATCCCTGAGCGGGAGTGTTGCGGTCACGATGTCGGAATAGGCGAGCTGGAACAGGCCGAGGCCGATGCCCTGCACGACCAGCCCGGCGACCCGCAGGATTGTCGGGGTCTGCTCGGTCCATCCACTCAGCATCAGAAGTCCGGCGCCGATGGCGGCGGCGCCTGCGATTGCCAGCCGCTCGGCAGTGATTTGCCGCTCGATCAGGCGGCCGCCGATCGGGGAAGCCAGCACCGCGCCGGCTGCACCCGCGGCCAGGATGGCGCCGCTCTCGACAAGCGAATAGCCTTGTATGCGCGCAAGATGATACGGCACCAGCAGCCACACCGAAAACGCCGCGAGATTGGCCAGCACGCTGACGAGGTTCAGCAGTGCGAAGCCGGGCAGGCGGAGGATCTCGATCGGGATGATCGGGTGCGCCGAGCGCGACTGACGGAAGATGAAGCCCGCAAGGGCGAGCGCCGACAGCAGGCCGAGCCAGACGGCGGAGAATTCACGCAGGCGGTTGAGCGCCATCAGCATGGTCACGAGTCCCAGTATCAGCGCGATGCTGCTCAGGACATCATAGCCACCGTTCGTCAGGCGGGGTGGCGATACCGGCAGGCCGCGCAACAGCAGCAACGCCGCGATCGCGATGGGCACGCGGAACCAGAACACCGCAGGCCAATCCCAGATCGCGGTCAGGACGCCGCCGAGCAGGGGGCCGACCATCAGGCCGAGCGCCATCATCATCGTATAGATGCCGAGCGAACGGCCGCGCCTTTCTTCGCCGTAAAGGGATGTCACCAGCGCGACGCCGCAGCTCAGCACCAGCGCCGCGCCCATTCCTTGCAGGCAGCGAAACAGCAGCATCGCGCCGTAGCTCGGCGCGTAGCCGACAAGAAGCAACGCCACGGCGCTCCAGATCAGGCCGGTCCGGTAGACGACGGCGTGACCGATGGTGTCGCCGATGCGCCCGAGCGACAGCAGCAGGCTTGCGTAGGTCAGTACATAGGAGATCACGACCCACTGGATATCGCCGATCGTGAGGTCGAAGCCCCGGGTGATGGCGGGGAAGGCGATGTTGACCGACGTGTCGAGCTGCGCCGTCGCCGTGCCCAGCCCGATCATGGCGACCTGCCATCCCCTGGAGCGGAGCAGGCCGGACGATGCGTTGGGAGGATCGGGTTCGGTCGTCGACGGCACGCTGATGTCACGCCGGTTCGAAGGTGATCGCGCCATCGGCGTCGACATCGCGCGTCAACCGACCGATCGAGGCCAGCATGTTGAGGTGCGCCAGCGATTCGCCGAAGGCCTGCCGCGGATTGGCGTAGAGCACGCGCGGGAATGCTTCCTGCGCGACCGCAAACGCGGATGTCTTGCCCGTGACGACGGATGCGACGTCGTCGAGCCGCGCCATATGGTGCTCGCGCATCCGCGCAAGCCGCGGATGAAGCCCGCGAAACGGCAGGCCGTGCGACGGCAGCACCAGCGTATCCGGCGGCAGCGCTTCGAGCCGCGTCAGAGAATCCAGGTGCTCCTTCATCGGGTTGGCCTCCGGCTGCGCGGAGGGCACGATGACCGATGGCGTCATGTGCGACAGGATCTGGTCGCCCGCGATCAGGAGCTTGTCGCTCTCGCAGTAAAACAGTGCATGTTCGGGCGAATGCCCGCCCGCGGTGATCACCCGCCATTCGCGTTGCCCCATCGCGACGGTGTCGCCGTCGCGGATGCGGATGAATTCGCGCACCGGCCGCAGGCCGAGATAGGTCGGGCGGCGCAACCCTCCGATAATCTGCGCGACGTCGTCGGCGGAGGCGCCGTTTCGTTTCATGAAGACGGCCAACTGCTCGTCCGGCTGCTCCTCGCGCTCATGCCACATCTTCCAGCCATTGAGCCATTCGGCCAGCGGCAGGCGCACCGTGCACTTCATTTCCTTCACCAGGAATGCGGCGAGCCCGGCATGATCGAGATGCGCGTGCGTCAGCACCAGGCTTTGCAAGGGGCGGCTGCGCAGCAGGCCGCGCCACAGTCTGTCCCAGATCTCGAAGGTGTCATCGGTGTTCAGGCCGCAATCGACCAGCGTCCATCCCGGGCCGTTGTCGAGCAGCCAGCAATTGACGTGGTTGGGCAGCGTCGGCATCGGCAGCCGCACCCAGAACAGGCCCGAGAGCACGTCGGTCAGCTCGCCATAGGCCGGCGGGCGCTGGACCGTGAAGGTCAGATCATCGGACATGTGCCCCGGTGCCCCCCTTGCAATACCGCCAGATTTCAGGCCGGCGCTTTGTTGCAAGCTTACGCGATTTGAAGAGGTCAACGTCCGCGGAATTTTTATGGCTCCCATGCGGTTAGGGCAGCAGGAATCTTCCGCCAAAGCCTTGAGTTGGAGCTGTTTTTCCTACAGAACGTCAGCGTGGCCACAGACGCTTCGTCCGTGCGCGCTCCCGCGGCCAGTTGGGCAAGAACAACAATGGATGCATTAAATCCAGAGTCCGATCTCAGGCCGGAAGTCGAGCAGGGGCTGAACCGACGCGCCCGCCGCAATCTGCTGCTGCTGGCGTGCTGCCAGGCGGTCGGCCAATCCTGCAACACGATGATGTTCGCGGCCACCGGCCTGTCCGTCATCACCTTCTATCGTCATCCCGAGTTCGCAAATCTGCCTGTGACGATGCAGCACATCGGCGTGATGATCTGGGTGTTCCCGGCGGCGCTGCTGATGCAGCGGGTCGGCCGCAGCATCGGCTTTCGCGTCGGCTCGCTGTTCGGCATGGCGGGCGCCATCGTGATGTGCCTCGGATTGTACACCGCCAACTTCCTGATCATGTGCGCCGGCGGCCTCATTCTCGGCTACGCGGTGGCCTGCTTGCAGATGTACCGTTTCGCCGCCGCGGAACTGGTGCCGATCCATTACCGTGCCAAGGCGATCTCGTGGGTGACGGCCGGCGGCGTCGCGGCGGCCGTGATCGGCCCGAGCCTCGTGCGCCTGACGCACGATTTGACGATGCCGCTCTATCTCGCGACCTACGCGGCCATTCTCGCTTTGCACCTGATCGTCTTCACCGTAATGTCCTTCATCTCGTTCCCTTCGGTCGCGGCGGCGAGTTCGACACTGAGCCCGGCCGAGGCCGCCGCACCCCCGCGTCCGCTATCGGTGATTGCCAGCCAGCCGCGGTTCATCGCATCGGCCATGGCCGGCATGCTGGCGTTCGGCACGATGTCCTTCATCATGAGCGCTTCGCCGCTTGCGATCGTCGGCTGCGGATACCCGCATGCGGAAGCCCACTGGGTCATCTTCATGCATGTGCTCGGCATGTTCGTGCCGTCGTTCTTCACCGGCAACCTGATCAATCGCTATGGCGCCACGACGGTGATGTTCGCCGGCATTGCGCTGATGCTGGCCGGCGTCGTGGCCGCACTCAGCGGCACGGCGGAATGGAATTTCCGGATCGCGCTCACCGTCAACGGCGTCGGCTGGAATTTCCTGTTCGTCGGCGCGACCACGCTGGTGACCACCTGCTATCGTCCGAACGAACGCGGCAAGGCCCAGGCGCTCAACGACCTCTTGGTTTTCAGCACGACCGCGACGTCGAGCTTCATGGCGGGCTTTCTGCAGGAGCGCTGGGGCTGGCAACCGCTCAACTGGTTCTCCGTGCTGCTGATGCTGGCTGCCACCGTTGCCGTCATCTGGCTTCGCTACCAGCAGCGCCCGATGCCGAGCCCGGTTCGCTGAGAATTCCGCGTGTTCGGGAGGTGATGTGATGGAATTTCGGACCTTTGGCCGCACCGGAATGCGGCTCTCGGTGCTGGGCTTCGGCTGCGGCGCCGTTGGCGGCTTGATGGTACGCGGCGAGGCGGCCGACCAGGAACGCGCCGTCGCGCGGGCGCTCGCCGTCGGCGTCAACTACTTCGATACGGCGGTGCTATACGGCGATGGGGAATCGGAAAAGAACCTCGGCCGCATCCTGCAGAAGCTGAAGCCGGCGGACGCGGTCGTCGGCACCAAGGTCCGCCTGCAGCCCGGCGATCTCGGTCGCATCGAGGGCGCGGTAACGGCATCGCTCGAAGGCAGCCTTTCGCGGCTCCGGCTCGACCGGGTCGACATCCTTCATCTGCACAATTCAGTCACGAGGGAAGGCGGCGGACCGGCGCTGAGCGTGCGGCAGGTGCTCGAGCAGGTGGTGCCGGCGTTCCAGCGCCTGCGTGATCAGGGAAAGATCCGCTTTCTTGGCCTGACCGCGCTCGGCGATACCGCGGCGCTGCACGAGGTGATCAGCGCCGGCGCCTTCGACAGCGCGCAGGTGGTCTACAACATGCTCAATCCGTCCGCCGCCGATGCATTGCCGCAAAGCTATCCGGCGCAGGATTATGGGCGGCTGTTCGATGCAACGAAGGCGGAAGGTGTCGGCGTCGTCGGCATCCGCGTGCTGGCCGGCGGTGCGCTGTCGGGCTCGGCCGAACGCCACCCGATCGCGGGACCGGCGCCGGAGCCGATTGGATCGGCGATGAGCTACGCGGGAGATGTCGATCGCGCACGCCGCCTGACGCCGCTGATCGAGGGGGGCTTTGCCGCGAGCCTGACCGAAGCCGCGACGCGGTTCGCGATCTCGCATCCGGCGATGGGCACGATCCTCGTCGGCATGGCAACCCCGCAGCAGTTCGAGGACGCACTCGCCGCGGTTCAGAACGGCCCGCTGCCGCAAGCCGCGCTCGACCGGCTGTCGGCGTTGCGGCAGGCGTTTGTGGGAGAGGCGCGGTGAGCTACATCGTCACCACGATCTTGCCGAGGTGCTTGTTGGCTTCCATGTGCTCGAACGCCTTGCCGATCTCGGCGAACGGATAGACCTTGTCGATCGGCAATTGCAGCTTGCGCGATTCCACCGCGCCCCAGATGTCCTTCCGGACTTCGTCGAAGATCTCGCGGACTTCCTCGATGGTGCGGGTACGGAAGGTGACGCCGATATAATTGATGCGGCGGGCGGCGTGCAGGTCGAAATTGAAATCGCCATGGGTGCCGCCGAGCCGGCCGACATTGACGATGCGGCCCTTGACCTTGGTGGCCTTCAGATTCTGGTTGGCGACCGGGCCCGAGACCTGGTCGACGATCAGGTCGACGCCTTCGCCGCCCGTCGCCTTCAGCACCTGATCGACCCAGCCGGGATCGCTGGAATCGACCGCGAGATCGGCGCCGAATTCCTTCAGGCGGCCGCGGCGCATCGCGTCCGTCGAGGAGCCGATCACGAGCCTGGCGCCCTTGAACTTCGCGATCTGCATCGCCATCAGCCCGACGCCGGAACTGGCGCCCTGGATCAGCACGGTCTGGCCCGGCTGCAGCGCGCCGTTGGTCACGACCGCGTTGTGCATGGTCGTGATGGCGACGGGCAGGGTGCAGGCCTCCTCGAAATTCATGTTCGAGGGAGCCCGGAACAGCCTGCGATCGTCGGCCAGGGTGTACTCGGCAAACGCCGCGCCGCCCGAGCCCATGATCTTGTCGCCGACCCTGACGCCCCTCGCGTCGGGCCCGAGCTCGGCGACTTCGCCGGCCCATTCCATGCCGAGTACGGTGCCGACGCCGCCGGCCGAGCCATGCGCGTGGCCCTTGGTCATGCCGAGGTCGGCGCGGTTGAGGCCGCAAGCCTGGACCTTGACCAGCACCTGCGTGCCCTTCGGGGTTGGCTTGGCGACATCGGTGATTGCAGCGCCGCTGGCGCCGTAGACATAGGCTTTCATGGGCTCTTCTCGTTTTTCGCCGAAAGGCCGCCACGGGGGCGGCCTCTCGGCTTGCGAAAGCTGGTTACTCGGCGGCCTGGCGCTGCGCGCCCGAGGTCATGCCTCCGAGCCGTTCGGCGATGATCGCTTCGGCATCGCGCACGATGCGCGACACCAGTTCGGCGCAGGTCGGGATGTCGTGGATCAGGCCCTGGACCTGGCCGGCGGACCAGATGCCCTCGTCGGCATCGCCGGTTGCATAGACCATCTTGCCGCGGGCGCCGGCAACGAGCTCGCGCACGTCCTCGAATTTTGCGCCTTCCTTCTCCATCGCCACCACCTTGGTCGAGATCGTGTTCCTGGCGACGCGGGAGGTGTTGCGCATGGTGCGGAAGATCAGCTCGGTCTCGCGCTCGTCATTGGCGACGATGCGCTCCTTCACGAGCTGATGGATCGGGCTTTCCCTGGTGCACATGAAGCGCGTGCCCATGTTGATGCCCTCGGCGCCGAGCGCAAGCGCGGCAACCAGGCCGCGGCCGTCGCCGAAACCGCCCGAGGCGATCATCGGTATCTTGACCTTGTCGGCGGCGGCGGGGATCAGGATCAGGCCAGGGGTGTCATCCTCGCCGGGATGGCCGGCGCACTCGAATCCGTCGATCGAGATGGCGTCGACGCCCATTCGTTCCGCCGACAGCGCGTGGCGGACGCTGGTGCATTTGTGGATGACCTTGATGCCGTGCTTCTTGAATTCGGTGACGTGTTCCTGCGGCTTGTTGCCGGCGGTCTCGACGATCTTGATGCCGGCCTCGATGATGGCCTGGCGGTATTCGGCGTAGGGCGGCGGCTTGATCGCGGGAAGGATGGTCAGGTTGACGCCGAACGGCTTGTCGGTCTGGTCGCGGCAGCGCGCGATTTCCCTGGTCAGATCTTCCGGCGTCGGCTGCGTCAGCGCGGTGATCAGCCCGAGCGCGCCGGCATTGGCGACCGCTGCCACCAGCTCGGCGCGGCCGACCCATTGCATGCCGCCCTGGACGATCGGGTGCTCGACGCCGACGAGCTCGGTGAATCGCGTCTTGATCATGTCTGCCCTCTGTTTCCCCCGGCACGGCCGCAAGCACCCGCGCACGCCATGTTGTGAGATTTCGAGAGGCAGGATGCCGTCACCCCCCGCAAAAGTCCACGGGGGCAGACGGGCGTCAGGGCAACGCCATCATGCAAAAGCGGGGACTTGTTCCGCAGTGCGAACAATTCCGAATGGCGTCCGGCATTGCGAAGCTGCCGGCGTGCTGCGGACATGCCAAAGCGACGCTTTCGGCCACGAAGCGAATATGGGCTGTTGCTTGTTGATTCGTAGTGGAGGCTTCACGGTAAACTGAGACCTACCATAGCGCGATTGTGCTAGTCTAAGGGAACCAAGCTCTGCATGTGTGTGGTCCAGACGCATGCCAAAGGAATCAAAAAAGAAAAGCATCTTTACCGAGCGTGGTCGGCTGACGGCGTTGGCCGTTGCGGTGGGGTTGGTGCTGGGCATGGCGGGACCTACCTCTGCACAGTTTTTCAATTACGGTGGATTTCAGCAGCGACCGCAACCGCAACGCGGCGGCTGGTTTGGCAACCAACAACGGGGGGGCGGCTGGTTTGGCAACGACATGTTTGCGCCGTACCAGCAGCAATACGCGCCGCCGCCCCGTTCGCACAGGCGGCAAGCGACCCAGGCGGCGCGCGAGGATTTTTCCAGGGCACCGCCGCCCGAGAAGCGGAACGCCGTAGCCGAGCGCCAAATTGTTGTGCTCGGCGACTCCATGGCGGACTGGCTCGCCTACGGGCTTGAGGACGTCTATGCCGATCAGCCTGAGATAGGTGTGATCCGCAAGCACAAGACGGCCTCCGGCCTGATCCAGTATCAGCCGAAGGGCAATCCGGCCGATTGGGCCGCCGCTGCCAAAGGCATTCTCGCCACCGAAAAAGCGGACGCCATTGTCGTCATGCTTGGGCTTGACGACCGCGTCGCAATCCGCGAGCTGGCAGCCGATAAATCCGACAAAAGATCGGGGGACAAGAAGGACGCCAAGGCCAAGCCCGACGGCAAGCCTTCGGGCGAAAAACCTGCGGCGAAGCTGGATGGCGCATCCAAGGCGGCGGATCCCGAATTGCCGCCGGAAGATTCAGCCGACGACAATGATGTGCGGCGGGTCATGGAATCGGAAAAGAGCGCGGGCTCGCCGAGGGGGCTCCATGAGTTTCGTGACAAACGCTGGGTCGAACTCTACAGAGAAAAGATCGACGAGATGATCGGCATACTCAAGGCCAAGGGGGTGCCGGTGCTGTGGGTGGGTCTGCCGGCGGTACGTGGTGCCAAGGCGACCGCCGACACGGCGTTTCTGGATACGCTCTATCGCGATTCGGCCGGCAAGGCGGGCATCGCCTATGTCGATGTCTGGGACGGATTTGTCGATGAAGCCGGGCAGTTCTTGCAGCAAGGTCCCGATTTCGAAGGCCAGATCCGCCGGCTGCGCTCCTCCGATGGCGTGTACTTCACCAAGGCCGGCGCGCTCAAGCTGGCGCATTATGTCGAGCGCGAACTCAACCGGCTGTTGGCCGCGCGTTCCGCGCCGATCGTGCTGCCCACCGAACCGGCAACCCCCGACGCGAGCGCGCGGCCGGATCAGCCGGAGCCGCGTCCGCTCGCCGGGCCGATCCTTCCCCTGGTGGCCTCTTCTGTCGGTACGGATCAATTGCTCGGTGGTCCCGGGTCGCGGTCGGTGACGATCGACGCGCAGGCAGCGCGGTTCTTGATCAAAGGGGAGCCTTTGTCGGCACCCGCCGGTCGCGCCGACGATTTTGCCTGGCCGCGACGCGAAATAGGACGCGAAGGAATCAAGGGTGCGACGCCGGTGGCGTCGACATCGCTCGATGCCAACGCTCGGGCGCCGGCGGCTTCGCCAAAGCCAAAAAAGCATCGCCGCTACAGTTATTGACCCGCAGCGGCCTTGCGCGAGGTGTGAAGCTCAACCCCGCACGTCCGTTCCAACTGATTGCTGTCGCGGGATACGCCGCCCCGGGGAGGCAACAGACGTTCACCTGCCGGATAGGATGCTTCGCGGGTCTGTATCTCGGTGCGATGCAACGTAGTCGATGTCGCCGCGCGAGATACCGATGTCCGCAAGCTCGCTGTCGGTCAGGTGGCACAATCGGGTACGCACCTTATCACGGCTGCGCCACTCCAGAAGTGCATTCCAATATGTTTCGAAAGGACTGTAAACCTGCCGCTTTGCGGTTGCCGGTCCCAGCTCGGTGGTCGCGTGGATCGTGCTCATGGCGGTGTCCTGTCAGGACTGTTTCACCAGGCAAGGTTGCCGCAAGATGCGTCGGCGCGCTTAACCGGAGGCTTACATTTCCCTTACCGGCAGCTTATTCTTTCGCTTCCAGCGGGTTTAAGAGGTGACCCCGAGAAGGAATGGCAATTTGCGCTATCTCTTCGAGGATTACACGCTTGATACCGAAACGCGTGAACTGCATCGCGGGGCGGACATCGTTGCCGTCGCGCCGCAGGTATTCGACTTGCTGGACTACCTGATCAGCAATCGAGAACGTGTCGTCAGCAAAGATAATCTCATCGACGCCATCTGGAATGGGCGCTTCGTCTCGGATGCTGCGCTGACGACCCGCCTCAATGTTGTCCGGAGCACGCTCGGCGATTCTGGCGAGGAGCAGCGCCTCATCAAGACATTGCCGCGGAAGGGGTTCCGTTTCATTGGGCCGGTACGGGAAGAGGGGAGAAAAAGCCCGGCAGTCCCTGGCCACAGGGTAGAATCGGAAAAACTGACGCTCGCGCTTCCCGATAAGCCCTCTATCGCCGTACTGCCGTTCGAGAACATGAGCGGCGATCCCGAGCAGGAGTATTTTGCGGACGGGATGGTGGAGGAAATCGTTACGGCGCTTTCTCGAAACAAGCAGCTTTTTGTCATTGCCCGGAACTCCAGTTTCGCGTTCAGGGGCAGGTCTGTCGAGATCAAGCAAGTGGCTCGGGATTTAGGTGTTCGATACATTCTCGAGGGGAGCGTCCGGAAATCCGGGAGTCGCGTCAGAATAACGGGTCAGTTGATAGATGCGGCTTCCGGCATGCATCTCTGGGCTGACAGGTATGACGGAGCACTGGAGGACGTCTTTGAGCTGCAGGATCAAGTAGCTTCCAGCGTGGTTGGCGCAATCGCCCCTAGCGTGAGCCAAGCTGAAATGGAACGTGCCAAACGAAAGCCCACCGACAATCTCGATGCGTACGACTACTATCTGCGCGCGGAGGCCGCGCATTTCGAATATACAAAGGACGCCACGGATCGAGCAGTTGATCTCTACGAGCTGGCTATTGTGTTGGACCCGCAGTTTGCGCTTGCTAACGCAGCACTGGCGGTGACGATGAGCACTCGCAAAGCCTGGGGGTGGAGTGCCGATCCAGAAGCCGACAAATCTCTAGCCATCACGTACGCCAAAACCGCTTTACGTCTGGGGAGGCAAGACGCGTTGGTATTGGCGCGATCAGCACTTGTTCTGACGTTTAACAGCGATGAAGTCGAACTGGCCGACAGTCTTTTGGATGAAGCAATTCGCCTCGATCCTAACGGGATGTCGGGATGGATGTGGGGTGGATGGACCAAATCGATTTTGGGCGACCACAGAACAGCAATTGACTACCATCAGCGCGCATTGAGACTAAGCCCGCTGGATGTCCGCATCATTTTCGCACACGAAGGGCTGGCTTTCGCTCACTTCTTTCTTGGGAACTATGAGGAGGCGCTTAGGTGCGCTGCCGATGTGTTGTGTCATCACCCAACTTATGTGCAGGGCCTGCGCATAACGATGGCTTGTCATGCAATGTTGGGCGACACAGAAGCTGCACAAAAGCTGTGGCAGCAAGTTGCTGTGCTCTCTCCATGTGATCGCGTGTCCGCGACACGGAAGCGATCTCGGTGGAAAGATCAGGACGTTGCGAGGTTAGAAGAAGCCTATCGCCTCGCCGGAATGTTGGAATGATAGTGGCCCGTTGACTTGCCGTCACAGGAGAGGGGCGCTCGATCACCGCGCCGGGCGCGGTGATGCCGGTGGTGGCTTTAGGCCGATATAGCCTCGACGCTCTCGTTCAGCCTCTGATTGACGATCCGGACCGTGCGGTCGATCTCGGCATTGGGTACGCCGAGCTGATGCGAGATCAGCTTCACCAGCAGGTCGACGCGCTCGATGAACGTCGCGCCGCCGGCGACCGCCCGGGCTGCCGAGGAGGGCCTGAGCAGGCTTTCGGCCGCCTTGGCGTATTTCTCGAAAGGCACCTGGTCCCCGGGATCGGCGCCGAGTCGCTGGGCGAGGGCATCGACATGGTCATAGATCGACTGCGAGAGATGGATGTCGCCATGCACGGCGTCGCGGATCGAGCGCGGCTCGTGCGGGGTGATGCAGCGGTAATTGCCCGTCAGCAGCATCGACCATTTCGCCAGCGGGACGAACATCGAATCGAACACCTTGAGCTTTACCGGAACGTCCTGTCCATCCAGCTTCACCGCATCGATGTCGGCTTCCAGTTCCCGAAGCAGCAGATTGTGCTTCCCGTCGGCAAACGACGCGGCCTTGAAGTTTGTCGGCAGGCCGACGTGAAGAACATTCGCCGCTTCCTCCGGCGGACGGAAGGCCTGCGGATCAGGCGAGCAGAGCGACACCAGGCCCGGCTCGAAGCGATCCCATACCGCGGCGTTGGTGTAGGCCTTCTCCAGATCCATTTCCGCCAGCGCCGGAATCCGCTTGAGATAGGGCAAAGGCGGCATGTTCATGATCGAAAGGCACGGCAGCTTCGCCTCGGCGATCTTGATCAGCAGAAGCCGCATCGTGGGGGCGGCGTATTGCGGTTCCTGCATCGCGAGACCAACCAGATCGTAGCGGAAAGGATCGACGTCGGCGGGCTCGACCGCGTCGAGGATTCCGGGCAGGCCGCGCGAGAAGATCGGCCGGTGGGTCGCCTCGTCGCGCAGCTTGATGCGAACCTCGGTGCCGTCGCGATTGATGAGCTCTGCCGTCTGCCTGCGGCAAACCAGGGTCACGTTGTGACCCGCCATCAGGAGCTTTGTCGCCAGCAGTGAGCCATACGAGGCTCCAAGGATCAGAATGTTACGCGCCATGCGCCCTCCCACAGATGATGTTGTCCGGCGCGCGTCATCGCGCCGGCGCAGTTGCGAGCGCCTGCTTTGCGACAGGAATTAAATTGAATATGCGGAGCGATGCCGTCCGGCCCGGGCGCGCTCCCCGGAGCCGGCGGCGTTCGAGGCGACCGCTCAGGCGGCGTACACGGTCTCTTTCGCGGTGGCCTCTTCATCGAATGCGGTGGAAATATCGCGCATGCTGACGACGCCGATCAGGCTGTAATTGTCGATGACGGGGAGGTGGCGGATGTGCTCGCGGTTCATCACGCGACGAACCTGCTCGAGCGTATCTGATGGCTTGCAGGAGATGAGCTGCTGCACGGAGACGAACTGCGAGACCTTCAGGTTGGCGCCGGCCGCGCCATATTGCGCAATCGCGCGCACCACGTCGCGCTCGGTGAACATGCCCACCGGCGTGTTGCCCTCGGTGCGGACAACGTCCTTGACGACCAGCGCGCTGATATTGCCGGAGCGCATCAGTTGCGCGGCAATGGCGACGGTCTCGTTCATGCGAACCGTTGCGACACGGGCGGCTTTCTTGCGCAGGATATCTCCGACTTGCATGGCAACCTCCTTGGGGTGAATTATTAAGCGCAAGTCTGGTATACATAATGCCATATGTCAACACGTCAGATCAAATCTGTCGGAAAAAATGGAGATAAACCGGCAGTATTACTGACGTTTCTGACCTCGCGCCCGGGACATGTCGGGAGTAGGGATGCGGAATCCAACGATCATAAATCCGATCAGGTATACCAGTTGCGTAAAAGAAAACGCGCCCACCCCGAGGGATGAGCGCGTGTCTTTCGATGCGTGATTTGTGGGTCAGGCCGCCAATTGTGACTTCCCGACCACCACCTTGCGCCAGGGCTTGAGCACCGCGATCGCCAGCAGCGAGGCCAGGATATTCGCGCCGGCCGCGACGATGAACACGCTGTCCCACGTTCCCGAAGACTGCTGCATGTAGTTGGCAACCGGCACCAGCAGCGCCGCGGTGCCCTTTGCCGTGTAGAGCAGGCCGGCATTGGTGGTCGCGAACTTCGCGCCGAAGGTATCGGTGCAGGTCGAGGGGAAGAGCGAGTAGATCTCGCCCCAGGCGAAGAACACGAAGCCCGACAGCAACACGAACCACACGGGATCGTGGCCCAGCATGTAAAGGCCCCAGATGCCGACGCCTTCCATGCCGAACGCGATGAACATGGTGTTCTCGCGGCCGATCATGTCCGAGATCCAGCCGAAGAACGGGCGGGTCAGGCCGTTGAGGACGCGATCGATGGTGGCTGCGAACGTCACCGCGGTCATTGTCATCCCGATCAGCGTGACCGGGACGGCATCGACCTTCCAGTCGACGGCGATCGGCTTGAGGTTGGCGGTGACCATCAATCCGCCGGCGCCGACGATCACGAACATGAAATACATCAGCCAGAAGATCGGCTGACGGATCACCTCGGTCGGCTGAAAATTGCGCCGGCTCTGGATGATGTTGGCGTTCTGGGTCACAGCGGGCACCTGGCCCGATTTCGGCGCGAACAGGAAGAACGACAGCAGCACGATGACGATGCCTTGCCCGAGACCGAAATAGAGGAAGGTGGTCTGGAAGCCGGAATCCTTGATCATCGCCTGGATCGGCGCGACCGTGAGCGCGGAGCCGGCGCCGAAACCGGCGGCGGTGATGCCGGCGGCGAGGCCGCGCTTGTCGGGAAACCATTTCAGCGCATTGCCGACGCAGGTGCCGTAGACGCCACCGGCGCCGATTCCTGCGATGATCATGCCGAGATAGAAGCCGTTGAGCGATGTCGCCTGGGCATTGATGGCCCATCCGACGGCGCAGAGGATGCCGCCGACCAGGACGACGACGCGCGGGCCGTATTTATCGACGAACCATCCTTCGACCGGCACCAGCCAGGTCTCGAACAGCACGAACAACGTGAAGGCCCACTGGATCGAGGCGCGATCCCATCCGAATTTTTTCTGGATGTCGGGGACGAAGAAAGTCCAGCCGTATTGGTAATTGGCGATCATCACCATCGCGAGCACGCCGATGGCCAGTTGCGTCCAGCGATAGGTATCGCTGACGCGGGCCGCCACTGGGGCTGCCGCTCCGTGCACAGTGTCAGTCATCTTCCCTCCAAAGGCTGTTCTATCTGTTTGCCGACAGCTCAAGCGTGGAGTTTGGTATATGTAATGCCAGTAGACAAGCGGAATCTTGCCGAGTTATCACAAATCGTCTGCGTCCGCGAGATCTGCAGGCGCGAAGGAAAAGGGCCGCGCAAACGTTGCGCGGCCCTTCTTCGAAGCGGGAAAGTGTTTGATTTTACATCATTAACGGACCGCCTCAGGCGTGGGCGCCTCGCAGACGCGAATAACCCTGCTGGATCACCGACCAGAACAGCGCAATCAATCCCAGGATCATGATCGTGCTGACCAGCGTGTTGGAGAAGAAGATGCCGAGCGATCCCTGGGATCCCAGCAGCGACTGCCTGAAGGCCTCTTCCGCCTTGTCGCCGAGCACGATGGCGAGCACCAGCGGGGCGAGCGGGTAGTTGCACTTCTTGAGCAGGTAGCCGATCACGCCGAACACCAGCATCAGCACCACGTCGAATGTCGAACTGTGCACCGAATAGGCGCCGATCGCGCACAGCACGAGAATCAGCGGCGCGATGATGCTGAAGGGCACGCGCAGGATCGCCGCGAAGATCGGCACGCAGGTCAGCACGACGAGCAGGCCGACGAGATTGCCGAGATACATCGAGGCGATCAGGCCCCAGACGAATTCCTTCTGTTCGACGAACAGCATCGGGCCGGGCTGCAGGCCCCAGATCAGGAGGCCGCCGAGCAGCACGGCGGCGGTCGGTGAACCCGGCACGCCGAGCGAAAGCATCGGCAGCAGCGCCGCGGTGCCGGCGGCATGCGCCGCGGTTTCCGGCGCGACCACGCCCTCGATCTCGCCCTTGCCGAAATTGTTGCCGTTCCTGGCCACGCGCTTGGCGATGCCGTAGCTCATGAAGGATGCCGGCGTCGCACCCGCCGGCGTGATGCCCATCCAGCAGCCGATCACGCAGGAACGCAGCGAGGTGATCCAGTAGGACGGCAGCTCCTTCCAGGTCTGCAGCACCACGCGAAGATTGATCTTTGCGCTGCCGCCGCGGAAGGCGAGCCCTTCCTCCATCGTCAGCAGGATTTCGCCGATGCCGAACAGCCCGATGACGGCGATCAGGAAGTCGAAGCCGTTGAGCAGCTCGGTAATGCCGAAGGTCAGCCGCAACTGTCCGGTGATGGAATCGAGACCGACCGCGGCCAGCGCAAAACCCATCATCATCGCCGCGATGGTCTTGAACGGCGGTTCCTTGCTGAGGCCGACGAAACTGCAGAACGCCAGAAAATAGACGGCGAATTTTTCCGCAGGTCCGAATTGCAGCGCAAAGCTCGCGACCAGCGGCGCGACCAGCGTGATCATGATCACCGCGAAGAGGGCGCCCACGAAGGACGAGGTGAAGGCCGCGGTCAAGGCTTCGCCGGCCTTGCCCTTCTGCGCCATCGGATAGCCGTCGAACGTCGTCGCGACCGACCATGGCTCGCCCGGTATGTTGAAAAGAATCGAGGTGATGGCGCCGCCGAACAACGCGCCCCAATAGATGCAGGAGAGCATGATGATGGCCGACGTCGGCGGCATGCTGAAGGTCAGCGGCAACAGGATCGCCACGCCATTGGCGCCGCCCAGTCCAGGCAGCACGCCGATCAGGACGCCGAGCACAATGCCGACGAGCATCACCATGATGTTGAAGGGCTGCAGCGCTACCGCAAAGCCGTGAAAAAGATTGACGAGTTCTTCCATCGCCGTGATCCCCGCGATCCCTGCCGCTGCCAGTAGTTACAGACCGAGCCATTCTTCGACCGGCCCCTTCGGAAGCGGGACCAGGAACCAGCGCTCGAAAATGAAATAGGTGATGACCGGCATGCCGATCGCGACCGCCAGCACGGTCAGCCAGGGGTATTTGCCCAGCCGCCGCATGAACCATGCGATGAAGACCATCGAGGCGACATACAGCCCGGTGAACGGCATGGCGCCGACGTAGACCGCGGTCGGAACGACGACGCTCATGACCTGGCGAAGCTGTCCCCATTCCGCGAACAGCCCGTCATCGCCTTCGTGAAGCCCGTTCCACAGATTGATCGCGCTGGATACGACGATGATGATTCCGATGTAGAATGGAAAGAAGCCGGCGCGCGGGCCTTCTGCGCCCCAGTTGATGCCTGCCTTCAGGCTGCCGGCGATGACGATCACGCCGAAGAGCGCGATCAGAAGCGTGACCCCTGCCTCCACCAGTTTGTGGGTGGGGCCGGCGTTGCTGGAACTGCCTGTTGTCATCAAAACTCCATGCGAAGCCGGGCCTGGGGCCTGATAGGCCCGGCGTCGGTGCTGCGGTCGTCGTGAGCCGATCGTTCAGTCAGTTTCCTGCGCCAGCGAGGAAGCCCGCGTCCTTCATCAACGTCTCGTGACGCTTCTCCTCGGCTTCGACCCACTTGGCGTAATCGGCCCCGGTCAGGAAAGTCGTGTTGAACGCACCGCTCTTCATGAAGTCCTGCCACTCCGGCGTGGCGCGGACCTTCTTGAACAGCTCGACATAATATTCGACCTGGTCCTTGGTCGCTTTCGGCGACATGAAGATGCCGCGCAGCATCAGATATTCCATGTCGAGGCCCTGCGACTTGCAGGTCGGGATGTCCTTCCAGCTCTTGCCGTCCGCGATCTGCTCGTCATAGTTCATCGCATGTCCGTCGAACACGCAGAGCGGACGCAGCTTGCCGCCGCGCCACTGCGCGACCGCCTCGATCGGATTGTTGACGGACGAATCGATGTGGTTGCCGACCAACTGAACGGCCACTTCACCGCCGCCCTTGTAGGGGATATAGGTGAACTTGCTGCCGGTGGTCTTCTCGACCGCGACGGTGATGATCTGGTCTTCCTGCTTCGAGCCGGTGCCGCCCATCTTGATGGAGCCGGACGGCGCGGCCTTCACCGCGTCGATGTAGTCCTTCGCGGTCTTGTACGGCTTCTCCGCATTCACCCACAGCACGAACTCGTCGAGCGCCAGCATGGCCACCGGCGTGAGATCCTTCCAGTTGAACGGAATGCCTGTCGCGAGCGGGGTGGTGAAGAGGTTGGACAGCGTGATGATGATCTTGTGCGGATTGCCGGCCGACGTCTTGACGTCGAGGAAGCCTTCGCCGCCGGCGCCGCCCGACTTGTTGATGACGACCAGCGGCTGCTTCATCAGATTGTGCTTGGTGACGATGCCCTGGATGGTCCGCGCCATCTGGTCGGCGCCGCCGCCGGTGCCGGCGGGAACGATGAATTCGACGGGCCTCACGGGCTCCCATGCGGCGAGTGCAGGAGCCGGGATCCCGAACGCGCAAAACGCAGCGAGCACCCCCAACGCAGTATGTGCAGCATGCTTCATTTGTTTCACTCCCATCCAATTGTCGTTACGCCGGTCTGCTGCCGGCTTGGTCATTCACCCATGCGGGTTCTCGCACTCAAGACCGCTACACCGCAACGGTTCCATCGATGCAAGGATTGAAAATTCGAATTGTCGGATTGTAGGCGTGGCCTTTCGGAGCGGCATCCGCTCCTTTCGGCCAATCGTGGGAAGAGTTGTGGAAAGCAGGAAGCGGCGCGCGAAATCCGTTCGCGGCATTCGCCCCATCGACCTGACTGTCCTTCTGGACTGCACGGCCACCCCTCCCGAAAGCGCTCTTGTTCAGCCGAACGCTATGGAAGGCATCTTTGTATGCGATATGCCAGGAAGCAACTGTATAATGCTGGGGATCGTCGGCCCGGCCAATTTGTCGCAGATGGCAGTTGGAGCCGAACTTGGGTTGCAAAACGAAAAATGGCCCCGGAAGCCGGGGCCATTTGTTCAAGCCGTCGAAGGCTCGTCGTTCAACCGATCGCGTCTGGCGCGCGCAAGTCCTGTGTTTTCAGGCTCAGAGACCGAAATAGGGGAGATCGCCATTGCGCACGGCGATGCGGGCACTCTGGGTCAGCAGGCGGTCGATCAAAGCCATCAGGCGGCCGAGCAGGGAACTGGAGGGCCGGAGGCCGATGGCGGCAGTCTTGGACATGTGTGTCCCCTTTCTGAAGCAGCGGAGCGGCTCCGCTTCGTGTCTGGGGAGAAAATATGTATACCAGATGCCACGTACAACGCTCTTGTTTGCATGGCAGCAATTGGCTGGTTGCATTGCAGCAAAATTAACGGATTTGGCATTCCAGACCGAAAAGGCAGCCGGAACCCAGCGGCCTTGGTATGTCAGACGACAAGGCGGGCTTGCTACTTTGCATGGGGTTGTTTTTCAATTTTTTGGTGAGAGCCGCGACCGCGCGGCATTGCCATGCAAAAAGGGCCGCCTCGTCGGGCGGCCCTTTCGTCTCACTCAAGGCGGTGTCGCTTATTCCGCCGCCCGCTTGCGCGGCGGATCGAGGGCGCCGGAATCGTGGATGTCGGCGACTTGATGGTCCGAGAAGCCGAGCATCTGGCGCAGGATCTCGTTGCTGTGCTCGCCGAGCAAGGCGAGCGGGTCACCTCGCTCACACTGTCCGACGATTTGATCGGGTTGCCGCGATTGGACCGGCAGCGGGCATCAGCCCTCCGGCACCCCCGCCAACCGCATGCCCTCGCACTGACGTTCGCGCCCGGCAAGGTAAGCCGGATTGTCGCTCCACATGTTGCCCGCGCGCCAGCGACGCATTGTAAAATTTGGATCGAGCCCAAGTCCGGCTATCACGGCCGCTCGCGCCTCATCTATCTCCCCGCGCCGCGCGAGAACAGCCGCGAGATGGAAATGCGCGGTGGGGTAATTCCGGTTTGCCTCAAGACCCCGGCGCATCCACGCTACTGCTTCTGTGTCGGCGTTGAGCACCACCTTGGCGAAGCCGACCCATACGAGCCACTGGTGGGCATGAGTGTCACGAGGAGAAAGGCGAAGCGCCTCAATAATGTGAGTTTCGGTCTCCGCACTGCGACCAAGAAGATTTTTTGCCCACCCGATAAGGCCATGAGCGAGGGCTGAATTGCGGTCCAGCGCCAACGCATGTTCGAACTCTGCGATGCCCTGGGCCACGCGTTTCGTACATATCAGGGCGGTGCCCAGAGTGATGTGCGCTACAGCGTGGTTCGGCGCAAGGGACAGGGCCTTGGTGGAGATTGCTTCGGCTGCCGCTAAGCGCTCTGACGGGTCGTCGGTCAAAAGGGCGGCTCCCTCCGTAACATCGACCGATGCCAATCCGACCATTGCTTCGATGTTTTCGGGATCGAGTACCAAGGCTCGCTCGAAAAAGCCGCGCGCTCGTGCCGTGTATTCGGGTGTCCACCCGCGGTTCCACAATGCTCTGCCTTGGAAAACCAGATCCATCACGTCCGGGTTTGCTGAATGCTCGGCTCGCCGAGCTTCGGCCGCGACGAGTTCGGCATCTAAGGCGTTGGCGAGCCTCGATACGATTTCGTCCTGCATGTCAAAGAGGTCGGCAAGAGGCTTATCAAAGCGCTCGGCCCACAGGTGCTTGCCGGTTTCGGCGTCGATCAACTGCACGTTAACGCGCAACCGCTGGCTGCCCCGTTGCAACGAGCCCTCCAGCACATAGCGGACATTCAGTTCGCGTCCCAGTCTCTTTACGTCCACGACTTTGCCTTTGAACGTAAATGCGGTGTTGCGCGCAATCACGAACGCGCCATTGATCCGCGAAAGGTCCGTGGTCAGGCTTTCGGCCATGCCGTCCACGAAGTACTCTTGCTCGGGATCGCCGCCGATGTTTGCGAACGGTAAAACGACGATCGACAGTCGGGGAAGAGAAGGCGCCGGGGCAACTCGGCGAACATTTGCTTTCGGGCCAATCGCGTAGGTCCGGATAGGACAGCTGATGTTCTTGAGGTTTTGGTCGCCCATATCGATGAAATCAGCCGCAACCTTGCCCCGGACCTGATCGTACGCCGAGGACGAGATGCAGATGCCACCCGGCTCCGCGATGCCCTCGAGCCGAGCGGCGATGTTGACGCCATCGCCGAAGATATCGTGCGCCTCGACGATCACATCGCCAATGTTAATGCCGACACGGAAGACGAGGCGTTGGTCTTCCGTCTCTCCGGACGTGCGCTCCCGAATATTCTCCTGAAAATGCCGGGCTGCGCGAACCGCTTCGACCGCGCTGGGAAACTCGGCCAAAAAGCCGTCGCCGGTATACTTGACGACGCGGCCGCCATGTTCGGCAATCGCTGGCTCAACGACATTCGCCAGCAGGGCGGTAAGGCGTGCATGCGTGCCTTCTTCGTCATCGTGCATGAGCCGGGAATAGCCGGCTACGTCGGCGGCCACTATGGCCGCCAGTCTTCGTCCTCGCCGTGGTCGCTCTTGCTCCATGGCCGCTCCACCTGACGACCAGTGTAGGATGGATCAGACGACCGTTCCAGAGGCGCGCCCAATGCAGCAAAGCCTCATGTCCGCCTCTGCGACGTAAAGCCGCCAGTCCTGCAAAGGGATATGATCAATGGGGAAAGTCAGGGGGCCGCATCTTCGATGCAGCCTCACCGCGAGCGGGAGAGGTGCCGCGGGGCGGCCGTCGAACCGATTGAACCTGACTTCCTCTCGCCCTAACAAAAAGGCCGCCGGAACCCGGCGGCCTTTGCATTCTGGGTACAGCGGGGCTTATTCGGCCGCCTGCTTGCGCGGCGGATCGAGGGCGCCGGAATCGTGGATGTCGGCGACCTGGTGGTCAGTGAAGCCCAGTACCTGGCGCAGGATCTCGTCGGTGTGCTCGCCGAGCAGGGGCGAGCGGGTTACATCGCTCGGGCTATCCGACAGCTTGATCGGGTTGCCGACCGAGACGTATTTGCCGCGGGTCGGGTGATCGACCTCGACCACGGTGCCGGTGGCGCGCAGCGACTGGTCTTCCGCGATTTCCTTCATCGACAGGATCGGCCCGCAGGGGATGTCGTCCTTGTTGAGGATCTCCATCGCCTCGAACTTGGTCTTGGTCATCGTCCACTGTTCGATGCGGGCGAAGA
>NZ_DAINNI010000021.1:0-73685 GCF_036735945.1 Bradyrhizobium sp. | reverse complement strand
ACCGGCAACGCCGTCGACGATCCCGACCAGTCCTTCTACGAGAACTATTCCTGCGGATCGGAGCGCAACTACACCAACTATTGCAACAAGGAGATCGAAAAGCTGTTCGACCAGCAATCGGCCGAGACCGACAAGGAGAAGCGCAAGAAGCTGGTCTGGGAGATCGACAAGAAGCTGCAGGAGGACGTGGCGCGGCCGATCATCTTCCACGGCCGGGGCGGAACGTGCTGGCACCCTTACGTCAAAGGCGTTACCGTCATGGTCAACAGCTCCTATAACGGCTATCGTTACGAGGACGTCTGGATGGACAAGTAGCGTACGGCCGCGATAGCGTTTTCGCGTGAAGAAAGCGCGTCAAAACAAAAAAGCGAGAGCCCGGTTCTGATTCATCAGAACCGAAGGGGCTCTAGCCGACGGGTCGGGGAGAGTAGCAGGTTGTTTGCCTATATCGTGCGCCGCCTCGCCTTGATGCTCGTGACCCTGATCGGGATCTCGATCATCATCTTCGTGCTGCTGCGCGTCGTCCCCGGCAACATCGTCGACATCCTGTTCGACGCCGCCGGCTTCGTCGATCCCACCGACAAGGCCAACCTCGAAGAGGAGCTCGGCCTCAACCTGCCGATCTGGCAGCAATATCTGAGCTGGATCGGCGGGCTGCTGCACGGCGATCTCGGCTATTCCTATGTCTCGGAAAAACCGGCGCTGCAGGAGATCCTGCCGCGCATCCCGATCACGGCGCGGCTCGCGGCGCTGGCGCTGCTGTTCTCCGCTTCTATCGGCATTCCGCTGGGCGTCCTGAGCGCGGTCCACCAGGGCTCGCGGCTCGACTACGCCCTGCGCGTCGTCAGCCTGAGCGGCCTGTCGCTGCCGTCGTTCTGGCTTGGCCTGCTGATCCTGATGGCCTCGGTCTCGCTGTTCGGCACCATGCCGATCTACAACCCGAACCCGAAGACCTGGACCGAGGCTTTTGCGATCTATGCCGTGCCCGCAATGGCGGTCGGCTTCCGCAGCGCCGCGCTGACCATGCGCATCACGCGCTCCTCGATGCTGGAAATCCTGCGGCAGGACTTCATCCGCACCGCGCGCGCCAAGGGCGCCTCGGAAACATCGGTGAACTACCGCCACGCGCTGAAGAACGCCATCCTCCCTGTCATCACCGTGATCGGCATCGAGGCAGCGTTCCTGATCGGCGGCCTGATCGTCACCGAAACCGTATTCAATATTCCGGGCGTCGCCCGCTTCCTGGTCGAAGCGCTGCGCTGGCGCGACTATCCGATCGTCCAGAACCTCGTGATGCTGATCGCCGTGGTCGTGGTGTTCGCCAATTTCACCGTGGACATGCTTTACGCCGCGATCGACCCGCGCATCCGATATGGGGACTAGCCGTTGACCACGATCAACTTCGACAGCGAGTTGCGGCGCGCCGGCGCGCATTCGACGCATGGCTGGCGCCGCCTGCTGTTCCTGGCGCACCGCTATCTGCTCGGCACGTTCGGACTCGTCATCATGGTGCTGTTCGTCTGGATGGCGATCTCGGCCGACCTGATCTGCCGCTACGACCCGCTCAGCGTCGATTCCGCACAGCGGCTGGCATCGCCCAGCCTGGCGCACTGGATGGGCACCGATTCGTTCGGCCGCGACGTCTGGAGCCGGATCATCCACGGCGCGCGGATCTCGCTCGCGGTCGGCATCGGCGCCACCATGCTGGGATCGACGCTCGGCGTCATCGTCGGCCTCGCGTCGGGCTATCTGTCCGGCTGGGTCGACCTGCTGTTCCAGCGCATCACCGACATCCTGCAGGCGCTGCCGCTATTGGTGCTGGCGCTGGTGATGACAGCGGCGCTCGGGCCCTCGCTGCCGAACGTGATCATCGCCATCGCGATCCCGCTGATCCCGACGGTCGCCCGCGTAATCCGCGCCAATACGCTGGCGCTGCGCGAACTGCCGTTCGTCGAGGCCGCCAAGTCGATCGGCATGAGCGAGACCCGCATCGCGCTGCGCCACGTGCTCCCCAACACGCTGGCGCCGCTGATCGTGCTGGCGACCGCGCAACTCGGCTCCACCATCCTCACCGAGGCGTCACTGTCGTTCCTCGGCCTCGGCATTCCCGAGCCCTATCCGTCGTGGGGACGCATGCTGTCGGAATCCGCGGCCGAATACGTCCGCACCGCGCCGTGGCTGGTGATCTTCCCCGGCGTCGCGATCAGCCTCGCGGTGTTCGGCACCAATCTGTTCGGCGATGCGCTGCGCGACATCCTCGATCCGAGGCAGCGCGGCTGATGACCGGGATCAAGAAGGACGACACGGTTCTTGACGTGAAGAACCTGCAAACGGTGTTCTTCACCAATTCGGGACTGTTCCGCGCGGTCGACGACGTTTCGTTCAGCGTTCGCCGCGGCGAGACGCTGGCGATCGTCGGCGAATCCGGCTGCGGCAAGAGCGTGACCGCACTCTCGGTGATGCGGCTGGTACCGGACCCGCCGGGCCGCATCGTCGGCGGCTCGGTGACGCTGGAGGGCACCGATCTGCTCGGCCTCGATGAAGCCGAGATGCGCAAGATCCGCGGCAACCGCATCTCGATGATCTTTCAGGAGCCGATGACCTCGCTCAACCCGGTGATGCGGATCGGTGACCAGATCACCGAAGTGCTTCGTCTGCACCAGGAGATGACCGCGAAGGAAGCCTGGGCCAAGGCGGTCGAAATGCTGCGGCTGGTCAGAATCCCCGAGCCGCAGCGCCGCGCGCAGGAATATCCTCACCAGCTTTCCGGCGGCATGCGGCAGCGCGCGATGATCGCGATGGCGCTGGCATGCCGGCCGGCGCTGCTGATCGCGGACGAGCCGACCACCGCGCTCGACGTCACCATCCAGGCGCAGATCCTGGCGCTGATCGTCGACCTGCAGAAGACGCTCGGCACCGGACTGATCCTGATCACCCATGATCTCGGCGTCGTCGCGCAGACCGCCCAGCGCGTGATCGTGATGTATGCCGGCAAGAAGGTCGAGGAAGCGACGGTGGAGGATCTGTTCGAGAATCCGAAGCATCCCTATACGCGCGGCCTGATGGCCTCGATGCCGGCGGTGATTTCGTTCGGCGCGAAGACCGATGCGCGACTCAACGAAATTCCCGGCATGGTGCCGTCGCTGACCAACCTGCCGCCGGGCTGCGCGTTTGCGCCGCGCTGCAGCCTCGCCATCGATCGCTGCCGGGCAGAATACCCGCCGCTGCAGGCGGTCGACGGCGAACACCTCGCGGCCTGCTGGCGGGCCACGGAACTCGTGGGCGCGCCATGACCGAGCCTCGTCCCCTCCTCGAGGTCACCGATCTCAAGAAGCACTACGCCGTGCGCGGCGGCATCCTGCGCCGGCAGGTCGGCACGGTGCATGCCGTCGACGGCGTCAGCTTTTCGGTCGCCAGAGGCGAGACGCTCGGTCTCGTCGGCGAATCCGGCTGCGGCAAATCGACGGTCGCGCGCAGCGTGCTGCGGCTGGTCGAGCCGTCGAGCGGCGCCATCAAGCTCAACGGCACCGACATCGTCGGCCTGAGCAAGTCGGAGATGCGGCCGCACCGCCGTTCGATGCAGATCGTGTTCCAGGATCCGTTCGCTTCGCTCAATCCGCGCATGACTGCGGGCGAGATCGTCGGCGAGCCGCTCGCCGTGCACGGGATCGCGACCGGGGCCGCCCAGCAGGATCGCGTATCCGAACTGTTCGCGCAGGTCGGTTTGCGGCCCGACCAGATGAAGAACTATCCGCACCAGTTCTCGGGCGGCCAGCGGCAGCGCATCTGCATCGCACGCGCCTTGTCACTTGGACCTAGCCTGATCGTTTGCGACGAACCGGTGTCGGCGCTCGACGTCTCGATCCAGGCGCAGGTGATCAACCTCCTGATCGACCTGCAGCGCAAGAACGATTTCTCGTACCTGTTCATCGCCCACGATCTTGCGGTGGTCGCTCATATCAGCCACCGCGTCGCCGTGATGTATCTCGGCCGCATTGTCGAGATCGCCGACAAGACCGAACTGTTCGCCAACCCGCGCCATCCCTATACGCAGGCGCTGCTGGCATCGGTCCCGATCGCCGATCCCAAGGCCAAGAAGTTGGCGCCGATGATCGACGGCGACGTCCCGAGCCCGATCAATCCGCCCCCGGGATGCGCCTTCCACACCCGCTGCCGCTACGCCTTCGACCGCTGCAAGGTGGATCGGCCGGCGCTGGTGGCGGCCGGCGACGCGCATCAGGTGGCGTGCTGGCTGAACGAGGGGACGGGGCGGGCGGAGTAATCTCCATCGTCGTCCCTGCGAACGCAGGGACCCATAGCCACCGATGGATGACGTTACGACAGGTCGGGCCCCAGCCTTCGCACAACACGGGCCTGTGGTTATGGGTCCCGGCTCGCGCTCCGCTTGGCCGGGACGACGGAATCAGGCCACCGCGATCTCCACGACGATCCTGCCCGTCGTCACTTGCTCGCCCTCGGCGACATCGATGGCCGACACCGTGCCGGCAACACCCGCCATGTGCACATGCTCCATCTTCATCGCCTCCAGCGTCATCACCGGCTGGCCGGCGGCAACCTGCTCGCCCGGCTTGACCAGCAGTGCGACCACGCGGCCGTTCATCGCCGCCCGCACCTTGCCGTCGCCGCCGCCGGCCGCAGCCGAGACCGGGGCTGCAAGCGTCAGATCGCGCGTGGCGATCGTGACGCCGCGATGCAGGAGATACAGCCGGTCGGCATCGCGCAGGAATTTTGCCGAAGCCATCAGGCCGTCGGTACGGAACCGGATGGTGTCGCGGCCGAGTTCATCGATCCCGAAACGAAACTCGCTGCCATCGACGGCGGCCAGATAGCCGCCATCACGCTCACGAACGATATCGATCTCTTTCACCCCGTGCCCAAGATCGATCCGCATGGTCAGCGGAAACGTCGCGGCCAGGCTTCGTCCGCTGCGCCAGGGCGCCGCATGCGGATTCGTGACGTAGAGCAACAATGCCGCCAGCGCCGCTTCCGCCTTGTCGTCGTTCCGGGCAGCCAGCAACTCATCGCGATGCTTGCCGATGAACGAGGTGGTCGCCTCACCTCGCGCAAATCCGGGATGGCGCAGGCAGGAGATCAGAAATCCCTGGTTGGTGGTGACGCCGAAGGCGGCGGTCTGCTCCAGAGCGCAGATCAGCCGGCCCCGCGCCTCGTTGCGGTCGACACCGTAAGCAATGACCTTGGCGATCATGGAATCATAGAACGGCGGAATCTCCGATCCCGATTGCAGCGCGTGCTCGACGCGCGCGCCTTCTGGCATCTGCCATAGCGCCATCCGTCCCGACTGCGGCATGAAGTCGTGACCGGCGTCTTCCGAGCACAGCCGCACCTCGATGGCATGGCCAGAGAATTTGATGTCTTCCTGCCTCAGCCCGAGCGGCTCGCCCGCGGCGATACGCAGTTGCAGTTCGACCAGATCGAGGCCAGTGATGGCTTCGGTGACGGGATGCTCGACCTGCAGGCGCGTGTTCATTTCCATGAAATAGAATTCGCCGCTCTCGTCGAGCAGGAATTCGAGCGTGCCCGCGCCCTCATAGCCGATCGATTTGACCGCGGCGACGGCGACCTCGCCCATGCGCGCGCGCAATTCCGCCGTCACCTTCGGCGACGGCGCTTCCTCGATCAGCTTCTGGTGCCGGCGCTGCACCGAGCAGTCGCGCTCGCCGAGATGAACCGCGTTGCCGTAGCGGTCGCCGAACAGCTGGATCTCGATATGGCGAGGATTGACGATCGCGCGCTCCAGGATCACGCCGCCGTCGCCGAATGCGCCCTGTGCCTCCGACCGCGCGCTCCGCAGCGCATCGGGAAATGCCGCGGCATCCGCGACCAGCCGCATACCGCGCCCGCCGCCGCCGGCGACCGCCTTGATCATGACGGGGAATCCGATCTTTTTTGCTTCCGCCAGCATCACGGCGTCGCCCTGGTCGGCGCCCTGATAGCCGGGCACCACAGGCACGCCGGCCTTTTGCATGATGTCCTTGGCGCCGGCCTTGTTGCCCATCGCGCGGATGGCTTCGGGCGACGGCCCGATGAACACCAGCCCGGCGTCGCGGCAGGCCTGCGCAAAATCCTCGTTCTCGGCGAGGAAGCCGTAGCCCGGATGCACCGCGCCGGCGCCGCTGGCCCTGGCCGCCGCGATGATCGCATCGATCCGCAGATAAGACTGCGCCGGCAGCGCCTCGCCGATCCGCACCGCCTGGTCCGCCTCGCGCACATGCAGCGCATCGCGGTCGGCATCCGAATAAACCGCGACCACACCGTGGCCGAGCCGGCGCGCGGTCCGCATGATGCGCAGCGCGATCTCGCCGCGGTTGGCGACCAGTACCTTGAAGAACGGCGTCCGCCTCATGGCTTCGCTCATGGCCGGGCGACCGAGAATTGCATGCGCTGGGGGTTGCGGGCCTCGGCCTCGCGGCAGATCGCCAGCACCTCCGCCAGCACGCTGCGGGTATCGCGCGGGTCGATCACGCCGTCGTCGAGCACGCGCGCGCTGGTCGAGAACACGTCCATCTGGCTGTCGAACACGGCGGTGATCTGCGCCTTCATGGCGTCGAGCTTTTCCTGCTCGATCGGTTTGCCCCGCCTGGCAGCCGCGGCCTCGGTCACGATCGCCATGGTTTCCGCCGCCTGCTCGCCGCCCATCACAGCGGTCTTGGCATTGGGCCAGGAGAAACAGAAGCGCGGATGGAAGCCGCGCCCGCACATGCCGTAATTGCCGGCGCCGAACGAGGCACCGCAGTAGATCGTGATCTGCGGCACGGTCGCCGACGTCACCGCCTGGATCATCTTGGAGCCGTGCTTGATCATGCCGGCCTCTTCGTAAGCCTTACCGACCATGTAGCCGGTGGTGTTGTTCATATAGAGGATCGGTGTGCGCGACTGGCAGCAGGCCTGGATGAAATGCGTCGCCTTGTTGGCACCGGGCACGTCGAGCGGGCCGTTGTTAGTGACGATCCCGAGCGCCTGCCCCTCGATGCGGGCGTGGCCGCAGACGGTCGCCGGACCGTAACTAGCGCCGAATTCGGTGAAATCGGAATCGTCGACGAAGCGCGCGATGGCCTGCCGCATGTCGACCGGACGCTTGTGGTCCATCGGCATGATGCCGAGCAATTCCTCGGCGTCATGCCGCGGCGGCTTGAAGGATGCTTCTACAGGCTTCGCGCGGTCCCATTCCAGATTGGCCATGATGTCGCGTGCGATCCGCAGCGCGTCGCGGTCGTCTTCCGCGAGATAATCGCCGAGCCCTGAAATGGAGGTATGCATCTCGGCGCCGCCGAGTTCCTCCTCGGTCGCGATCTCTCCCGTCGCCGCTTTCAACAGGGGCGGACCGGCAAGGAACGCGCGGGTGCGGCCGCGGACCATCACGATGTAGTCGGACAGTCCGGTCTGGTAGGCGCCGCCAGCGGTCGACGATCCATGCGTCACGGTGACGACGGGAAGGCCAGCAGCCGACAGCCGGGCCAGGTTACGAAAGATGTTGCCGCCGCGGATGAAATCCTCGACGCGGTAGCGCAGCAGATTGGCGCCGGCGCTCTCGACCAGTTGCACGTAAGGCAGCTTGTTCTCCAGCGCCAGTTCCTGCACCCGCAACGTCTTGTCGAGGCCGAAGGGCTGCAGTGCGCCGGCATCGATGCCGGCGTCATTGGCGCTCACCATGCAGCGAATGCCGGAAACGAAGCCGATGCCGGCGATCAGACCGCCGCCGGGCACGCTCTTCCCGGCGTCAGGCACATCGAACATGTAGCCGGCGAGCGTCGACAGTTCGATGAAGGGCGATCCGGGATCGAGCACCAGCGCCACACGCTCGCGCGGCAACAGCTGCCCGCGCTTGTGGAAACGGTCCTTGGCCGCGGCCGATGCCGCGCGGGTGCGATCTTCCAGCGCGCGCATCCGCGCAATCAGCGCCAGCATGCCTTCGCGATTGGCCTTGAAGGCGGCGCCGCCGGTTGCGATCGTCGAATCGATTACGGCCATTCTTGTTTCCTGCAGGTCGTTCCGGGGCGGCGCGCAGCGTCGAACCCGGGATCTCGAGATTCCCCGGTGTGCAAAGCACACCTGGGGTCTGGTCCTTCGGACCATCCCGGAATGACGACGTTAGAGTCGGGCACTATCACGTCCCTTTCCCGGCAAAATGTTCGCTGAAGGCCTGCCGTAGCTCGACCTTGCGCAGCTTGCCGGTCGCCGTCATCGGCATCTCGTCTAGAATACGAATGAGCTTCGGCACCTGGAAGCCGCCGAGATGCTTGCGGCAATGCTCGGCAATTGAGGCTTCATCGGCCTGCGCGCCCGGCTTCAGCTTGACGAAAGCCGACACCGCCTCGCCCCATTGCGGATGCGGCAGGCCGACCACGGCGGCGTTCTGCACGGCGGGATGCGCGAGCAGCGCCTCCTCGATCTTCACGGAGGCGACGTTCTCGCCGCCCGACTTGATCATATCCTTCTTGCGGTCGAGGAACAGCACCTCGCCGTACTCGTCGATCAGCGCGAGATCGCCGGTGTGGTGCCAGCCGAACTTGCGCGCCTCTTCGGTCGCCTTCGGGTCCTTGTAGTAGCCCATCATGACGTTGGGTCCGCGATGCACGAGTTCGCCGACCTGTCCGCGCGGCAGCAGATTGCCGTTGTCGTCCATGATCGCGGTCTCGTTGACGATCAGCGACTCGCCCCAGTAATTGCCGAAGCGTTCGAGCTGGCGATCCGGCTGCGACATCGTGGTGGCCGGATACATTTCGGTCTGGCCCGAACTCAGCACGAAATTCGGGCACATGTCGGCCATGGCCCGCTCCAGCAGCGGGCGGCCCATCGGGGCCATGGTGTAGATGCAGGTGCGTAAGCCGGAAAGATCGAACTCCCTGCGGCGGGGGTGATCGAGGATCGCCTGGTACATCAGCGACAGGCCGACGAACACGGTCAGCTTGTCGCGCACGATCGCCTCCATGCAGACCACGGGATCGAAGCCGCGCATCAACGCCATCCGGCCGCCGACCGAGAGATAGCTCAGCAGCAGCACGTGGCCGGCGCAGTGAAACAGCGGAAACTGCCCGGTGATGCCGTCTTCGCGGCCGAGCTTCATTTCGATGGCATTGCTCATCACGGCCATGACGACCGCGAGATGACAATGCATCGCTCCCTTAGGTCGCGACGTCGTGCCCGACGTGTAGATGATCATCGCGAGATCGCGGTCGTCGATCTCGATCTCCGGCTCGATCTCGGACTGGCCCTTGATGAGATCGTTGAAGTTCTCCAGCCCCGTCGCGGCGACCTTGCCGGCGAGATCGATCGCGATCATCTGCATCCCGCGCTGCTCCAGTGCGGCGCGGCGGTCGGCCTGCGCGTGCAAGACGTCGTCGATCAGCGCGAAACGCACCTCCGCGTGATCGAGGATATAATCCATGTCCCCAGGGCCGAGCATGGTGTTGACCGGCACCCAGACCAGGCCGGCGCGGTGGATGCCGAACAGTGCTTTGACGAACTCGACGGAGTTGTTGCAGATCGTCGATATCTTCTCGCCCGGCTTCAGCCCGCGCTTTACCAGATAATTGGCGAAGCGGTTGGCGTCGTGCTCGAGTTCCGTAAAGGTCACGCGGCGCGTGCCGTCGGTGAGCGCGATGCGATCGGGAAACCGCACCGCCGCCCGCTTCAGGAGATCGCCGATCGCCACCCGCCCGATGCGGCCGGGACCGGGTACGCCGCCGGTTGCTGCAAGATTGGTCATTTTGTCCGTCCCTGGACGTGTTGAACGTAGCCGAGCGTGCCTGCCGCAGCGTCATTGCGAGGAGCTCTTGCGACGGAGCAATCCATGCCTCCTCGTGGCGCGATGGATTGCTTCGCTTCGCTCGCAATGACGGAGCTAATGCGTGGTTCCGAAAATCTGCCGCGCTTCCGCCGGGCTGGCGATCTCGCGGCCCGCGCGTCGCGCGCAGCCGGCGATTTCCTCGATCAATTGCCCGTTCGAGGTCACCTTGGCGCCGTTGGCGAGATAGAACGTGTCTTCCAGACCGGTACGCAAATGTCCCCCGAGATCGGCACAGCGCTGGTGCAGCGGCCAGATTTCGGCGCGGCCGATCGCGGTGACCTGCCAATGCGCCTTCGGCAGCTTCAGCTTGAGCAGGATCGGCAGCAGGTCGGGATCGGCAGGCATGCCGGAGGCGACGCCCATCACGAAATTATATTCGAGCGGCCCGGAATACATGCCGGTCTGATTGTACATGCCGACGCAGCGCACGATGCCGACGTCGAAGCATTCGAACTCGGGGATCGTGCCCGCTTCCTTCATCACATCGAGATAGTCCTGCACCTTCTCGACCGCGTTATCGAACATCATCGGCGGCCAGGCCCAGGTGTTGTCGGCCTTGACCTTGAGATAGTTCAGCGAACCGGCGTTGCAGGCCGCGATCTCGGGCCTGGTCTCGCGCACGCAATCGAGCGCGCCCTGGTATTTCGGACCCGAGGTGCCGGTGGTGTGGTTGATGATGACGCCGGGACAGGCTTCGCGGATCGCCTGCTGAATTTCCCTGGAGACGCTGACGTCCCAGGACGGCAGATGGCCCTTGTTCGGCTCCTGCTGGCGCAGATGGACATGCATGATGCTGGCGCCGGCGTTGAACGCGGCCCTGGCCTCGCGCGCCATCTGCTCCGGCGTCACGGGCACATTGTGCTGTTTCGGATCGGTCAACACGCCGTTCAGCGCGCAGGTAATGACGGCCTTGTCGCCCATGGATCAACCTTCGGAAACGGGACGCGAGAGATCGCGCGAATATCGAGCGCGATCATGCGTCCCGCATCAGCCGGCTTCTTGCGTCAACCCGCTATTGGCGGCGGCGACACGGCGGTGGCTGTAGATCGCCAGATCGCGCGAGCCGGAAAAGATCGCGCGCGGCTTCAGGCCATAGAAGCGGCGGATCGAGTGGCTGAAATGCGTGGAGTCGGGATAGCCGATGTCCTGCGCCAGATGCGCAAGGTTGATGTCCTGGTTGGCGAAGTGCAGCAGATGCCGCGCGCGCTTCCAGGCGCGGAACGAGCGGAACGAGATTCCGGTCTCTTCCTTGAACAGATGCAGGAAGCGCGACGGCGACAGACCGGCCTCGGCGGCGCAACTCGCGGCCGTCACCGGCTCGCCGGAGAATTTTCCGATCTGCACGATCGCACGCGCCACGCGAGGGTCGAGTTCGCGCCGCGGCAGCACCTCGCCGAGGCATAGCGAATCGAATTCGGCGCTGGAAAAATCATTGTCGGCATGCCGCTCGCGCAATTCGAGATAGGCGGCGCGAATGCGGTTGGCAAAGACCGCGCCCTCGGGTCCGCCGAGGCGCGCTGCGAACTCTTCGAGGGCGCCGGGGCGGATGCTCTCCGGCTCGATCACGATGCTGAGCACCGAACGATAATCGCTGGCGATGGTGTGCCTGACGTTCGGCAGCACGGCGATCATTTCGCCATGGGTCTGCCGGCCATCCGATGCCGTGAACCAAAGGCCGCCTTCGAGCGCGACATAGATGTTGAAGCCGCCCGAGCAGCGTTGCCGCGGCCTGCCGAGCAGGCCGGCATAGAACACGCGTTCCGGGGTAATCAGCATCAGATGGCCCGACTTGCGGCCGATATCGTCCATGGGTGCTCCTCCTCGCGCGGCTCTCTGGCCGCTGCGACGGGGCAACCATAGCGGAAAATTGCGGACTGACTACGGCGGAGTTGGTCATCCCGGCATGGTGCATAAGCACCCGGCCCGGAATGGCACACGATCAAGCTCGTATACGCGGTACCACGTTCTGTTCGACGCCGGCCTTGCGTTCCGCCGCCACCGCCCGCTTGTAGCCGTCGCGCTCCTGCAGCCGGGCCCAGTAGGCCGCGACATTGGGACCGAAATCCTTGGCGAGGCCGATATTGCCGGCCAGCCGCAGCGCGTAGCCATTGACGATATCGGCCGCGGTGAACCG
Source organism: Bradyrhizobium sp. (assembly GCF_036735945.1). GTDB lineage: Bacteria > Pseudomonadota > Alphaproteobacteria > Rhizobiales > Xanthobacteraceae > Bradyrhizobium. Next base: position 61,722 of record NZ_DAINNI010000021.1, on the reverse strand, counting down.
CCCGGCGCAGAGGAATTCCGAATTCGCGGTCGCGGCCTCGACCGCGCGCAGCCGGCCGAGGAACCATTTTGCGTAGTCGCCGGCGACTTGCGGGTTCCGCCGTTCTTCCGGTTCGAGCTGGCTGTATCGCAGCACCAGTGTCTGCGGGAAAGTCAGCGTCGCGTCGCTGAAATACATCCAGTTCAGGAACGCGGCATAGGCCGGATCGTCCAGCCCGACCACCAGCGGCGACGGCCCGTATTTGGTGCCGAGGTAGTAACAAATGCCTGATGACTCCGTCATTTTGGCATCGCCATCGATCATGAACGGAATCGTTCCCAACGGATTGATCGCGAGATATTCCTTCGCGAGCGCCCGCGGTGGAAACGGCAGCATCTTGAGCTCGTATGGCAAGCCCATCTCTTCCAGCATCCAGAGCGGACGGAACGAGCGCGCGCCGTCGCAGTGATAGAGCGTGATCATCAGCCGTTCTCTTTATCCCTGTTCCCGATATCTCTTATTGGATTTTCGGCAGCGTGCCCATCATCTTGCACAAGACGGTCAGCATCACCTCGTCGGCGCCGCCGCCGATCGAGGTCAGGCGGCTGTCGCGATAGGCGCGGCTGACCGGCGTCTCGTTCATGAAGCCCATGCCGCCCCAGAACTGCAGACAGGCATCGGTAAGCTCGCGCCCCAGACGCCCAGCCTTGAGCTTGGCCATGGTGGCAAGCCGCGTCACGTCCTCGCCCGCGACCAGTTGCTCGGCGGCGCGATAGATCAGCGCGCGCAGCAACTCTACTTCGGTCTGCATTTCCGCCAGCTTGAAATGAACCGTCTGGTTATCGAGGATCGACTTTCCGAACGCCTTGCGGTTGCGGGTATATTCGATGGTCTCGGCGATGATGAATTCGTGCGCCTTGAGGCAGGCCGCTGCGCCCCACAGCCGCTCTTCCTGGAACTGGATCATCTGGTAGGTAAAGCCCTTGCCTTCCTCGCCGATGCGGTTGCGCTTGGGCACCCGGACATTGTCGAAGAAGATTTGCGCGGTGTCGGACGAGCGCATGCCCATCTTGTCGAGCTTGCGCGCCACCTGCACGCCCTTGCTCTTCATCGGCACGCAGATCAACGACTTGTTGCGGTGGGCCTGATCGTCGCTGGTATTGGCGAGCAGGCAGATCCAGTCGGCCTGCACGCCATTAGTGATCCACATCTTGCCGCCGTTGATGACGTAGTCGTCGCCATCGGAGCGCGCCTGGGTCTTGATCGACGCGACGTCCGACCCCGCGCCCGGCTCGGAGACGCCGACACAGGCCACCGCATCGCCCGCGACCGCGGGAGCAAGAAACTCGCGGCGCACCTCATCCGAACCGAACCGCGCCAGCGCCGGCGTCGCCATGTCGGTCTGCACCCCGATCGCCATCGGCACGCCGCCGCATTTGATCGCGCCGAGTTCCTCGGCCATCATCAGCGCATAGGAATAATCGAGCCCCTGCCCGCCGAACTCCACCGGCTTGTTGAGCCCGAGGAAGCCGAGATCGCCGAGCTTCTTGAACAGCTCGTGCGCCGGGAAGATGTCGTTGTTCTCCCATTCGTCGACGAAGGGATTGATCTCGGCGGCGATGAACTTTTGCAGGATTCGGCGGGGTTCGCCGTGGTCGGCGGTGAAAAGCATCGGTTCAACTTTCCTTCGTCATTCCGGGGCAATGCGCAGCATCGAACCCGGAATCTCGATCCGTTAATGCGACTTCTGGATTCCGGGTTCGCGTCTTCGACGCGCCCCGGAATGACGGCTACAGCCCCATCTGCCTTGACGCGAGATCCTTCATGATCTCCTCCGTCCCGCCGCCGATGGCGTTGACCTTGACCTCGCGGTAGATGCGCTCGACCTTGACGCCGCGCATGAAGCCGGCGCCGCCGAAGATCTGCACCGCCTCGGATGCGCAGAACGCCATGGTCTGGGTCGCCTGGTTCTTCATCATGCAGATCTCGGCAACCGGGCTCTCGTCCTGCCCGAGCCGCCACGCCAGCATTTCCAGCATCGCCTGCGATGCCGCGACCTTCTGCGCCATGTCGACCAGCTTGTGACGGATCACCTGATGCTGCGCGATCGGCTTGCCGAACGTCTTGCGCTCCCTGGCATAGGCGATAGCCTCCTCGACGCAGACCCGGGCGTAGGCGGTGCAGCTCGCCGCCATGCCCATGCGCTCGCTGTTGAAATTGTGCATGATAAGCTTGAAGCCCTGGCCTTCCTCGCCGATCAGGTTTTCGGCAGGCACCTGGCATTCATCGAAATGCAGCGTCGCGGTATCCGAGGCCCACCAACCCATCTTCTTCAGCTTGGTGCGCGACAGGCCCGGCGTATCGCCCTCGATCAGCAGCAGGCTGACGCCGCTTGGTCCCTCGCCGCCGGTACGCACCGCTACCGTCAGATAGTCCGCCCGCATGCCTGACGTGATAAAAGTCTTCTCGCCGCTGACGACATAATGGTCGCCGTCCCGCCTCGCCTTGGTGCGGAGATTGGCGACGTCGGAGCCGCCACTCGGCTCGGTGATCGCGAGCGCTGAAATCTTCTCGCCCGCCAGCACCTGCGGCAGCACCCGCGCCCGGACTTCGGGCCTTGCGGCGCGCGCGATCGGCGGCGAGCCGATGGTGTGGCTCATCAGGCTCGAGCTGACCCCGCCGGCACCGGCGCGCGCCAGCTCCTGCGACGCCACGATCTTCATGAACTGGTCGGCCGGCACGCCGCCGAATTCCTCGGGAAAGCCGAGTCCGAGCAGGCCGACCGCGGATGCCCTGCGATAAAGCTCGCGCGGAAACTCGCCGGCCTCGTCCCACTCATGGGCGTAAGGCTCGATCTCCCGCGTCACGAAGCGGCGCATCACGTCGCGGAAGGCCTCGTGTTCGGCCGTATAGAACGGGCTCTGCACTTTTGTGCGCTCCAGCATGCTTTCCTCCCACAGGGAATCACGATGGCCCGATTTGCCCGGCGCAAACTTGCGTTGAGCGGCTGGCCAGCAACTGAACACAAGACCGTTTGCGCGAGCATGCCCTAGCCTTGATTCAAAGCCAACAAGAGCTCACGGGCCGCTGGCCGGGGAGGATGAGGCATGATCCGATCGCTCAATGCAGTCCCGGCGTTCTTCCTGACAGCACTGCTGTCGCTTGCCGCGGCGACGACGGCCTCCGCCCAGCAACCCGGCATCTCCGATACCGAGATCAAGTTCGGCAATATCATGCCGTATAGCGGGCCGGCATCGGCGCTCAGCGTCACTGGCAAGGCGTTTGCGGCCTATTTCGACCTGGTCAACGAGAAGGGCGGCGTCAACGGGCGCAAGCTCAATATGGTCTCGCTCGACGACGGCTTCTCGCCGCCGAAGACGGTGGAGGCGACGCGCCGGCTGGTCGAGAATGACGGCGTCGCCTTCATGTTCGGAACGATGGGCACCGCGCCGAGTTCGGCGACCGCGAAATATCTCAACGGCGCCAAGGTGCCGCACCTGTTCCTGATCAGCTCGGCTTCGAAATGGAACGATCCGGTCAACCAGCCCTGGCTGATGGCGCTGCCCTGGGCGCCCAATTATGTCGAGGAAGCCGGCATCGAAGTCCGCTTCGCCCGCGCCAAAAATCCCAATGCGCGGTTTGCGATCCTTTATCAGAACGACGATGCCGGGAAGGATTATCTGCGCGGCGTCAAGGAAGCGCTCGGCGCCGACGCCGACAAGCTGATCGCGCTGGCGACGAGTTTCGAGGTCGCCGATCCCACGGTCGATTCGCAGATCCTGACGCTCGCCAACACCAAGGCCGACGTCTTCCTGATCTACAGCGTGACGCCGCGCGCCTGCGCGCAGGCGATCCGGAAGGCCTATGAAACCGGCTGGCGACCGATGCGGTTCATCTCCTCGGGCTGCGCCAACAAGGAAACCGTGATGGTGCCGGCGGGCCTCGAGGCGGCCAGCGGCATCATGTCGGTTGGCTCGTTGAAGCCATACGCCGCCGATTCCACCGACCCCGACATGGTCGCCTATCGGGAGTTCATGAAGGCGCGGGTGCCGAATGTCGACCCCGCCAATTTCGCCGCCGGCTACGGCTACATGGTGGCGCAGGCGCTGGTCGTCGTGCTCGAGCAGTGCAAGAACAATCTGAGCCGCGAGAACATCATGGCGCAGGCGGCGAACCTCAAGGACGTGTCGCTGCCGCTGCTGATGCCCGGCGTCAAGCTCAACACCACGCCGAAGGACTACCGTCCGATCAAGGACGGCTACATGGTCGAGTTTCGCGACGGCCAGTTCAACGTGATCAGCGAACTGCTGCGCGGTTCCTGACCGGGAAGCGGCGTGCCTCTGACGTCATCTCACGTCTTACCAAGAGAGATGCCCAACCCCGCCAGATGGGTATCCACGAACTGCGCCAACTGCCGGCGCAGCTTTTCCGGCGGTACTGCGACCATTCGCTCCTCGAGGCCGAGCGAAATAATGCCGTGCACGGCTGAAAACATCATGCGCGCCAGCAACGCCACCTCGTCCGGATCGCGGTCGGGCAGCAGGCGGACCAGCGGCTCATGCATCAGCGCGAACGCCTGCATCACCATCCCCAGGATGTCCTCGGGGAAGGGACGGTCGTCCTCCATCCGGTGCTCGAACAGCGAGCGCAACAGATTGGCGTGATCGGCCGCGAACGCCAGGTAGGTCCCGGCCAGTCCGTGGAGTTGGCGGACCGGGTCCTCGGCCGGGACCGCCACCAGCCGGGCCGTCAGAGCCTGAACCGTCTCCCGATTGACCGTCAGGATCAGGCCGTCGAAGTCCCCGAACTCGTTATAGACGCTCCCGATCGAGCAGTCGGCGGCCTCGGCCACATCCCGAACCTTCAATGATCTCAATCCATTAGCGGCGATTATGGCACGCGCGGTCTCGACCATGAGACGGCGGCGCAAAGTTTTTTTGCGGTCTCGCGAAGATTCTTCTTGAGCACTGCTCACGTTTGGCCTATATATTTTGAACAATGTTCATTTTCAACCAGGAGCCACTTACATGCAGACCGTCGTTTCCCAACTGACCACCTCTTTCGTCGACGATGCCATCGAACTCGTGAAGGGATTTGGCAAGGTTATCGTCCACATCGCCACCGCGCCGATCGAGCGCATGGCTGATGCCTGCGACGTCGGCGGCGTTCTCGCCCGCCAGCGGTCGGCGCGGCGCCTGCGCGCAGCCAATCGCCCGCACAGCCGGTGGAAGCTGTTCGGCTCCCTGCACCATCTGACCTGAGGCGCTGCCGCTTTCCTTCAAATGCGACTCCAATCGTAAGAATGGGATCACTATGCCGCAGCAAATCGTTCACCAAACCCTCCCGCAGCGATGTCCGGATAACTTTCCGTACAACCTTTCAATGCAAGCGTGCCCGCCAGCCACCTCGCGCATCGGCGAGAGCCTTCGCGCGACCGACGACGCTCACTTTAGTTAGCTCACGATCCCAAGACCACATCCGGGATTACCCGGCGGAAGCAACAGGTAAGTCATAGTCATGATCAAGGAATTGCTGTCCTCTCGCCGCTTCGGCCCGCTGTTCGGCTCTCAATTCTGTTCGGCCCTGAACGACAATGTGCTGAAGAATGCGCTCGTCATCATGCTGCTCTACGGCGTGGCCGCCGAAGAGGGCGCGCCGCTGGTGACACTGGCCGGTGCAGTCTTCATCTTCCCGTTTTTCGTGCTTTCGGCGCTCGGTGGCGAGTTGGCCGACAAGTTCGTCAAGATGACCGTCGCGCGACGGCTGAAATTCGCCGAAATATTTGCCGCCTGCTTTGCAGCCGCCGGCTTCTACATGCATTCGATTCCCTTGCTGTTCGTGGCGCTGGCGCTGTTCGGCGTGATCGCCGCGCTGTTCGGCCCGGTGAAATACGCGATCCTGCCCGATCAGCTATCGCTCTCCGAACTCGCAACCGGCAACGCCCTTGTCGAGGGCGCGACCTTCCTGGCGATCCTGATCGGCACGATCGCCGGCGGACTGCTGGTCGCAGGCGCGTCGCACATGGGATGGATCTGCCTGGCGGTGGTCGGGTTGTCGGTCCTGTCCTGGGCGTTCGCGGCCCGTATCCCCGTGACCCAGCCGTCCGCGCCTGATCTCGTGATCACGACCAATCCCTGGACTTCCACCGTTCACCTCCTGAAGACGCTCTACGCCGAACCGCGCCTGTGGGACGGCATGGTGATCGTGTCCTGGTTCTGGATGGTTGGCGCGATCGTGCTGTCGCTGCTGCCCGCGCTGGTCAAGGGCGGCATCGGCGGCACCGAAGGCGTCGTGACGGTCTGCCTCGCCGTGTTCGCGATCGGCATTGCCGCGGGCTCGCTGTTTGCCGCGCAGCTCAGCCACGTGCGCCCGAATCTCGCGCTGGTGCCGATCGGCGCCATCGTGATGGGCATCGTCGGTCTCGATCTGGCATGGGCGATCGGCAGCACGGTGCACGGAACGGACGTGACGGCCGCTGCATTCGTGACTTCGTTCGCCGGCGTCCGGATGCTGACCGACTTCTTCCTGTTCGCGTTCGGCGGCGGCCTGTTCGTGGTGCCGTCCTTCGCCGCGGTCCAGGCCTGGTCCGCGCCGTCGGAACGCGCCCGCGTGATCGCCGCCGGCAACGTGCTGCAGGCGGCCTTCATGGTGGTGGGATCGCTGCTCGTCGCCGGCTTGCAGGCCGCTGGCGTTCCGGTCGCCTGGATCTTCTTCGGCCTTGCGGTCGCAAGCTTCGGCTCGGTCTGGTTCGTGCTCGGCAAATGGGGTCGCGAAGGCGTGCGCGACTTCGGCGCGCTGCTGTTTCGCGCGCTGTTCCGCGTCGAGGTCCGCGGCATGGAAAATCTGCCGCCACCCGGCACCCGCATGCTGATTGCGCCGAACCATGTCAGCCTGGTCGATGGCCCGCTGCTGCACGCCACGCTGCCGATCGACGCCAGCTTTGCCGTCGACACCGGGATTTCCAAGGCGTGGTGGGCAAAACCGTTCCTGAAGCTGATCAAGCACTACACCATGGACCCGACCAAGCCGCTGGCGGCGCGCGACCTGATCAAGCTGGTGGCGTCGGGCGAGCCGGTGGTGATTTTCCCCGAGGGCCGCATCACGGTGTCGGGTTCGCTGATGAAGGTTTACGACGGCACCGCGATGATCGCCGACAAGGCCGATGCGATCGTTGTGCCTGTCCGCATCGAAGGCGCGCAGCGTTCGCGCCTGAGCTACCTGAAGAATGGCGAGATCAAGCGCTCGTGGTTCCCCAAGGTGACGATCACGATCCTGCCGCCGGTGAAATTGTCGATCGACCCGGCCCTGAAGGGCAAGACCCGTCGCAACGCGGCAGGCGCCGCGCTGCAGGACGTCATGATCGACGCCGTGGTCCAGAACGCCATGCTCGACCACACCTTGTTCGAAGCGCTGGCCCATGCCCGCCGCGACCGCGATACCGGCAAGCCGATCATCGAGGACGCGCTCGGCACCAAACTGACCTATCGCAAGATGATCCTGGGCGCCCAGGTCTTGAGCCGCAAGCTCGAGAACGGCACGGTTGCCGGCGAGAACGTCGGCGTGCTGCTGCCGAATTCGGCCGGCGTCGCCGTCGTGTTCATGGCGCTGCAGACCATCGGCCGCGTGCCGGCGATGCTCAATTTCTCCGCCGGCCCGGTCAACGTGCTGGCGGCGATGCAGGCCGCGCAGGTGAAGACCGTGCTGACCTCGAAGGCGTTCATCGAGAAGGGCAAGCTCGACAAGCTGGTCGCCGCCATCGTCGGACAGGCCAGCGTCGTGTACCTGAGGACGTGCGCGCCGGCATCGGTTCGCTCGACAAGGTCCGCGGACTGCTCGCCGGCACCGCGCCGCGCGTGGCGCGCAAGGCTGACGATGCGGCGGTGATCCTGTTCACGTCGGGATCGGAAGGCACGCCCAAGGGCGTGGTGCTCTCCCATCGCAACATCCTGGCCAATGCGGCCCAGGCACTGGCGCGGGTCGACGCCAACGCCAACGACAAGGTGTTCAACGTGCTTCCCGTGTTCCACTCCTTTGGCCTGACGGGCGGCATGATGATGCCGATGCTGGCCGGCATCCCGATCTTCATGTATCCGTCGCCGCTGCACTACCGGATCGTGCCGGAGCTGATCTACCAGACCGGCGCCACCATCCTGTTCGGCACCGATACCTTCCTCTCCGGCTACGCGCGCTCGGCCCATGCCTACGACTTCCGCACCCTGCGCCTCGTGATCGCCGGCGCGGAAGCGGTCAAGGACCGCACGCGGCAGGTCTACATGGAGCGCTACGGCATCCGTATCCTCGAAGGTTACGGCGTCACCGAGACCGCGCCCGTGCTGGCGATGAACACGCCGATGGCGAATCGTCCGGGCACGGTCGGCCGGCTGTCGCCGCTGATGGAAGCCCGCCTCGATCCGGTCCCCGGCATCGAGGAAGGCGGACGCCTGTCGGTGCGCGGGCCCAACGTGATGCTCGGTTATCTCCGTGCGGAAAACCCCGGCGTGCTGGAGCAGCTCACCGGCGGCTGGCACGACACCGGCGACATCGTCGCCATCGATGCGGCCGGCTTCATCGCCATCAAGGGCCGGGCCAAGCGCTTCGCCAAGATTGCCGGCGAGATGGTTTCGCTGTCGGCGGTCGAAGCCATGGCCGCAGCGCTGTGGCCGCAGGCGATGTCGGTTGCGGTCTCGATTCCCGATGTACGCAAGGGCGAGCGGATCGTGCTCCTGACCACGCAGAAGGACGCCGAGCGCCCGGCGATGCAGCGCCAGGCCAAGGCCGTCGGCGCGTCCGAGCTGGCGGTGCCGGCCGATATCCGCATCGTCGGCAACGTGCCGCTGCTGGGCTCCGGCAAGACCGATTACGTCGGCGCGACCAATCTCGCCAAGGAGCTTGCGGCGACGGCCGAACCGGTGCGGCAGCAGGAAGTCGCTGAACAGGAAGTCGCATAACGCTATCGCGTCGCCGCGGGATCGATGACGGTCCTGCGGCGAGCCAGTCGCACGAGCGTGCCAGAGTGGCCCTCGGCACTGGTATTGAGGATAGCCGGGCTTCGCATCAGCGATCTTCGACCGCCGCTTGCGCCCCAAAGCGGACATGCCTTTGCGATCTCGAATTGATGCGCAGCAGAGCGGTCAGTTTACTTTTTCGTCGACCCTATGGCACGTTCGATTGCCTGCATAACGAGAATCTTGAAATTCTTTTCCTCGGAGCAGAAGTTTACTAGCTTGGTCACGTTGTCTTCAAAACCCTGTTCATCGATAATCGGATTGTTGCGTTGGCCGTGGTAGAAGCCACTTAACCAAACAGCAACCGATCTCGTAGAACCAACTTTCGCATGAACGAATTGGTCACAAGTAACTTTAGTGGCGTCTATCGTCACCTGAGCCTGAACGGGCGAGGTGAAGAAAAATGCGCCAGCGGCCGCTACTACAACGAAAATGGCACGCATCGAACACGCTCCTTCGCGTCTGCCCCAAAGCGGGCGTATAGACTCCACCCATAATCGACAGCCGATAAACAATCCCGGCGTGTTGATCTAAATCAAGACAGGCATTCTGCTTGCGTTATCGGCTTGACCGTTTCGTCCACGACGGGATGCTCACTCTTGACCATGGAGGCTCATCCATGCCCACCTATATCTCGCTGATCAACTTCACTCAGAAGGGCGCCGAGGCGATCAAGGACGGGCCCAGGCGCCTCGAAATGGCAAAGCAACGCTTCCGCGATGCCGGCGCCGAGCTAAAGGCCTTTTACCTCGTAATGGGCCAGTATGATGCCGTGTCCATCGTTGAAGCGCCGAACGACGAAGTTGTAGCAAAGCTCGCCCTGGGGAACGCGGCCCTCGGATTTGTACGGTCGCAGACGTGTCGGGCGTTCGGAGAGGACGACTACAAGAGGATCGTTGCATCTTTGTAGGTGAATTTCGTCTCTCAAATACAAAGCCCCGGCCTCGTGCCGGGGCTTTGGTTGCCGGCGATCCCACTCTCGCGCTGACGGCTCGGATCGCGGCGGCAGATCGGCCGCGAGATCGTGAAGGTGTGTCCACCAGCCACTCCACGCAAGACAGCATCCCTATTTGGTCTCTCATCTGCTAAATTGAATGCCGTCAGGCAAACAGGCGGCGCGAGGCCGCTTGATGTGGAGGAGACCGTGGCCGTACGCCATTACGACTGGATCGCCCATTTCGGCCGTCGCACGCCGGACAAGATCGCGGCCATCGACCTCGCCAGCGACCGCCGCCTCTCCTACGCGCAATTCGATATCAGGATCTCGCGGCTTGCCACCCATCTGCGCGAGGCGCTCGGCGTCACGCGCGGCGACCGCGTCGCCGTGCTGGCGCTCAACACCACGGATACGCTCGAGGTGCAGTTCGCCTGCGGCCGCATCGGCGCGGTGTTCCTGCCGCTGAATACGCGGCTGACGGTTCCGGAGTTACAGTTCATCGTCGGAGACGCCTCGCCGAGCGTGATGGTTCACGACGCCGACCTCGCCGAAATCGCGCTGTCCGTCGCCAGGCTTTGCAATGTTTCGGCAACGCTGCTGTTCGGATCTGGCGGCAGCTATGAGGCGGCGATCGCCGCCTCGAAGCCGATCGATACGTTCGAACTCGTCACCCACGACGATATCTCGACCATCATGTACACGTCGGGCACCACGGGCCAGCCGAAGGGCGCGATCATCACCCATGGCATGACGTTCTGGAATTGCGTCAATCTCGGCGGCCCCGCCTACGTCTCGCCGTCGACGGTGCTGCTTACCGTGCTGCCGCTGTTCCACACCGGCGGGCTGAATTGCTACACCAACCCGGTGCTGCATGCCGGCGGCACCGTGCTGATCATGCGCGCGTTCGACCCGGGTCTTTCGCTGCAACTGATCAGCGATCCCGCCTACGGCGTCACGCAGTTCTTCGGGGTGCCGGCGATCTACCAGTTCATGGCGCAGCATCCGGCATTTGCCAGCGCCGATTTCAGCCGCCTGGTGATCGGCGGCGTCGGCGGCGCGCCGATGCCGGTGCCGCTGCTGAAAGTGTGGGAAGAACGCGGCGTCGCCCTGCAGCAGGGCTATGGCATGACCGAGACGTCACCGGCGGTGCTGGCGCTCGACCGCGAAGACGCCGCGCGCAAGGCAGGCTCGTCCGGCAAGCCGGTGCTGCACACCGAAGTGCGGATCGTCCGTCCCGACGGCACCGACGCCGATGTCGGCGAACTCGGCGAACTCTGGGTCAGGGGGCCGAACGTCACGCCGGGCTACTGGAACAGGCCGGACGCCAATAAATCATCGTTCACGGACGGCTGGCTGCACACCGGCGACGCCACGCGCATCGATGAAGAAGGTTTCTACTACATCGTCGACCGCTGGAAGGACATGTACATTTCCGGCGGCGAGAACGTCTATCCGGCCGAGGTCGAGAGCGTTCTGCATCAGCTCACCGCGATCGCCGAAGCCGCGGTGATCGGCATCCCCAACGAGCAATGGGGCGAGGTCGGCATGGCGATCGTCGCCGTGAAGCCCGGCCAGAAACTAACGCCCGAGGACATTCACGCCCATTGCGCCGCCAACCTCGCGCGCTTCAAGTGCCCGCGGCTGATCGAGTTCGTCGACGCGCTGCCGCGCAACGCAACAGGCAAGATCCACAAGCCGACGCTGCGCAAGCAGTTCAATGCGCCGAGCGCGACCGACAAGCTTGCTTCGTAATCGCCTACCCCAACGTCATGCCCCGCGAAGGCGGGGCATCCAGTAAACACCGGCAGTAACGACTGAACCGCAACGTCTCGGCGTACTGGATCGTCCGCCCCAGTGCGCAATTGCGCACAAGGCGGACGATGACAGTGGAGGGAATGGAGACCGTTAGCCCGGCAAGAACAGCGCGAACGATTCCTCCGTCGTTCGCCGCAAGTGCTGACGGTACAGCGCATGATTGGGATCGTCGGCTGACACCCGTCCGAAGCTCGGGTTGGCGACCATCTTGATCGGCAGATAGGCGATTGGCGCCGCGATCGGCGTCAGCAGCGAGCCGCGGCCTGCGAGCAGCGTGGTGATGATGCCGTACATCTCTCCCGAGATCGCCAGATGCGCCAGCGTGATCAGGCGATGCTGGCCGTGCCGGTTGGTAACGAGATAGATGTGACGGGACTGGTTCGGCACCGCGACTTCGCCGAACTGGGTGTAGGCCGCGTCCTGCCGTTCGCTTTCGCGAAACACCAGTGATGAAGCCGCAATGTCCCAGCTGATCTCGGTGCGATAGGCGAAGATCGCATCCTTGTCGCCGAACGAGGGGCGCACCGTGACGTAGGTGCCCTCGAACCATGCCACAGCGCGGCGTGAATAGGCGCCGAGGCTGTCCGGCGCGACTTCGCCGTTGACGGCGGCGGCGGGTGGCGGCGCCGCCTCCCCCGCCTGGCGCAGGGAGACGCCGAGCGCCTGTTCGAGGCGGACGGTGGTGGCGAGGGTGAACGGGCGGCGGCCGCCCAGCACCTTTTCGAGCGTCGAAAGGCTGAGCCTGGCCTGCTCGGCCAGCGCTTGCCGCGAGATGCGGCGTCGCGCGATTTCCTCTCGGATCTTGTCGGCCACCTGCCGGCTTTGCTCGGCGGAAAGCTGCTTGTCCGGCACTGACATCTTTACCCCTGACTTATCAACGCCAGTCTAGCAGACGCACAATCCATCACAAACCCGCACAAAGCCGCCCCGGCCGTGGCTGTGTCCGGTGGCGGGCGACTGAACAATGCCGATCATTCCGCTCGCGCCAGATCAGCGGATTCCACATCCTCTTCGCACGGCGACATCGCCGTTCGGAGAGACGACATGACGACATGCGACGAAATTGAGGCCGACAAATGCAGCGAACAGCCCAGCCTGATCAGGCTGGTGCTGTTCTTCGTGATGCAAGGCGTTGCCGTAATCCTGGTCGGGTTCGCGGCATTATTTTTGAGCTTCGAGCCGGTATGGTCGGCGGAGCGCCTGCAATCCAACTTCCTCAAGCCAGGCGATGCCCGCGCCGGCTCGCTGCTGCTCAGGAACGACGAGGGATATGCCGATGCTTCCAGGCTCGGCGTCGACGTCGACCTCACCGTTTCAGGTCCCACGGTCCGCGCCCGCATCACCCAGATCTTCCGCAACCCGTCGAAGGACTGGGTCGAGGCGGTCTACGTCTATCCGCTGCCCGCAGGCGGCGCGGTGGATTCGCTGAAGATGGTGATCGGCGATCGCGTCGTGGTCGGCGACATCAGGGAGCGGCAGCAGGCGAAGGCGATCTACGAACAGGCCAAACAGAGTGGACACAAGGCGGCGCTGACCGAACAGGAGCGGCCGAACATCTTCACCAACTCCGTCGCCAATATCGGCCCCGGCGAAACCGTGCTGGTGCAGATCGAATATCAGGAGCCGGTGCAGCAATCCGGCAACGAATTCTCGCTGCGGGTGCCGATGGTGGTCGCCCCGCGCTACAATCCGGCGCCGGTCGTGCAGAGCGTCGACTTCCGGCCCGACAGCGGCGGCTGGGGTTCGACCAAATCCGATCCCGTGCCGGATCGCGACCGCATCTCGCCTGAAGTGCTCGATCCCGCGACCAATGCGCCGGTCAATCCGACCCGCATCACTGTACGGCTGCAGGCCGGCTTCCCGCTCGGCGAGGTCAGGAGCCACCATCATGCGATCAAGACCGAAAAGCCTGACGCCAACACGAGCATCATCCGGCTTGCCGAAGGCGCGGTGCCGGCGGACCGCGATTTCGAGCTGACCTGGAAGCCCGCCGCCGAGCAGGCGCCCTCGGTCGGACTGTTCCGCGAGCGCGTCGGCGACAGCGACTATTTGCTCGTCTTCGTGACGCCACCCTCGGTCGAACAGGTGCAGCAGAAGCCGCTGCCGCGCGAGGTGATCTTCGTGATCGACAATTCCGGCTCGATGGGCGGCGTCTCGATCGTCCAGGCCAAGGCGAGCCTGATCTACGCCCTCGGCCGCCTGCAGCCGAACGATCGCTTCAACGTCATCCGCTTCGACCACACCATGGATGCGCTGTCCCCGTCAGCCGTGCCGGCCGACAGCGAGCACATCGGCCAGGCCACCTCCTTTGTCGGCGCACTGCAGGCCAATGGCGGCACCGAAATGGTGCCGGCGATGCGTGCGGCGCTGTTCGACAAGGCCGGCGACGCGAACCTGGTTCGGCAGGTCGTGTTTCTCACCGACGGCGCGATCGGCAACGAGCAGCAATTGTTCGAGACCATCAACGCGCTGCGGGGACGTTCGCGCATCTTCATGGTCGGCATCGGCTCAGCCCCGAACACCCATTTGATGACGCGCGCCGCCGAACTCGGCCGCGGCACATTCACTCACATTGGGTCGGTCGAACAGGTCGAGGAGCGCATGCGCGGCCTGTTCGCCAAGCTGGAGAATCCCGCGGTGACCAGTCTCGTCGCAAAGTTCTCCGAAGCCGGCGCCGACATGACGCCGGCCGCGCTGCCCGACATCTATCGCGACGAGCCGCTGGTTCTGGCGGCCAAGCTCGACAAGCTCGCGGGCTCGGTCGAGATCAAGGGCCGCGTCGGCGACCGTCCCTGGACCGTCACCCTGCCGCTGGCGAATGCGGCCGAGGGCAAGGGTCTCTCCAAGCTCTGGGCGCGGCGCAAGATCACGGATGCGGAAGTTGCGCGCACCACGCGGCAGGCCACGCCCGAGGACGCCGACAAGACCATTCTGGCGCTGGCGCTCGAGCATCAGCTCGTCACCCGCCTGACCAGCCTGGTCGCGTTCGACAAGACGCCGAGCCGGCCCGAGGGCGCGCCACTCAAGCTCTCGGAACTGCCGATCAACCTGCCGGCAGGCTGGGACTTTGAGAAGGTGTTCGGCGAGCGCCCACGCGCTCCGGCAGTGCCGACCGAGCGGCGCGCGGATGCGGGCGAAGTTCAGGTCGCGGCGCTGAAGCGGGCGCAGCCAATCGTGCCGCCGGCGCCCAACAGCGTGCCGCTGCCGAAGACAGCAACCGACGCCGAGCTGAAGATGATTGCGGGTGTGATCCTGCTCACGGTCAGCCTGATCCTGCTCGTGTTCACTCGACGCCAGATGTCATTGCCCTGACATCCCCTGAAAGGAGGAGACCTCCCCGACCTCCTCCTTACAGAGCGCGCGCGGCTCCACCCGTCCCCCAAGGCCGCGCGCGCCGTTTTTTTTCTCCACTGCCGTCATTGAATTGCGCAAATGCCCCGCTTCATCCTCCCTCTCCTCCTCGCCGTCGCCGGCCTGATCCTGTTCGGCCAGGGTGCCTACATCCACGCCAAGGCGCTGCTCGCACAGGTGCTGCTGGAGCGGGCCTTTGCGCAAACCATCGCAACCGGGCACGAGACCAAGCCGTGGTCGTGGGCCGACACCTGGCCGGTCGCGCGCATCGAGGTGAAGCGGCTCGGCGCCCATGCGGTCGTGCTCGCCGGCAGCAGCGGCCAGGCGCTCGCCTTCGGCCCGGGCCATGTCGAACGCACGCCTGATGCAGGGGTGCGCGGCGTCGCGGTCTATTCGGCGCATCGCGATACGCATTTCGCGTTCCTGAAGAACCTCGTCATCGGTGATGAGATCGAGGTGACGCGAGGCGACGGCGGATCCTTCCGCTACCGGGTGGATGGCACTTCGGTGGTGCGCTTCGATGACTCCGGCATCGATCCGCTCGCGGATGGATACAAACTCGTGCTGTCGACCTGCTGGCCCTTCGAGGCGCTGACGCCGGGACCGGAGCGCTATCTCGTTCATGCGAGCTTGATCGGGCCAGGAAGCTTGATCGGGCCAAGACGAGGCTCGAACTAGATTCTCCGCCAGCCGGGAAATGTTGCGCCGCGCGAATGGCGCTCATCGCGCAACGCGTGTTGCCACCCTCGCCAAGTCTCAATAAAAAGGGCGCAATCAAAAGAAAAACATGGCGGAACGATCGCTCTCGATCGCCACGCCAGAGAAAACAGCGAAAATCAGGGATACAAATGGACGCCCAGGCAAGCACCGCATCGCATCACGCCGGAACATGGTCGCCTTCGTCCGACGCCAGCGACATCGTCAAGAGCATCCATGCGATGCTGCACCCGCGCAATATCGTGCTGGTCGGCGCGACCGACAAGCCCGGCAACTATGCCGAGCGCATCTGGAACAATCTCATCAAGTACAAGTACGAGGGCGGCCTGTTCCCGGTCAACGCCAAGCGCGAGACGATCTGGGGCGTGCCCTGCTACAAGGATTTTGCCAGCCTTCCCGAGAAGCCCGACCACGTGCTGGTGCTGGTGCCGGCGCGGTTTGCGGTGCAGGTGATCCGCGACGCCGCCGCGGCCGGCGCGCGCTCCGCCACCATCGTCACCTCGGGCTTCAGCGAGTTGCAGGACGAAGAGAGCCAGCGGCTGGCCGTGGAGCTGAAGCAGGCGGTGAAGGAGACCGGCCTTGCCGTCACCGGTCCGAACTGCCTCGGCAATCTGAGCGCGGGCGAAAAGCTGTTCACCAATATCGACGACCGCATCGTCACGATGGAAGCCGGCCCCGTCGCGATCGCCGGGCAGTCCGGTGCCATCGTGATGGCGATCCGCCAGGCGCTGGAGGATCGCGGCGTCGGCGTCGGCTACATGGTGACGACAGGCAACGAGACCGGCCTCGAGACGCCTGACCTGATGACCTATTTCGCCGCCGATCCCTCGATCCGCGTCATCGTGGTCTATCTCGAAGGCGTCCGGAACACGAAGGTGTTCCGCGAAGCCTGCAAGGCGGCCCGCGCCGCCGGCAAGCCGGTGATCGCGCTCAAGCTCGGCGCTTCCGAAGGCGGCCGCGCCGCCGCGATGGCGCATACCGGCGCGCTCGCGGGCTCGATCGAAACCTTCGACGCGATCTCGACCCGCGAGGGCGTGATTCGCGTCCGCGGGCTCGACGAGTTGATCGAGACCACCGAATGCTTCGTCCACGCCGATCCGCCAAAGGGCAACCATCTCGCCGCGGTGTCGCTGTCCGGCGGCAAGCGCGGCCTGCTGATCGACGCGTTCTATTCGGCCGGCCTCAACTTCGCCCCGCTCAGCGCAAATACGACGGCGCAACTGGCGCAGATGCTCGGGCCCGGCAGCATCGTCGGCAATCCGCTCGACGCCGGCTTCGCGGCCGTGGTCGATCCTTCCGTCTACATGAAGTCGATCAAGATCATGATCGACGATCCCGATACCGACATCGTCATCATCGACGCCGAGTTGCCGAAGGCGCCTCATGAATTGCGCGAACGCAATTTGCGCATCGTCAACGAGATGGCCGGCGCCGCCCACAAGCCGGTGGTCTATATCAGCGCGATGTCGATCGGCTTCACCGAATTCACCAAGGCCTTGCGCAAGTCGCTGCCCAACATCGCGGTCATGCAGGGCCTCGACCGCGCGGTCGGCGCGATCAAATCGCTGATCGAATATGCTTCCTTGTGCAAGGAAGTGCCCGACATCGTCTCGAGCTCGAAGGCATCCGCCCGCGCGATGCTGGAGAAGACGCTGAAGGCCGCCAACGGCGCCGCCGCGCTCGATGAGGTCGCCTCGAAGAAACTGCTCAAGGCCTACGGCATCCCGGTCTCGAAGGAAGAAATCGCGCAGACCGCTGCGGAAGCCGTGAAGATCGCCAAAAAGATCGGCTTTCCCGTCGTGGCCAAGGTCGTCAGCGCTGACATCCTGCACAAGTCTGATATCGGCGGCGTGGTGCTGAATCTCAACAGCGCGGCCGAGGTGAAGAAGGCATTCAACGACATCACCGCGCGGGTGAAGAAGATCAGGAGCAAGCCGAAGCTCGAAGGCATTCTGATCGCGCAGCAGGTCAAGGCCGATCTCGAACTCGTGGTCGGTGCTTCCCTCGATGCCGAGATGGGGCCGGTGGTGCTGTTCGGCACCGGCGGCGTCGATATCGAGTTGATGAAGGACGTCGCGCTCGCCGGCGCGCCGCTGGACGAAGCCGAGGCGAAGCAGCTGATCGCCAGGACCAAGGCCGGCGTGAAGATGAAGGGCTATCGCGGCAAGCCGGCGCTGCACGAGCCTTCCGCGGTGAAGGCGCTGGTCGGCCTGTCCAACCTGATGGCGGACGCCGGCAACCGCATCGCCTCGATTGACGTCAATCCGTTCCTGATCAACAGCAAGGTCGGCGTTGCCGTCGACGGCCTGATCGTGCTGAACAATGCTGCGGCCAACAAGGCGGCGAAGCATTAGGCGGCAGGCTAAATGGTCATTGTCGTCCCTGCGAACGCAAGCGAACGCAGGGACGACGGGAATTACAACCCCACGCCCCATTTCTGCGCCGTCTGCAAGATCCAGTCTCGATACAACGTCAGCGGCGTCACGCCCGTCATGCCGCCGCAGCCGGCGCTTCCATTCGGTCCGGTCGACCAGCTCACCACGCCGACGATCGCAGGCCCGGCCTGCTTGTCCTCGAAGACCGGCGCACCAGAATCGCCGGTGCATGCGCCGAGTCCTTCACGCACGCCCTGCCCCGCCGGATCGACCAGCCTGATCTGCAGCGTCCCTGGCTTGCCGGTTGCGACCAGGCCGGCAGCGCGAATGGTGCCACCGCTCTTGCCGTCGCCGCGCACGGTCACTCCTATGCCTGCGATGGTGAAGCGGCTGCCGACATTGATCGGGAGTTCGGGCAATCCGAGCACCGCCTGCGTCTTGCCCCTGGGCGACGCCGCCAATCGCAGCAGCGCTACATCCGCCGTCGCCCGATGGGCCGACATCGCCTGCATGTTGAAGCCGGGATGGATGGCGACGCTCCTGACATCCTGTAGCGATGGCTGCCGGTCCGCGCCATATTCGACGATCTTGTAGTCCGCGCCCGACGGCACGCAATGCGCCGCTGTGAGCACCAGTTTCGGCGCGATCAGCGCGCCCGTGCAGAAATTGCCGCGCGAGCCGACGATGGTGACCACAGAACGGCCGACACCGTCCGCCGAGGGCGCGCCGCCGCCTACGATGGCATGAGCGGGCACGGACAGCAGCAGCGCGAGGCCGGCAACGATGGGAGACGGGAGCTTCATCGCTGCAGCCATAGCCTGCGCCCGGCATGTCGCCAAGCGCCGGATCGGGCTGGTTCTATCAGGGATTCCGTGTTAGCCGCTCGCGAAACGATTTTCAGGCTGGCAGGGAACAATGATCGAGGCAGTGATCTGGGATTTCGGCGGGGTGCTGACGACGTCGCCGTTCGAGGCATTTGCGCGGTTCGAGGCCGAGCGCGGGCTGCCTGCCGACATCATCCGGCGCACCAACGCCGCCAACCATCTGGAGAACGCCTGGGCGAAATTCGAGCGCGCCGAGGTCGACATCGAGGCCTTCGACGAATTGTTCGCGACCGAATCGCTGGCGCTGGGCGCCGCGATTCGCGGCAAGGACGTGCTGCCGCTGTTGTCGGGCGATTTGCGTCCCGAGATGGTCGAGGCCCTCAAGCGCGTGAGGGCCAGCTTCAAGACCGGCTGCATCACCAACAACCTTCCGGCCAACGCGATCGGCAGCAGGAGCGGCCGCACGCTCTATGTCGCCGAGGTGATGGCGCTGTTCGACCATGTCATCGAATCCGCCAAGATCGGCCTCCGCAAGCCCGATCCGCGCATCTACGCGATGATGGTCGAGACGCTGCAGGTCGATCCGAAGAACTGCGTCTATCTCGACGATCTCGGCATCAATTTGAAGCCGGCGCGCGCGATGGGCATGACCACGATCAAGGTAACCAGTGCCGCGCAGGCGATCGCGGAGCTTGAAGCGGCGACCGGGCTGGCATTGCGCTAGGCGGAAAATACCGGAACTTGCGCCGCGCCATGTCCAAACGGCGCTTGTTCTTTGCCGGGAACGCGGGCAGAACACTCCGAAATCTATCGAATTCGGAGTTGAAACCCCGTGGCTGATCTCGGCCCTTCGGCCTCCATCGAAGCAGTGGAAAGCGGCCTTGCGGCGCAAGGCTATATCGCGAGCCGGCAGATCGCGACCGCGGTCTACCTCGCGCAGCAGATCGAAAAGCCGATCCTGGTCGAGGGCCCGGCCGGCGTCGGCAAGACCGAGTTGGCGAAGGCGATCGCCGCCTGGCGCGGCATGAAGATGATCCGCCTGCAGTGCTATGAAGGGCTCGATGAGGCCAAGGCGCTCTACGAGTGGAAATACGCCAAGCAGCTGCTGTACACGCAGATCCTCAAGGACAAGCTGGGCGAAGTGCTCGGCGGCGCGCCGACGCTGGAAGCGGCGCTGAACCAGCTTCACGATTTCGGCGACGTGTTCTTCTCCAAGGAATTCGTCGAGCCGCGCCCGCTGCTGCAGGCGCTGGAGCAGCCGGCCGGCTGCGTCCTGCTGGTCGACGAAATCGACAAATCCGACGCCGAGTTCGAATCGCTGCTCTTGGAAATCCTCAGCGACTTCCAGGTGACGATACCGGAACTCGGAACGGTCGTCGCGGTCTCCCCGCCGACCGTGATCCTGACCTCGAACAGCGAGCGCGATCTCGGCGATGCGCTGAAGCGCCGCTGCCTGCACCTGCATATCGGCTTCCCCGAGCAGAGGCTGGAAGAGCGGATCGTCGAGAGCCGCGTGCCGGGCATTTCGCAGACGCTGCGCCGGCAGATGGTGGGCTTCATCAACGAAGTCCGCACGCTCGACCTCAAGAAGCTGCCGTCGGTCAGCGAGACCATCGACTGGGCGCGCGTATTGGTGCTGCTGCAGGCGCCCGAACTCGGCCATGAGATCGTCAAGGACACGCTGAACGTTCTCCTGAAATACGAGGCCGATATCGAGGCCACCATGCCGCAGGTCTCCACCTTCATCGCCAAGTCGTCGCGTCAAGGCGTCTTTGGGTGACGGCGCATGAGGGAGAACCTGCATCGCTTCTTTCGTGCGGCGCGGGGCGCAGGCGTCAGGCTCTCGCCGGCCGAAAGCATCGATGCGATGCGGGCCGTCTCCAGGATCGGCTTCACCGACCGCGCGATCCTGCGTGACACGTTTCTGCTGACGCTCGCCAAGACGCAGGACGAGAAGAAAGCGCTCGGAGACTGCTTCGACCTGTTCTTCGACCAGCCGGAGCCCGGGCAGCAGACGCCCGAGGACGGCAAGGCGGACGAGCAGGATTCGTCCGGGTCCAATTCGGCCTCGGACTCGCCAGCCGATAGCAGCGGTGGCGACCAGCAGGCCGAGGGGCTCGGCCCGCTCGCAGAGATGCTGTTGGCGCGGGACCGCAACGAGATCGCCGCGGCCGTCGCCAATGCGGCGAATGCGGCCGCGCTGTCCGACATTCGCTACTTCACGCAGCGCGGCATCTTCTCCGGCCGCATCCTCGACCAGATGGGCATCCAGCGGCTGCGCGACGATCTCGACAATCTCACCGCCACCAACCCGGCGCTGGCGGAGCGGCTGACCAATGCGCTGGACGGGCTGCGCGGCACCGTCCGCGACACGGTCTCGCAGGCGCTGATGCTGTACGGGCGCGAGGAAGCGGAAAACCTGCGCAACGAAATCCTGCGCAACGCGCCGCTGTCGCGGATCGAGCCGCGGCAGGTCGAGCAGATGCGCCACCTGATCCGCCAGATCGCCCGCCGTCTGCGCGAACGCTACTCGAAGCCGCGCAAGCGCCAGCGCCGCGGCCATCTCGACGTCCGCCGCACGATCCGCCGTAACGCCGCCTGGGGTGGCGTGCCATTTCTCACCGCATGGAAGCGGCGGCACCGCGACAAGCCGAAGATCGTGGCGCTCTGCGACGTCTCGGGCTCGGTGGCGCGCGTCTCGGATTTCTTCCTGCTTCTGATCCACAGCCTGCACGAGGTCGTGGACGACGTCCGATCCTTTGCGTTCTCCGGCCACCTGATCGAGGTCAGCGATATCCTGGAATCCAAATCGCCGGAAGAGGCGATGGCCGAGATCATGTCCAAGGTCGGCTTCGGCTCGTCCGACTACGGCAGCTCGCTGGCCGATTTCGAAGACGAATGGATGAGCGCGCTGACACCGCGGACCACCGTGATCGTGCTCGGCGACGCCCGCAGCAACAACCTCGACCCGCGCGCCGACATCCTGCGCCGCATCTCCGAGCGATCGAAGCGGCTGGTCTGGCTCAACCCCGAGGGCCGCATGGCCTGGGGCTGGGGCGACTCGGAAATGCCGCGCTACTCCACCTTCTGCACGGTGGTCCGCCAATGCGCCACCGCGCAGCAACTGGAGCGCGCGGTGTCTGACATCGTGGCGAGCTATCAGTAATGTCTTCTCCTGCATCCCTTCATCGCGACGACGCCCCCGATGCGTTGTCCGTGCTGAACTCGGTATTTGGCCTGCCGCGATTTCGCGGCGCACAGGAAGAAATTGTTCGACATGTCACGGACGGCGGCAACTGCCTGGTACTGATGCCGACCGGCGGCGGCAAGTCGCTGTGCTATCAACTGCCGTCCCTGCTACGTGAAGGCTGCGGCATCGTGGTGTCGCCGCTGATCGCCCTGATGCGCGACCAGGTCGCGGGGCTGCTCGAAGCCGGCGTCAACGCGGCCGCGTTGAATTCCACGCTGTCGTTCGACGAGGCCTCTGAAGTCGAGCGGCGGCTGCTCGCCGGCGACCTCGACCTGCTCTATGTCGCGCCCGAGCGCCTGCTGACGCCGCGCTGCCTCAACCTGCTCGGCCAGTGCAACATCGCGCTGTTTGCGATCGATGAAGCGCATTGCGTCTCGCAATGGGGGCACGATTTCCGTCCCGAATATATCGGCCTGTCCGTCCTCGCCGAACGCTTTCCGAACGTGCCGCGCATCGCGCTGACCGCGACCGCCGACGAGATGACGCGCAAGGAGATCGTGGCCCGGCTCGGACTCGATGGCGCGCCGAGTTTCATCTCGAGCTTCGACCGCCCGAACATCCGCTATGAAATCGTCGAGAAGCAGAATGCGCCGGCCCAGCTCAGGGCCTTCATCAGCGAGCGCCACGCCGGCGACGCCGGCGTCGTCTACTGCCTGTCGCGCGCCAAGGTCGAGGATGTCGCCCGAGGGCTGGCCGACGCCGGCATCCCGGCGCTGCCCTATCATGCCGGGCTCGATGCCGGCGTTCGCGCCCGCAACCAGGATCGCTTCATCAACGAGGACGGCGTCGTGATCGTCGCCACCATCGCGTTCGGCATGGGCATCGACAAGCCGGACGTGCGCTTCGTGGCGCATCTCGATCTGCCGAAGAGCGTGGAGGCCTACTATCAGGAAACCGGCCGCGCCGGGCGCGACGGCAAGCCATCCAGCGCCTGGATGGCCTATGGCCTGAACGATATCGTGCAGCAGCGCCGCATGATCGACGAGTCCACCGGCTCGGATGCATTCAAGCGCGTGTCGATCGGCAAGCTCGATGCGCTGGTGGCGCTGGCGGAAACCGCCGGCTGCCGGCGCAGCCGCCTGCTCGGCTACTTCGGCGAGGCCGTCACATCAGAGAATTGCGGCAATTGCGACAACTGCCTGTCGCCGCCGCAGCTTCGCGACGGCAAGGTATCCGCGCAAAAGCTGTTATCCTGCGTCTACCGCACCGGGCAGCGTTTCGGCGCCATGCACCTGATCGACGTGCTGATCGGCCGGCTGACCGAGCGCGTCACGCAATTCGGCCATGACAAGCTGTCGGTGTTCGGCATCGGCCGCGACCTCAACGAGAAGCAATGGCGCGCCGTGATCCGCCAACTGGTCGCGATGGGGCATCTGCGCGCCGACAGCGAGGCTTTCAACGCGCTGAAGCTGACGGAGAGTTCGCGCGGCGTCCTGAAAGGCGAGACCGAGATCATGCTGCGCGAGATGCCGGTTGGCACGCGCATTCGCGCCAGCCGCGCCAAATCGCGGCGCGACGACCTGGCGCCGCGCGCCGATACACGACCCGCCGATGCGGGCCTGCAGGCCGCGCTGCGTGCATGGCGTTCGGACATCGCGCGCCAGCGCGGCGTGCCGGCCTACGTCGTGCTGCACGATTCCACCCTCGACGGCATCGCCGCCGCGCGGCCGTCGACGCTGAACGAGCTTCGTGGTGTCCCCGGCATCGGCGACAAGAAGCTCGAACATTACGGTGACGAACTGCTCGCGCTGGTGCGCTCAGCCTTTCCTTCGTGACCGGAGGGCTTGACCGCATCGACCTCAAGATATTGCTTTTGCTGCAGAATAGCGGGCGGTTGACCAATGCCGCGCCGGCTGAAACGGCGCTGCCCGGCGTTCGCCAGACCCGGACCTTCTTCGTCATGAAGGAGGTCGTCGACAACGCGCCGCTCGATTTCTGATACCGTTCGGAGGGCGCGAGATTCGCTCCCCGCTGCTCCTGGAACCCTGCGAGACGCTGGTCACCCGGCGCCCGATATCCTATCAACCCGGTATGACCATCCAATTGCTCCGCCAGGCTGTCGCCTTTGCCGCCATTCTTGCCGCGATGCCGGCTGGCGCCTCGGACGAACTGCCGCGGCCGGAGCCCGACACCATCATCTTCGCGATGATGTCCGGCAAGTGCAGCACGTTCAAGGTCGCCGGACGGGATTTTCCCTGCCGTGCCGTGGCCTTCTTCCAGACCGAGGAAGGCAGGGCGAATTTCACCGTCGCGCTCGACGACCCCAGCGACGACAGCCACACCATCACCTTTTCCGGCGACAATGGACGCCGGCCGGACGCCAATTTGTACGAACTGCCGATCGACCGGATGCTCCTGAAATCCAAGTACAGGCCGAAGGTCGATGGCCTCCCGGTGCCGTCAGTCGAAGCGACTGCCGGCCTCTGCACGCAGATCGGCAACTTCGTGACGCTGGAGCTTTCCTCCATCTCCTGCACCGCGGTGGACGGCAACGGCAAGAAGTACGAGCTGAAGTATCAGTCCGATGGTGCGCCGATGGCGGTGCGCCGCATCAAGCGGATGCGTGTCGGCAGTCCCGCGGTGTCGCCGTTCGACGATGTGAAATGAAAGGGCCGCCGGCGGTAAACCGACGGCGGCCAGTGTCGATCCACGCATGGCTCGCGAATACGCGGACATGTTCAGGCTAGCTTCAAATTCCTCCCGACACGTGGAGGACATCGGTCAAAGTCGAGCGATTGGCTTCATGCCGGCTTTACCGTCGCCGGCCTCGCTTCACCTGTAGCGCTTGCGTCCCTCGCCGACGCGGCGGATCCGGGACGCAGGAGTGCGCTGCCCGGACACCGGCTTGCCGGGGGCCTTTGCCCGCCAGTCGAACGCGCGCAATCCCGTCATCCCATGCACCACCGGTGCGAGCGCGACTTCCTTCCGCACGGCATCGACAACCCGCTCGAACTCAGCTTCGCCCATCGTACACTCCATGGCTCCCGGCATTCTGCCGCCAGGCCGATAAGGGGACCGCGCTCTGCACAGATCGCCATGCAAGTTTGTTGTTTGAAGGCTCGCCGGCGGTCGCTTCGAAGGCAAAATACGGCCGAAATCGGGAATCGACCGTCCCTCACGTGCAAAACCCGTGGGCCGGGTTCCGCGCCGGCGCCTCCCCTTGGCCCAACTTGCCCCACGCGTGCTAGATTCGGCCGCGAATCAGGAGGCTTTGCATGCCGGTAGACAGTGACAGCGCGATCGCATGGCACCGGGCCCAGCTCAAGAAGCTCCGCGAGACCTTGCGGAGCATCGAGACGTCGCGATTCATGGTGGGCGACCCCGCCCAGGCAAGCAGGGTCGGCAAGACCCATACGACAATTGCCGAGCTCGAGCAGAAGATCCGGCAGTCGCAGCACATCATCGCCGCCTACGAACGGCAGACCCGGCGCCCGCTTGCAACCGACCAGCGCAGCCTCGCCAGCATCAGCTGGGGCACCTGGATCGCCCAGACCGCACAAGGCCGCGGCAGCAATTCGCGGTAGGCGTTCACCGCGCTGAGTGCGAGCAGCGGCCGACGGTGAGCCGCCCGGCGGGCGCACTGCGGCCCATGGAGAGCGCGACCAAACGTCCCGGGGCTGCGGCCGGTTTGACCGCTCATTTCAATGGATCGCGCCCGGCGTCTTGCCTACGTTAGGGCCTGTCGCGCCCTGCCCGCCAGCGGCGGAACCGGGACTGCAAGCAACAATCGCGTCGCCGATGCGGACGCCAATCCACAAATTGCCGGAGGAAAATCTCGTGAAGCCAAGCGCTATCCGCCATGCCATGCTGCCACTTCTGGCGGTGATCTCAGCCGTGGCCGCCCAGGCCCCGACCGCAGCCCAGGCTCAGGCATGGCCCGAGAAGGCGGTCACCTTCATCGTGCCATTCGCGGCCGGCGGCGGCACCGACGCCTTTGCCCGCCCGCTCGCGGCCCAGCTCGATACCCAACTGGGCAAGCGCATCCTGATCGAAAACCGCGCCGGCGCCGGCGGCACCGTCGGCGCATCCGCGGCGTCCAAGGCCGCGCCCGACGGCTACACCTTCTTCATCGGCGCGGCGCATCATGCGATCGCGCCCTCGCTCTATCCCAATCTCGACTACAACATCGAGAAGGACTTCATCGCGGTGGCGCTGATGGCGCGGCCGCCGCAGATCGTTGTTGTCAATCCGGACAAGGTCGCGGCCAAGACGCTGGCCGAGTTCATCGCCTATGCCAAGGCCAATCCGGGCAAGTTGAACTACGGCTCGGCGGGCGCCGGCACCACGCATCATCTCGCCGGCGAGCTGTTCAAGATCCTGACCAAGACCAACATTCAGCACGTGCCCTATCGCGGGGCCGGCCCTGCGATGCAGGATCTGATCGCCGGCCACGTGCCCGTCGTGTTCGACGGGCTCGGTTCGTCGGCAGCCCCCGTCCGCGCCGGACAGTTGCGCGCGCTCGCGGTCGCAGCACCGAAACGCGTGCCGGCCTTCCCGGATGTTCCGACCGCTGCGGAAGCGGGCCTTCCCGGCTATGAAGTGTCGACCTGGTACGGCGTGTTCGCACCGAAGAACACGCCGCCGGCGATCGTCGAGCAGATGACCAGGGAACTGCAGAAGGCGATGCAGACGCCCACGATCAAGGAGGCCTGGGAACGCAACGGCACCGACGTGCCTGACGTCACCGGACCTGCGTTCGCGAAAATGGTCTCCGCGGAAGTCGAACGCTGGCGCAAGGTCGTGACCGAGGCCAACGTCAAGCTCGACTGATCCGAACGTTGCGGCCGGAAGCCTGCGGTTTCCGGCCGCGCCCGTTACTTCGCTTCGCTCGCCTTGATCCCCGAGCTTTCGATCAGCTTTGCCACGCGCGGCAGGTCGGCGGCGAACAGGCGCGCATGCGCCTCGGGCGTCAGCTCGTCATTCGGGAACGGCAGCGTTCCGAGCTGCTTGAGCTTCTCCACGAGTTCCGGTTCGGACAGCGCGGCACGGAGCGCAGCATTCAGCGCATGGATGGTCGCTTTCGGCGTGCCTTTCGCCACATAGAGCCCGTGCCACATCGTGTAGCTGACTTCGGGCATGCCGAGCTCGGCGGTGGTCGGCACATCCTTGGCCTGCTCGAGCCGCTGCGGCGAGGTGATGGCGATGCCGTGCAGCGTTCCGGCCTGGACCTGCGGCAGCGCGTTGGTTAACTGGTCCCACAACAGGTCGATCTGCCCCGCCAGCAGGTCGGCGATCGCGGGCGCCGATCCGCGATAGGCCACCACCGTCGGCTTGAAGCCGAGCACATTACCCATCATCACTGCGCACAAATGGCTGTTGGTGCCGATCCCGCCATGCGCGAAGTTCGCCTTGTCGCGCTGCGCCTTGATCCAGGCCACGTAATCCTTCGGACCTTCACCGGGTATGGACTTGCGGCCGACCAGGATCATCGGCGCATTGTTGACGAGTCCGACCGGCTCGAAGGCGGTAGTGGTGTCATATCTGAGGTTGGTGAACAGGCTCGGCGCCGCAAGCAGCGCGACGTGGTTGATGAGCACCATCGATCCATCCGGCGTCGACCGCGCGACGCGATCGTTGGCCAGCGTGCTGCCGCCACCGGTGACATTCTCGATGATGATGGTCTGGCCGAGCGTGCGCGACATCCGCTCGCCGATCAGGCGCGCGACGGTGTCGGTGCCGCCACCGGCCGCGAAGGGCACCACCAGCGTGATCGTCTTCGCAGTCGATTGCGCCTGGGCCTGCGGCGCGACCGCCGCCATGAGAAGGCCGAGGCCGATAAGCGCGCTCTTGAGGGGGAAATTGTTCACGACGGCGTCCTCCCGGATCTTGCTTTTATTGCTATGCCGCCTGGTCGCGGACTTATGCTCATTGGCAAAGCCGGGCCGCAGCCCACGGCCGCGCCCCACACCCCCCGGATCATGCTGATTGCGCATCTCCAAATCAATGGCAGCCGAGCATAGCTCGCCGGCAGAGCGGCGTGGTACCATGCCGCAAGGCACAAATAATCGGGACGGACCTGGAATGAGCGAGGCGGCCTATGTCGCGGTCGATTGGGGCACGAGCAGCTTTCGGCTTTGGCTCGTTGGCCGCGCCGGTGACGTGCTGGGAGAGCGGCGCAGCGACGAGGGCATGATGGCGGCCAGTAAGCCCGGCTTCGCAGCCGTGCTGCAATCGCATCTCGAAGCCGTCGGCGCTCTGCCTGCGCTGCCCGTGATCATCTGCGGCATGGCCGGCGCGCGGCAGGGATGGGTCGAAGCCGGCTATGTCGATACGCCGGCGCCGCTCGCATCGGTCCTGCAGCACGCCGTCACGGTGCCGGGACAGGACCGGGACGTTCGTATCCTGCCGGGAATAGCGCAGCGGGACCGCAGCGCGCCCGACGTCATGCGTGGCGAGGAGACGCAGTTGCTCGGCGTGCTCGGCCCCCAGGCGGCTGCCGATGCCCTCGTCTGCATGCCGGGCACGCATTCGAAATGGGTCAGCGTGAATGGCGGCACCGTTGAACGCTTCGCCACCTTCATGACCGGCGAGCTGTTCGGCGCAATCGCGCGCGAGACGATCCTGGCGCATGCGGTGGCCGGCGCCGATGAAGCCATCGACATCGACGCCTTCAAATCCGCGGTGTCAGCCGCATTCGAGCGGCCGGCATTCGCCGCCAACCGGCTGTTTCAGGTGCGATCGGGCCAGCTCCTTTACGGCGGCACGCCCGCCGCAGCCCGCGAACGAATCTCGGGGACGCTGATCGGTCTCGAACTCGCGGCCGGGCTGGCCGGCGAAGCGGCCGGTGCCGGCGTCACGCTGGTGGCGTCGGGGCGGCTTCGGCGGCTCTATCAATTGGCGTTTGACACGATGTCCGTGGCCGTCCGATCCGTCGAGGCTGATGACGCGACCCGGCGCGGCCTTTCGATGGCCGCGGCCACGATCTGGAGCATATGAACATGAGCACTGTCCCGTTCCCCCCGATGAAGCGCCCGCTGGTCGCGATCCTGCGCGGCGTCAAGCCTGAGGAAGCGGCCGCCATCGTCGACGTGCTGATCGAGGGCGGCATGACGGCGATCGAGATCCCGCTCAATTCGCCGGACCCGTTCCGCTCGATCGAGATCGCCGTCAGGCGGGCGCCCGCGGACGTCCTGGTGGGCGCCGGCACCGTGTTGACGCTGGACGATGTCGCAAAGCTGCACGAGGTCGGCGGCCGGCTGATGGTTTCCCCGAACGTCGATCCCGAAATCATCGCCAGCGCCCGGACGCGCGGCATGGTCACGATGCCCGGCGTCTTCACCCCGACCGAGGCGCTGCTGGCCGCCAGCGCCGGCGCCTCGAGCCTTAAATTCTTCCCGGCAAGCGTGCTCGGCGCCGCGGGCATCACCGCGATACGCGCCGTGCTCCCCGCCGACATGATGGTCGCCGCGGTGGGCGGTGTCTCCGATGCAAACTTTGCCGACTACACCAGGGCCGGCATCACCGCATTCGGTCTCGGCAGCAGCCTCTACAAGCCCGGCATGAGCGCCGCACAGGTCGCCGATCGCGCCAGCGCGACGATCGAGGCGTATGATCGGGCGATTCAGTCGGTGAAGTAGACGGCTCGCCGCGGCTCCCACAAAAATATCGAAAACAACCCCATGCACAGTAGCCGGCGGCCGCCGCAGCCGACTGTTTGGACCGAAAGCTTGACACGTCGGGCAACTCAGCGGCACAATTTCATCCTCCCGGATTTCGCTAAACGAATGCGTGCGCGCGATATTGGCGCGATCATGTTCCGCGTGGCCAGACCGTTGAGGACACGCCGCCGCTTGCGCGAGGGTGCAGGAACCGCGAAAATCCGGGCTGTTTCAGAACTCGTCAGGGAATCCCACGCCAATGCAGTTTGATGATGTTATTCTCGGTCGCCGGAGTATCCGCGGTTACAAACCCGATCCGGTGCCGAAGGCACTGATCGCGGAAATCATTGGCTTGGCGATGCGCGCTCCGTCGTCGATGAACACCCAGCCCTGGAATTTCTACGTCATCACTGGCGAACCGCTGGATCGGATCCGCGCCGGCAACACCGAACGGATGGTGGCGGGCATCCCGCAGTCGCGCGAGTTCCGAACGGGCCAGGCCTTTGCAGGCAAGCACCGCGACCGGCAGGTCGGCGTCGCCAAGCAGTTATTCTCCGCGATGGGAATCGAGCGCGACAACAAGGACAAGCGCCAGGACTGGGTGCTGCGCGGCTTCCGTCAATTCGACGCGCCGGTCTGCGTGATCATTACCTATGACCGCGTGCTCGACGGCAGCGACGACACGCCCTTCGACTGCGGCGCCGTGGCGACCGCGCTGGTCAATGCCGCATGGTCCCGCGGGCTGGGCGCCGTGATCAACAGCCAGGGCATCATGCAATCCCCCGTGGTGCGCGAGCACGCAGGGATCGCCGACGATCAGGTCATCATGAAAAGCATCGCGCTGGGCTGGCCGGATGAGACTTTTCCGGCGAACGCGGTGGTGTCGGAGCGGAAGTCGGTCGAGGAAGCGACGGTGTTTGTCGGGTTCGAGACGTAGCGGGCGTCTACGCGCAACGCGGACGCGACCTTGACATGTGCACCACATGTGTTTATGTTTTGCACATGACCGCGATGATCCAAATTCGCAATGTTCCGGACGCGCTGCACCGTCGGCTCAAATCGCGCGCGGCATTGGCGGGCATGTCGCTGTCCGATTACCTGCTCAGCGAGATTCGCCAGGTCGCCGAGCGGCCGACGCTCGATGAATTGCGTGCGCGCCTGGAGCGCCGCCCCGGAATGACCCCCTCGGTGTCACCGGTTCAGGCAATCCGCGCTGAACGTGATCGCCAGTGATCGTCGTCGATGCCTCGGCCTTGCTCGAGGCGCTACTCCGCACACCGGCGGCACGGGCAGTGGAAGAGCGGCTGTTCGCGCCCCGACAGACGCTGCATGCGCCGCATCTGCTCGATGTCGAAGTGGCGCAGGTCATCCGCCGCTATGCGGCAAAGGGCGAGATCGACAGCGAACGCGGTCGCGCGGCTCTCGCCGACCTCGCCGACTTTCCGTTTCGCCGATACCCGCATGATTTCCTTTTGCCGCGGGTCTGGGATTTGCGAAACAATCTCACCGCCTATGATGCCGTCTACGTCGCCCTTGCCGAAGCGCTCGACGCGCCGCTGCTGACCCGCGACCAACGCCTCGCCGCCGCGGCCGGCCATCATGCCAGGATCGAACTGGTATGACCGCCCTGGAGAGACGCCTGGCAGCGGGCCGTCGTTTGGCCGAAGGCTGCCGGGGTGGCGCGGCAGCGTAGATCCGGGGGAGAGTGTGTCAGTAAACGCTTATCGCAAGATCAGGAATTTTCGACATCCCGGACCAGGGCTGGAGCTACAGCAGTGATCCGCGCGATGGTCCGACATTCACTTGTGCTGGCGGCGGCGGTTGCCGCAGGCATGACGCCGGTCACGTGCCTTGGGCAAAGCCGCACACCGTTGCCTGCCAAGGCAACACAGGAGCTGCCGCCCGAGTTGCTCGCGCTGCTCGAGCAGAAGAAGATGCCGAAATATTCGCCGATCGTCGTGCGCCTGTTCAAGGAAGAGGCGGAGCTCGAAGTCTGGAAACAGGACACGGCCGGCCGCTTTCAGATCCTCAAGACCTATCCGATCTGCCGGTGGTCGGGCGATCTCGGGCCGAAATTGTACGAGGGCGACCGGCAGGCGCCGGAAGGGTTTTATACGATCACGCCCGAGTTGATGAATCCCAACTCCAACTTCCATCTTTCAATCAACTTCGGCTTCCCCAACAGTTTTGACAGAGCGAACAAACGCAGCGGCAGCTTCCTCATGATCCACGGCGACTGCCTGTCGGCCGGTTGCTATGCCATGACCGACGAACAGATCAGCGAAATCTATTCGCTGGCCCGCGACTCCCTCAGCGGCCGGCCGTCGTTCCAGGTCCAGGCCTATCCGTTCCGCCTGACGCCGGCGAATCTGGCGCGGCACCGAAACAGTCCCAACCTGGCCTTCTGGAAAATGCTCAAGGTCGGCAACGACCACTTCGAGACGACGCAACTCGAACCCAGGGTAGACGTGTGCAACCGCCGCTATGTATTCGATGCGCAACCACCGGCGAATTCGCCGCGCCCGCTCGTGTTCAACGCGACCGAAAAATGTCCCCCCTTCGTCGTCAATCCGGACATCGCGCGGCAGGCGCAGGAAAAACGGCGCGCCGACGAGCGCGCCTACGCGAAATTGGTTGAAGACAACGTGCCGGCGGCCCCGAAATACAGCGGACTTGACGGCGGAATGAACAAGGCTTTCCTCGCTCGGTTTCCGTACAGGGTGACGCTTGCGAAAGTGATGCCGTATGCATCCTACCTGCCGACATTGCCGCCGGTGCCCTGGATCGACAAGGATGGCTCGTTGACGAGCAGATGGTTTGGTGGCTCGTTCTCCAAAACGATTGTGTGTGATGCGGCTCGTGCCGACTCTCCGTGGGGCCGGTGCTAAACTCTAGTCCGCATGCTCGATCTTGAACTCGCGACTGAACTTCCGTCTCTGCATGGCCTACCTCCGGCTTGATAAAACACCTAATCCCGGTGTCCATCAAACCGGCAGCAGCTCAAGTTGCCGGCTTTGCCGATAGTTCGACCCTTCGGTCTCAAGCTGATCGCGGCTCACCCAAGCTTCAATTGCGGTCGGCGGCTTGAAGGAACCATCGGGCGGCTCCGCAAGGCAACGTATTGAGGGGATCATTGCCGCCGTGGTGGCGTCCTTTGTCGTCATTTTCCCGGTCGGGCTGGCGGCCGCGTGTCATTGACTACTTCCGTACGGTGCTGTACGGTTGCTCCGGAGGCAAACATTATGGTGAATACCATCTTGCGCAAGGGCGCGGAAGAAGCTCGCAATCAGCTTCCGGATCTTCTCGAGGCAGCCGAGAAGGGCCGTTCGACAATCATTACCAGACATGGCCGTCCAGTCGCAGCATTGGTGCCAATCGAGGCGTATGGCGCTGCCGTTCGCCAGCAGCCATTGATGCCCGTCTCAGGATCCGGTCGCGGTCTATGGGGAAAGAATAGTACCCGCACGCTTCGAAAGCTGCGCGACGAATGGAGCCGTTAGATCTCTCGGATCTGCCGGAGGGTGCTCTGGTTCTCGTCGATTCGGCACCCGTCATCTATTTTCTCGAGGGACACTCGAAATTCGGGCCGCGCTTCAAGCCGCTGTTCGAAGCCCACGGAACTGGGCGCCTGCGCTTCGCCGTAACGACCATTACCATCGCCGAAGTGCTAGGCGGGCCTTTGCAGGCAGGTGATGACGCGCTCGCGAGGCGTTACCGTGCGATCCTCGAATCGTGGCAACCGATTGCGCTTGATGTCGATATTGCGGAAAGCGCTGCGAGACTGCGGGCGTCACTCCGCCTTAAGCTCGCAGACGCCGTTCAAGCAGCCAGCGCGCTGGCGATCAACGCAGCCGCTCTGGCGACGCATGACCGCGATTTTTCGCGCGTGCGTTCGCTGCGCATCATTTCTTGAAGGGCTAGCACGTTGACTTGACGATCACTCACGAAACGCCATCAAGCTTGCCGGGGAATTATCATGTCGTCGATCGGTGCCAAGTTGCTCAACGGCCTGCGATCCGTTGAGCGTCCCGGCGACTTCTGCGTCGGCGGAATTCGCGAAATCTTCATGCCGACGATCGACGTCGAGGGCGTGGGCAGGCTCGCCTTTCCGATCCTGCCCGTCCAAGCCGAGCAGCTCGTCGCAATCGCGCAGGCAGCCCCTTATGGGCGGGGCGAGGAGACGGTGGTCGATCGCGAAGTCCGGAGAACCCGGCAGGTCGATACCGCCAAGGTTCGGATCGGAGGGCGTCACTGGGACAAGACCTTGGCCGGCCTGGTCGCCGACATGGCCCACGGGCTCGGTGTGGGCGATCCGGTTGCGGCCGACTTCTATAAGCTTCTTGTCTACGATACCGGCAGCTTTTTCATCGACCACCGCGATACCGAGAAGGTTCCCGGCATGTTCGCGACGTTGGTGCTCGTGCTGCCCTCGGCCCATAGCGGCGGCGAGTTGATCGTCAAGCATCTCGGCCGGGAGGTGGTGCTCGACCTGCGTCCGGAGGAGCCGTCGGAGATCGGCTTCGCGGCTTTCTATGCCGACTGCGTGCATGAGGTGCGTCCCGTTGAAACGGGATGTCGCCTGACCCTCGTCTATAATTTGCGTTTCATCGGCAAGGGGCGCGCACTGAAGGCACCCGACTATCGGACGGAGCACGGGCGAGTGGTGGAATTGCTGCGGAACTGGACGAGCGCTCAGGACGAGCCCGATAAGTTGATTCTGCCCTTGGAGCACGCCTATACGCCAGCCGAGCTGTCGTTCAGTGCACTCAAGGGTGCCGATGCGGGCGTGGCGTCCGTGCTGGTCAGGGCCGCCGCGGAAGCGGATTGCGATCTCCACCTTGCCCTCGTGTCGGTCGAGGAGAGTGGCAGCGCCGAACATGCCCTCTATTACGGCCGTCGCCGCCGCTGGAGTCGAGGCGAGGAGGAGGACGAAGATGAAGACGGGTTCGAGGTTTCCGAGGTCTTCGACCGGGCCCTGATCCTGTCCGAGTGGCGGCGTCCAGACGGCGGCGAGGCCGGGTTCGGCGATTTTCCCTTCGACGAGGACGAACTATGTCCGCCCGATGCTTTCGAGAATCTGACGCCGGACGAGCAGCATTTTCACGAGGCGACGGGCAATGAAGGTGCGTCCTTCGAGCGCACCTATCGCCGCGCCGGTTTCGTATTGTGGCCGGCAGCGCGAAGGCTCGCGGTGCTGAACCAGGCCGGCCTCGGCACGACGCTGCCGTATCTCCAAGATCTCACGGTGCGTTGGGAGACGAGCAACACATCGATCGAGACGCCATTGTGGCGCGAAGCCGATGAGCTCTCGGGGCACATGCTGCGCTCCTGGCCACGCTCGCCGTGGCGGGTGGACGATGACGCCGATGCTGGCCGGATGCTCGATTTACAAGTCCGGCTTGGCAACGTGGGACGCATCGATACATTTCTCGCCGAGCTGTCGGCCGAAGGCCATTACGCCGCGTCCGACAATGGAGCGATCGTTCGCGCCGTCGCCCTTCTTCCCACCGCGCGTGCAACGGAGATATTGGTCCGGATCGTCCGGCGTAACGCTCCGGCCAATCTCAGCGCCTGCGGCGATCTGCTCTCGCACTGCGTCTCGGCGCCGGCGGGGGCGGTGGGCAACCTGGAGCAGATCGGCACAGCCTTGATTGATGCGTTGCCGGGTGACGCGATGGGGCGGGCGGACGCAGGTACTTGGGCTCGGCCAAAGCCGGTGAAGCCGGGTTTCGTCGTAGATCTTCTGACGGCGACGAGCCGGATCGAGGTGGGCCTCGCGACGCGTGCGATCGAGCACCTGCTGGCTCGGCCGAAGACATATGGGCCGGATGACGTGCTGGTCCCCGCTGCTCTCTCGTTTGCCAAGTTGGTGGAAAGCATGGCTTGGCCGGCGCTGGGGCGGCTTCGAGAGGCCGCCCTCGACCATCTCCGCCAGCGCATCGCGCAGCCGCTGGACGCACCACGGGATTGGACCAGAACCAACCCGCTGAAATGCACGTGCGCCGACTGCCATGGACTCGGCGCCTTCCTGGTTGCGCCGGATCAACAGCAATGGCGCCTGAAGGCGGTCCAGGACCGGAGGACCCATGTCGAGCAAAGCGTTCGAAGCGCAGCATGTGACCTTGATCTCACGACGGAAAGGCACGGTAGTCCCCATACGGTGGTCGCTACCAAGAACCAGGCCAGCCACGAACGGCGCGCGAAGCAGCGCCGGCAGGATCTAGAGCATGTATCGGCGCTGGGTGGATGATGTTGGCCTTGCATCGCACCGAACAGTGAGTCCGACTGCAGAATGAGCCGGAAAAACAAGGTTCCACTTGCCGATCGCGTCGCCAAGGCGGCCGAAGCGGCACTTGCCGTTCGGGATTTTGTAAGCGCGATCGACGTACTCATCGGAATCAGGTGGCTTGACCCGCAAGCGGTGGAGAGCTGGCGTCGCGGGCAGGTTGATTGCTTGGAACGGGTCATCCGGAGCAATCTGCCGCGCATCTCCGAAGCGATGAAGCTTTTCCGATCCTGGGCGACGGGCCGGGGATTGACCGCAAGCACGACGGCCTATGTCGCGCGCACGCCGCGCCGTCAGACGCTGCGCTTCAGCCGGAGCGGAAATGCTTCGATTGAGGCGTCCTATCGGACCCATTGGGTCTCGCCGAAGCTTTCAGAGAAGAAGCGCGAGCGTCTGGCGCAGAAGGCCAACCGCGCCCCGGAGCTGGTGGTGATCCAGCCATTGAACGACGACTGGACATGCCATCGGTGCGGCGGCTCCGGCAGTCTATTGATGATGGAGACACCCGGTCCGGCCTGCTTGCGCTGTGTTGGTCTCGATGATCTCGAGTACCTGCCGGCGGGCGATGCCGTGCTCACGCGGCGCGCGAAAACGAACAGCAGCCGATATGCCGTCGTCGTGCGCTTCAGCAGGACCCGTGGCCGTTACGAACGACAGGGTCTGCTGGTCGAGCCGCAGGCTCTGGCGGATGCGCAATAATGCAACCGGAACCTTCTTGCCTCCATTGCACAACTTCGGAGACTTGTTCCTAGATTTATTTGTCCCGCCGCCGTGACTTCGACGACTTCGTCACTGCTAAAATCCTAACAGTGGCCGAATCAGCAAAGGAAGACATTATGGCGACGAACATGGCGCAGAAGCGAGCCAAGAAGGCGCAACGGCAGAAACAGCTCGTGGCCGCCAAGCGGAAAGCGGAGGCGTTCGAAGCAAGTCTCCCGGCCCGCGCGCTGCGCGCGGCCCAGGCGCCTATTCAACGCTGCCTGCTCACAGAGGACATCTTCGACATCGGCATGGGGACACTAGTTCTGGCGCGCGGCGCCACGTCCGATCGCTTCGCAATGAGTCTGTTTCTGATCGACGTCTTCTGCCTTGGCGTCAAGGACGTGATGCTCAGAACGATCGATCGTGAAATTTTGGAACTGTATATGAACGCCTCGGCCGCCGCGTCCCCTATGGTGCCCGTCGATCCGAGCTACGCCCGCAAACTGCTTCGCGACCTTGCCGAGTGGTCGCAATCGATCGGTTTCGCGCCGCATCAGGACTTCGCCTCGGTGGAAAGGGCTTTCGGCAACGTCAGTGCGGACGCGAGCGACGCGGCTTTCCGGTTCGGTCGCGACGGCAGGCCGATTTATATTCCCGGCCCAAGCGACACCCCGGCCCTCATCCGGCGCCGGGTCGAGCACTTGCAGAAGCATCTCGGCGACGACGGCTTCGGTTTCGAGACGGCTGCCTGAGGCAGTCCGTGTGTGTCAGGCTGCAGATAGCCGCCGCAGTTGCGCATTTCGGACTCGCGTCGTTGTTGCGATAGGCCGGGCGGCGGCTCATGGTTGGCGCTTAAACTCCATATATATTTATATATTTCATAGGAGTCGGAGCGTATCTAGGACCACCATCTGGCAGGCGAAAGGAATGGACCTGCCGCGTGTTCGAGTTCTGCCAGCGAACTGGATGGAAGATTATCGTAGCCTGGCGTCGAAAATCGCGTGGCTGGCGGAGAGAGTGTCAGTCAATCCCCTTTGATGTAATAGCTGTTTTTCATTCCAGCACGTGGGAACCTACGGTCTTGGCTACTAGCCAACGGCGCATCCGATGGTAGCTCATCCAAGTTCTAGCCCCATCAATTTCAGTCGGCGGTCGGTGGTCGACGTCATGAAGAAGCCTTGTCCAGCTTCGCGGTCAGTTTCTGCCGATCGTGTAGCGCTCGCGTCAGGGATAGTCAGCTTCCGATACAAGGGCGCGCTCTACGGCTTCTATCGCCGTTTGGAATTCCACAAACCGCGCCATCGTGGCTTCATAAGTGCCACGCTCATAGGGTTTGGAAAGAAGCTGGGCGCACATCCTGCGCTCCTTAACCAGCGCGGCTAGCGCGTTCACCAGGTCTTTCTTAGCCAAGTCAGTCATTGCTCGCCTCGTCGGGTCAGGATTGTCTCACCTATCGTAGCCCTCAGAAGGCCCCGCCGGCGCGGGGCGTCAGCTTTTCTCTGTAAAATCGGCCGCCGCGTTTCCGCCGTTACGTGCAGGCTACCAAGTTACCGGATGGATGATGTTACTATCGAGGCCGGCGGCGTGAGGGTCTCCGGTGGCTCGGGCCTTGTCACGAGGTAAAGTTCGCCCGCCACGAGCATGACGGCAGTGACCGCCAATGCAAACATGGCTAAAATCAGATCGTAGTAGGGGTCATCCATCGCAGTTTGAAATCATCGACGAACCGCAGCCATCGCCTTTGGCTATCCGCGCGAGCGCTAGTGGGTGAATAACAGCGGGTCCGAAGACCTTTGGCTATCCGCGACAGGCGCCGTTGTGAACGGCGGGCGATGGCCGCGCGTCACCGAAACGTCGCCAGAAACATTTTGTTCCAGATCTGATGGAATTGCGCGGCTGCACCCCCGATAAGGACAGTCAGGATGAAAATCGTGCTTAGAAGGTAACCCATCATCCTGAACAGTGCTCCAATTTCGGGACGTTCAAATAGCGCTGCTCACCTCCTCTCCTTGGTGAGGGTCGATCAAGCTGCCATCGCAACTCGGTCGGTCGACTTCAGCCTTGCCGGCTTGCCGCCGGGTGGCGTTCGCGGCGAGTGATCCAGACTGGAAAGCGCTTCCAGGATATCGTCGATCGACACGACGTTCTTTGTCCCAGGTATCGCCCGCAGGCTGGGGCACGAAGTCACCGCGGCAGCATCGGAAGCCCAGGATGCCAGGATCGCCCGTTTCTCGGCTCTCGAAAGCGTTGCGTCAGCCAGGACATCCCGAGGGTGATCGAAGACTGTGCCGGGATGCAAAATGGCGTTCAGGTCATAGACATTCTCGTCAAAATGTCGGTTCATATCCGTCATGTCCTTCCTCCCAACTCCTTTCGTTTCGAGGACAAAAATCCACTTAGAAAAACGGCGGCAATTTTCAAGGCTGGGCTGAATAATTCCGTGCCTCAAGGCTGGCGCACGCGCAGAGCTCTTTGCCCGTCGTTATTCGCCAGGTGTTTCGCGGATGAGCCGACGTCGTCAGTTTGGCCTCCGGCGTCCGGATAGCGCCTGACCCGGGTTTGAAAAATTTTCACCTGCCCTCTTGAACCTGATTTTCGCTGCTCCCAAGTCGTTTTCGCCCCGGGGGCCGTTTGGCGCCGGGCTTATGACATCGCTGAACTGTAAAGGAGGATGTTCATGCATTTCCGTCCATTGCACGATCGCGTGGTCGTGCAACGTATCGATGCCGAGGAAAAGACTGCCGGCGGCATTATCATTCCCGATACCGCGAAAGAGAAGCCGCAGGAGGGCGAGGTGATCGCCGCCGGGCCTGGTGCGCGCAACGAGCAGGGGCAACTGGTCCCGCTCGACGTAAAGCCTGGCGACCGTGTCCTGTTCGGAAAATGGTCTGGCACCGAAGTGAAAATCGAAGGCCAGGATCTTTTGATCATGAATGAAAGCGATCTTCTGGGCGTGGTCGAAAAGACCGGCTCGCTGAAGAAGGCCGCTTGAGAAGCTGACAGTCATCGAAGGGAAAGGAGAATAAAATCATGGCTGCCAAGGACGTGAAGTTTTCGACCGAAGCCCGCGACCGCATGCTGCGGCGCGTCGGGGAGCGCGGCCTTAGAGGCCGGGCTCCCCTCGTCGTCGAACGACAAAAGGATATCGA
Organism: Bradyrhizobium sp.; assembly: GCF_036735945.1. GTDB lineage: Bacteria > Pseudomonadota > Alphaproteobacteria > Rhizobiales > Xanthobacteraceae > Bradyrhizobium. The sequence continues at coordinate 21,734 of NZ_DAINNI010000021.1, read as the reverse complement.
TAACGAAGGAGCCTGAGATGAACACACCAGTTCAGGGAAGGCCGCGTATGGCCAAGTCGATCGTTCTGGATTGGCTCATGTTCGCGTTGAGCTTCGGGACGATTGCCTGGATCAGTTTTCGACCGATTGGAGGATGAGATGATCAGTGATCAAACCATTGTCTCCGCTCGTGCGGAGCAACGCAAACAAGCCTTCGGGCAGCGCGTGGTCCGGGGGATTCTCACGGCCTCGATGGCAGCGGTCCTGACCCTGCCGTCGCTGGCGGCTTGGGGGGTGGATGCCCGCGCAGTAAGCCGAAGTCGGGGAACACCTTCGGGACGATCGCGCTGCCGCCGATCCCGTATCTGGATTCGATGCCCTGGTTGAAGTGGGGTGCCGGGGTGAACACGCTGAAGGTGGACATCCTGCTTTCACCGATCCTGGACCCATCGGGAATCAAGCTCATGCCGGAAGACGGCGATAGCAAGAGACCAGCAATCAGCTAGTTTCATTCACTCACCGGGATGCGATCTCCGACCGATTACGCAGATCGCATCCCCTAACCGGCCCCCTCGTTATTCGATCATGTCTGACGTACTGACCAGCGTCCGGTTACCGCCGGAGGCGCCTGTGTTTGAGCGGCCCCGCAGCGTCCCATCCTTCCTGGCTGCGAGCCAGCGCCGAGTGATCGAGCATTGCAGGCTACTTCTTAAATCTCAGGATCTCGCTGCAGAACATCGCCAACGCCTCACCCGGTTGGTCGAAATGGCCGAAGCGGAATTGCAGCGTTTACACGCCTGACGATCGAAACCCAGCCACGATATTGCCGCGGCGTTTTCCGACGCAGCTACGCGCCTCCGGTAGGGCCCCTGAAACGTTTCCCCCCTCGTTGGCTTTGCCTAACTTTGAAGACGTGCTCCGGGGCTCGGTAACCATGGGTTAGTCCTCGGACAAAAATTCCCGATTTCCTACTTGAAACCAAAAGGCGATTTGCTAGTTTTTTCTTGCCGCGATAAGCGGTCCGGGCGCCCTCGGGGCCCGGCGGAGACGGGCGCCGGAGGTGTCCGACGCCTGCTCGTACCCATCTTGCTCCTTGGAGGATTTGGCTATGAGGACCTACAACATCAGCCCCCTGTGGCGGTCAACTATCGGCTTAGACCGCGTGTTCGATCTGGTCGACGCGGCCCGGCGCAGTGCCGGCGAAGCCAACTACCCACCCTGCAACGTAGAACGCCTGTCCGACGACCGGTATCGGATTTCGCTGGCTTTGGCCGGTTTCTCCCCCGATGACATCGCCCTAACGGCCGAACAGAACGTGCTCACCGTCGAAGGTCGCAAGGCCAATAACGGGCAACCTAAACTCCTCTATCGGGGAATTTCATCGCGGCCGTTCAAGCGGCAGTTCGTTCTGGCCGCCCACGTCCGGGTCGAGGGAGCACGGTTTGACAACGGCCTGCTCCAGGTCGAGTTGGTTCGAGAGATTCCGGACGCCATAAAGCCTCGCCGGATCCCGATCGACAATCTGTCCGCATCCGACGTCCAGCAGATCGAGCGCGAAGCGGCCTGAAGGCTGGTCGTTCGACGGGCTCCCCGCAAGGCCGGGCCGCTCACTGGCCGCCGCACCCGTGCCGGCGTGTCCACGCGCGTGCCCTCCCTCGATCAAGCGAGAACGAGCCGGTCAATTGAGGTCAATTGAAACGAGTCCAATCCTTAGCTCCAATGGGGGTGTACAAGATGCTTAACATTGCCGCTCTACCTGCTCCGTCTGTCGACGCTGGGCTGTCGAAATATCTCGTCGAGATACGCAAGTTTCCCATGCTCAAGCCCGAGCAAGAGTTCGCCTACGCAAGACGCTGGCGCGAACATCGGGATCGTGACGCAGCGTACCACCTAGTCACCAGTCATCTCAGGCTCGTCGCCAAGATAGCGATGCGCTATCGCGGCTACGGCCTCCCGATCGCGGAAATCGTCTCGGAAGGAAACATCGGGCTGATGCAGGCCGTGAAGCGGTTTGATCCGGACCGGGGCGTCCGCCTTGCCACCTATGCGATGTGGTGGATCAGGGCCACCATCCAGGAGTACATCCTGCGGTCCTGGTCGCTAGTCAAGATCGCCGCCAGCGCCAGCCAGAAGAAGCTTTTCTTCAAACTGCGGAGGGCCAAAAGCGCAATCTCGGCGCTGCAGGACGGCGACCTGCGTCCGGAGCAGGTCAGGCTGATTGCGGAGCGTCTCAAGGTGGCTGAACGAGACGTTGTCACCATGGACCGGCGTCTGCGTGGAGACCTTTCCTTGAATGTACCGATCCACGACGAGGATGAGGCCGGACAAAGTTTGGACTGGCTTGTCGATCCCGCGCCGACCAGTGAAATCACGTTGGCCGAGGAGCAGGAGACCAAACATCGTCGTCAGGCCCTTGCTAACGCCCTCGCCAACCTCAACCCTCGCGAACGTAACATCTTCACCGCGCGCTGGCTGAACGAGGAGTCGGCGACCCTTGAAGAACTTGCCGCGGAACATGGAGTATCCCGCGAACGGGTCCGCCAGATCGAGCAGCGAGCGTTTCAAAAGGTAAAGGCTGCGATGCTGACAAGTCGGCATGAGGCCGATGGCCCGCCCTCTTCCCGCGCGAAAGAAATGACGCAGAGGGAGGCGCGCTCCTAAGCCCGCAAAAGATCACCGGACTGATCGCCATGTTTACTCCGTCGGTCGTTCTACTCGTGATCGCAAACACAGTCGCAGCGACTGAAGCAGTCCTTGTCGCCTTGCAGGCTGCGATGTTCGAGACAGGTCGTGTGGCTTCGCCGGCGTTGGCAGCGGATACCGCCGGCATCGCCAACGCCGACTTATCTTGGCAACAAGGTGAAGTTGCGGACACAGCATGACAGGCGGATCCTCTGCAATTCGCGGAGGGGAACCTTTCTTTTGGTTGAGCGTTCGGCGACCAGCGTTGGGCGCAAGGCCCGAAACCCCAGGGACGAGCCCGACGGCAACCTTTTACGGAGGATAACATGATGGAAAGGCTGTTGGCACTTTTGCTGGCGGGCGCCCTCGTGGCTCCGCAAGTCGGTCAAGCGAACGAGAGTGCGCTGACCAATGACAGCGCGCGACCAGTTGCGTCAAAGTTTCCGGAAAAGCTACCGCTCCCGCCCATTCCCTATCTCGATACGATGCCATGGATGAACTTTGGATCGGAATCGAAGGGACCCGGAATTGACACCTTGTGGCTACCCGACTTCGACGCTCCGGGCTTGGCGAAAAACTCGGCGTCTGCCCACAACGGTCTCTGGAATGCTGAATCAAGTCTAAGCAGGATGGCAACCAGATAATAAAGATAATAAGAAGACGCAAACGAGCCCAGACGCGGCACCACCGCTGGTATCGGCGGCGGTGCCGCGCATTTGCTTGTCCTGACACGGAAACTCGTCAACATTCGCAGTACCGGCCGGCCTCACCAATATGCGCGAAAATATTGCGTAAAATGAGAGCGTGGAAAAGCCAGACACGCGGTAGTCATGGCTTCGCGTGCCTGGCCGGAGGTTGATCGCCCTTCGCGAGAGAGTCCGGGTGACCGCGAGCAAAACTAAATCGGCGGATTCCCGTTCCCTGACAGCTTAGAAAATGAACGTGAGGCCCACTTGAAATCGGAACGGCTTTTTCTAATTTTTAGCGTGCCGCGATGAGCGGTCCGGGCGCCCTTCGGGGCCCGGCGGAGACGGGCGCCGGAGGTGTCCGACGCCTGCTCGTACCCATCTTGCTCAATGGAGGATTTGGCTATGAGAACTACCTACGATTTTGCTCCCCTTTGGCGGTCGACCATCGGCTTTGACCGCCTGTTCGATCTTGTGGACGCCGCGCAACAGGCCGGCACGGAGGACAACTATCCCCCATGCAACGTCGAACGTCTGGGCGAAGACCGCTACCAGATCTCGCTGGCAGTCGCGGGCTTCTCGGCCGATGAAATCGCGATCACTGCAGAACAAAGCGTGCTGACGGTCGAGGGCCGGAAGTCGGAAAAGCAACAGCGCGAGTTCCTGTACCAGGGAATTTCGTCGCGGCCATTCAAGCGGCAGTTCAATCTGGCGGACTATGTCCAGGTCAAGGGAGCCGCGTTCGACAACGGGCTGCTGCAGATCGAACTGGTGCGCGAGATCCCCGAGGCCATGAAGCCGCGCCGGATTTCGATCGACGGCTCGCCCGCTTCGAACGTCCGGCAGATCGACGGCAAGGCGGCCTGACCGCGAAGCGACACTTACATCAGCGAACCGACTTCCGCGGCGGCTTTTGTCCGCGGCGGAAGTCGCTTGAATCGAGGAGAACACACCATGGGTATCAATGATCTCATTCCCTGGAATAACGGCGGACGCGAGGTCGCCATTCACCGGGGTACCGACGTGAATCCGTTTTTTACGCTGCATCGCGAGATGAACCGCATGTTCGACGATGTATTCCGCGGGTTCGATCTTGCGCCGTTCGGATCGACCCGGGGACTGAGCGGGCTTGGCTGGCCTCAGATCGACATCGATGAGACCGACAAGGAGGTGCGCATCACCGCCGAACTGCCTGGCCTCGACGAGAAGGACGTCAACCTCGAAATCGCAAATGGCGTTCTGTCGATCTCCGGCGAGAAAAAATCGGAATCGGAAGACAAGGCACGTCGTTTCAGTGAGCGATACTATGGCCGGTTCGAACGGCGCATACCGCTGCAGGACGTCGATGAGGACAAAGTCTCGGCCGCGTTCAAGAACGGCGTCCTGACCATAACCGTGCCGAAATCCGCCGAAGCGAAGAATGTCCGCCGCATCGCGATCAATCGCAATGGCTGACACCTTCCAACGTCCGGGCGCGTAATCGTCCGGACGTCGGAAATTCCGCCTGTACAGACTCGTTTACTGACCATGTCGGATAGCTCATCGGCAAAAGTGAATCGACGATTAGCCTGGGCGTTGCTTCTTTGCGCATCTATCGCGTGCTCGCCCGTGCTCGCACAGGTCCCGGATATCAGGGGCGGCCAAATTCCTACACTCGCGCCTGTGGTAAAGGAAACCACCCCCTCGGTCGTCAACATTTCGGTGCACGCGCGGGTCAAGGAGGACAATCCGCTCTACCGTGATCCCGTCTTTCGGGAGTTTTTTGATCTTCCCAAGCAGCTTGAAAAGGAAGTGCAGGCAACCGGCTCAGGCGTGATCGTCGACGCCGAACGCGGCTATGTGCTCACCGCCAATCACGTTGTCGCACAGATCTCAAAAGCTCAGGTCACGACCAAGGACGGACGAAAGTTCGACGCAAAATTGGTCGGGCGGGATCCTGCAACCGATATCGCCGTTCTTCAGCTTCAAGGGCCGAGAGGCAACCTCAAGACCATTCCTATGGGCGATAGCGACAAGATCGAGGTCGGTGATTTCGTGATCGCGATCGGAAACCCGTTTGGCTTGGGCCAGACCGTGACTTCGGGAATTGTCAGCGCTCTTGGCCGAACCGGCCTTGGCAAGCAAGGATATGAGGACTTCATCCAGACCGATGCATCCATCAATCCCGGAAATTCCGGCGGCGCTTTAGTAAACCTCAGGGGACAACTCATCGGGATCAACACGGCAATCATTTCGCCTGGCGGCGGTAACGTCGGAATCGGGTTCGCCGTCCCTATCAACATGGCTCGCCGGGTCATGGAGCAGCTTGTTCAATACGGCGAAGTTCGTCGCGGCCAGATCGGCATTTCCGTCCGCGATCTTGCAGCCGATCTCGCGGCCAGGGAAAGCTATCAGGGCGCGCTGATCGCCGAGATCGCCAACGGTTCGCCGGCGGAGAAAGCGGGGCTGCAGAAGGGCGACATCGTAAAGGCGGTCGATGGCACGCCGATCAGAAGCGCGTCCCAGCTTCGCAATTTAATCGGCCTCACCCCGCTCGGCGGGCGCGTCGCGCTTCGGTTCGAACGTAATAGCACTGTTTACAGCTCTAGCGTCGAGGTGGGCCCTGCAAAAGCTGCGCCTGTGCGACGCACGGCCGATCAATGATCAAGAACGCGTGGGGCACGATGTACCGCTTTGGAAGGAAGCGCGCGACGCGAGCCCGAACGTATCCGTGAAGGCTGGCTTCAAGAATTGAATGCAGGGAGACGCCAGGTGGTCAAGGAACGAAGGAGTGAAACGGAGCTGCGCCAGATGATGCTGGCGGCCGCGCGCAACGACGACGAGTGCAGCGAGCTGGAGGATCTTTTCATATTTGGCCCTACGCCACGCCCAGATGCCATTGGGGCTTTGGGATAGCTGGCAAGGACGACAAGGTATCCGTGGCCTGCTACGCGCGCCTCAACCAGATTGCCAGCGACCTCCAGGCAAAATACGAACTGCATCCGGTCAAGGTGGCACGACGCGAGATCGAAGCGAGAGTTTGGTCCTTGGTCCATGACCACCCAATTCTCAAGGCGTCGCTGTCGCGCGCCAGCGGCGCCTACGAAGTCGCAACGTTCGAAAAATTGGAGGGCCAGCCGAATTGGACGATGGAGTGGATCACTGACGATCGGCACGCCAAAGCTGCCTTTGAGCGGGTTGTCCGGTCAGTTCAAAGCCAAATTGAGTTAGAATAAATAGTCTCGCCATCACTTCGGACAGCAGAAATTCGCCTTTTGCAAATTCTTAACAAGAGGCGCTTTCCCTGATAGGGGGCCTATTGGATAAAAAAATCAGTTTGCGCGTGGGTGGGGAAGAGAAATTTACAGAAAAAATAGCATAAAATTCAATATCTTGTTCTGGTACTCTGGCGGAGAGAGTGCGCATTGCCTCATCACGAATGTTACTGGACAAGTTCCCGCCAATGACTGGAGCGGCGTCGCCGAATCGGGTCGATGTCGTCGATGGCGGGAAGGATCAGCATGGGCGCGCGGCGCGAGGTGGTGTCGGCGGTGACGGAGCGTTACCGATCGGCCAAGCGGGCGGAGAAGGGGCGCATGCTCGACGCGCTGTGCGCGACGACGGGCTGGCATCGCAAGCATGCGGTGCGCGCCCTCCGGCAACGCGAGACGGTTGCGCCGGCCGAGGTCGGAGCACCGCGAGAGCGCAGGCGCAGATACGACGCGACGATCAAGGATGCACTGACGGCGCTGTGGGAGGCGTCGGATCGGGTGTGCGGCAAGCGGCTCAAGGTGATGATCCCGACCTTGCTGCCGGCCCTTGAGCAACATGGCCGATTGAAGCTTGGCCAGGCGGATCGTGATCGTGTTCTCGCCATCAGCGCCGCAACCATCGACCGCCTGCTCGGCGATGTGAAAATTGCGGCGAGCGGCGGTAAGCGCCGACGTGCCGGCTTTTATTCGGCAATCCGGCGCGAAGTTCCGATCCGCACGTTCAATGACTGGAACAGCCCGCCGCCCGGCTTCTGCGAGGTCGACATGGTAGCCCATGGCGGCACGTCTGTGACCGGCTCGTTCATCCAGACGCTGACGATGGTCGATGTCGCGACGGGCGGGACGGAGTGCCTGCCGTTGGTGACGCGCGATGGCTCGTTGGTGGTCGAGGCGATGAAACACGCACAGAGCCTGTTTCCCTGGCTTTTGCGCGGCGTGGACTTCGACAACGACAGCGCGTTCATGAACGATGTCGTCGTACCATGGTGCCGCGAACAGAAGCTCGAGGTGACACGCTCGCGTGCCTACAAGAAGAACGATCAGGCGTTCGTCGAGCAGAAGAACGGTGCCGTCGTGCGCCGCCTGATGGGCTACGGCCGCTTCGACGGCCTCGAAACGGCGCGCACGATGGGACGCCTCTATGCGGCGGCGCGGCTCTACGTCAACTTCTTCCAACCGTCGTTCAAGCTGAAGGAGAAGCGCCGCGAAGGGGCGAAAGTGATCAAGCGCTATCATGCCCCGTCGACGCCCTATCAACGTGCGCTGGCGCATCCCAAGGTGACCGCGGCTGTGAAGAAGCGGCTGCGTGATCAGTATCGCTCGCTCGACCCGGTCGCACTCTTGGGCGAGATTCGGGTAACCCAGGAGGAACTCGGCAATCGTGTCGATCGTCGTGCCGCGCGCGGCCTGCAGCGCGCCTGCAAAACCCCCGCGCCGGCGACCGCGGCCGCTTTTGCAAAGACGCTCGGCAGGACGGTGCAGCTCGGCGAGCCGCGTGCCACGCATCGGCGCCCCCATCGGCCCTATAAGACTAGGGTTCGCATGCCGTCCAAGCTCGACCCGCACATTGCTACGATAGAGGGCTGGCTCGCTGCGCGGCCGCAGTTGACTGCACTCGCCATCGTCGGCCGGCTGAGTGAGAGATACCCCGAGCAGTTCGGAACGAGGCAGCATTCGATCGTGCAGCGTCTGCTGAGGGCGCTTAGAAGGAAGGCAGCCGAGCAGTTGGTCGCTCAGGATCCGCTGGGCGACACCACGACCGCTGCCCCATGGCCCGGGTCTGTGGACGGCTCGGGCTATGTAGGGCCCAACCCGCCCACAGCCCCTCTCGTCGAGCAAGCCGGGAAAGCCAACTGGCGCGACCGATCAGCCGACATCGGATCGTCAGCCGCAATGGCGCCATCAGGGTAACATTCGCAGGTGAGGCAATACGGAGTGTCAGAATTAGCGTATGTCGAGCGAGATGAATCGCCGCTCGCCTCTCGAGCATCCGCAGCCAGACCATCAGTCGCGACGTTCGAAAATGCGGGGCTGACGCCTGCACTATTGAGCTCTCATTGTTGCAACAAGCTCCCCTGCAACTCCCGGCCTGCACCTTCTTGAAGGGACACCTGATCGCCCAGCCGCTCGGGGCCGGCTCTGTCGAATAAGTTGGCGAATCGCGTTGGCGACCGCCGCTAACGGATGCGGTTTAGGCAGAATGCGGCTGCCTTCGGGCAAGCCCTTCTCCGTGATTTTGCATGGCCTGGACTTGCGACTATTTGATCGGCGGCACTTCCGGTGTCAGGACCGATCGGCGACGAAATCGAGGCCGGTTTGAGCGAGAACAGGACATCAGTGAGCGCGTCATTTTCCCGGTAACGGGGTCGCAGTCCAACGGCATAGAGGACGCCCGCTACGACCGGGATCTGAGCGCGCCCGCAGCACGTTCGTGGAGCTGCGAGTGCTGATCGACTCACTGGACTATGCCATAAGCGGCGAAGAGGGCATATCGTCAACGAGCCGACTTTTTCAGGGTCGCAGGCGTGTCTTTGAAAGGCTCGGCTACAGCGGTTTTATTTCTCCCAGCCAGAAACCTTTGCGCGGCTAATCTATTGGTAGGTAGCGGCGGAACCGGAAAGCCGTCTATAAGAGCCGCGCGGAGTAATACCCGAGCGGCTTTTCTATGCGGGCGCCCCCGTTATGAAAAGCAGATGCCTCTAGCCAGACAGCCATTTAAGCCACGCACTACCGAAGAGCTTATGGCGCTGCTTAGCGCGGTCGCGACTGCGATTCTGGCCGTCATCATCATCTCGATGCTCTATTTCGGCCGGGATATTTTCGTGCCGGTCGCGCTGGCTATTCTTCTCAGCTTCGTACTAGCGCCGCTGGTTGGATTATTGCAGCGGATCAGTGTCCCCCGCGGATTGGCCGTCGTCAGCGTGGTCATACTCGCCTTCGGGCTGATCTTCGCGATGGGCAGCCTTCTTGCTACGCAACTGACGCAACTCGCGGGCGACCTCCCCCGCTACCAGTCGACCATTAGCGAAAAGATCCAGTCCTTCCGAGACACGCGAGCCGGCCGGGGCACGCTGGAGCGCGCCTCCGATATGCTGAAGGATCTCAGCAAGGAGCTTGATAAGCCAAAGGACGCGCCATCTGCGCGTGCGCCAGGTACCGTCCTCGCTCCCGGCGTCCCCGGGCCAGTGGCGCCGGTTCCGGTGGAAGTACGTCAGCCCGATCCCGGCGCGCTGGAAAGCCTGCGGACCTTGATCTCCCCGCTGGTTCATCCCCTCGCGACGACCGGCATCATCGTTATTTTCGTGATCTTCATTCTGCTTCAACGCGAAGATCTTCGTAACCGTCTCATTCGGCTGGCGGGCTCATCCGACCTGCAGCGTACGACAGCGGCGCTCGACGACGCGGCAAGCCGGCTCAGCCGGCTGTTCCTGACCCAACTTCTCCTGAACGGTGCATTCGGCGTGGTGATCGGGACGGGCTTGTGGATCATCGGGATTCCAAGCGCGATCCTTTGGGGCATCCTGGCGGCAGCGCTTCGCTTCGTTCCCTACATCGGCGCCGTCATCGCGGCAGCATTTCCGCTGGCCCTGGCGGTAGCCGTCGATCCCGGCTGGTCGATGTTGCTCTGGACAGCAGCACTATTTCTTGTCGTGGAGCCGCTGGTCGGCCACGTCGTCGAGCCGATGGTCTACGGCCACAGCACCGGGCTTTCTCCCGTCGCGGTGGTCGCGTCGGCGACCTTCTGGACCGCACTATGGGGGCCGATCGGGCTAGTTCTCGCGACGCCTCTCACGGTGTGCCTTGTTGTGCTCGGCCGTCATGTCGAGCGTCTGGAATTCCTTGACGTCATGTTCGGGGACCGGCCGGCGCTGTCTCCCCCCGAAATATTTTATCAGCGGATGCTGGCGGGCGACCCGACGGAAGCTGCCGAAAAGGCCGAGGAGTTTCTCAAAGAGCGGTCTCTGGCTTCGTACTATGACGAGGTTGCCTTGAAGGGTCTGCAACTGGCGCAAGCCGATGCCGAGCGCGGGGCGCTTGACCGGGAACGTCTCATCAAGATTCGAGACGCGGTTAGCGAATTTGCCGGCGACCTTTCTGATCAGGACGACCGGCCGCCGGCAAAAGAAAGCGCGACCACCGATGCGGAAGCATCGTCTGCGGTGGAAAGCGTGGCCGAAAATGCGGTCAGTGAACACTTGCCGATTCTCAGCAAGGAAACCCTGCCGCCGGAATGGCAAGGTGAACATCCCGTGCTCTGCGTGGCAGGACGCAGCCTCATCGACGAGGCCGCCGCAATCATGCTGGCTCAGCTCTCGACGGCGCACGGACTGCCGGCGCGGGTAGAAGCTGCGGAAGCGCTCTCCACCACCAATGTCTTCCGCCTGGATACGTCGGGCGTTGCGATCGTCTGCCTGGTCTATCTCGATGCCAGTGGACCCGCCCACATGCGCTACGCCGTACGGCGCCTAAGGCGGAAGTTACCAAGCGCAACCATTATCCTGGGCTGTTGGCTCAAGGAGGCTGACCCGGCTGCGTTGGAGTTGTTGCGCGAAGGCGCCAAGGCCGACCTCATTGCATCAAGCCTGGGTGACGCGCTCAAGCTCTGCATCGAAGCGGCGGGAGTAAAGGACCAGCGTCAGGAAAGCTCCACGCAGGAAAAGTCGACGACGGTAGCTGCGTGAGGGGCGACGTCGACATTCAGCGACGCATGAAAAAAGGCGGCAGATTCCTCTGCGGCCTCATCGCCTTTCGAGCTTTGTTACCAGCGGGGGCCAACTCCCACTCCGACGCCAACGCCGCCTGGGCACTTTGATGGACGTGATCGCACTCAGGGCACTCGAATGTTCGGCCGTCAAAGCCAGAGCGGCCGCGGGTGATACACGCCAACGTGGTGTCCCGCGTCAGCTTCTTCATGAACAAGTTCCGCAAGCTGGGCTTCATCAGCTCCAACGGAAGATAGAGGTCAATAGTTCATTGCTGAACGCGGTCTTGTACGACAAGCCCGAGATCAAGAGGGAGCCGTAACGCGAATGTCCGGGACGCGCGCAAGCCTCACCTGTCTCTCCATTTCGCTCTTAGCGACTGGCACTTCCCCTCGGCCCATGCAAATGCACCCACTAGGGGCTTTTGAAGAAAGGGAACGTCTTGCGCGATCAACAGCAGGCCAAGAGGCAACATCCATATGCCCAGGATGGGCAAAAAGCTGAAGATGCCTCCGAGAATGAGAAGTACTGCAATGGCGAGACGAACTGCAAATGAGGACGGTATACGCAACCAGCGAATGAATCGGGAGACGCCAATCGGCACGCGCCGATCAATCATCTCAAAGTACCTGTTCAACTCCGCCTTTGTTGTTATCATTCTATGGGCCTTGGAAATAGCTGCTCGGCGGCTCCCTGTGGCACGGTAACGTTTGGATTGCCCAAAGGTCCCTAAGAGTTCCGTGGCGGCCTCATTATTTGCGGCGGGCGTACCATCCACGTCCGACATTTGCGGCCTTCAACCGGGGTGCACACCTCCGGAATTCGGGGGCATGCTCGGTCATCACCGCCCGGTATCATCTATCGGTGACAGAGAGCGGTGGCTTGCTCCCGCTCGACAGACGGGTGTCGTATGCTCGACAGACAAAGCCAAGGGCCACTGTACAACGCTTGCAACTCTCCCATGACATTGACGGTATCGAGCCCAGCATGTAGGGCCAGAACGTGCGATCGTTTGCTTGCCCACAATGCAGCAGTGAACAACGCTTCATCGAAAGTGCCGTGACGGAGGCTTGGCTAGCGCCAGCGAGACCACGGCTCAACTTTGGAACTCCTGTTCGCTTGCTGGGATTGAAGCAGCCGATAGAGAGCCAAGGGCGGCCGCTTTCTTGAGCCATTCCCGGGATATGGCCCCCACACTAACCACAAGAGCAGTCAACGTAGTGATTGTCGCCTGTCATAACCTAAAGGCGGGACACTAGGAAAGCGAGAGCTTCATGAAAAAATCCGAGCGAATTCGTTGTTGAATTTATTGAGATCCTTTGAGCTTATTCGCTTAGGCTTGCAACGGCCCCGGTCAGGATGAAGAAATATTTGGGCGAGAACTCGCATCTGCACAACAATTAATCGAGCGGGATCCGGCGGCTTCGGTCCTGCTATCCGGGGATTCACCTCAGAAGCCAACCCTTCCATCCGGCAGGAGGCGCGCGATCTCTGCGGCAAGCTGAGCCTGCGTGTAAGGTTTCGCAAGACGTGCGACGTCCACCACTGTGCCCCCTTCTAACTCGGAAAACCCCGTCGCAAGCAAGATGGGAAGTTGAGGATATTGGCGCCTCACTTCTCGGGCCAGCTCGATTCCTGTCATCCCCGGCATCGCGTGGTCCGTTATCAAAAGGTCAGCAGCCAATCCACCTTCGAGAAGTCGCAACGCCTCCATGGCGGAGTGCACTTCAATCACCTGATGTCCCAGGTCTTCCAGTAGATCGGCGGTACTGCCCGCGATCAGAAGATCGTCGTCTACAAAGAGGATTTTCGCTCGACCGGAAGCTTGAGTGACGACATTTGGCGTGCGTTCGGGAAGAAGCGTCGTTGCCTTGGCAATCGGCAGCCATAGTTTAGCAGTTGTTCCTGTTGAGGGGGCGCTTTCCAGCCGCAGGGTGCCGCCGGATTGTTGCGCTAGGCCGAATACCATGGACAAACCCAAACCCGTTCCCTTGCCCACTCCCTTCGTCGAGAAGAACGGTTCTACGGCTCTGGCCAGCGTCTCCGCGCTCATTCCTTCTCCAGTGTCTCGCACTGAAAGCACCACGTATCGGCCCGGCTCGACACCAAGCTGGTCGTCGGCCTCGACAATTTGATCGGACAGCCCGATTGTGAGGACGCCGCCCGTAATCATCGCGTCCCGGGCATTCACGGCGAGATTGAGCAAAGCCATCTCTAGCTGGTTCGGGTCAACGTCGACGACCGGCACTTCGCCTTCGGCATGAAGCTCAACACGAACCATGGGACCTACTGAGCGATGTATGAGGCCCATCATGTCCTCCACAAGGCTTCGGACATCTGTGGCTTGCGCCTTCAATTCCTGTTTACGAGCAAAAGCGAGGAGCCTTTGTGTCAGAGTGGCGCCGCGGCGAGCGCCCTCCATAGCGCCGTCCAGGAGCCTGTGAAGTCGCGCATCTTCACCTAGTTTTTTGGAAAGCAGGTCCAGATTGCCGATGACAGCCATAAGCAGGTTATTGAAATCGTGCGCCACGCCGCCGACAAGTTGGCCCAACGCCTCGATCTTCTGTGCCTGCAGCAGAGCTGCTTGGGCCCGCTCGCGACCAGCAATTTCTTCGCGGAGTTGACTGTTCGCCCGCTCCAGCTCTGCCGTCCTCTCGGCCACCCGCCGCTCTAGGTCAACCGCAACCCCCCGCTGAGCTTCAAGGTACGCGCGAGTTTCATACTGCCGTCTTCGAGCGCGCTCTGCGGAGACCACCGTGGCCTGCAGCGTGATGGCCTGTAGGGGGCGCTCGAGAAAGCCGACGTTGCGCAGGCGTGCAACCAACTCGCGTCTGAACGCGGCAAATTTCGGTCCTTCATTATGGTTAGTCAATACGATAAAGGGTTGGTCCGACCATTGCGGCTGACGGCCCACCCAGTCCTCAAGATCGATCACATTATTGCCGTACAGTGCCTCTTCGGCCACGATCGCGACCTCGGCGGTGCGCTCAAGATTCTCCACCGCTTCCCGCACCGTGGCGCAGATCACGGGCTGTAAGCCGGTCCTTTCGATTAACCCTGCAACCGTAGCGGCGTCCCGTCCGACGGGCATCAGGACCAAAACTTTGCCTTTTGGCGTTTCAGCCCCGACCATCGGTATCCCGAGACATCAGAGGCGCCTCGTCCCCTTTGTAAACCGGCGTACCGGTGAAAATACCACTAAAACCCTTCAGTGGAGGGCCGACGGTAATGCCTTGGTTGCCGAGCTTGAATTCGCGGATCGTATGTTCATGATTTCCGCTCCGTTTCTTCACAACAGACAGCGCGCGCCGCACGCTGCCATTAAATTCGAAATAGCGCAGCATCAGTACGCCATCGGCGAGATAGCTAATATCGAGCGGCGTATCCATCGGCCCGACGAGACCATGCTGCGCAAGCACGAGGATGGTTAAGACTCCGCGCTGACTGAGATAGCTCAGCAGTTCGTGCATCTGCAGAATCAAAAAACGCTCGTCCGGCATCGCATTGAGATAGCCATTGAGGCTGTCGATAATTACTACCTGCGCATTTTCACTTTCTACACTTCCTCGGACGGCGTCCGCGAACTCGCCTGGGGCCATTTCAGCAGGGTCGATTTGCTGGATAGTGATCAGGCCATTTTCGAGGCTCTCTTCAAGCGGAAGCCCTAGCGTCTTGGCGCGCGCTCTCATGGTGCCACGTCCCTCGTCGAAGGCGAAAATCACGGAGCGTTCGTTCCGAGCTGCAGCTGCGATCGCGTAGGTAAGCGCGAGAGATGATTTTCCAACGCCCGCTGCACCGATGAGCAGCGCATTCGTTCCGCGCTCAAGGCCACCGCCTAGGAGCGTGTCCAGTTCAGCATTTCCGCTTAAGACGACGTCGCTGTCGAATTCCTTATGATGTTCTGCGGCGACAAGTCGGGGGTAAACTTTGAGACCGCCATGCCGGATGGTGAAGTCGTGAAAGCCGCCCTTGAAATCGATGCCACGCATTTTTACGACGCGAAGGCGTCGCCGCTGCGCGCCGTAATCGATCGCCAGCTGCTCGAGCAGCACAACGCCATGGGCGATCGAGTGCAATTGCAAATCGTTCTGCTGTGATGAAAGGTCGTCAAGCAAAACCACGGTGGACTTGCGGCCTGAAAAGAAGTGTTTAAGCGCGAGGATCTGACGGCGGTATCTAAGCGGGCTTTGTGCCAGGAGCCGAAGCTCCGACAGGCTATCGAGTACAACACGTGCCGGGGCCAGTGCCTCGACCCGGTCGAAGATCATTTGCGTGGTTTCGCTGAGCTCCATCTCGGCAGGATGCAGCACCGTGAGTTCCTGGCTCGGATCCAAGGTGGTCTCAGGGGGGATTAATTCAAAGATCGTGATGCCGTTGATCGACCACCCATGACGCTTCGCTACCAGACGCAGTTCTCGCTCGGTCTCCGATAGTGTGATGTAGAGCGTCGGCTCGCCGGCGCGAACTCCCTCCAGCAAAAATTCCAGAGCCAACGTTGTCTTGCCTGATCCGGGTTGGCCTTCGAAGAGATACATTCTCTCGGGATCAATGCCGCCCCCGAGGATGTCGTCTAAACCTGCATTCCCAGTGGAAATCCTCGGGAGCTCATCCCCGTCGGGCAACCGCTTGTCATCATCCATATCAAACCCCGTTTCGCCGCAGGCGAACCTTCGACATTGATCGATGGAAACTTTTACCCCGGGGCAGGGTTCCCGGCTCGAACTGTCCGAGTGTCTGACGTAGGTACCCCTCAGGCTGCCAAGCTTTTTTTGGTTTTCAGCTTGCACTGGCTGGTAGCAACGACGGCGGATTGCCCTCAGCGCACTGTGTTAGATTTGGAACCTGTGCGCATCCCAATACGTTAGGTTTGTTTGGGAGTGCTCCACCCGTTGATGATACTACAATCAGGGCTCGACGGGGTCGCCGACGCGCGGCGGCTTCAACTGCTCATAGACGCCATCGTGGATTACGCAATCTACGTGATCGATGTAGATGGCACTGTGCGTAGTTGGAACTCCGGTGCCGAGCGACTGAAGGGCTACTCGGCCGACGAGATCATCGGAAAGCCATTCTCATCGTTTTATTCGCTTGAGGATCGAGCGAAAGGGCTTCCCGAAACCGCATTGAGGATTGCGGCCGAAACCGGCCGTTTCAGCTCCGAAGGGTGGCGCGTCCGCAAAGACGGGAGCCGCTTTTGGGCACTCGTCGTCGTGGATGCGATTCGCGACGAGCAAGGTCAAGTGATCGGCTTTGCAAAGGTAACGCGCGACATCACAGAACGTCAGCAGGCCCACAACGAGCTTTTAGAGAGCGAGCGACGATACCGTCGATTGGTCGAGGCGGTCGTCGATTATGCGATTTTTCAGCTGGATCCTGCCGGCAACGTAACTACGTGGAATCCGGGTGCACAGCGCATCAAAGGCTACGATCCGGACGAAATCATCGGTCAGCACTTCAGCCGATTCTACACTCCTGACGATATTCAACTTGGCGTGCCTAAACTGGCGCTCGCCGAGGCGGCCAAACAAGGACGCTTTGAGGCCGAAGGCTGGCGAATGCGAAAGGATGGCAGTCGTTTTTGGGCGTCGGTTGTCATCGATCGCATCACAGATGAGGCTGGCGAACTCGTCGGTTTTGCAAAAGTAACTCGCGACGTAACGGAGCGAAAGCAGGCCCAGGATGAACTTCAGCGCGTTCAGCAGCAGCTGGCCGCTTCTCAGAAGCTCGAAGCCGTAGGCCAGCTCAGCGGTGGGATTGCGCACGACTTTAATAATCTCCTGATGATAGTGCTTGGCAACCTTGAGACCGCCGAGCGAAACAGCCGCGGCTTGGCTAACAGCATGAATCTTCAGCGGGCACTGGCCAATGCCAAGCGGGGAGCTCAACGGGCAGCAGCACTGACTAGCCGCCTGCTCGCATTCTCACGTCGGCAAGCGCTCGACCCGCAGCCAATCAATGTGAATAATTTCCTGAATGGTTTGCAAGAGTTTCTGCAGCGTACACTCGGGGAACGCATCGAAGTTCAGACCGTCGGAAGTGCAGGTCTATGGTCGATCGAGGCCGATGCCAACCACCTAGAATCCGCCATTATTAATCTCGGTATAAACGCCCGCGACGCAATGCCGGATGGTGGCAAACTGACGGTTGAAGCTGCGAACGTCGCAGCTGACGAGGATTATTGCCGGGTAAATCCCGAACTCTCCCCGGGCCAGTATGTCATCATTTGCGTGACCGACACGGGCACCGGGATGACTGCCGACGTCCTTGACCATGCTTTTGAGCCTTTTTTTACGACGAAAGAATCTGGGCAAGGCACAGGCCTGGGGTTAAGCCAAGTCTATGGTTTCGTAAAACAGTCTGGCGGGCACGTGAAGATCTACAGCGAAGTTGGCCAGGGTACCAGCATCAGAATGTATTTCCCCCGGTACCATGGGGAAGCTCGACCGGTCGATAGTGACGCAGACGAATTTCGCCCCGGGGGCGAGAGACTGGAAACGATACTCGTCGTCGAAGATGATGCGGATCTACGAGCATATGTTTCTGAGCTTTTGCGAGATTTGAATTATCGCGTCACTGCTGCTTCCAGCGCCCAGGCTGCCTTGACCATTCTCCTGCAGGAAGAGGCGAAAGTTGATCTTTTACTGACTGATGTCGTCATGCCTGGAATTAATGGACGGGAGCTTGGTCGGCGCGCTCGACAGATCCGCCGGGGCATCAAAATCCTATATATGACAGGGTACTCTCGAAATGCCGTCGTCCACCAAGGGCGCCTCGATGAGGGAGTCGAGTTATTGGAAAAGCCGATCTCTCAGGCAAAACTCGCCTTGCGCGTGCGCGAACTGTTGGACCGCGTTGACCCAGAGTCGTGAACCGAGCCCGCAGCGGGCCGTATTTATCGGGCGCCTTTCGAAGGTCCTTCTTTAGGTGGGAACAGCTTACGTAAGCGATAGTCGGGGGATCACCGCTTTCGTCCCGCCGGCCTCACTAGGTGCAAAGGCCGAGTTCTTCGATCTGGGCGAAAAATTGAAATCAGGGAGCAGCAGGGTATCGATTCTAGGCCCCCCTGCGCTTTGGCGCTGACCCAAGCCAATCAGAACGAGACTGATTACGCGGCCCGTTGCGGGCCGCGTAATCGCTCTTCTAGATGGTCTAGTGCATCGCGCTCTTGGTCGATGCGCCGCTGGAAGCGCTCGCGCTCCACGTCAGAGATGGTGGAGTCGCGCAGCCAGCAGTAATAGTCGATGACCTTCTGGTGGCCTTGGATAACGAAGGCGTCCACGTCAAGCATGGTAGCCCTTTTTGGCGGCTGCTGCAGCCGCGGCCGGCGGCAAGGTAAAGGGAAATGTCTCTTCGGAAAGAGCTGCCATAGCGGCCCGCTCTTCACTCAGGCGGCGCTCAATATAAGCGCGTTCAAGGTCCGTGAGCTGAGTTGCGAGGAGCCTGCGGTAGCGATGGACGTTGTTGCGGTGGGCGCGCAGGCGGGCCAGATTCTCATCAATCATGATCGTCGTCTCCTGACGGTCGTCGTGCGTTCCTTTGCGAATTTGGGGTAAGCCCCGGCGAAAAATTGGGAGGCTATCCGGCCCAAGTCAAGACCCCCGGGCGGGCCAAAGAACGATTAACCAACCGGCCGCCATGGCCACAAAATTTTTCTGGTCCCCTCTTGAACTTTTTTGCCGGTTGCAGATTTTTTTGGTCGCCGCGGACATCGCGGCCGGGGCGCCAGCCGGGCCCGGAACTTCAAGGCGGGCGCGGCGCCGGCCCAGGCAATGTGAGCCAGATCGAGGCCAAGGCCGCCTGACCGATCTGCGGCTTGAAACCGATCGCCGCCGCGCGGGTCTGCCCGCGCGACAAATACCTTAACGCGTCTTTTGATTGGAGGCAGCATCCAAAGAAGACGCCAGTTCAAATCGATGAAATCCTTGAGGCACCCGCAACCCTCCGGGGAGAAAGCCAATGCGCTTCCGTTTAACGGAGCATCGCGCAACAGCCTGAGGAATCACGCTCTCGGCCCATACTGCTGCATCGCGGTTTGTGGTGATGAGATCCACGGAAAATTGGCGGTATAAAATTAACGAACCTGACTCCATGACCGACATCGCACAGCTGAATCAAGGTCGCTTCTATTGGGTCTTGGTGCGCTCGAGCACGAAGGATTCAGAGTGGCAACCGGCACGCTTCACCGGCATTGCCAGCCACGGCGCCGGCGCAAGGTGGAACTTTATCGGCTTCAACAGCGACGTCGCTCACCACTTCATCGAAGTTGTCGACATTGGACCCGAGCTCACCGACGGCCACCCGTCGCCGGCTCACTACCCTGCCTCCTCCCAACGGTAGCGACTGGCTCGGCACTCCACTTTCGGCGACTGGTACCGACTTTCTCCACTGCTTTCTTCACGGCAAAACGCGACGCCATCGATTTTCCTTTTTTGTAGCGGAGCAGGCCACTCTGTCTTTAGTTCGCACCAACTGGGTGCTCTAGTGCTTCCAGTCGATTTCGAATGTGAACCGAACGTTCATGACGGGGCCGGCTTCGTCACGTACTTCGATTGCTAGCTGATGACTGTCAGAGCCTATAGAGCTCCGTGCCGCATCCCAAGCGAAGCCCGCCAGAGCGCGTGCAGCCTCTTCCTGCACGGCCACAACATCCAAGAGCTCCAAACCTTCTTCATCGACGACTAACACATCGCCGTCGCGCAAGTCGAAATAATAGCGTCGCATTCGCGCCGCTCGCTAGACCCTGCCCCGACTTAACACACCCGATAGGCCTTTGTTCCTATCGGCTGCCGACCCGAGCGCCCGCCCGATCTTCCTGCCGCCCGGCGTTGTGGCTCAAGATCGTCACAACTTGCGCCGGCTGGACATAACTTACCACGGTCCCTCGACCACCAGTCTTTCCCAGCGCCGTCGGCGCGACTCACTGAATGAGTGACGTCGACGCGTTGCTCGGCTTCTGCTGTGGGGCCACTTTGACCATCACGTTCGACTGCGAGCCACTACGTTGTATAGTAAGTTTCAACTCTTGGCCGATCCGGGCGAGGCCCACCGTGTTACGCAGCTGCGCCGCCGAACGCACTGGACGATCATCCACCATAGTGGCGATGTCCCCCTTGCGCAGTCCGGCTTTTTCAGCGGGAGACTCTGATGCGATGTCAGCAATAACAGCACCTCCATTGCGTCCTTTCTGGAGCTCTTGCAACGATATGCCGATACGGCCACGCTCGACGCGTCCGGTGGCGATGATTTGCTCCATTACCCGGCGCGCCATGCTAACGGGGATCGCGAAACCGATCCCGACATTGCCGCCAGCCGGCGAGATAATCGCTGAGTTGATACCGACAAGTTCGCCACGCAGACTCACCAAGGCACCTCCAGAGTTGCCTGGATTGATCGCAGCATCGGTCTGGATAAAATCCTCATAACCTTGCTTGCTGAGTCCGGTGCGCCCTAGCGCGCTGACAAGTCCTGAAGTCACCGTCTGGCCGAGTCCGAAGGGATTGCCGATTGCCAGCAGCCGACCTCAAGTGTGTCGCTATCGCCGAAGGGAAGCGCCTGGAGCCCGACGGGGTTCTGAACCTGGAGCACGGCAACATCCGTCGGCGCATCGCGCCCGATTACCTTTGCGGATAACTGCCGGGCGTCCTTGGTCGTCACCTGAACTGTCGAGACGCCCTGGACGACGTGATTGTTGGTGAGTGTTATTCGGCGTGGGGTCCGAACGCCGATCGGCGTCCTAAGTGATTGATCGATCTTGCAAGTGTAGGGTCAATGTTGGGCGCCGATTTACATTTGGTGGATTGCGTGCTCTGTCGCTCCGATTCCAGCTTGATCGCATGCTCAAACGACGCTCCGCGCACGAAGCGCTCGGCTGACATGCCATTGTCGTCTATCAACGACGAGCTTCTGGAACAGTTCGATCTGTCCCCTTGTGTGGCGCCGGGTCCGCTTCGAGTGCTTGCTTCCCCTTTGCCGACCACAGCGCTCGCGCTTGTTCGCTTTGATCGGTTTGGAGCTTGTCGGCCATCCAGAGCAGCGCGCCGTAGATCAGGGCACGGTCGTCGCCAGTCAGGTTGACGAGCCCAGCTTTCACGACGAGGCCACCGAGTTCGATCAGGTGCCGCGTCCGCTTGCGGCGCTCGACCTGCCACGTGCGCATGTCATGTCGCGCCCTTGCGACCTGAGATCGGTTGCGCGCCCCCCGGTTGCGCCGGAGCGCCGTCTGGGTCGCGGTCAGTTGCCGACGCAGTTCCCCGCGCCCGTCCCTGAAAGAACGCGGCCCCGCGCCTGGCCCAAGCCTCCCTCTTTCCAGCCTCTTTTGTCTCGGCCAGCACGATCAGCGCACCCGCCAGTTCATTGGCGGTGAGTGTGTCAGCCCCGGTGGCGATGACCAGTTCGCCGAGCTGCCGCACCTTGCGGGTTTTCAGCGCGCGCGC
>NZ_DAINNI010000020.1:0-76761 GCF_036735945.1 Bradyrhizobium sp. | reverse complement strand
GTCAACATCCTGACCCAGATCGGCTTCGTGGTGCTGGTGGGACTGGCGGCCAAGAACGCCATTCTCATCGTCGAGTTCGCGCGCGACATCGAACTGGAAGGCAAGGCGCGGCTCGAAGCGGTGATCGAGGCCTGCCGGCTGCGGCTGCGGCCGATCCTGATGACGTCGTTCGCCTTCATCCTCGGCGTGCTGCCGCTGGTGATCTCATCCGGCTCCGGCTCGGAGATGCGGCAGGCGGTCGGTGTCGCCGTGTTCTTCGG
Source organism: Bradyrhizobium sp. (assembly GCF_036735945.1). Classification (GTDB taxonomy): domain Bacteria; phylum Pseudomonadota; class Alphaproteobacteria; order Rhizobiales; family Xanthobacteraceae; genus Bradyrhizobium. The sequence goes on along the minus strand of NZ_DAINNI010000020.1, from coordinate 76,501 downwards.
CATGCTCGGCGTCACGCTGTTCGGCCTGATCTTCACGCCGATCTTCTACGTCATCGTGCGCAACCTTGCCGATGGCGGCAAACCCAGGAGTTCCGCTGCGGCGTGACCGCAGCGCCGATTCCGCATCGCACCCCAATACTTTTGGCTGATCCGAAAGGGATGGGCGGTTGCGGGGTTATTGACTAGTGTTGCCAGGTTCCTCTGACAAAAAATTCCGGGAGAAGAAGATGAAGTCGGGATTGTTGGCCGCCGTCGCGGCAGTTGGTCTTTTGCTTGCGGCGCCTGCGTCGGCGCAGGGCGTCAAGATCGGTATTTTGAACGATCAGTCCGGGGTCTACGCCGATTACGGCGGCAAGTGGTCGTTCGAGGCGGCCAAGATGGCGGTCGAGGATTTCGGCGGCGAGGTGCTCGGCCACAAGATCGAAGTCATCTCCGCCGACCACCAGAACAAGCCGGATCTCGCCACCGCCATTGCCCGGCGCTGGTATGACGTTGAAAACGTCGACATGATCACCGAGCTGACGACGTCCTCGGTCGCGCTGGCGATCCACGAGCTTTCCAAGGAAAAGAAGAAGATCGATATCGTCGTGGGTGCGGCGACCTCGCGGCTGACCGGCGATGCCTGCCAGCCCTATGGCTTCCACTGGGCCTACGATACGCACGCGCTCGCGTTCGGTACTGGTGGTGCGCTGGTCGAAGCCGGCGGTGACACCTGGTTCTTTCTGACCGTGGACTATGCCTTCGGCTATGCGCTGGAAAAAGACACCAGCGATTTCGTCAAGCAAAAGGGCGGCAAGGTGCTGGGCTCGGTCCGCACTCCTCTGAACGCGTCGGACTTCTCGTCCTTCCTGCTGCAGGCCCAGAGCTCCAAGGCGAAGATCATCGGGCTTGCCAATGCCGGCCTCGACACCAATAATTCGATCAAGCAGGCGGCCGAGTTCGGCATCGTCAAGGGCGGCCAGAAGCTCGCCGCGCTCCTGATGACACTGGCTGACGTGCACGGCCTCGGTCTCGACGCCGCGCAGGGCCTGGTGCTCACCGAAGGCTATTACTGGGACCGCGACGCCAGGAGCCGCAACCTTGGCGAACGCTTCTTCAAGCGCACCGGCCGCATGCCGAACATGATCCAGGCCGGCACCTATTCGGCGACGCTGCAATATCTCAAGGCGGTCAAGGCCGCCGGCACCAAGGACACCGAAGCGGTCGCCAGGAAGCTGAAGGAGCTGCCGGTCGACGATGATTTTGCGCAAGGCGGCAAGGTGATGGAGAACGGCCGCATGGTGCACGACCTCTATCTGTTCGAGGTCAAGAAGCCGTCGGAATCGAAGAAGCCATGGGATTACTACAAGCTGCTTGCCACCGTCCCCGGCGACAAGGCGTTCCCGGCCGCGAAGGATTCGGGCTGCCCCTTGGTGAAATAGGCCTGACGTCATTGCGAGGAGCGTAAGCGACGAAGCAATCCATCTATCCGCTATGCCGCGAGATGGATTGCTCCGCTGCGCTCGCAATGACCGCCGGCGTCGCGCAGCACGGAAAAATCCTCTCCCGAACCGGCTGCCTAATAGCCCGTCATTTCCAGATAGCCCACGCCGCCATGGCTGCCGGCCAGGCGGATCGGGCCTTCCCAATAGGGAAAGCTCGTGCCCATCCAGCTCCGGGCGTTGAGCGGCGTGCATTCGATCGCCAGCGCCATCCGGGGAATGGCGATGCGCCATGTCGTCGGGATCTTTCGTCCTTCGATCTCGGTGACGGCAAGCGGCGTCATCGCGATGTCGGCGGAGGCGAGCTGCTCGGCCTTGCCGTCGGGCGCGATCCATTTGCCCGAGCCGTAATGCTGGCCATCGGTCTGGCGCATCCGGTACAGCATCAGCTTGTCACCAGTGGCAAGATGCAGCGACAGCCAATCCCATCCGCTTTGATCCGACGCCAGCGGCTGGCTGCTCCACTCCCGATCGAGCCAGGCCATCCCGGTGACGTCGACCGGCTTGTCATCGATGGTGAGGATGCCGGTCGCCGAATAATGCGGCTGGCTGTAGTAATAGGAGGCCTGCTCACGCAGTGACTTGCGGCTGTAGCCGCCATCGCCCTGCAGCACCAGCGGACGCTGCGCGTCGAGGCGCAGCGCGTAGCTGAAATCACTTCCCGAAGCTTTCAGCGCGAGCGGCGCAACGGTCTCATCATCACTCGGATCGATCCCGCGCATCTCCCATCCATCGATCCAGGCGTGAAACGGCTGCGCCGCGACGCCGGCCTGGCCGATGCCGCCGCGTGCAAAGGCCTGGGCCACGCGATGGGTGTCGGCGCGGGTGACGGCGGCGTGGCCCATCCAGATCTGCTGGTTGGCCCAACCTTCAACAGGCCCGCCCGGCGCAATGGCCTGTCGAAACAGCGTCCATTGCGCGCCATAGGCGTTGCCGCCGGCATCGCCGAGATTGGCGGTCACGTACCACCACTCGATGCGGAATTCCGGGTGCGGCCCGTGATCGGCGGGAAATGCAAAGCTGCGGCCCGGCACGACCGGCGCAAAACCTTGCGCGCTCTCGCCGAGTCCCGCGAACCCCTGCGCGAGCGCCTGGTCGCCGAGGCTTGCGAGCAGCGCGCCACCGACGAAGCCGCGGCGGGTGATGCGTCCGCTAGCGTTCATTGGCGAAGATCCTGATCAGGCTGGCCGGCTGCATCCGCGCCAGGCGAATGACGGGAAGCGCCGCGGCGGCCAGCGCTGCCGCCATCGCGACGCCGGTGAGCCACAGCAATTGCAGCGGAAAGACGTGGAACGGCAGCCGCCAGCCGAATGCCTTGACGTTGACGATCGCGAGCAGGCACCACGCGACAAGCAGGCCAAGCGGCAGCGCGAAGATCGTGGTGATCAGCGCCACCGACAGGGTCTTGAGCAGCTCGATCATCGCCAGACGCCGCCTTGTGACGCCGATCGCCCACAGCGGCGCCAGTTGCGGCAGCCGCGAATTGGCCAGCGTGAGCAGGCTCGTCAGCAGCGCGACGCCGGCGACGCCGAGCGTGAAGGCATTCAGCGCCGCCGTCACTGAAAAGGTGCGATTGAATATCCGCGTCGATTCCGCCTTCATGGTCGCCTGGTCGGCGACGTTGCGGTCGTCGAGACCGAATTTTTCCTTCAGCGCCGAGATCAGCGGCGGAATGTTTGCAGGCGCAACGCGCAATCCCATGCGCGTCAGCGGAATTTCCGGAAAGCGCCGCGTCAGCGCGGCGAAGTTCACCGCGATCTGGCCCTTCGGGTTGCCGTAGTCGGCATAGATGCCGACCACGTCGAGCGGCCAGTTGCCGCCCGGCGCCGGCACGTCGATGCGGTCGCCGACGGAGAGGTGCATGCGCCGCGCCAGTTGTTCGCTGACGAGCGCCGCGTTGCCCGGGCGGAGTCGGGTCCAGGCATTATCGGCCGATTGCAGCAGCGGCCAGTTGTCGCGATAGGTGGTGTGATCCGGCAGGCCCAGCACCTCGAGCGGCGCGCCGGCCAGTTGCGTATCGGCGCGGCCGCCGGGCAGGATCGCCTCGACCTCGCCCCGTTCGCGCAGCCACGCCTTGATCTCATGCGCCTGATCGTCGTTGGCGGCGTTGACATAGACATCCGCCGCCAGCCTTCCGTCGAGCCAGACCAGGAAGGTGCGGGAAAAACTCCCGACCATGGTGGAGACGCCGACATTGACCGCGAGCGCGAGCAATAGCGCCATCAGCGCCAGCGACAGCCCGGAGAGTTGCTGGCGGCTGTCGGCCCAGAACCAGATGCCGAGCGGCTCTCGTGCATGGCGCTGGCCGATCGAGAGCGCGATCTCCAGAAACATCGGCAGGATCAGCGCGGCGCCGAGCATCAGCGCGGCGAGCACGGCAAACCCTGATATCAGGGAATCGCCGAACCACAGGAACAGGCCGGCGGCTGCGAACGCCGCGAGCGCCAGCGCGCTCTGATAGGCCAGCCAGCGCCGTTGCGCCTGTTGCCACGCGAACGGCTGGGCGGTGGCGAGTAGCGGCAGCCGCAGCGCCTTGGTCAGGCTGGTGGCCGCCGCCGCGAGCGCGCCCAGAATGCTGATGGCGATCCCCGCGAACCACCATTGCGGCTTCAGCGTCAGTTGTCCCGGAATCTGCGCGCCATAGAGGCCACGCAGCGAGGCCACGACATCGGGCAGCAGCGCGCCGGCGATGAAATAGCCGCAGACCAGCCCGACCAGTCCTGCGATCAATGCCAGCGTGACCAGCTCAAGCACCAGTACGGCATTCAGCATCCGCGCCGAGACGCCGCAGGCGCGCAGGGTGCGCAGCACCGGCAGCCGCTGTTCGAAGGCAAGCCCGATCGCCGAATTGACGATGAAGAGGCCGACAAAGAACGACAGCAAGCCGAACGCCGTCAGATTCAGGTGAAAGCTGTCGGTCAGGCGTTCGAGATCGGTCTCCGCTTCCGGCTCGATCAGGCGAAGGCGGTCGCCGGCAACGCTTTCAAGCGACGCGCGCTTGCCGGCCGCCTTGCCGACCAGCAGGCGCGAGAGTTGATCCGGCATTTTCAGGAGGCTCTGCGCGACGCCGATGTCGACGACCAGCACGCCTGGTACGAGGTTGGGCTGCACGCGAAGCCGCGGCAGCAGGGCGCCACTGGCCTCGGGCCGCGCGCCCTCGACGAGCTTGAGATCGGCGAGCGTCTCCGGCGCCACCAGCATTTCGCCCGGCGGCGTCATGAAGGCCTGCAGGCTGGCCTTGCCGATCGTCGGCGCATTGCCGACTTCCGCGGGAAGCGTCACCGGTTCGATGCCCATCAACCGGAATGACCGCCCGCCGATCTGGATCCGCCCTTCGAGCACGGGCGAGACCGGCCAGCCGGCGCGTCGCAGATCGACAAAGAGTTTTTGCGGGAAGGTTGCGCCGCTGTTTGCGACCAGCATCGCGGTGCGCGTTCCGCCGAAGGTGGCGGCGGCGCGGTCGTAGGAAGTGCGTGCCTGCTGGTTGAGCGCCTGCACGCCGCTCCACAGTGCCGTTGCCGAGATCAATCCGATCAGCAAAGTCGCGAGTTGCATCGGATGCCGCCGCCAATGGCTCAGCAGCACGGCCAGCGTCCACAGCGCGCGTTTCACGTGATCACCCCGGCGTGGAGGTTGACCTGCCGGTCGAGGGTGGCGGCCAGCCTTGCGCTATGGGTCACCATCAGGAAGCCGCAGCCGCTGCGCGCCACCAGATCGCGCGCCAGCGCCAGCACCTCGTCGGCGGTGTCCTCGTCGAGATTGCCGGTCGGTTCGTCCGCAAGCAGCAGCAGCGGCTTGATCGCCAGCGCCCGGCCGATGGCGACGCGCTGCTGCTGGCCGCCGGACAATTGTTCGGGATAACGCCTGAGGAGACGGCCCAGCCCAAGCCGTTCGACCAGTTCGTCATGCCAGGCGGCGTCGTGACGGCCGGCGATCCGCGACTGGAAAACGAGGTTGTCCTCTACCGTCAAACTGGGAATCAGGTTGAATTGCTGAAACACCAGGCCTAGCCGGTCGCGGCGCATTTCCGCGCGGTCGGCGTCGCTGAGTTCCGAGACCTCCGCATCCGCCAGCCTGATCCCGCCGGCGTCCGCCGCGTCGAGGCCCGCGATCAGGTGCAACAGCGTGCTCTTGCCGCTGCCCGATTCGCCGGTTAGCGCCACGCTCTCGCCGGCCGCGACCGTCAGGTTCACCCCGCGCAGCACCGCGACATCTTCGCCGGCGGTGCGGTAGCTCTTGGTCAGGCCGGTCACGTGAAGCACCGGGCCGGTGGCACTGGGACTGTCTTTGGTCATGCGCGTGGATGGACCGATCCGACCATGAAAATCCCCCGAAAAGATGCATCGAACATATCAGGGCGCCCGCCCGGGATCACGGCCTCAATCACGCGGGCGACGTGATCGTGAACCGGTTGTGGCGCGCGCCTGCGGTAACCGCCGGCCGTCGCGCGGCGAGGCCTTGCGCAAAATCGCGGTTGCCTTGCTTGCGACCCCGCTTGTACCATCGGAACCGGCCGATCTGACAGAGCCAGCAACGATAAACGGGGAAAACCGCCATGACCGCGCAACCGACGCCGAAAGGCGCCTGGAAGATTACATTCCTGCTGTTCCTGTTCATGCTGGTGAATTTTGCCGACAAGATCGTGGTCGGCCTTGCCGGCGCGCCGATCATGGACGAGCTGAAGCTCTCGCCCGAGCAGTTCGGCTTCCTCGGCTCATCGTTCTTCTTCCTGTTCTCGATCTCGGCCATCGTGGTCGGCTTCATCGTCAACCGCGTCGATACCCGCTGGGTGCTGCTGGTGATGGCGCTGATCTGGTCGGTGGCGCAGTTTCCGATGGTCGGCACCGTCGGCTTCGTGACGCTGGTGCTCTGCCGCATCATCCTTGGTGCCGGCGAGGGCCCCGCGTTCTCGGTGGCGGCGCACGCGATCTACAAATGGTTCCCCGACGAGAAGCGGACGCTGCCGACCGCCATCCTCTCGCAGGGCTCGGCGTTCGGCGTGATCCTCGCCGTGCCGGCGCTGAACTGGATCATCGTCAATCATAGCTGGCACTACGCCTTCGGTGCGCTCGGCGTCGTCGGGCTGATGTGGGCTGCAGCGTGGTTCGTGATGGGCAAGGAAGGACCGCTGGTTCACGGCGTAGCAGCGGCCTCGACCGATCCGCGCATTCCTTATTCCCAGCTTCTGACGTCGCGGACTTTCATCGGCTGCTGCGCCGCTACCTTCGGCGCCTACTGGGCGCTATCGCTCGGCTTGACCTGGTTCACGCCGTTCATCGTCAAGGGGCTCGGCTTCACGCAGAAGGATGCCGGCTGGATCTCGGTGCTGCCCTGGGTGTTCGGCGCCGGCATTGTGCTGCTGACGGGCTGGATTTCGCAGGTGATGCTGGCGCGCGGCTACACCACGCGTGGTGCGCGCGGTGTGCTCGGCTCGGTACCGCTGATCGTCGGCGGGGTGATTCTGGCATTCTTGCCGCATGTCAGCGGCGCCGGCCTGCAGATCGCGGTCCTCGTGGTCGGCTCGGGGCTGTGCGGCTCGATCTATGTGGTGTGTCCGCCGATGCTCGGCGAATTCACGCCGGTGCGGCAACGCGGCGCCGTGATCGCGATCTATGGCGCGATCTATACGCTGGCGGGAATGATTGCGCCGTTCGTGATGGGCACCGTGATCCAGAATGCAGCGGCGCCGCTCGACGGCTACATGACCGGCTTCACCATCAACGCCGTGATCATGGCGTCATCAGGCCTGCTCGGGTTGCTGCTGCTCTGGCCGAACACCGAGCGCAAGCGGCTGATGGCCCAGGCGGCGGTGCAGCCGAAGTTCGCGTGAGGCAATGACTAATCGATCCGTCGTCCCTGCGAACGCAGGGACCCATAACCACGAATGTCGCTTGTCAAGGCGAGGCGTCCGCGACCTTCCGTGAATCGATAGGCCGCGGCGTATGGGTCCCTGCGTTCGCACTAGGGTTTCTACACATCTTGTGCGACAGATTGACTCGGTCTGTCAGGATGTTGGGCGGCTTTTTCGGTTTGTATGATTCTGTTTCTGACGCTTTGATTCGAAGGAGCGTCGGAGATGCAGCGAGAGCCGGATCTGACACTGGGCGAGTTTGGCGATGTCCGCCTTGATAAAAGGGGGCGGCATTCGTGCAGGCTATGCTTTGCACACGCAGTGTCTGCTTGCGCCGGATGGCGCAGGGTGACTGGGCCGCGTACATGGCGTACTGGCGGTTTGTGAATAATCCGCAAGTTACGACCGATCAATTGATTGAAGGCTGGAGCAGGCAGACGGCGACCGTGGCCGGCGGGCGTCATGCGCTGGCGATCCAGGATACCAGCGAAGTCAAGTTTCGGACCCGGCAGGGATGTGAGCGTGGACTGGGCCAGGTCGGCAAAGGCAATGCCCGCGGTGTGTTGCTGCACGCCATGATGGCGGTCGATGCCGACAGCGGGGCCTGCCTCGGCCTCGCCGGCGGCAAGGTGTGGACACGCAGGGGCAAGGTCAAGTCCCCTCATGACCAGCGGGAGTTGGCCGACAAGGAGTCGGCGCGCTGGGTGACGACGGCCGAGCAAGGCTGCGAGGTTCTGGCTGCGGCGCGCATGATCACCGTCATCAATGACCGTGAGGGAGAATTCTTTGCGCACTGGGCGCTGACGCCCGGCGACAACGTCCACCTGCTGACGCGGGCCATGAATGATCACGCGCTGACCGACGGCAGAACGCTTTACCAAGCCGTGGAACAAGCCCGCTTCTGCGACAAGGCGGTGATTGATTTGCCGCGGCGAATGGATCGCCAGGGTCGCCGAGCCCGTCTCTCGCTGCGGCTGGGAACCGTCGCTATCAAACGGCCGGCGCGACCCGGCGTGAAGGGCCTGCCGGAGAGCGTCGAAGTTAGCTTCGTTGAAGTCGTCGAGTTGCACCCTCCGAAAGGGGCTGAGCGCATTCATTGGCTGCTCTTGACCACTCATTCGGTGGCCAATGCAGCCGATGCCTGGCGGATCGTCTCTTGGTACAAGCAGCGCTGGATCATCGAACAGCTCTTCCGCTCGCTGAAGAACCAGGGCCTGCGTGTCGAGGACAGTCAGCTCGAAAGCGCGGAAGCCTTGATCAAGCTCGTGGCGATCGCCACCAAAGTGGCATGCATTGTCATTCAACTCGTCCAGGCCCGCAATGGTGGCGAACAATTGCCCGTCGAATGCGCCTTCACACGGGAAGAAATCGAAGCACTTGCCGCCATCAACCAAACCATGAAAGGCAGGACCGAGCTGCAGAAAACCCCCCATCACCCCCACACTCTCGAGTGGGCGGCGTGGATCATCGCCAAGCTTGGCGGATGGACCGGATATGCCTCACATCGACCACCCGGACCAATCACCTTCCACAACGGAATGGCTCGCTTCCAAACCATCGTCGCTGCAAGAGCCATCGGAAATGTGTAGAAACCCTAGTGCGTTCGCAGGGACGACACCTGTTGCGTTGAAGCTTGGCCGCCTTCAGCTCGCCGCCGCGTCGAGTTGCGGCCTACTGCCCTGCGCGCCGCGCACCAGCCTGCCCGGGCGCGCGCCGGTAGCCTTGCCGTCGCGCTGCGTCACCACGCCGGAGACGATGGTGGCATCGTAGCCGTCGACCTGCTGCATCAGGCGGCGGCCGCCGACCGGCAGGTCGTAATGCACCTTCGGCGGATGCAGATGCAGGTGATCGTAATCGATCACGTTGACGTCGGCCTTGAAGCCCGGAGCAATTACGCCGCGATCGTAGAGGCCGACCGAGAGCGCGGTCTTGCGCGACTGCGCCGCCACCACGAACGGGATCGACAGTTTCTCGCCGCGGCTGCGGTCGCGGGTCCAGTGCGTCAAGAGATAGGTCGGGAAGCTGGCGTCGCAGATGATGCCGCAATGCGCGCCGCCGTCGGAGAGGCCGGGCACGGCGCTGGGTTCGCGAAGCATCTCGCGTACGGCATCGAGATTGCCGTCGGCATAGTTCAGGAACGGCACGTAGAGCATGCCGCGGCCCTCATCGGTCAGCATGGCGTCATAGGCGAGCTCTTCCGGCTGCCGGCCCTGGCGGCGTGCCTGCGGGCCGAGTGCGTTTTCCGGCCGCTGTTCGTAGTCCGGGGGATTACCGAGCAGATACATCTTGTCGTAGTTCGGCCGGAAGAACAGCGGGTCGTCGGTTGCGGTCGCGGTCTCGGCCAGGATGGCCGCGCGCACCTCCGGCCGGCGCAACTGCGTCAGCCGCTCGGCCAGCGGCAGCCCGGCGATCGCGCGATAGCTCGGATGGGTCTGGAACGGATTGCGCGACAGTTCCAGCCCGAGCAGCAGCCCGACGGGACGCGCGGCGATCTGGGTCGTGATCGAGAGGCCGCGGGCGGCGGCTTCGTTGATGGTGTCCATCGTCTGCCGCCAGCGTCGCGGCGCCTTGTCGGCCTGCGCGACGGAAAACGAGATCGGGCACCGGGTATTTTCCGCAACCCGCAGCATCATCGGCAGGTCTTCGTGGACGGTGCTCTGGTCGAGCACGAATTGCAGGACACTGCGGCCGACGCCGTGCATCGCGCTGGCGATTGCGGTCAATTCGTCTTCGCCCGCCTTCAGGGTCGGCGTGTAGTCGCCGGTCGAGGTGCGGTGATTGAGGGTGCGCGATGTCGAGAAGCCCAGCGCGCCCGATCGCACGGCATCTCCGGCGAGCGCTGCCATCGCCCTGTTGTCCTCAGCCGTTGCGGGATCGCGTCGCGCGCCGCGTTCGCCCATCACATAGACGCGCAGCGCCGCATGCGGCAGTTGCGCACCGATATCCATGTCGAAGCTGCGCTTCGACAGCCAGTCCATGTAATCCGGGAAGCTTTCCCAGGCCCAGGGAATGCCGGCACTCAGCACCGGCTCCGGGATGTCCTCGACGCCTTCCATCAACTGGATCAGCCGGAAATGGTCCTCCGGACGGCACGGCGCGAAGCCGACGCCGCAATTGCCCATGATCGCTGTGGTGACGCCGTTCTGCGAGGACGGCGTGATGTCCTGGCTCCAGGTGACCTGGCCGTCGTAATGGGTATGAACGTCGACGAAGCCTGGCGCGACCAGTTTTCCCTTGGCGTCGATCTCTTCCTTGCCTTTGCCGGCCACCTTGCCGACTTCGCTGATGCGGCCGCCGGTGATGGCAACGTCTGCTTCGAAGAGGTCACCGCCCTTGCCATCGGCAATGGTACCGCCGCGGATTACGAGGTCGGGGGTCGAGGTCATGGCTTCCATCCCGGTTGTGTTTTGTTGGCGCATGATCGAACGCCAACGGCGGCTGTCAACCGCCGGGGATGGGGCTCAGAAATCCGTTTATGCCTTGGCGGGTTCCGCCTTGCGGTCCGTCACCAGCGCCAGCAGGACCGTCAGCACCATGAAGGCGACGGAGGCGCCGAATACCCAATGCGGCAGATGCTGGTCCATGATCCAGCCGAACAGCAACGGGCTGAGAATGCCGCTGAAATTGAAGCCGGTGGAGACGATGCCGAAAGCGCGGCCCGCGGCGCCCGGAGGGGCGGCGCTGCGGACCAGCATGTCCCGCGAGGGCGCGATCACGCCGCCGAGGAATCCCGCCAGCCCCATCGCGGCGGTCAGCACCACCGCCGGCAGGTTGAACGTCGCAATGATCGTGATGATGACGGCGTTGATGCCGAAGCAGGCGGCGGCGACATTGCCGTGGCGCCTGGTGCGGTCGGCGAGATAGCCGCCGGCGAGCACGCCGGCCGCGCCGGCGCCGAGAAAGGCGGTCAGCGCGATATTGGCGGCCTGAAACGTCACGCCATAGCCGCTCATCAGCGCCACCACGCCGAAATTGCTGATCCCGGCATTGGACAGGCCGAGCAGCATGAAGAAGATCGTCAGCATGATGATGGCCGGCGTCAGGATGCCCTGTTGCTGCGCCTCCGCGTCGCCGCTCTTGCGATCGGCCGAACTCGCGTCCGGAATTCTCATGGCCATCAACAGCAGCGCCACGGCGGGCCCGACCGCGCCGGCCACGATCAGCGCGCCCGGTCCGCCGGCTGTCGCGACCAGCGTGGCCATGATCGCGGGCGCCACCGCGCCGCCGAGAAAGCCGGCAAAGGTATGGATCGAGAACGCGCGGCCCATCCGCGCTTCATCCATATGCGTCGACAGGATCGCGTAATCGCACGGATGATAGACGCTGTTGGCAAGGCCGAGCAACGCGGCGCAGGCGATCAGCGAGACGTAGCTGAGATTCAGCCCCAGCAGGATCAGCGCGAGGCCACCGACGGTGAGCCCGACCAGCAGCACCTTCCGCGCGCCGATGTGGTCGGCGAGATAGCCGATCGGCGCCTGCGTCAGGCCGGAGACGATGCCGAACACGGTGAGCGCAAAACCGAGCTCGATATAGCCGACACCGAGCCGTTCTTTCAGGAACGGAAACAGCATCGGCAGCACGAACAGATGGAAATGGCTGACCCAATGGGCGACCGAAATCCCCGCCAGCGTGCGCAGCGCCGTGTCCGCCTTGGCTTGTTGCGGTGCGGCCAGAATATCGACCATGTCAGCTCAAATTCCCGTAAATAACGGCCCGGCCGGGCGAGGGCTGAAAATATAGGCAGACCGTTATTTGTCCATGAATGCCGCTGCATGGCTGCCCCGGCGCAGGGCAGGGCTGTCGTACATCCTGCCGCTACAACGGCTCATCGTCATTTCCCGAGCGGTCGCGCTTCGGCGTGGCGATGTCGCCGTCCTCGTAATCATCGTCCTCGACCGGAGCCGGCTTCGGCTTCTTCGATTTATCCTCCGGCTGTTTCGGAGGCTCAGTCTTTCTGCCCGTTCCGCCCATGGGATGCCTTTTCGGATGAGCAATCGGCGTTTGCGCGCCGCGCCGACTCGTTGTATCGGCATGATCGCAATCTGGCCGCGCTTGGGTGCATCCTACCGCCGGTCAAAAGATTCTTCCTGCCCTTTTTGCGGCGTTCAGCCCGAAGGGCGTTCACATACGGAGCCAGTATGAAGAAGCCCCGCCCTGTGGTGGACGAGCCGCAGCCGCGCAAGTCCATCCGCGCCGACAAGGCGCCGACCACCGGCTATTCACTGGTGGTCGATGGTCATTTCAAGACGCATTATGAGACCGTCGAGGCCGCCGAAGAGGCCGGCATGGCCCTGAAGAACAAATTTCAGATGCTTCAGGTGCAGGTCTACGACGCCGAGAACAAGACGCGATCGATGATCGATTGGCCGGGGCCGGCGTGACGTTCCGCCGCATCTGCCTCCGAAAAGGATCAGATGCGACGTCCGCCGTTCTGCTGGCTCGCCAGCCAGTCCGACAGCGCCGGGGTCTTCTCTGCAGACTTCCTCGGCTTGCCGGCGGCGCGGGCCTTCTTCGCTGCCGGTGCGCGCGGCGGCGCGGCTGCTTCGCGCGCGAGCCGCAACGCCTTCAGCCTCGCCATGTTGTCGAGGGTTGCTTTCGCGGCGGCTTCCCGCTCGGCCATCGCTGATTTGGCCTCCTCGGCGGCCCTTGCGGCCTTGGCGGAGCGAACTTCGTCTTCGTTCGTCATTTCAAGTCAGTCTCTGTTTGCTTTGTTGTTTTTACCGCTGAAGCTGCCGGCCCTGCTCGGGGATGGCGCCGTCTTCGACATTCCTTGCGGTGTCGCGTGTCGAGCGATTTTGCGGCTTCATTTATCACGAGACCTGATGGCGTGAAGCGTTATTTTTGATCGAAAACAGCTCGCATTCTTTCCAAATCAATCATGCCCGTGCAGTTCCGTTGAATCATCGGGCTCGTCCGGGCCGCCCGGATCGAAATCGGCAAGCCAGGCCTCCAGCGCCGTCGATGCATATCCCTGCGATTTCAACTGCCGCAAGGCGATGCGGATGCTGATGCGGCCGTGACGGCTGGAGGCGATCGTTGCAGGCGGTTCGCCGGCAAGCACCGCATCGGTCGCGCGGCGCTTGATCGCCAGGGTTTCGGGATCGCCGCATGCGGCCAGCATCGCCTGAAACGCGTGATGATGTGCGGCGTCGAACGGCCTTGCCTCGCCCAGTCCGTCGCGCGCCGGATGCGGAGGATACAGATGCGCGCAGGGGATCAGGTCTTGGGGCACCGGCTCCGTGGCGGGATGGGTCCGGCGGCTTCTCAAGAGCCTCGGCAGCACATGTGTGTGCGGGCCCTCCGGGCTCTTGCCCGACGGCGGCGGGATCGGCTGGTAGACCTCGACGCGGCCAAGCTGGCCCATGAAGACACGATGCGGATTGGCCTCGAGGATGATGCCCATGGCGGGATTGCCGGCTTCGAAGACGTCGCGGCCGGTTTGTGCGCGCAACTGCCTGGCGAGATCCGGATCGCCGGTCCGGATACAGAAGTCGGCCTGCAGCGCGCCGAACCCAAGATCGAACAGCACGGAGTCGCGATCCTCCTGCCGCGGCGCGTCGCGATCGGGACCGATCTCCGTCAACGCAACGCGGCCGTTCATGGCGCAATCCCGTTTCGGCAGGCAAAGCGCGATCCTTTGATTCCATCCTGTTTTGGTCAGGCCTTCCGACGCGAAGGCGCGGACAGAGGCATGCGGCTTCAGGACGAGGGCGCCGCGCGGCGTCGTGGCCGACAAGGCCTCGGTCGAGCAGACGAGGCGTACCGGCTCGCCAGGATCGCGTGAGAACTCGCCGATGGCGCCGAAGGTGCCGAGGCTCCACTGCGTCTCGGGATTGGATATTTCCCGCTGCAGAAGTTCGGTGGCGGCGGCACTGATGGCCGCCCGCGGCATGGACATGAAAAAACTCTCCCGGCAATATGTACAGGAGAATACCGTCTCGTCGGCTCAGGACAAGCCGGTCCGGCAGGTGGCCGGACCGGTGATTTCGATCAGAACGTAGCTCCGGCCTTCACCACGAAGGTGCGGCCCGGCAGCGGATAGGCCGAGAAACGGCCGGGCGTGAAGGTGCTGGCGATCGCATAGTCGTAGTAGAGCGCGTTGAACAGATTGATCACGCCGACCGACCAGAAGAAGCGGTCGTAGGCGCCGCTCAGTTTCAGATCGACCGTGGCATCCGCCGGAATGCGGCGCTGGATGTTGGCTTGGTCGTTGTCCATGAACCGCTCGCTCCAGGCGCGCACAGTGGCGTCGAACACCAGATAGTTCTGCCAGATGTTCCAGGTCACGCCGCCGCTCGCGGTGTAGCGCGACACCAGCGGCACGTCGTTGCCGGTGAACGCCCCCTCGCGGAACACGGCGCGGGTGTAGGCCACGCCGCTGCGCAGTGTCAGCGTGTCGCTGACGCGCAGCGAGGCGCTGGTCTCCGAACCGTAGCGGCGGGTGGGATCGAGGTTGACGTTGTAGAACAGCACCGGATTGAAATGGATCTCGTTCTCGAGGTCCATGGCGTAGACGCTGGTCTGCATCTGGAAGCCGCCGCTCTTGATGCGGAAGCCGCCCTCGATGTCGTGCGAAGTCTGGGTCTTCAGCGCGAAATCGCCGGGGATCGGCGTGAAGAAAGGTGGCGGTCCGAATGCCGGGCCGGAGGCGACGCGTTCGTCGACGGTCGGAGTGCGGAACGCCCGTGCGGCGCGGCCGAATACCGAAAACACGTTGTTGAAGCGATGCTCCAGGCCGGCATGCAGGGCGTACTGGGTTTCGTTGCTGTCCAATGGGGAGGCTTCGGCGCCGCAATTGAAGTACAGGGCGCAACCCGGCGCGCTGCCGTCGTACCGATCGTGGGCACCGAGGCTGGTGTTCTGAACCCGGGCGCCATAGGAAAAATCAGTCGTCGGCCACAGGCCGAGGGTCTGCTGCCAGTAGCCGGCGACCGACTGCTGCGACAGATTATAGGTGTGGGTCGGCGGAAGGCCCTGGAACGCGCCGCGTTCCTGGTTGAATGTCGCATCATAGTAATCGATGCCGGTCAGGATTTGCGAGGGCATCCCGAACATCACGTTCTTGACGCTCAGTCGCGGCGTGATCGACCAGGTCTGCAAGGATGCGTCGTTGTAGGTGGAGGAGAAGCTCGGAAGCGGCGAAGCAAACACTCCCGATCCGAAGAAGCCGCTTTGCGTGTCCTTCTTGCGCACCCCACCATCGACGATGAGTTCCGCGCCGTTCCACAGCGTCTTGGTGAAGCCGGCCGTGGCGCTGGCGCCCTGCTGGTTGCCGTAATCGAACGGCGTGGCGGCTCCCCTGCGGTTCGTGACGAGTTCGTTGAGGCCGATCGAGGGATCGACCAGGCGCCCGCCGGGGAATCCCAGCTTCTGGTCGTCGCCGGTCACCGTCAGGAACGCCTTGAGGTCGGGTGTGGTGTAGTTGAGATTGCCGACCCCGCTGCGCTGATCGAGCGCGTTGTTTTCGCGGTAGCCGTCGGACTTGATGGCATTGCCGTAGAATGATGTCGACCACGGCCCCGAATTCCCCGCCACGGATAGATTGCCCAGGCGCTGGTTGAAGGAGCCGACACCGGCCTCGACGCGCCCGGCAAGGGGCGGGCCGCCGACGCCGTTCTTCAGGACGATGTTGACGACGCCGCCGACCGCGTTATCGCCGTAGAGTACCGCGCCGCTGTTGCCGCGGGTGATTTCGATCCGCTCGATCGAGATGAGCGGAATGGTCGAGAGATCGACGCCGGCCATGTCGATATCGTTCAGCCGGCGGCCGTTGATGAGGATCAGGGTATTGGCGGTGGCGAATGCGCCGAAGCCGCGGATATCGACCGACGTCTTGGCGCCGTTGACGCCGCCATAGAACGACTGCAACTGAACGCCCGGCGCCTGCGCGATGATCTCCGGCAGGGTCTGCGCCGGCGAATGCGCGATTGTATCCGCGGTGATCACCGTCGACGACGTTCCGACGATGCCGGAGAACTGCTGGCCGCCGCTGCCGCCCGCGCCCTGCGACGCACTTTGCGATGCGGCGTCGGAGCCGGCCCCGGCTGCGGGCCGCGTGCCGGTCGACGGCGCGGCCGCCGGCACGACGCGGCGCGACGTCGATGCTTCATCGTAGACTGGCTTTGCGCGGGTCCGGTTCGGGTCGGTGGGCGAGGTGATCTCGATCGGCGGCAACGGCTCGGATTGCGCCTGCTGGGCCTGCGCGGCGGAAACGCCGAGCGACACGATCGGCACCAGGAAACTGGAAGCAAGCGAGATGCGGCGCAGTCGCGTGGCATTGGTGGAAGACATGGACTTGGACCTCGGTATGACGTCAGTGGCACGTCACAGCGAACCAAGTCTCACCATGTGCTGGAGCAGCTTAGGTGAAGCTAATGCCTGTACTCCCCGACCGACATCTTCGCGTGTGACCACGGCTGACGGCAGGTCTCCTGGCTCGCGGGTCGTTACCCTTCGTCGCCTTCCCAGGACCGAGATTCCCAGTGGCATATGACAAAGGATTCGCCGCTTACAGTTGCGGGGGCAGCCGCGGAATTGGGGATTTTCCCCGCACCGCATTCCCTTTTGATCCCCAAGCGGGAACCGTCGGAAATCATGGTAGAAGTTTGTCAAATGCCGAGTCAATCCGCCCCGCAGCGGCGCGCGATCCTCACTGGACGAGTGCGCTATTTTTGCCGCATGGACAGGCCTGCCCGGGCGCCTGTACCGGTGCGCGCAAACCTGCTTTAGGACGACCGATGAGTGTTGAAGCCGTAACCCTGACCAACGCGGACGCGGCGCGCCGGCGGATCGGCGCGATCACGGCGCTTTGCGCGCTCGTGGTGCTGCTGATGCTGGTTTCGCTCGGCATCGGGCCGGTGCGGCTGTCGCCGCTTGCCGTAACCGAAGCGCTGTTCGGCGGCGGCAGCGAGGTGTCGCAGGTGATCGTGCGGGAAATCCGCCTGCCGCGGACGCTGCTGGCGATGGCGATCGGCGGCATTCTCGGCCTGTCGGGCGCCGCGCTGCAGGGCCTGCTGCGCAATCCGCTGGCGTCCCCCGAACTGTTCGGTGCGCCGCAATCCGCCGCGTTCGGCGCCGTGCTGGTGATCGCGCTGGGGCTCGCCGATGTGCGCTCCTGGGCGTTGCCGGTCGCGGCGATCATCGCCGCGTTCGGTTCGGTGTTCGTGCTGCTCTCGATTGCCGGGCGCAATGCGGGGCTGCTGATTCTCATCCTGTCGGGGCTTGCGATATCGAGCTTCGCCGGCGCGGCCACCGCGCTGGTGATGAACCTTGCCGCCAATCCATTTCTGGTGCTGGAGATCGCGTTCTGGCTGCTCGGCTCGCTGGAGGACCGCAGCTTCCAGCATGTGATGCTGGCGTTTCCCTTCATCATCGCCGGCGCGGCCATGCTGCTCAGCCAGCGCCATGCCTTTCGCGCGCTCAGCCTCGGCGAGGAAACCGCGCAAAGCCTCGGGATCGATGTCGGCCGCCTGCGGCTGTTCGTCATCTCGGGCGTAGCCCTCGGCGTCGGCGGCGCGGTCGCGGTCACCGGCACGATCGGCTTCATCGGCCTGGTCGCGCCGCATCTGATGCGGCCGGTGGTCGGTCACGACCCGGGGCGGCTGCTGGTGCCGAGTGCGCTCGCCGGCTCCGCGCTGTTGCTGATGGCCGATATCGCGGTGCGTATCATTCCCTCGACGTCGGACATCAAGGTCGGCGTGCTGACCTCGATCATCGGCGTGCCGTTCTTCCTCTATCTGATCATGCGCGAACGCCGCGCGCTCGGTGGAGGCGTCGCATGAGCGAGCGCGGGTTGCTGACGGCGAAACGGCTTTGTGCGCGGCTTGCCGGGCGGGTCGTGCTGAAAGACATCTCGCTCGCGCTGGCGGCGGGGCATCTGGTGGCGCTGGTCGGGCCGAACGGCGCCGGCAAGACCACGCTGTTGCGATCGCTGGCGGGATTGATTCCGTCCGACGGCGAGATCGAGATCGGCGGCGAGCGGCTGTCATCGCTGCCGCTGCGCGAGCGCGCAAAACGCTTCGGCTACCTCCCGCAGGGGCACGTGGTACACTGGCCGCTGCCGGCGCGTGATATCGTGGCGCTCGGCCGTTACCCGCATGGCGCGACCGATCCGGCGCGGCTGTCCCCGCAGGATGCGGACGCGGTATTGCGCGCGATGCAGGCGGTCGACGTAACGGAATTCGGCGATCGCCGCGTCACGGAACTGTCCGGCGGCGAGCGCAGCCGCGTCGCGCTGGCGCGCGCATTGGCGGTTGAAGCGCCGGTGATCCTGGCGGATGAGCCGACCGCCTCGCTCGATCCGCGGCACCAGATCGACGTCATGCAGAATTTGCGCGCGACCGCCGACAAGGGCGTGCTGGTCATCGTGGTGACGCACGACCTCGGCCTCGCCGCGCGGTTCGCCGACCATGTGCTGGTGCTGCGCGAGGGACGCCTGGTATCGCAGGGCACGCCGGCCGAGGCGCTGTCCGAACAGGTGATGGCGGATGTGTTCCGGGTCAGCGCCTATCGCGCCGAATATCGGCGCGAAGCCGTGATCGTGCCCTGGGCCGACATATGATGCGCCGGCTCGCATTGTTCGCTGCGATGATTGCGCTCGTGCCGGCGGGTGCCACCGTGTCTGCAGCCAATCTGCCGCGCCTGGTGTCGATGAATGTCTGCACCGACCAGTTGGTGCTGAAGCTGGCGGACCCCGAGCAGATTCTCGGATTGAGCAAGTTCTCGCGCGACGGCTGGCAGGGCCCGGCTGCGACCGACATCTCGCGCTACCCGCTTCTCTCCGGCGGTGCCGAGGATGTGCTCCTGATAAGGCCCGACATCGTCGTCGCCAGCGCCTTCGACAAGCGCGCGACGCGCGAGCTGCTGAAGGCCAACGGGCTGCGCCTTGCCGAGCTCGCTGTGCCGCGCACCCTCGACGAGGCGCGGCAGCAGATCCGCGAGGCCGGTGACATCATCGGACATCCCGACCGGGCTCGACAGGAGATCGCGCGGCTCGATGCCGCGCTGGCGCGCGCCCGCGCGGCGGTCGCCGAACGGCATTTTCGGGTGCTGCCGCTGTCGCGGCGCGGCTGGGTGGCGGGCAGCGACAGTTTTGTCGGCTCCCTGCTCGGCGAAACCGGCCTGCGCAGCGCGGCCGGCGATCTCGGTTTTGCCTTCGGCGGATTTGCCTCGCTGGAGGCGATCGTGAATCTGCGGCCGGACTTCATCGTGGTGGCGCAGGCCGGCGACTTCGCAAGGGACGACGGCCAGGCGTTCCTGCTGCACCCGGCGCTGGAGCACTTCTATCCGCGGGAAAAGCGGATCGTGATCCCGGAGCGCATGACCGAGTGCGGCGGCGTGATGCTGGCGGACGCACTCGACGCGCTGACGGCGGAGTTGAAGCGGGTGGGGCGGTAGGGCTGCAAATACCGTGTCGTCCCTGCGAACGCAGGGACCCATAACCACAGGGCGTTATAATTAAGGTAAGGCGTTAGCCATTGTGCTCAATCATCGGCGCCACAGCGTATGGGTCCCTGCGTTCGCAGGGACGACGTCATCATTTTGACTCCCGCACCACCGGCCCGCCGACCTTCTTCCACGCATCGATGCCGCCCTCGATATGCGCGGTGTTGGCGAGTCCCGCGTTCTTCGCGGCGGCCACCGCCATCGCCGAGCGCTCGCCGAACGCGCAGAAGAACACCACGCGGCGGCCGGTGGCGGCGGCGACTTCGCGCAGCATGCCGCCGGGCTTGAGGCTCTCGGCGATGCCGGGATAGGGCGCATGCAGCGCGCCCGAGATGGTGCCGTGCTTGGCGCGCTCGCCGGCCTCGCGCAGATCGACCAGCAGGATATCGGGCCGGCCGAGGCTGTTGATGGCGTCGCGCGCGGTGAGCGCGAGGCCCTGTTTGGCAAGGTCTTCCTGATGCAGGCCGACATGCATGTTGGCCGGCACGGCCACATCCATCATCTTCGGATTGGGCAGCTTCAGGTTCGCCATCAGCTCGATATATTCATCGACATTGCGCACCTGCAGCCGCGGATTGTAGCGCTTCTCCTCGCCGATGGTGGAAACGGTGTCGCCCTTGTAGTCGTGGGCGGGGAAGACCAGCGTTTCTTCCGGCAGCTTCAATAGCCGGTTGAAGATCGACTCATACTGGGCGCGCGACGAGCCGTTCTGGAAGTCGGTGCGGCCAGTGCCGCGGATCAGCAGCGTGTCGCCGGTGAAGACGCGATCGCCCATCAGGTAGGAATAGGAATCGTCGGTGTGGCCCGGCGTGTACATGACGTCGAGGCTGACGCCCTCGACCGTCACCTTGTCGCCGTCGGAGACCCGCATCGAAACCACGTCGGCCTTGCTCTGCTCGCCCATGATGGTGATGCACTGGGTGCGATCGCGCAGCTCGCCGAGGCCGGTGACATGATCGGCGTGCAGATGGGTGTCGACCGCCTTGACCAGCCGCAGATCGAGCTCGCGCAGGAGCTGGCAATAGCGGTCTGCCTTCTCCAGCACGGGATCGAGGATCAGCGCTTCGCCGCCGGCACGGCTGGCCAGCAAATAGCTGTAGGTGCCGGAGACGCTGTCGAACAGTTGGCGAAAGATCATGGCTGAAGTCCCGCTTGAATTTTCAGGGACGGATGTAGCTCCAGCCCTGCTCCTGCAATTCCATCAATTGTACCACGCCTGACGGCACGATGGTGGCGTCCGGCACAATCGTGATCTCGCGTGCCTCGGCCTTTTCCATGTTCTGCTTGGTGTTGTTGCAGGCGGAAAACTGCACCTTGCCGGGAAAAGCCATCTCCTTCAGCCGCTTCAGGCGATCCTTCACCGGGGAACTGTCGGCGCGCAGCATGTGCAGGCCCGGGCCGTAAGCCACGATGTCGACATCCACGTCTTCCTTCTTGGCGCGGTAATATTCGATGACGTTGCTGGCGTTGTTCAGCGCCAGATTCATCACCTGCGGATCGTTCTGGTTGACCTGGATCGCGACGCGATGGGCCTTGACGTCAGCGGCGAGGGCGCTGGATGCGAAAGCGAGAAACAGGAAGGTGATGGCCGTGAAACGATAAAACATTACATAATCTCCAAAATAAGCAGCGACGCTGCGTACGCAACAACGAAACAAACAACTACGGTCTTACCAACGTATACCCGTTCTCCGTCAGAAAAAGTATTTGCGCGACGCCGACCTGCACCGGGGTCGCCGCGGCGATGAACTCCGGCCGCCTGCCGCTTTCGCGTTCGAGCGTGTCGACGGTATTGAGGCAGATGTCGAAGCGCGCGCCCTGCGCCACCAGGCTTTCGACCATCTTGCGGTTGGCGTTTTCCGGGCGCAGAAGGTCGATGCCGGGGCCGAACGCCACGATCTCGATCGCGACCTTGTCCGGATCGTAGAATTTCATCAGATTGCTGGCGACGCTGAGCACGAGGCCCTGCTTGCGCGGGTCGTTGTCGGAGAGCTGCAGCACGACCTTGTGCTCGGCAAACGGCTTGTCCTGCAGCGGCGCCTGCTGGGCATGGGCGGCAGGCGCGGCGGCCGCGATCAGGAGCGCAGTGACAGCCGCGCGAGCGATGGCCGACCAATCCATCATA
This sequence comes from Bradyrhizobium sp., assembly GCF_036735945.1. GTDB lineage: Bacteria > Pseudomonadota > Alphaproteobacteria > Rhizobiales > Xanthobacteraceae > Bradyrhizobium. The sequence goes on along the minus strand of NZ_DAINNI010000020.1, from coordinate 54,600 downwards.
GCTGCCCCGCAATGCCCGGATTGCCTTCGACGCCTTTCAGCGTGACGCCCGGGGCTGCCCGGTTGGGCGGCTTGCCCGACCTCAAATAGCTGGTGACGACGTCCCAGATCGGCGCGCCGCTCTGCTCGTTGACCGAGGCCCAGCCGGCCACCTCGTAGCGCTTGCCGGCCTGCAGCGCGTGCCCGTTCGCGAGCTTCAGGTCGGAGATCCGCTTGCCGACGGACTCGGCCGGCGTGCAGGCGTAGTGCAGGCCGCCGACGCGCACCATGTCGCCGCCCTGCTGGTAATAGGGATCGGCATTGAAGAGATTGTCGCAGATGTCTTCGAGCACGTCCTTGATCTGGCCGCCGGTCATGGTCTGGACATAGGTCTCGGGATAGCTGACCGCGGTCTGCGCCAGCACGTCCTCCGCCGTCAGCGGCTGTCCCGCCAGCGCGGTGGTGCCCCAGCGGAAGCCCGGCGACAGGGCGATCTCGGCGTTCAATTCGCCGAGCAGCGCGTCGCAGATCAACTGGTCCATGCTGCCGCTGAAATTGCCGCGGCGATAGAGCAGGCGGTCGGCGACGCCGACCTTCTCGCCGAGCGTGGCCGCCTGCGGCTCTCGGATCTTGTCGATCAGTGCCTGCATCGCCGGATCGGGCTTCAGCAATTCCGAGAACACCGGCAGCAGGCGGTAGCGGACATTGCCAACCTTGCCCTTGCCGATCTCGAGATCGAGCACGGCCAGAAACTTGCCGTTCGAGCCGGCATTGGTGACGAGGGTGACGCCGCCTGCATTGGTTACTGCGATCGGCTGCGGCACCGCGTCATGGGTGTGGCCGCCGAGGATGACGTCGATGCCGGTGACGCGGCTGGCGAGCTTGAGGTCGACGTCCATGCCGTTATGCGAGAGCAGGATGACGGCGTCGACCTTGTCGCTACTGCGATGGGCATCGACGAGCTTCTGCAGTTCCTCATCCCGGATGCCGAACTTCCAGTCCGGCGTGAAACGCTTCGGATGCGCGATCGGCACGTAAGGGAACGCCTGTCCGATCACCGCGATGCGGTACCCGCCGATCTCCTTGATGACGGACGGCTTGAACACGCGCCCCGAGGCCGGATCGAACGCCTTGGCGTCGTTGAAGGCGGCTTCCTCGGTAAGGAAGACGTTCTGCGCCAGGAATTCGCCCTTGAAGCGCTCGAGGTTGGCGCGCAGCACCTTTTCGCCATAGGTGAATTCCCAATGGCCGGTCATCCCCTCGATGCCGAGCAGGTTCGCGGCCTCGACCATGTCGGCACCCTGCAGGGTGTTGGCAAGCCCGGTGCCCTGCCAGAGGTCGCCGCCATCGAGCAGCAGCGAGCGTCCATTGCCGGCCTCGCTGCGCAGGCGGTCGATCAGCGTCTTCAGATGCGCAAAGCCGCCGAGCTTGCCGAACCGTCCGGCGGCTTTCTCGAACTCGAGGCAGGTAAAGGCATAGGCATCGGCGCTGTCGGGCCGAATGCCGAAACGATCGAGAAAGGCGCGTCCGACCAGATGCGGCGGATTGCCCTGCATCGGCCCGATGCCGAGATTGACGCTTGGCTCGCGGAAGAATACCGGCCGAAGCTGCGCGTGGGTATCGGTGATGTGCAGGATGCGCGCATTGCCGAAGCGCTCGAGATCGTAGACGCTCGCATTGTCGGCGCCGCGCGCAAGCCGCGGCAGGCCGCCCGTCAGGGCGGCAGCGCCCGCGAGCGTCAGGAAATCGCGGCGGCGGATGGTCATTGCAGGTCTCCGCGCGTCCAACGGCTCTATCGAACTTCCAATTCCCTCCAGCGAGTCTTCTCGCTGGTGGCCTGGAAGATCGAAGCCTTGGCCAGCGCCTCGGCTTCCCTCGCCGACGCGGTGGCCTTGTCGAACTCGCCGGCGTCGGCCGCCTTCTTGGCCGCGGCCAGCGTATTCGCCGTGGTGATCCACTGGTTGCGCAGCTTGCCGGCTTCCTTGTTGGCGGCGTCGGCCGCGGCGTAGGCCGCCTTGAATTCATCCTCGGAGCCCGCGGCGAGCGCCGCCGTGGCGCCGGCTGCGAACAGCGCCAGCATCAATGCGGATTTCGGCAGCATGTTCCTCATGGCCGTGCTCCCGGGCCCGAAATCGGCAGCCCGTTGCTGACATAGGACAAATAATATTCGACGTTGCGATATTCGTCGTCCTGCGGGCTCAGCGGCACCGCGCGGATCTGGCTGTTGCAACTGGTGAAGCGCCGGCTCGTGGTGCCCATGCCGCTCCACTCCGAGCGGTAGATCGGCATCGCGTTGAGGATGCCGAGCGCCGGCGCCAGGATTTCGGCGCGGATGCGTTCGCCCGGGCTCTGCACATGGCAGGTGGCGCAGGAGAAATTGAGCTGGCCGCGCCGGGTGTAGAAATATTCCTTGCCCTTCTCGTAGGCGTCGAGCGCGCGCGGATCGTTCGGGATCTTGATGTCCATCAGCTTGCCGCGCGAGGTGAAGGCCATGTAGGCGGTCAAGGCCGCCATCTCGTCCTTGACGTAGGAATAGGGCTGTTCGCCATTGGCCTCGCGGCATTGGTTCAGCGCCAGTTCGAGCGTGATGACCTTGCCTTGCTTCTCGTCGAAGTACGGATAGTTCTGGCGGACGCCGATGCCGCCGTTCGGGAAGCAGTCGGCATAGGTCTTGCCGTTCTTGAACGGCCTGGAGAACATTTCCTTGCCCATGTCGAGCGCGAACTCGTAGGGCGGAAACTGCTCCTTCTCCTGCCACTGCCGGTGCAGGTCCTCGTTCATCGAATAGGGACCGTTGACGAAATCCTCGAACTTCACCTTCGGGAATTTGTCGGTGAAGAATTTCTGAAATGCCTTGGCGTCGGCGACGGGGTCGACCTTGTCGGCGGCATCGGAGGGCAGCGCGCTCGCGAGCGTCGTCGCCGCGAGCGCCAGCGCCGCGGAGGCCAGATGGATCGCGGATCGCAGCCTCATTGGATCTTCGCCGTGGTGGTGTCGGTTGCGCCCTTGTTGTCGACCCAGTTGATCTTGAGATCATCGCCCTTCTTGCCGCCCTTGAAGGCGAACTTGACGTAGGGGTCCTTGGAGACGCCGCCGCCCCAGTCGGCGGTGAAGACGGCCTTGCCGTCATGCTCGAAGGTGAGCTGCTGGATGAAGTGCGGCGGAATCAGTTCGCCTTTCGAATCCTTCACGAAGCCGGAATCCATCGGGTGCTGGATCAGCGCCTGCACCTCGGTGGTCTCGCCGCTCGAAGTGGCGCGCACGCGTATGGTGGATGCCATGTGGGTTCTCCCTTAACCTGTTATTTGGCGCATGATCTTGCCGGAAAACCGGTGCCCACTTTTCCGGATCATGCGCTAACCGCCGCAGCCGCCGACGGTGACCTTGACTTCCTTGGTGGCGCTGTAGAGCTTGCCGCCGGCCTCCACCAGCACGGTCACGTTGCTGGTCTTGGCCATCTTGATGCGGTTGGCGACGCTCGGCAGGGTGCCGGCGGGAATGTTGTATTTTGCGATCAGCACGTTCGGATTCTCGCTGACGAGGAACGCGATCGAGGTGACGTCGGCAAGCGTGGTCGAGACCGAGATCGGCACCACGGCGCCGTTCTCGGCGATTTCGGGCGCATCCATCTTCACCTTGTCCGAAGGCTCGGCGGTCTTGCCGTAGAGCGTCTTGATGACGTCGGCGTCGCTCTTCTGCTTGAACGCCTCTTCCGGATATTTGTCGTTGGCGGCTGCGAATGCGCTTGAGAGGTCGAGCGGAACGATGCCGAGCCCGACCAGCGTCAGCACGCCGGCGCCTTTCAGGATCAGCCGCCGCGTCGCCGAAAAATCGTTGTCCATGGTGCTCATCTGAAGAAAATCTCCTGCGGCGTGCGCCGCGGTCAAAGGGTCTGCAGGAAATCGACCACCGCGTTGATTTCCTTTTCGGTCAGGATCCGGTTGCGGCCAAACGGCGGCATCACGGTCAGCGGGTTGCGCGCGGTTTCGTCGTTGATGATGGCGACAAGGTCCTCGCGCTTGGGATACTTGCTCTTGATGCCGACCAGTTCGGGCCCGATCGTGCCGGGCAGGTCACCGCCCTTGATGACGTGGCAGGTCAGGCAGTTGCCCTTGCCGCGGTCGAAGGCGAGCTTGCGGCCCTCGTCCACCGCCGACTGCGCCTGCGCACCGGTGCAAACCAACGCGCCGATCGCCAGCGCCAGCGCGAAGGCCGCGAACCTCTTGGGCATGGTCTTGAAGGGATCGATCACGGGCGTTTCCGTCATTTCTATTTGGGTTGCATCGTATCCAGCGGGCCGGTGGTGCGTGGCGTCAGGTCCCTGCCCTCCGCCGTCGACGACATCCTGACATCGCCGGTATCAGCGCAGCCATTCATGCAAGCCCTGGCCGCCGTGTCGGGCCGCGGATCGGTCCAGATGAAGCTGTCGCGGTTACGCATTTTCACTTTCGGCAAACTGTTGCGATCCGCAACGAATTCAGGGGGAACGAGGTCATTCAGGTTCAGAATATAGGCGGTCAAAGCATAAACGTCATCCGCTGACAATGTGTGCGGCGCGGGCATCGGCATGGCGCGGTTAATATAGTCCCAGAGGGTCGGGGCGAACGGCCAGTAGCTGCCGACCGTCGGCTCCGGACGATCGTCCCGGAGCGATCCGGCGCCCCCCACCAGCTTGGGAAAACGGCCTTCGCCTTCGCCGAAAGTTCCATGGCAGGCCGCGCATTGCTCGGCGTAGACGTCCGCGCCCCGGTTGACCGTGCCCTTGCCCGGCGGCAGGCCCGCGCCGTCCTCGCCGCGCACGTCGATGTCCCATCCGGCAATCTGTGCTTGTGTCGCCGCCGTGCCGTAACCGAACGAACCGGGCTCGGCCGCGTGCGCGAGGCTTCCCGCCGCGAGCAGCAGGGCGAGGACCGGCGGGCCAATCTTACGCGAGCTGAACATTGAAGACGCTTCCGTCAGGCTTGACCTGCCAGGTCTGGATCGAATTGTTGTGGTAGACCGAGTTCGAGCCGCGCTGCGCCCGCAGTTGCGTAATCGTCGGCTGGACGTAACCCGCCTCGTCGATGACGCGGGATGCGACCAGCGCCGGGCGGCCGTCCCAGCGCCAGGGCAGCGTGAATTTGGTCAGCGCTTTCGACAGCACCGGTTCGTGCAACCGCGCGGCCTGCCAGGTGACGCCGCCGTCGACGGAGACATCGACGCGCTTCACCTTGCCGTTGCCGGTCCAGGCCAGGCCTCTGATCTCATAGAGGCCGGGCCCGTCGAGCGGCTTCTCGGGACAAGGAAAGGTGACGACGGATTTCGCGTCCATCAGCCAGGTGAAGCCGCGCGAGGTGCCGTCGGGCATCAGGTCGGTATATTTCGAGGTTTCCTCGCGGGTGTGCCACGGCTTCTCGCCGAGCTTGATCCGGCGCAGCCATTTGATGTTGACGTTGCCTTCCCAGCCCGGCACCACGAGCCGCAGCGGATAGCCCTGTTCGGGCCGCAGCGCCTCGCCGTTCTGCGCATACACGACGAGGCAATCGTCGAGGCATTTGTCGAGCGGCAGGCTGCGGTTCATATGCGCGCCGTCGGCGCCTTCGACCATCGCCCACTTCGCTTCCTTCTTGATCCCGGTCTCTTCCAGCAGCGTCGACAGCCTCACGCCGGTCCACTCGGCGCAACTGACCATGCCGTGGCTGAACTGCAGCGAATTCATCTGCGCGGCGCGCCAGTTCATGCCGCCATTGGCCGGACATTCGATGAAGTGAATGCGCGTGGTCTGCGGGAAGCGCAGGATGTCCTTCATGGTCAGCAGCAGCGGCCGCTCCACCAGCCCGTGGATCATGAGCCTGTGCTGCGCCGGATCGACGTCGGGACGGCCCGCATGGTGGCGCTCGAAGAACAGCCCGTTCGGCGTGACGATGCCGTGCAAATCCTGCAGCGGCGAAAAGCTGACCGAGGATTCCATGCTGGCAGTGAGCCAGGGGACGTTGCGGCGGATCACGGAGGCTTCGCTATCCGCCGGCCGCCCGTAGGGCCGGTCGACCACGCCCGCGCCCATCGACTGCGACCATGGCGCGTCCGCGGGCGGCGATGCTTGCGATGCTTCAGCGACGGCGGAATTTTTGCCAAGGGCGAGGCCGCCGGTCAGTGCCGCGCCCAGCTTGAGAAAGCTGCGTCGCGCGACAGGCGCGTCGGCGCCGGCAAGATCAGAGAGAACAGCTTTGCTGCGTAACGGATAAGGCCGCACGTTTTCTTCCCTCCGCGGCAGCTTCGCCGCATCATTTCTTGCTTTTTTGAAGCGGTATCCACATTCACTAATTTAGTCAATGCTAAAGCAATGATGTGACGCTAGTGTACCGGCCGTGCTTCGCGGATACCGAAAACAGCTGGATTTTACGCCATGAGAGCAGCCGCAGCGGCAGCCAAAAAGACGCAGTTCGTCCCCGGCGCCGGCGATGCGGCGGCGTTGAAGAAGCTGGCGAAGCAGGCGGGCGAGGCCGCGCAACTATTGAAAATGCTCGCCAATGAAACGCGCCTGCTCGTGCTGTGCTTTCTCGCCGTGCGCGGCGAGATGACCGTCGGCGAACTCGTCGACGTGGCGAAGCTGAGCCAGTCGGCCTTATCGCAGCATCTCGCGAAACTGCGCGCCGATGGGCTGGTCGAGTTCCGCCGGACGTCGCAGACGCTGCATTATCGGGTGGCTGATGCGCGCGCGTTGCGCCTGCTGCAGGTGCTGAAGGATATCTATTGCGGCGAACTGAAGTAGCGTCTTCGGGGTTTGTGAAACCCGCAAGGAAATTCAGGCGAGGCGGCGATGGCCGAGTACGTGGTGGAGTTCGGCAAGGATGGCCGGCCGGTCGAGCCCGACGGGCGGCTGGACGCGGCTGCGTTTCATCGCAATCATGAGCCGATCTGGGCGGTGCTGCAGAAATTTCTGGCCGGCAAAACCGGCGATGTCGTGGAAGTCGGCAGCGGCACCGGACAGCATGTCGTGCATTTTGCGAAGCATGCGCCCGGTATCATCTGGTGGCCGAGCGATCTCAACGAGAACCATCTCAGGAGCATCGAGGCGTGGCGCGCGTATACCGGCCTGACGAATATCCGGCCGCCGCTGCGGATCGATCTTTCCGATCCCGCCTGGTGTCCTCAGATGCATGACGGCAGCGGTCCCGCTGAACTGCGGGCGGTGTTCTGCGCCAATGTCATCCACATCGCGCCCTGGCGCGTTGCCGAGGGCCTGTTCGCCGGCGCCGGCCGCTATCTCAGCGCCGACGGGCGGCTGTTCCTCTATGGCCCGTTCAAGCGCGACGGCAGGCATACCGCGATGAGCAATGCGGTATTCGACACCAGCCTGCGCGAGCAGGACGCCGAGTGGGGCGTGCGCGACATCGCCGATGTCGAGAAACTCGCCGCAGGCGTGGGCCTTGCGTTGATCGAAACCGTGCCGATGCCCGCCAACAACATGATTCTGGTGTTCGGGCGAGCAACCAGGGCATAGGCCATCGGTTCTATCCAACCAGACGCGGACGCATGGCGCGCGCCCGTTTGCGGCGGTTGATCGCATCGCCCGGCCTCTCCATAGTGCTGCGCAATGAATCGACAAGGCATCCCGCCGGGAGCCTGCCGGGCGGGAAGGCCGATGCTGGATAGGACTGCCACCGAAGAGATCGCCAATGACGCCCGTGCGCGCGGCAATGTGCTGCGGCTTGCCGCGGCGCAGGCGCTGACCGGCGCCAACTCGGCCGTCATCTTCGCTACCGGCTCGATCGTCGGCGCCACGCTGGCGCCGTCCATCTCGCTCGCGACCGTGCCGCTCTCGATGTATGTGCTGGGGCTCGCCGCCGGCACGCTGCCGACCGGCGCGATCTCGCGCGTCTATGGCCGCCGCACCGCCTTCATCATCGGTACGTTCTGCGGCATGTTGACCGGCGTGCTCGCCGCTCTAGCCGTACTTTACGCCCATTTCTGGCTGTTCTGCGGGGCGACGTTCCTCGGCGGGCTCTATGGCGCGGTCGCGCAGTCCTATCGCTTTGCCGCCGCCGACGGCGCCAGCGCCGCGTTCCGTCCCAAGGCGCTGTCCTGGGTGATGGCGGGCGGCGTGTTCGCCGGCGTGCTCGGTCCGCAGCTCGTGCAGTGGACCATGGATATCTGGCCGCCCTATCTGTTTGCGTTCAGTTTCGTGGTGCAGGCCTTCGTCGCGCTCATTGCGATGGCGGTGCTCGCGGGCGTCGATGCGCCAAAGCCTGCGCCGTCCGACCTGCATGGCGGCCGGCCGCTGCTCGAGATCGCGCGGCAGCCGCGCTTCATCGCGGCGGCGCTGTGCGGGGTGATCGCTTACCCGATGATGAACCTCGTCATGACCTCCGCGCCGCTCGCCATGAAGATGTGCGGGCTGACCGTCAGCGATTCCAATTTCGGTATCCAGTGGCACATCGTGGCGATGTACGGCCCGAGTTTCTTCACGGGCTCGCTGATCGCGCGCTTCGGCGCGCCCACCATCGTCGCGCTCGGCCTGGTGCTGGAAGCTGCCGCGGCAGGCATCGGCCTTTCCGGCATCACCGCGATGCATTTCTGGGCGACGCTGATCGTGCTCGGCGTCGGCTGGAATTTCGCCTTCATCGGCGCGTCCGCGCTGGTGCTGGAGACGCACCGGCCGCAGGAGCGCAACAAGGTGCAGGCGTTCAATGATTTCCTGGTGTTCGGAATGATGGCGATCGGATCGTTCTCGTCCGGCCAGTTGCTGGCGCATTACGGCTGGTCGATGGTCAACATGGTGGTGTTCCCGCCGGTGCTGCTCGGGCTGGCCGTGCTGTCGTTTGCGTCGTTCGCGAGGCGCCGGGCGAAATTGCGCGCGGTTGACGAAATTCCCGATCCCGGCGCCTAATGCCAGTAGCTATCGCTTCTTCTACGATCCGTCGAAACCGGCGGCCTAGCTGCCATCTGCTGACAGTTCGGCGTCCGTCGAATTGATCGCCCTTGCAGGTCTGTTTGCTGTTGCCGACATGTGCCGAACGATGACGCACCAGCCAGGAAGAGATACCCCTTGGACGCTCGCAACTACACCCCAATCGACGAAACCTCGCTCCGCTACGACGGCTGGCGCATTGTCGTCGTCTGCTTCATGCTGGCGACGTTCGGCTGGGGGTTCGGCTTCTATGGCCAGAGCGTCTATGTCGCCGAACTGCAGCGGCTGCACGGCTGGCCGGCGTCGCTGATCTCGGCGGGAACGACTTTCTTCTATTTGTCCGGTGCGGCGCTGGTCGCCTTCATCAGCGAGGCCATCAAGGCAGTCGGCCCCCGGAATTGCATGATCGCGGGCACATGCACGATGGCGCTGGCCGCGATCTCGATCGGTCAGGTGCGCGAGCCGTGGCAGCTCTATCTTGCCAATGCCTTGCTCGCCTTCGGCTGGGCCGGAACCAGTCTCGGCATGATTACGAATACGCTCGGTCTGTGGTTCGACAAAAAGCGCGGCATGGCGATCAGCCTGGCGCTGAACGGCGCGAGTTTCGGCGGCATCGTCGGCACGCCGCTGCTGCTCGCGGCGATCGGCCATTTCGGCTTTTCCCGCGGGATGACCGTGTCGGCTGTGGTGATGGTCGTGCTGATGGTGCCGGTGGTCCTGCTGTGCGTCGGACGGCCGCCGGTTCTTGCCAGCAGCGGCGCGGTCGACGCCGCCGATGCGCCGTCGCCGGCGCAAATCCGCGCGCGCGCGTTTCGCGATATCGGCTTCCTCTCGGTGTCGTCGGCGTTCGCGCTGGTGCTGTTCGCGCAGGTCGGTTTCATCGTGCACCTGATCTCGTTCCTGGATTCGGTGATCAGCCGTGAACGGGCCGCAATCGCGGTGGCGCTATTGACCGCCATGGCGGTGGTCGGCCGGGTGCTGTTCTCCTTCGTGATCGACCGGATGAACCAGCGGCTGGCTTCCTCGCTCTCCTTCGTCAGCCAGGCGTTCGCGCTGCTGATCATCATCAATGTGCACAATGATTACGCCCTGATCGCAGCCTGCGCGCTGTTCGGGTTTTCCGTCGGCAATCTGATCACGCTGCCGGCGCTGATCGTGCAGCGCGAGTTCGATCCGCGTTCCTTCGGCGTACTGGTGAGTCTCATCACGGCGATCAATCAGATCACCTACGCGTTCGGCCCAGGCGTCGTCGGCCTGCTGCGCGATCTCTCCGGCAGCTATTCACTGCCGTTTTACGGCTGCATCGCGGTGGAATTGACGGCCGCGGTGCTGATCATGGTGCGGGGGCGCCACACCAAGAAGGCGTAGCCCGGATGGAGCGCAGCGAAATCCGGGAATCTCGCGTTCGGATAGGCCGATCCCGGATTGCGCTGCGCTGCATCCGGGCTACGTGTATTACGCCTCCCGCGCTCTCAGCAAATCCTCCAGATCCAGCCGTTTCGTGAACATCGCGAGCGATCCATCCGCCGCGCGCGGCCATTCCTCCTTCGGCCGGTCGCGATACAGTTCGACGCCGTTCTGGTCGGGATCGCGCAAGTACAGCGCCTCGCTGACGCCGTGGTCGCTGGCGCCGTCGAGCTCGATGCCGGCCTCGATCAGGCGATGCAGCGCATCCGCCAGCGCGGCGCGTGTCGGATAGACGATCGCGGTGTGAAACAGCCCGGTGGCGCCAGGCGGCGGTGGATGGCCGCCTTTGCTTTCCCAGGTGTTGAGGCCGATATGGTGATGGTAGCCGCCGGCCGAAATGAAGGCAGCACCGGAGCCCATCCGCTGCATCACCTCAAAGCCGAGCACACCGCAATAGAAGCCGAGCGCGCGCTCGAGGTCGGCGACCTTGAGATGAACATGCCCGATGCGGGTGCCTGATATGACGGGAGGATTCTGGGGCATGATTTCTCCGCTTGGAAGGTGCGCTGCGCCGCGTCCGGAACACGTAGGAACGGATGCTGGTTACGCAAGATCGGAAATTTCGCCCTCCGGCAAGCCGAACTCGAACGTATTCAGCGTCATCGACACCATCGTGTAATAGCCGCAGAGCCCGATGACCTCGACCACGCCGCGTTCGGTCAGCACCTTTACGGCTTCATCATAGAGCCCCTGCGAGACACCTTTGCCCTCGTGCAGCGACTTGGCGAGATCGTAGATCATCCGGCCCTTGGGATCGTCGAAGGTCGGCGTGCGGCGATCCCTGATATCCTCGATGATCCTGGGGTCCATGCCGCCCTTCAGCGCGAGGCGCCTGTGCGCGAACCACTCGTAATGCGAGGTCCAGTGCCGCGCGGTGACCAGGATCGCGATCTCGGAAAGTTTTGCGGGGAAGATCGTGTTGAAGCGGAGCTGCTCGCCGAGCCGCGTGGCATGCCGCGCCATGTCGGGGCTGTTGAGCCAGGCCATCATCGGCGCCGGCGGCGCGCCGCGCTTGCCCGCGATCGCCTCGTCGTAGGTCTGTTTTTGTTCGGCGTTCATTTCGCCAGGCGAAAGCAACTTCAACCGCATGCCCGTTTCCTCTTGTTTTTCAATCGTTCCGGCCTTGCGCATACACCCGATTCCGCAACATGACCACCGCCGTCACCGCAGGGCTGGCGTCAGACGCTTATTGAAATCCGTACCGCGGAGACTAAGGTCATCTGCAACATCCCACATGGAAACGCTTGAAATGTCCGATCTGGAAACATTCCGCCATGAAACCCGCGCCTGGCTGGAGGCGAATTGCCCGCCGGAGATGCGGCGTCCGATGACCTCGGAGAACGACACCTATTGGGGCGGGCGCAACGCAAAATTCTCGTCCGAGCCGCAGCGCCTCTGGTTCGAGCGGATGCGCGACAAAGGCTGGACCGTGCCTGATTGGCCGAAGGAATACGGCGGCGGCGGGCTCGATCGCGCCGAGCACAAGGTGCTGCGCGAGGAGATGTCGGCGATCGGCGCGCGGGCGCCGCTGTCGAGCTTCGGCATCTGGATGCTCGGACCGGCGCTGCTGAAATACGGCAACGAGGCGCAGAAGAAGGAGCACCTGCCGAAAATCGCCGCCGGCCTGATCCGCTGGTGCCAGGGCTATTCCGAGCCGAACGCCGGATCGGACCTCGCCTCGCTGCAGACCCGCGCCGAAAGCGACGGCGACGACTATGTCATCACCGGCCAGAAGATCTGGACCTCCTATGCGAACTACGCCGACTGGATCTTCTGTCTGGTGCGCACCGATCCCACTGCGAAGAAACATGACGGCATCAGCTTCATCCTGTTCGACATGGCGTCCAAGGGCGTGTCGACCAGGCCGATTCTCCTGATATCCGGCTATTCGCCGTTCTGCGAAACCTTCTTCGACAATGTGCGCGTGCCGAAATCGCATCTGGTCGGCACCGTTAATCGCGGCTGGGATGTTGCGAAATATCTGCTGCAGCACGAGCGCGCGATGATCTCGGGCACCGGAGAGCGTGGCATCGGCCGTCCGCTCGGGCAGGTCGCCGCCGACTCGCTCGGCAGCGATGCTTCAGGCCGGCTCGACGACGCCATGCTGCGCAGCCAGATCGCGACGTTCGACGTCGACGAGGCCGCATTCGCGGCCGTGGCCGAGCGCGCCGTCGATCTGGCCAAGGCCGGGCAATCGCATCCGGCGTTCTCCTCGGCGATGAAATATTACGGCACCGAACTCAACAAGCGCCGCCATGAAATCCTGATGTCGGCCGGCGGCATCGATGCGCTGGAATGGGAAAGCGAGCGCTCCAGGGGCGGGGCGCGCCCGCGCGCCTGGCTGCGCACCAAGGCCAACTCGATCGAGGGCGGCACGTCGGAGGTGATGCTCGGCATCGTCGCCAAGCGCATCCTCGATCTGCCGGGGGCGTGAGATTCTCTTTCCGTCGTTCCGGGGCGGCGCGAAGCGTCGAACCCGGAACCTCGAGATTCCGGGTTCGCGTCTGCGACGCGCCCCGGAATGACGCCTCAAAAATAACGCGTTACTTTTGAACCTGGAATTATCCAATGGCACTCGTCCTCACCGAAGAACAATCCATGCTGCGCGACAGCGCGCGCGGCCTTATCAGCGACAAGGCGCCGGTGTCGCACCTGCGCAGCTTGCGCGACAGCAAGGACCAAACGGGGTTTTCCCGTGAGCTCTGGAAGGCCTTTGCCGAGATGGGCTTTTCCGGCCTGCTGGTGCCGGAGAATCTTGGCGGCAGCGGGCTCGGCTATGTCGAGGCCGGCGTGGTGATGGAGGAAATCGGCCGCACCCTGATGCCGTCGCCGTTCCTGTCGACCGCGGTGCTCGCAGCATCGGCGCTTCTGCGCGGCGGCAGCGACGCGCAGAAATCGGCGCATCTGCCGAAGATCGCGGACGGATCGCTGCTGGCCGCGCTCGCGGTCGATGAAGGCACCAAGCATCGCCCGCTGCAAACCAGCCTGCAGGCGGTCCGTGCCGGCAACGGCTTCAAGCTGAGCGGCGCCAAGGCGCTGGTGGTCGACGGCCACACCGCCGATCTCCTGATCGTCGCCGGACGCACCGGCGGCGCGCCCGGCGAACGCAACGGGCTGACGCTGTTCCTGGTCGATCCCAAGGACAAGGCCAAGGCAAAGGGCGTCGCGGTCGAACGTACCGTGATGGTCGATGCGCATAACGCCGCGCGCATCGAGTTCGATCATGTCGAGGTCAATGCCGATCAGGTGCTCGGCGAAGTCGACCAGGGTTATAAACTGCTCGACGGCGTCCTTAATGTCGGCCGCGGCGCGGTCGCCTCCGAAATGGTCGGCCTGAGTGAAGAGGTGTTCGGCCGCACCGTCAGCTATATCAAGGAGCGCAAGCAGTTCGGCAAGCTGATCGGCGAATTCCAGGCGCTGCAGCACCGCGCCGCCGAGCTCTATGTCGACATCGAGATCACCCGCGCGGCCGTGCTGAAGGCGCTGCAGGCGCTCGATGCCGATCTCGATGGCGCCGGCGCTGCGGTCGCAGTCGCCAAGGCCCGAGCCGGCACCACGACGACGCGGGCGGTGCAGGAAGGCGTGCAGATGCATGGCGGCATGGGCATGACCGACCAGTTCGACATCGGCTTCTTCATGAAGCGCGCGCGGGTGTGCCAGGAGCTGTTCGGCGACAGCAACTATCACGCCGATCAACTGGCGCGGATGAAGAGTTATTGAGGCGAGCGCGGAGGGCGCACGAAGCGCGCCTCACACGCGGACGTCATCACCCGCGAAGGCGGGTGATCCAGTATTCCAGAGACGCTCGTGTTTAAGCGGTGAGGCCGCGGCGTACTGGGTCACCCGCCTGCGCGGGTGACGACAGCTTTGTGTGGCTACTGCGTTGCTTACCGTATCGGCGGCGCGTACTGGATCCCGCCGTTGCTCCACAGCGAATTCAGCCCGCGCGGGATCTTCAGCTTCGATCCTTCGCCGACATTGCGCTCGTAGATCTCGCCGTAATTGCCGACATGGCGGATGATGCGGGCGGCCCAGTCCTTCGGCAGGCCGAGATCCTCACCGTAGGTGCCTTCGGTGCCGACGAGGCGCATCACGTCGGGCTTCTTCGACTTCAGCGCTTCATCGATGTTCTTCGAGCTGACGCCGAGTTCCTCGGCATTGATCATCGCATAGAGCGTCCACTTCACGATCATCATCCAGTCGTCGTCGCGCTGGCGCACCACGGGCGCAAGCGGCTCCTTGGAGATGACGTCGGGCAGGATGACGTGGTCGCTCGGCTGGATCAGGTTCATGCGCAGCGCGTAGAGCTGGGAGACGTCGGCGGTGAAGGTGTCGCACTTGCCGCCTTCATAGGCCTTGAGCACTTCTTCCAGCCGGGGAAGCTTCACTTCCGTGTACTTCATGTTGTTGGCGCGGAAATGGTCGGCAAGGTTGAGCGCCGTCGTCGTCCCCTCCTGCACGCAGACCTTGCTGTTGTTGAGGTCGAGCGCGGAATCGATGTTGCGCGAGCGCGGCAGCATGAAGCCCTGGCCGTCATAATAGGCGACCGCCGGGAAATAGAGATCGTAGTTGGTCTCGCGCGACATGCTCCAGGTCGAATTGCGGGAGAGAATGTCGACCTTGCGGCTCTGCAATTCCTTGAAGCGCTCGCTGGCGTCGAGCGGAATGAATTTCGCCTTCTTCGGATCGTCGAAGATCGCGGCGGCCACGGCGCGGCAGAAATCGACGTCGAAGCCGGTCCAGTCGCCCTTGTCGTCGGGCATCGAGAAGCCGGGCAGGCCCTTGTTGACGCCGCACAGCACCTCGCCGCGGCGGATGGTACGCTTCAGCGTCTTGGTGTCGTAGCGCTCATAGGTGATCGCGGCAGCCGCAACCGCGACCGCGACCGCCAGCCCGATGAGCAGGCCGCCTCGAAATGTCCGTAGCATTTTCTAACTCACCAATATCCAGGGAATGAAGATCTGAAGAGACAGCGGCGGGATTAAAGTTCGGGCTTTTGCCGGATGATCACCTTGGTGCCGACAGGCACGCGCTCATAGAGGTCAGCAACGTCGGCGTTGACCAGGCGGAAGCAGCCGGAGGAGACGGCGGTGCCGATCGTGTCGGGCCGGTTGGTGCCGTGGATGCGGTAGACGGTGGTGCCGAGATACATCGCGCGGGCGCCGAGCGGATTGCCGGGACCGCCGGCCATGAAGCGCGGCAGATAGGGCTGGCGTGCGATCATTTCCGGCGGCGGCACCCAGTCCGGCCATTCCGCCTTGCGCGTGATGTTGACGAGCCCCTGCCACTGGAAGCCTTCGCGGCCGACGCCGATGCCGTAGCGCAGCGCGCGCCCGTTGCCCTGCACCAGATAGAGATGGCGCTCGGCGGTGACGACGATGATGGTGCCCGGCGCCTCATTGGTGCGATAGAGCACCGCCGTCTTCCTGTATTGCGGCTCGAGTTCGACTGATTCATCGGGGAGCAGGCCCGGCTGGTCGCCGACATCGGGCTGGCGCATCTGCGCCTGGCCCTGCGAGGTCGAAAGGATCAGGCCGCCTGCGGCGATCGCCATCCAGATCAGGTGTCGAAATTTTTTCATCGCAGAATTCTCCTGGCGGCCGCGTTGGCCAAATTATATGGACCATCAAATCTCAGGCCCAGCTTGATGGCAAGTTTAGGGCGAATGCGACTTATATCCCACTGAAATATCTTGAATTTTCGTAAGTCGCCATATTCATGGGATCAGCCGCCGCCTTATTTCGGCGCGATCCACAGCCGGAGGACGAACGAGAGCAGCGCAACCGTACCGACGCCGCCGAGCCAAAGCGCTGCGAACCACAGCAAACGGTGGCTCAACGGCCGCTGGCCCGGCTTGATCTCTGTCAATGGTAGCCGCCCTCAGGGTTGACCTTGCCGCGAAATACCCAATAGGCCCAGGCGGTATAGATCAGGATCAGCGGGATCAGCACGGCGACGCCGAACAGCATGAATATCTGGCTGTTCTCCGGCGCCGCCGCCTGCCAGATCGTGATGCTCTGCGGCACGATATAGGGAAACATGCTGATACCGAGCCCGGCATAGGACAGCGCAAACAGCGCCAGCGTCAGGAAGAACGGCTGATAGTCATATTTCCTGGCGAGGCTGCGCAGCAAAAGCACGGTGACGCCGGCCACTGCGACCGGCACCGGCGCGGTCAGCAGGATGTTCGGCCAGGCGAACCAGCGATGCGTGTACTGCACATTCAGGAATGGCGTTGCGAGACTGACCGCGCCGATCGCGCCCAGCATCGCCAGCAGGAATATCCAGCTCAGATGATAGGCGCGGTCGCGCAATTCACCTTCCGTCTTCATGACGAGCCATGTCGCACCCAATAGCGCGTAGCCGATCACCAGCGATATTCCGGTCAGGATGCTGAACGGCGTCAGCCAGTCCCACCAGCCGCCGGCATACTGGCGTCCCTCGACATGCACGCCCTGCAGGATGGCGCCGAGCGCAATGCCTTGCGCCAGCGTCGCAACCAGCGAGCCGCCGAAAAAGGCGACGTCCCACTTGTTGCGTTCCCTGGTCGTGCGCCAGCGGAATTCAAAGGCGACGCCGCGAAACACCAGGCCGAGCAGCATGGCGATCATGGGCGTGTAGAGCGCCGGCATCAGCACGGCATAGGCCAGCGGAAACGCGGCCATCAGCCCGCCGCCGCCGAGCACGAGCCAGGTCTCGTTGCCGTCCCAGACCGGCGCGACGCTGTTCATGATGATGTCGCGGTCACGTTTCTCGGGGAACAGCGGAAACAGGATGCCGAGGCCGAGGTCGAAGCCGTCCATCACGACATAGACGAACACGGCAAAGGCGATGATGAAGGCCCAGAGGATGGCGAGGTCTGCCGCGATGCTCATGAGCCGGTCCCCTGGGTAGCGGGCGTGATGCCGGCAGTGCGGATCGGCGCCTCTTTCGACGGTCCTTGCTCGCCGGGATGCGGCGGCGCCGCCATCAGGCGCAGCAGATAGGTCACGCCGGCCGCGAACACGATGAAATAGACGATGATGAAGGCGATCAGCGAGGAGGCGACCGCGGGCGCGGCCAGCGGCGAGGCCGAGTCAACCGTCCGCAACAGTCCGTACACCGTGAACGGCTGTCGTCCGACCTCCGTGGTGATCCAGCCCGCCAGCACGGCGACGAAGCCGGCGGGCGCCATCGCGACCGCGAACAGGTGTAGCAGCCTGGAATCATACAGGGTGCCGCGCACGCGCATCAGCAGGCTGAACAGGCCGAGCGCCAGCATCAACAGTCCCATGCCGACCATGATGCGGAACGACCAGAACGTGATGGCGACCGGCGGCCAGTTTTCGCGCGGCACCGTGTCGAGCCCAGCCATCGGCGCATTGGGCGAGTGCTTGAGAATGACGGACCCGAGCTTCGGCACCTCGACCGCGTAGTCGACCCGGGCGGCTTGCTGGTTAGGCAGGCCGAACAGGATCAGCGGCGCGCCGTCCTTGTGGCTAGTGAAGTGGCCTTCCATCGCCATGATCTTCACGGGCTGGTGTTCCAGCGTATTGAGCCCGTGCTGATCGCCCGCAAAGATCTGGATCGGCGCCACCAATGTGGCCATCCACATCGCCATCGAGAACATCACGCGCGCCCCCGCCAGATGGCGATCGCGCAGCAGATGCCAGGCGCCGACCGCGCCGACCACCAGCGCGGTGGTCAGGTATGCCGCCAGCACCATATGGACGAGGCGATAGGGGAACGATGGATTGAAGATCACCTTCAGCCAGTCGGCGGCGACGAACTGCCCGTCGGCGTTGATCGCATGGCCGGTCGGGGTCTGCATCCAGGAATTGGCGGAGAGAATCCAGAACGCCGAAATCAGCGTGCCGATCGCCACCATCAGCGTTGCGAGGAAATGCAGTCCTGGACCGACGCGCTTGAGCCCGAACAGCATCACGCCGAGGAAGCCGGCTTCGAGGAAGAACGCTGTCAGCACCTCATAGGCCATCAAGGGGCCGATCACCGGCCCGACCTTGTCGGAGAACGCCGACCAGTTGGTGCCGAACTGGTAGGACATCACGATACCGGACACCACGCCCATGCCGAAGGCGACCGCGAAGATCTTGAGCCAGTAGTTGAACAGGTTGATGAAGACTTCGCGGCCGGTCCACAGCCACAGCGCCTCGAGCACGGCGAGATAGCTCGCAAGCCCGATCGAGAAGGCGGGGAATATGATGTGGAACGACATCGTGAAAGCAAACTGCGCCCGGGCCAACACGACCGCATCCCAGCCCTCGAACATCGGCACCACCTGTCGCAATTTCGCCGGGCGCGGCATGATCGAAAACGGAACTACAGTTTTCGAAAATTGCGTCCGAACAGGCGTGTACACTACCACGCCCGATGCAACGATCATACCTGCATGCTGCGCGGAACAGGCGTGCAGGCCTATCCGATATCGGATGGATTCAGCCCGAGGCGCCGGACGATCTCGGCACGCACGGCCCGGGTCTGCTCCTTGCCGACCAGCACCGGACTGCGGACCTTCCTCCCGTTGCGGAGCCGGATTGCGATGATGTAATGGCTGCCCCTGCGGCCGCCGCTGGCGATCTCGACGCGCTCGACCTCGTCGCCGCTGAATCTATCCGTCTCGGTCGTGCCCTTCAAAGACAGCCGTTCAAACTGGATGGCGCCGTCGTGGACAATCCAGAAGGCGCTGGTTCGGTAGAGATATCGGATCAGCAGGAAGGCCACGATCGCGCCGAGCGACCAGACGGCGATCCCGAGCGCGGACAATTTGCCGCTCCAGAGCGCATAGATGAACGGAAGGCTCAGCGAGCAGGCCAGCAGCACGATGAGCGCCCTGAACGCCCCGATGCGTTTGGAACTGATCGGCTTGCCCAGCCGTATCCTGGCATTGGCGGCGTCGAGCGGGTTCTCGACCAATTCGGGAGCAGGCAACCGAAGCAGCCGCGCAACCTGCAGGGTGGTTCTTTGCACCTGGGTGACATCAGGCAGTGGAGGCGAGGTCAGCGCGTCTTTCGATCGGGTTTCGAATACGAGGGTGAACTCCACCGATCTGCCGATGCTCTTGCGCAGGCGCATCCCGGATATTTCGCGATCGCTGATCGATCTCCGCTGCACCTTCCCGAACGGACGCTGTTCGCCGATCAGGATCTCGCCCGGCGTGATGATCCAGACGATGTTGCGATCGAACAGCGCGGCGACCAGCAGAAGACACCCGAACAGCAACGCAAACAGCGCGGCGATGCCGAGCCACTGGTCGTTTGCAAGGTGAGCGAGGCCGGGCAGGGCGATCAAGCACAGGATGACGGCAATGCCCGCGAGAACCAGCCGCTCATTGAGCGACGTGCCCTTGCGCAGTCTGACTTCATTCTCGTTTGCCGCCGCTTCCATCGCTGGCGGCAAGCATCACGACGGCATGGTTACGTCAAGCGGCTACGCATGTGGATCAAGCAGGATTGTGCTCGCGGATCACGATCGAGCTGCGCCGCCAGACCTTGAGTCTTTTCCATGTCGCGTGCACGAAACCGAGGGCCCAAAAGCAGAGCGACCCGGCTGGGGGGCATCCCGGCCGGGTCGTTGGAGGTATGGAGCTTGGGAGGTTGGAAGAAGTTCAACGGGTCTCGCTGTCGTAAGGAGGTATAGGGGCTGGGCATTTCCGGGTGATGTCGCCGATTGTTTCATTTGTTTCGCCGGCGGTAATACTTGTTCGTCGAAACCAGCCGTTTTTCAGTCCCGATACCCTTCCAATTAGCTGAAATCGCGGTGATTTATGCGGCGAGGCTGTCCACGCCGGCGCCCTTAAGCAATTCGGCCAACTGCTTGCGGGCGTAGAACATCCGGGTCTTCACCGTGCTCTGGGGGATCCCGATGATCGCGCCGGCCTCTTCCACCGATTTCTCGTGGTAGTAGACGAGGTTGATGATCTCGCGATGCGCCGGCGACAGCTTGGCGACGCAGGCGCGCAGGATCGCGCTGGTGTTGTTGCGGTCGAGCGAGGCTTCCGGGGTGTCGGCCTCGTCGGCGATCTCGAGCACGTCTTCCTGCTCGATGTCCTCATGCTTGCGCTGGCGCAGCGCGGTCAGCGCCTTGAAGCGGGCGATCGACAGCAGCCAGGTCGAAACCTGCGAGCGGCCCTCGAACTGCGCGGCCGTGCGCCACACGTCCAGGAACACCTGGCTGACCAGGTCTTCCGCCATCGTGGTGTCGCGCACCATGCGCAGCACGAAGCGGTAAACCCGGACGTTATGGCGGGAATAAAGCACGTGCATGGCCGTACGGTCGCCCTTGGCAATGCTCGCAAGCAACATTTCGTCCGATGTCGCCTGGGCGGCGGCAATCGACTGCTCGGCTGCGGCGTTGATGGCAATGACGTTCGACATGACAGACTCCCAATTCCCACGCCGGTCGGCGTTTTGTTGGGAGAATTGTTAATCAGGCTCGGTTTCGGGACGTCTGCTCGACAAGGGGAAAATGGTTTCGTGCGGGGGAGAATTGTTTCGTCGCCCGGCTTGCGACGAAACATTCGGGGCCGAAAAGCCAATAATTTCAATGGGCGGAAAATTCGGAGATTTCAGGCGCAGATTTGTTCCGCCCGAAAACCCTCATCCTGAGGCGCCGCGTGAGCGGCGTCTCGAAGGATGCAGGCCGGTCTGTGGCCACATGGTTCGAGACGCCGCTTCGCGGCTCCTCACCATGAGGGTTGGGCAGCCCGCTACCTTCCTTCCGCTAACCCTTCTCGCCGGTCGGCGAGAACAAATAGCCGCCGCCCCTGATGGTGCGGATCACGGCGGGCTTGGTCGGATCGATCTCGATCTTGCGGCGGATGCGCATGATGCGGAGATCGACGGCGCGGTCAAACGCTTCCGCGTCGCGCGCATTGGCGAGCTCCAATAGCCGCTCGCGCGACAGCACGCGCTTCGGATTGGCCGCGAACACTTTCAGCAGGCCGAATTCGGAAGCCGTCAGCGGATGCTCGTTGCCTTCGTCGTCGCGCAGCGCCTGCGCTTCGAGATCGAGCCATTTGGTGCCGAACCGCACCAGCTGTTCCTTCTCCGCCTTTGCCGCTGTCGTCTCCGGCGCGGCAGCGGCCTTCGCCGGCGTGCTGCGGCGGAGCACCGAGCGGATGCGCGCCATCAGTTCGCGCAACTCGCAGGGCTTTGCGACGTAGTCGTCGGCGCCGAGTTCGAGGCCGACGACGCGGTCGATCGGGCTTGCGGTCGCCGTCAGCATGATGACGGGAACGTTGATGCGGCTCTTGAGATCGCGAATGATCGAAAGCCCGTCTTCCTCGGGCATGTTGAGGTCGAGCACGACGAGGTCGGGCACGGTGGTCTCGATCTCCTTGCGCAGGCTTTTGCCGCCGTCGCACAAGGTCACGCCGAAGCCGTGCATCTTGAGGTAATCGCCGACCATCTCGCGGGCCGGCGCCTCGTCATCGACAATGAAGATGTGCGGGTTCTGGGTCATGTCGTCTCTGTCGCCGGCAGTGTAACGGTGAACGTCGATCCCTGTCCGGGACCGGCGCTTTCCGCGGTTACGTGGCCGCCATGCATATCGATGATGCGTTTGACGATCGACAGGCCAAGGCCGGTCGAACTTTCGCCGGCCGTCGGCTTGGCCGATAAACGTTGAAAACGGCCGAACAGCCGTCCCAGATCTTCCGGCGACAGGCCGGCGCCCTGGTCGGCGATGCGGATCATCGTGTCGCCGTTCTCGTGGCTGACCGTGACCGTGATCCTGCCGCCGATCGGCGAATATTTGATGGCGTTGCTGACGAGGTTGTCGATCGCCTCGCGGATCCGGTCGGTGTCGCACATGGTGACGATGTTCGACGGCGCCGCCACCGAGATGGTCTGCTGCTTGTTGACCGCCGAGGGCAGGTTGGAATCGGTCACCTCGGTAACGAGGGCTGCGACATCGACCGGCTCGCGGCGGATCGTGATGTCGAAGGCATCAGCCATCGCATCCGAAATCAGATGGTCGACCATCGTGGTCAGCCGCTTTGTGGCGTCCCTGATGTGATCGACCTGCGCGGTGACGTTCTCCTTCGGCGAGCCGGCGCCGATCAGTTCGGTCAGCATCTCGGTGCGGCCGAGGATCACGCCGAGCGGATTCTTCAGGTCGTGCGCGACCGTGCCGAGGATTTCGTTCTTGAAGCCGTTGGCGCGCTGCAGGCGGAGCCATTGCGCGGAAAGCCGGCGGTTGGCCTGCATCAGCGCGCGGGTGCGCTGGGCGACGCGGTCCTCGAGCTGGGTGTTGGCCTCGTGCAACTGGCGGTAGAGGATGACGTTGTCGAAGGCGATCGACAGGCGGCTGGAGAAAATCTCCACCAGCGCGCGGTCGGTGTCGGACAATTGGCGCTCGGCCTGCAGCAGCACCACCACCTCGCGGCCGCTTCCGGTGCGCAGATAAAGCACGCTGCGGTGGTCGGCGAATTCGTTCTTGCGGCGCAGGAAGGCGGCTTCCACCATCGCCCGCAGATCCGGATCGAGCGACTTGGAGCTGGTACTGCCGATGAAGCGGCTGTAGCAGCCGGAGCCCGCCAGCACCGAGAAGTCGGTGCCCGAGGCGCCGTCGTCGCGCAGCACCAGGATGCCGGCGCAGTCGACATTGAGCAGCGAGGCGAGCTGCGTCAGCACGCCCTCGGCCAGCCGCTGCATCGATTTGAAGTCGTAGAGCGTCGAGGCGGCGTCGATGATGATCTCGAGCCCGCGCCGCGTCTGCACCATGCGTTCGAGCTGCTGGTAGCTGCGCAGCGCCGCGGTGAGCGAGGTGAACAGCTTGTCGGCGGTCAGCTCGGTCTTGGCCTTGTAGTCGTTGATGTCGTACTGGACGATGACGCGGCGTTCCGGCGCCTGTCCCGGCTGGCCGGTGCGCAGGATGATGCGGACGGTCTCGTTCTTGATTTCGTTGCGGATGTATTCGACGAGCTCCAGCCCCGCGACGTCGGTCTCCATGATGACATCCAGCAGCACGGCCGCGATGTCGGGATTGTCGCGCATCAGCTTGCGGCCTTCCGCCGCGGAATAGGCCGACAGGATTTCCAGCGTCGCGCCGTTCAGGCTGTAGTCGCTCAGCGCG
The DNA here is from genome assembly GCF_036735945.1 of Bradyrhizobium sp. Classification (GTDB taxonomy): domain Bacteria; phylum Pseudomonadota; class Alphaproteobacteria; order Rhizobiales; family Xanthobacteraceae; genus Bradyrhizobium. The sequence continues at coordinate 31,191 of NZ_DAINNI010000020.1, read as the reverse complement.
AAGCGGGTGCCCTCATGCACCGCAGCATCGTCGTCGATGACGGCGACCTTCCATTTGCGGGCGGACGAGTCCTCCGGAGCAACTCCGGTATCGTCGATCAGGTGGAGGACATCGTCCTGTTCGGCCATTGCGAAGTTCCGTCGGCTGCTGTCGTTTCCATCTTGGCGGATCCGCCCTTGGCGATTTTGGGCATGATAATGCGGAAAGTGGTGCCTTGTCCCAGCCTCGACTCCAGCATCATCCGGCCGCCAAGCTGTTGAGTGACAAGATTATAGACGATATGCAAGCCCAGTCCGGTGCCACCCTCGTTGCGCCGCGTCGTAAAGAACGGGTCGAACGCCTGCCGCTGCACATCGGGCGTCATTCCGGCCCCGTTGTCGGCGAAAATGATCTCGACATCGTCGCTGCCGCGGGCCCGTGCCGAGATCGAGATCGCCCCGGAACGGGCATCGGCAAAGGCATGGTTGGCGGCGTTGAGGAACAGATTGGTTAATATCTGGCCGTAGGAGCCGGGATAGCCGTCGATGACCAGCCCCTCCGGCACGTCGACCGAGAGCGTGATCGCCGCCTTCTTCAATACCGGCCGCAGGCTGGCGACGATCTGGTCGGTGGCCTCGCTGAGATTGAATTGCCGCCGCTCGGCGTGCGAGCGGTCCACCGCCACCTGCTTGAACGACTGGATCAACTCGCCGGCGCGGTGCAGGTTCGCGACCAGCTGCTGGGCCGCGTCGCGCGACGATTTGACGAAATCGTCGAGCTTGGAGCGGCGCAGCGGCTCGGTGCGCAGTTCGGATTCGAAGATGTCGGCTTTCCGCGCAAAACTCGACGCCACCGTCAGGCTGATGCCGATCGGATTGTTCACTTCGTGCGCGACGCCGGCGACCAGCCCGCCGAGCGCCGCCAGCCGTTCGGCGTCGATCAGGTTCTGCTGCGCGGTGTTGAGCTCGATCAGCGCGCTTTCGGCCTTCTCCTTCGCGGCGCGCAGTTCGTCCTCGGTCTTGCGCTTGGCGATGGCATTCTCGCGGAACACGTCCACTGCGCGCGCCATGGCGCCGACCTCGTCCCTGGCGGTGGTGCCCTGCACCTTGCGGGTCAGATTGCCCGACGTGATGGCGTGCATCGACCTGAGTATCTGTTGCAGCGGCAGACGGATCGAGAGCGCGATCAGCACGCCGGCGGACAGGATGATGCCGAGGAACATCGCGGCGATCGACAGCACGCGGCGCGAAATGCCCGACAGCGTCCGATCGAAGGTCTCCTGCGCCTTCTGCTCGCGCTGGCGCATCGTCACCGATAGCTCGTCGATGACGCCGATCGCCTCGGCCTGGCTGGCATCGATGGTGTTGCGCAACAGCGCCGTTCGCACCGCGAGCTGCTCGGTCAGTTTCGTCATGCCCTCGCGCAGCGCCACCGTCCGCGCCTCCAGCCGCTTCAGCGCCATGCGCTGCAGGTCGTTGTCGGCGAGGTCGGCCATGACGGGAATGGTCTTCTCGATCGTCTCGGTGTTGCGCCGCGCGTCCTCGGCCGAGGTCGAGGCCGGCGACAGATAATAGGCGTTGGCCGCGACCAGCATGGCGGTGAATGCTTCGCGGGATCTTCCGAGCGACGGCCATATCTGGGCGTCGCGATGGCCGGTGGCGCCTTCGATGATCGAGTAAAGCCCGGCCATTTCCCGCGCCGGTCCCAGCACCTGCTGCTCATAGGTCTTGGTGATGGTGGCCTGCACCGCGCGCAGTTCGCCAAAGCCGTTGAGGAAGCGGTCGGTGACCTGCTCCAGCCGCTCGACCGATCCCGAAAGCATCGGATCGTTGGCGGCGCGATTGGTCAGCGTCCCCAGCACCGCTTCGCGCAGCAGCAGGATTTCGGCGAACAGTTCCGGGCTCGGCTGGTTGATGTAGCGATGGATCAGGTTCTGCAGCCTGGAGGTCTCGCTTTCGAGGTGCGCCAGGATCTTGTCGGATTCCCGCACCTGCCGGACATCGTCCCAGGCCGAACCCAGCACCTTGGCGCCGTTCCAGATCAGCACGGCGAGCACGATCACGACGGCGGAGTTCAGCGCGGCGATCGACAGGATGCGCCATCGGATCGGTATCGCGCGCAGCCACTGCACCACGCGAAAGCGCCCGCGTGCAGCGAAGCTCGCCGGCCGTTCCGCTGTGCCCAGTTGTTGCGGGTCTTCGGTCAAATCCGCTCCGTCTCGCGATGGCGCCAGACCAATAGCGGCGTGATCGTCCTGTTCAATGCAACATTGGTACGGTCGGGGCCGGCTATGTCAGTCCCGCTTTGTTCTCGTTTCGCTGCGAACGAGCGGGGATCACCGGTCCGGAACTCGCGCGCGACGGCACCCGTTGTGTCAGCCGCAAGCAACAGCGCAACAACAAGCACCACGGTCCGCGAAAGGTCGGCGCGGGAGCACACTTCCAACAAATCCCCTTAGAGATGGAGTCTGCGGCGAAGAGAAAAGGTTCAATGCATTTTTAGCAGAATTTACCAATGCTTGGCTATTGGTCGACGTGGCTGCCGGACAGGATGCCAAGGGTATTCCCCATTGTCTTGCTGCAATCTTCAATTGTGCATTGCGGTGATGTGGGCCGATTGAAACCGTCGCCGCTGCGATCTATGAGTGCACGGCGAACAGGCGCATCGCCAACGCCGCAAAGCAGGGAAGCCGCCAGTGAGATCGGCATTAAGACTATTGCAATGCGTGGCGCTCGCGGTCGCAGCGCTGGTGTCTCCGGCGCAGGCCGCCACCGAGATCAACTGGTGGCATGCGATGTCGGGCGAGCTCGGCAAGCACGTCGAGAAGCTGGCGGCCGATTTCAACGCGTCGCAATCCGACTACCGGATCGTGCCGACCTACAAGGGCAACTACACCGAGACGGTGACGGCGGCGATCTTCGCCTTCCGTTCGCGAAGCCAGCCCGCGATCGTTCAGGTCAACGAGATCGCCACCGCGACCATGATGGCGGCCAAGGGCGCGATCTATCCGGTGTACGAACTGATGCGCGACCAGTCCGAGCCGTTCTCGCCCGAGGCATATCTGCCGGCCGTAACCGGCTATTATTCCGACATCGCCGGCAACATGCTTTCGTTCCCGTTCAACGTTTCGACGCCGATCCTCTACTACAACAAGGATATGTTTCGTGCCGCGGGCCTTGATCCGGAGGTCGCGCCCAGGACCTGGGACGAGGTCGGCGCCGCCGCCAGGCGCCTGCGCGCGACCGGCGCACCGTGCGGCCTCACCACGTCCTGGCCGTCCTGGGTCCATGTCGAGAATTTCTCCGCGTTCCACAACCTGCCGCTGGCGACCCAGGCCAACGGCTTTGGCGGGCTCGACGCGGAGCTGACCTTCAACAATCCGGCTGTCGTGCGGCACATCTCGCAACTCGCGGAATGGCAGGCGACGAAAATTTTCGATTACAGCGGCCGCGGCCAATCGGCCGAGCCGCGCTTTCAGAAGGGCGAATGCGGGATCTTCATCGGCTCGTCCGGCACGCGCGCGGACATCAAGGCCAATTCCAAATTCGAGGTCGGTTACGGCCTGATCCCGTATCGGCCGGAGATCGCCGGCGCGCCGCAAAACTCGATCATCGGGGGCGCAACTTTATGGGTGCTGCGCGACCGGCCGCGGGCCGAATATGCCGGCGTCGCCCGATTCTTCGCCTATCTCTCCAAGCCCGAAGTCCAGGCCTCCTGGCATCAGAACACAGGCTATCTGCCGATCACCCGTGCCGCCTACGATCTCACCCGCGCGCAGGGCTTTTACGATCGCAATCCAGGTGCTGCGATCGGGATCGAGCAATTGACCCTGAAGCCGCCGACCGAGAATTCGAAGGGCATCCGGCTCGGCTCTTTTGTGCTGATCCGCAACGTGATCGAAGAGGAGCTTGAGCAGGTCTTCAGCGGCAAGCAATCCGCCCAGTCTGCGCTCGATGCGGCCGTCGATCGCGGCAACCGCCTGCTGCGCCAGTTCGAGCGGGCCAATCCGGATCGGTAGTCTCAATCCGTCGTTGCGAGCCATCCGGCGGCGCTGCGCGCCGACCGGGTGGCTCGCAATGACGACGGATAAAGTTCGTTGCTTCCATGATCCCATCACTTCCCGCCTTCACCGACTACGAAGCATTCGGTCCCTTTCGCGCCGATCCGGCGCGATGGCTGCCGGTCGCGCGCGACATCGCGCGCAGCCACGATCTGGCTTGCGCCGCGCCGCATATCTTTGCCGCCGGCACCAATCTCGTCCTTGGCCTCGATGAAAAACTCATCCTGAAGGTCTTCCCGCCGTTTCTTCGCGGCCAGTTCGAGTCGGAACGAAGCACGCTCGCGCAGCTTAGCGGGCAGATTCGCATCCCGATTCCCGAAATCGTCGTCGAAGGGGAGCGCGACGGCTGGCCCTATCTCGTGATCACGCGGCTGCCGGGCGTGTTGGGCGCGGATGCATGGTCCGCCCTGCCGGAGCACGACAAGGAGCGTGTGCTTGCCGAAATCGGCGAGACCATCGCCGAGGTGCAGCGCGTTCCCGCCGGGTCGCTGGCGCGCATCGAACCGGGCTGGGATGTCTTCATGCGCGGGCAGATCGCGGGATGCCGCGCCAGGCATGCGCGCCTTGGATTGCCGGCAAAGTTTCTCGATGGAATAGACGAACTGCTGCGCGATACCGCGGCGTCGTTGATTGCGCTCGATGGGCCGCCGGTGATCCTGACCGGCGAATACATCCCGGAGAATTTCCTCCTGAGCCGCGGCGGCGCGGGTTGGCGGCTCGCAGGCCTGATCGATTTCGGCGATGTGATGACGGGCAGGGGCGAATATGACTTGCTGGGTCCGAGCGCCTTCCTGACATCAGGCATGCCGCGGCGGGTGCGTAGTCTGTTCGAGGGGGTCGGCTATTCGGCCGCTGACATCACGCCCGACCTGAAGCGGCGGCTGATGGCCTTGATGCTGCTGCATCGCTTCGGCGACCCCGGCCGGCAGATCTGTATCGAGGGTTGGCAGCAGAGGGCTGCCAATCTCGGCGAATTGCAGGATCTGCTCTGGCCGATCTGAGTGACGCCCAGTAATGGAGCGTTGGAAATATCTGCTCAATCAATGGGCAAATACGCCGCTTTGTATGCAATTTGCCAGTCTGCCGCACCCCTTCGCAAGCATCGGTGTCACCGAAAATATCAAACCAGATCAATCGAGTAGCGCTCCAATAAGCTTCCGTTAAGGGTTGGCACAAACCTTGCGATTGCAGCTCCAAAGGCCGTTTCCCTCTGGCGTCTGGAGCATCACCATGAAGCGTCGCGACTTCCTCAAATCCGTATCGGGGCTGGCGGCCGCCGGCGCGCTGACGCCGGCACCGGCGATCTGGTCCGCCGCCAAGGCGGATGCGCGGTCGGAGACGCTGCTGATCGTATCGGAGAGCGGGCCCAACAATCTCGACATCCACGGCGTCGGCACCAACGTACCGGGCTATGAGGTGTCGTGGAATTGCTACGACCGGCTGATCACCCACGAAATGAAGACCGGTCCGGGCGGCGTGCCGTATTACGACCGCGACAAGTTCAAGCCCGAACTCGCCGAGGACATGAATGTCGGCGACATGTCGGTGACCTTCAAATTGAAGAAGAATGCGACCTTCCACGACGGCGCGCCTGTCACCGCCAGGGACGTCAAATGGTCGCTCGATCGCGCGGTCAGCGTCGGCGGCTTCCCGACCTTCCAGATGGGGGCGGGCTCGCTGACCAGTACCGAGCAATTCGTCATCGTCGATGACCACACGGTGCGGGTCGATTTCGCCAAGAAGGATCGCCTTACGCTTCCCGATCTCGCGGTCATCGTGCCCTGCGTCGTCAATTCGGAACTGGTGAAGAAGCATGCCAGCGAGAAGGACCCGTGGGGTCTTGAATACACCAAGCAGCAGACCGCGGGCTCCGGCGCCTACAAGGTGACCAAGTGGACGGCCGGCACCGAAGTCGTCATGGAGCGCAACGACGCCTGGGCCGGCGGCCCGCTGCCGAAGGTCAAGCGCGTGATCTGGCGCATGGTGCCGCAGGCCGGCAACCGCCGCGCGCTGCTGGAGCGCGGCGACGCCGACATCTCCTACGACCTGCCGAACAAGGATTTCGTCGAGCTGAAGGACAGCGGCAAGCTCAATATCGTCTCGGTGCCGTATTCCAACGGCGTCCAGTATATCGGCATGAACGTCAAGATCGCGCCGTTCGACAACATCAAGGTCCGCGAAGCCGTTGCCTGCGCGATTCCCTACCAGAAGATCATGGATGCGGTGCTGTTCGGCCTCGCCAAGCCGATGTTCGGCGCCGCCGCCGACAAGGCGACCGAGGTGGCCTGGCCGCAGCCGACCAAATACGTCACCGACATCGCCAGGGCCAAGGCGCTGCTCGCGGAGGCCGGCTATCCCAACGGCTTCGAGACCACGCTGTCGTTCGACCTCGGCTTTGCCGGCGTCAACGAGCCGCTATGCGTGCTGGTGCAGGAGAGCCTCGCGCAGATCGGCATCAAGACCACGATCAACAAGATCCCCGGCGCCAACTGGCGCACCGAGCTGAACAAGAAGGTGCTGCCGCTCTACACCAACGTGTTCTCCGGCTGGCTGGATTATCCCGAGTACTTCTTCATCTGGTGCTACGACGGCAAGAACTCGATCTTCAACACCATGAGCTACCAGTCCAGGGAGATGGACGGCTTCATCAGCGGCGCGGTCGACGCGGCCGCGGTCGGCAACACCGCGAAGTACGATACCGACGTGAAAGGCTTCGTCGATCTCGCCTTCAAGGACATCCCGCGCATCCCGCTGTATCAGCCCTACGTCAACGTCGCGATGCAGAAGAACGTCTCGGGCTACCAATACTGGTTCCACCGCAGGCTCGATTACCGCGCGCTGGTGAAGGCGTGATGCGCCATGCTGACCATGATCGGCAAGCGGCTGATGTTTGCGATCCCGTCGCTGATCGGGGTCGTCATCGTCACCTTCCTCCTCACCCGCGCGCTGCCCGGCGATCCCGCGGCCTATTTCGCCGGGCCCGCAGCAAGCAAGGAAGCCATCGAGCAGATCCGAAAGAAACTCGGCTTCGACAAGCCGCTGGTCGAGCAGTTCTTCCGCTACACCAACGATCTCGCGCACGGCGATTTCGGGACGTCGCTGACCACCGGCCAGCCGGTCGCGACCGAAATCCGTAACCGCCTGCCGGCCTCCGCCGAGCTGACGCTGCTCGGTCTCGTCATTTCGATCGCGATCGCAATCCCGCTCGGTGTGCTCGCCGCGACGCGGCCGGGCTCATGGATTGACCATCTCTGCCGCGTCACCACGACCGCCGGCGTGTCGCTGCCGGTGTTCTTCACTGGACTGGTGCTGGTCTATGTCTTCTATTTCAGGCTCGGCTGGTCGCCGGCGCCGCTCGGCCGGCTCGATGTGTTCTACAGCGCGCCGGCCCATGTCACCGGCTTCTACCTGATCGACGCGCTGATCGCGCGTGACTTCGAGGCGTTTCGTTCCGCGCTCAGCCAGTTGATCCTGCCCGCTGCGACGCTCGCGATCTTCTCGCTGGCACCGATCGCGCGCATGACGCGGGCCTCGATGCTGGCGGTGCTGGCGTCCGACTTCGTGCGCACCGCGCGCGCCTCGGGACTGTCGCCCACGACCGTGATCGTCACCTACGCGTTTCGCAACGCGATGCTGCCGGTCATCACCACGCTCAGCATGGTGTTCTCGTTCCTGCTCGGCGCCAATGTGCTGGTCGAAAAAGTGTTCGCCTGGCCCGGCATCGGCTCCTACGCGGTGGAAGCCTTGATCTCGTCGGACTTCGCGCCGGTGCAGGGTTTTGTGCTGACCATGGCGGTCATGTACGTGCTGCTCAATCTCGTCATCGACATTCTCTACGGCGTGATCGATCCGCGCGTGCGGCTGGAAGGGTGAGGTTGGAACATGAGTAGCGTTGCGCCTGCCGTCGAACCCACTGCGCCCGCGCGGACCTCGGGACTTTCAGCGATGTTCGAGCATACGCGTTACGTGCTCGGCGAGAACCGCGTCACGGCCTTTGCCTTCGGCCTTCTGGTCGTCATCCTGTTCGCCGCGATCTTCGGCCCCTACATCGTGCCCCACGATCCGCTTGCGAGCGATACCGCGTCGGCGCTGAAGCCGCCGTCCGCCGCCCACTGGTTCGGCACCGACCAGCTTGGCCGCGATATCTTCAGCCGCGTCGTCGTCGCGACCCGCCTCGATGCCTTCATCGCCATCGCCTCCGTCGTGCTGGTGTTCCTGATGGGCGGGCTCGCGGGCATCGCCGCCGGCTATTTCGGCGGCTGGACCGACCGCATCGTCGGCCGCATCGCCGACACCATCATGGCGTTTCCGCTGTTCGTGCTGGCGATGGGCATCGTGGCGGCGCTCGGCAACACCGTGCAGAACATCATCATCGCGACCGCGATCGTGAACTTCCCGCTTTATGCGCGCGTCGCCCGCGCCGAGGCCAATGTCCGCCGCAACGCCGGCTTCGTGCAGGCGGCGCGGCTGTCCGGCAATGGCGAACTCCGTATCCTGCTGGTGCACATCCTGCCCAACATCATGCCGATCATGATCGTGCAGATGTCGCTGACCATGGGTTACGCCATCCTGAATGCCGCCGGACTTTCGTTCATCGGGCTTGGCGTGCGGCCGCCGACGGCGGAATGGGGCATCATGGTCGCGGAGGGCGCGACCTTCATGGTGTCAGGCGAATGGTGGATCGCGCTGTTCCCGGGCCTGGCGCTGATGATCGCGGTGTTCTGCTTCAACCTGCTCGGCGACGGCCTGCGCGACATCGTCGATCCGCAGCGGAGGACGTGATGGGCTTTGCTCCTCCCGGCCCCCGCAAAGGGAATACGACAGGAGTGCTGACCATTCTACTTTGCATGGGGTTGTTTTCGAGATTTTTGCGGAGACGGTCATGACGGCGCAGCCCCTGCTCGACGTCAACGACCTCACCGTCGAATTCACCACGCGCCGCGGCATCGTCAAGGCGGTGCAGCACGTCAACATAACAGTGGCCAAGGGCGAGACGCTCGGCATCGTCGGGGAATCCGGTTCCGGCAAGTCGGTGACTTCCTATGCCGTGATGCGCATCCTCGACCGGGCGGGGCGGATCGCCGAGGGCTCGGTGATGTTCTCCGGCATCGACGTCAAGGCCGCGACCGAGAACGAGATGCGCGACCTGCGCGGCCGCGAAATTTCGATGATCTTCCAGAACCCGCGCGCCGCGCTGAATCCCATTCGCAAGGTCGGCGACCAGATCGAGGACGTGCTGCGCCAGCATGTGCAGAGCGCGGCCAGCGACCGCGGCGAGAAGGCGATCGAGGCGCTGGAGCAGGTCAGGATCGCGCGTCCGCGCGAGCGCTATCACGCCTATCCGTTCGAACTCTCCGGCGGCATGTGCCAGCGCGTCGTGATCGCGCTGGCGCTGGCCTGCAACCCGCAGCTTCTGATCGCGGACGAGCCGACCACCGGCCTCGACGTCACCACCCAGAAGGCGGTGATGGACCTGATCGTGGAGCTGACCAGGCGCCGGCATATGTCGACCATCCTGATCACGCACGACCTCGGCCTCGCCGCCGCCTATTGCGACCGCGTGGTGGTGATGGAGAAGGGCAGGGTGGTTGAAACAGCCAAGTCCGCGGATATCTTCGCCAGCCCCGAGCACCCCTACACGCGAAAGCTGATGCGTGCGACGCCGCGGATCGGCGTGTCGCTGCGGGATCTCCTGCCGGAGGAGGACGTTTTAGCTTCGGCCCGTCCGTCAGCCGTCAAGCCCGGGGGTGACGATCTCGCAAAACCCCTTCTCACCGTCGAAAAGCTCGTCAAGGAATATCCGCGCCAGGGCGCGAGTGCGGTGCTGACAAAGCTGTTCTCGCGCAGGCCGCCGGTGGAAGCCGAAATGTTCCGCGCCGTCGACGGCATCAGCTTCACGGTCGGCCATGGCGAGAGCGTCGGCCTCGTCGGCGAGTCCGGCTGCGGCAAGTCGACGACGTCGATGATGGTGATGCGGCTGCTCGACCAGACCTCCGGCCGCATCGCGTTCGACGGCGAGGAGATCGGTGCCATCATGCCGCAGGCCTTTGCGCGGCTGCCGCAGCGCAAGAGCATCCAGATGGTGTTCCAGGACCCGACCGACAGCCTCAACCCGCGCTTCACCGCCGCGCGCGCCATAGCCGATCCAATTCTGCAACTCGGCGACATCAGGGGGCGCGACGCGCTGCGCGCCCGCTGCGAGGAACTTGCCGGGCTGGTTGGCCTGCCTGTCAATCTGCTCGATCGCTTCCCGCATCAGCTCTCCGGCGGCCAGAAGGCCCGCGTCGGCATCGCGCGCGCGATGGCGCTGCATCCAAAGCTCGTGATCCTGGACGAGCCGACCGCGGCGCTCGACGTCTCCGTGCAGGCGGTCGTGCTCAATCTGCTGCAGGACCTCAAGGCGTCGATGGGCATGAGCTATTTGTTCGTGTCGCACGATTTGAACGTGGTGCGTTTGTTGTGCGATCGTGTCATCGTGATGCGGGCGGGACGAATCGTCGAGCAAGGCTCGGCGGAAAGCGTGCTCGGCGATCCGCAGGACGCCTACACAAAGGAATTGCTGACGGCGATCCCGCATCCGCCGTTGCCGGTTCACTAGGAGAGAGTGGGAGCGAAATGGCCGCCGATCATCTGGATGGTTACATCGATGCCGTCGCGCAGGCGCTGGCGCTGCCGGTCGAGGAAGCCTGGCGTCCCGTCGTGCGTGCGAACCTCGAGGTGTCCCTGAGGCTGGCGCGGCTGGTCGATGAATTCCCGCTGCCGGACGAGACCGAGCCGGCCAGCATCTACACCGCTTGATAGCCATGACCGTAAAATCAGACGGACTGTCGGCCCGACAGATCGCGCAAGCGGTAACCGACCGCAAGCTCTCCGCGCTCGACGCGACGGAGGCGGCGCTGGCGCGGATCGCCAAACATGATTCCGTGCTGAATTCCTTCACCGACGTCACCACGGATCGCGCCCGCGCCGCCGCCAGGACGATCGACGCGAAGATCGCGGCCGGCGAGAGGGTCGGCCCGCTCGCCGGCGTGCCCTTTGCGGTGAAGAACCTGTTCGACGTGAAAGGTCTCGCCACCCGCGCCGGATCGAAGATCAACCGCGACCTGGCTCCGGCTTCGCGCGACGCCGCGCTGATCGAGCGGATGGAGGCGGCCGGCGCCGTGCTGGTCGGCGCGCTCAACATGGGCGAGTACGCCTATGATTTCACCGGCGAGAACGTGCATGACGGCCCGTCGCGCAATCCGCACGATCCGACGCGGATGACCGGCGGCTCCTCCGGCGGCTCGGGCAGCGCGGTCGGCGGCGCGCTGGTTCCGATCGCGCTGGGGTCCGACACCAACGGGTCGATCCGGGTGCCGTCGTCGTTCTGCGGCACCTTCGGCCTGAAGCCGACCTATGGCCGGCTGTCGCGGGCGCGTTCGTTCCCGTTCGTTGCGAGCCTCGATCATCTCGGCCCGCTCGCGCGCAGCGTCGGCGATCTCGCGCTGGCCTATGACGCCATGCAGGGGCCGGATGCCGACGACAGGGCCTGCTCGACGCGGCCGGCCGAACCGGTCGCGTCGCTGCTGTCGAAAGGCATCGACGGCCTGCGGGTGGCGGTGGCCGGCGGCTATTTCCAGCAGAACGTCTTTCCCGAGGCGGTCGAAGCGGTATCGCGCGTCGCGAAAGCGCTTCATGCCACGGCAACCGTCGAACTTCCCGAAGCCGCGCGCGCCCGCGCCGCGGCCTACGTGATCACGACCACCGAAGGCGCATCGCTGCATCTCGACCGCCTGCGCAAGCGCCCGAACGATTTCGATCCGGCGGTGCGCGACCGCCTGATCGCCGGCGCGATGGTGCCGGCGCCGCTGGTCGATCGCGCGCAGAAATTCCGCCGCTGGTACCGCGAAAAGGTATTGGAGCTGTTCAAGACGGTCGATGTCATCATCGCGCCGGCCACGCCCTGCATCGCGCCCAAACTGGGCCAGGTCAATTTCGTGCTCGACGGCGTCGAGCTGCCGGTGCGCGCCAATATCGGCATCCACACCCAGCCGATCTCGTTCATCGGCCTGCCGGTCGTGGCCGTGCCGGTGCCGCTGGAGCCGATGCCGATCGGCGTGCAGATCATCGCGGCACCCTGGCGGGAAGATATCGCGCTGCGGGTCGCCCATGCGCTGGAACAGATCGGCGTCGCGGCAGCGCCCGCGCCGAGAGGAATATGACGATGGAAATCGATCTTCCCGACGTGCTCGCCGAAGTGACGGCGCAGTTCGCGCGCTATGAAACGGCATTGGTGTCGAACGACGTCGCGGTGCTCGACGAGCTGTTCCGCAACGATCCCCGCACGCTGCGCTATGGCATCGGTGAAAATCTCTATGGCTACGACGCCATCATGGCATTCCGCGCCGCGCGCTCGCCGGTCGGATTGATGCGCAAAACCGATAAGACCGTGATCACGACCTATGGCCACGATACCGCGGTCGCTTCGACGCTGTTCTATCGCGACACGCTGCCCGGCAAGGTCGGGCGCCAGATGCAGACCTGGATACGGTTTCCCGAAGGATGGAAGATCGTTGCCGCGCATGTCAGCATCATCAATGAGCCGCAGGGTCCAGCGTCATGAGCCTTGACGACCATCGCGCTCGAACGCCGCCCGGCGCGGAGGCCGCGGTTCGGCGTGTCGATCGGTCCTCGCCGTTGCGCGAAAAGGTCACGCGCGCGGAGGAATTGCGGCTGCAGCTTGCCGACGAGATCGTGCGCGGCGTGCTGCCGCCGGGATCGCCGCTCGACGAGACCGACATCGCGCGGCGCTTTTCGGTCTCGCGCACGCCGGTGCGCGAGGCGCTGCGCCAGTTGGTGGCGAGCGGACTGGTCGAGGCCCGCGCCCATCGCGGCGCCGTGGTGGCGCAGCCCTCGCTGGATCGTTTGACGGAGATGTTCGAAGCAATGGCCGAGCTCGAAGCCCTGTGCGCCGGGCTTGCCGCCGAGCGGATGCCGCCGGCGGAACGCCAGAAGCTCGAGGCGATCCATGACGAGCTGCGCGTGCTGAGCCATGCCGGCAATCCCGAGCGCTTTCACGCCGTCAACGAACGCTTCCACAACGCGATCTATGCCGGCTCGCAGAACGGCTACATCGCCGAGATGACGCTGGCGACGCGGGTGCGCGTGCAGCCGTTCCGCCGCGCCCAGTTCCGCAATCTCGGCCGTCTCGCCAAGTCGCACGCCGAGCACGACCGCGTCGTCGTCGCCATCATGCGCGGCGACAAGGCCGGCGCGGCGGCGGCGATGCGCGCCCATATCGAACTGGTGCGCGGGGAGTACGAGATTTACGCGGTGTCGGTGTGAGGGGCGAATGGCGAGCAGGGAGTGGCGAATAGTGGGATGAGGTCTTTTCTATTCGCCACTCCCTACTCGCCCCTAAGCCTTCTCCGCCATGAACGCGCGCCAGCCGCCGTAGGCCGAAATGTCGCGCGCGCCCTGGATCGCTACGGGCTCGACCACAAACCCCTTCACGCCTCTTCCATCCGCGAGTCTCACGGTGCCGATCCCGAGCGGCGGCGGGATCGCGGCGACGAATTTGCCGAAGGCGGCGGCCGACAATGCCCATAGCTCCAGCTTGATCGCGCTTCCGCCGCCTGCGTCGACGCGAAGCATGCCGGGTTTCGGCGGCGTGGTGTCGAGCGCGTAGAGCTTGTAGTCCGGCGCGGTCTCGGTCGCCTCGATGAGGCGGGCGCCGAGCGCCTGTAACTCGCCATTGAGCGCCATGCCCGAGAGATGCGCGCCGACCACGGCGAGCGTGATCTCGTCGCCGTTAGTTGCCGCCGGCAGCGATGCGAGCGGCGGCTGGGTCACGCCCCTGGCCCCCACTTTCAACCCGGTGTCGGCATGAAACACCCGTCCCATGCTGGCGAGCCGCGCGTCGCAGCCGGCGGGCGCCAGCAGCGTGATGCCGAACGGGATGCCGTCTTCGCGCATCGTAGCCGGCAGCGCGAGACCGCAGAGGTCGAGCAGGTTAGCGAAATTGGTGTAGGTGCCGAGCCTAGAGTTGAGCTCGATCGGATTGGCGAGCACCTGCGCGGTGGTATAGGCGGTTGGCGCCGTCGGCAGCACCATCGCGTCGAAATTTGCAAATGTTCGCTCGGCGACGCGGCGCAGCGACTGCAGGCGATAGAGCGACGCAAACGTGTCGGCGGCGGTCAGCCGCGCGCCGCCCGCCGTGATCTCGCGCGTCACCGGATGGATCGCGTCAGGCGCGGATGCCAGGAGATCGCGGATCACGAGGTATCGCTCGGCGACCCACGGGCCCTCGTAGAGCAGCCGTGCCGTCTCGTAAAACGGTTCGAGGTCGAATTCGACCAGCGCGGCGCCGATCTGCGTCCAGCGCTTGAGCGCTTCGTCATAGGCTTTTTCTGAAGCGCGATCGCCGAAGAAGATCAATTGGCCGTTGCGGGGCACGCCGAGCCGAAGCTTCTCGGGAAACGCCGATAGCGCGCCGAGCGGGCGGTCGCGAGAATAGGGATCGGCGCTGTCGGGCCCCGCTATCGCCGTCAGCGCGGTCATGGCGTCGTCGACGGTGAGCGAGAACACGGAGATGCAGTCGAGCGTCCGGCACGCCGGCACCAGACCGGCGCTGGAGATCAGCCCGAGGCTCGGCTTCAGCCCGACGATGTTGTTGAGCATCGCCGGCACCCGGCCGCTGCCCGCCGTATCAGTGCCGAGCGCTAGCGGCACCAGACCGGCAGACACCGCGACCGCCGAGCCCGAACTCGATCCGCCCGGCACGAGATCGCCCCGGACCGGATTGACCGGAATGCCGTAGGGCGAGCGCACGCCGACGAGGCCGGTCGCGAACTGGTCGAGATTGGTCTTGCCGATGATGATGGCCCCCGCCGCCCGCAGTTTTGCGACCGCCGTCGAATCCTGCGCCGGCGAATAGGAGAAAGCCGGGCAGGCGGCCGTCGTCGCCGTACCCTTCGCGTCGATATTGTCCTTCACCGCCACGGGAACGCCGAACAGCGGCAGCGCGTGCGCATCCCTCGAGGCCAGCGCCTCGGCCTCGGCGAGCGCATCCTTCTCGTCGCGCAGGCTGATGAAGATCGCGGGATCGTTGTGGTCGCGGATGCGCCGGTAGGAGCGGGCTACGGTCTCTGCCGGCGTGAGCGTGCCGGCGCGGTGCGCAGCGACGATGGCGGCAATGGTTTCAGGCGCGTCGGACCCCATGGCGGGCAAAACTCCAGCGAGCAAAGGTTGCCTGACTGAAGCAAGCGATGTGCCATTGTGTACAATGGGGAGGTCGCGCCAAGACTTCATGTTAGCGACGTAATTTCAGGTGCTTGGTGCGTGGCCGCGTGAGCTCACCGGCTTTGCGGCGCCCGGGCATGTGCACAAAAAGTAGGCGGTGAAGCCTTGAGCGAGGCGGCGTCCAAAATCACGTGAAAGCCGAGAGGATCCGCAGCAGCTTTTCGCGGTTCCCCTTGCCGATCTTCTCGGCCACATGGCGCTCGTGTTCGGCGGCGAGCTGCTTGAACTGCGCCAGCGCCTTCTTGCCGCGCGCCGTCAGGTGCAGGGCATGGGAGCGGCGGTCGGTGGCGGAGGGAATCCGGCTGACGAGGTCGCGATGTTCGAGGCTGTCGAGGAGGTGCACCAGGCGGGCGCGCTCGATCCCGAGCCGCTTGGCGACCGCCATCTGGCTCAGCCCCGGATTGGCGCCGATCACGGTCATCACCGAATACTGCGTCGGGCGAATATCGACGGCAGCGAGCGTGCGGATGAAGTCCTGAAAAATCCAGATCTGGAAGCGACGTACCGCATAGCCGGCATGGCCGGCCAGCGCGTCGAGGCCGATCTCGTCGTCGAGGCCGTCACCGCTGGTGACCGTCGGTTTCCGGCCGCGCGGCGGCCTCGCGCCTGTCAGCGATTTCCCCGTTCCGGTTGCCCGTGCATTCGCCGTCATGATGTTCCCTTCTAGCGCTTCTCCGACCCACGGGGAAGATTGTTGTTGACGACAACAATTGTTGTGCTCAACATTGCAGGCAAGCAGCCTTTTCGATCTGCGGGCCGGCATTGCGCGCGGCAATCCCGAAACATCGGGACAGGAGGAAACCCATGGCCATCGCCGCATCGAGCGGAGCCAATCCGCCCGGCCTGTTCGCGGTGCCAGCGATCATCGCCGATCGCCGCGCCGACGGCAGCATCATCGTGAAATCGACCACGCCGCTTCGCGAAAGCGCTCGCTGCATCGGCGACTGGCTGGAGCATTGGGCGCGGCAGGCGCCGGACCGAATCTTCCTCGCCGATCGCGCCGGCGCCGACGCGCCGTGGGCGACCGTTACCTATCGGGACGCGCTGCGGCGGGTGCGCGGCGCGGCCGCCTGGATCCTTGCGCAAGGCCTGAGCGCCGAGCGACCGCTGGTGATCCTCTCCGACAACAGCGTCGAGCACGCGCTGTTCGCGCTGGCCGCCCAGCATGTCGGCGTGCCCTCGGCCGCGATCTCGCCGGCCTATTCGCTGATGTCCAAAGATTTCGACAAGCTCAAGGGCATGATCGGGCTGCTCCGGCCCGGCGCGATCTATGTTCCCGCCATCGCGCCGTTCGCCGCAGCGCTTGCCGCGATCAAGCCGCTGCATGGTGCTGTTATCGTCAGCGGCAATGCGGGCGACAGCGACGCGATCTCCTTCCGCGCCGTCGCTGCGACTCCGGAAACACCCGATGTCGAAAAGGCATTCGCCGCGATCATGCCCGACACCATCGCAAAATTCCTGTTCACCTCGGGATCGACAGGTGCACCGAAGGCCGTGATCAACACCCAGCGCATGCTGACTTCGAGCCAGCAGGCCAAGGTACAGACCTGGACGTTCCTCGAGGATATCGGCGACAAGCTCGTGATCCTCGACTGGCTGCCGTGGAGCCACACCTTCGGCGCCAACCACAATTTCAACCTGGTGCTGCGCAATGGCGGCACGCTCTACGTCGACGGCGGCAAGCCGGCGCCCGGCCTGTTCGCGACCTCGCTCGCCAATTTGCGCAGCGTGATGCCGACGGTGTATTTCAACGTGCCGCGCGGCTTTGACATGCTGATCGCGGCGCTGCGCAGCGACGACGAACTGCGGCAGAAATTCTTCGGCGAGGTAAAGTTCGCCTTCTATGCCGGCGCGGCATTGCCGCAGAATCTCTGGGACGCGCTGGAAGAACTCGCGATCAAGACCACAGGCCGCGCGCTGCCCATGGTGTCGGCCTGGGGCTCGACCGAGACGTCGCCGCTCGCCACCGACTGCCATTTCCAGGCCAGGCGCTCCGGCAATATCGGCGTGCCGATCCCGGGGACCGAACTGAAGCTGGTGCCGTCGGGCGACAAGCTGGAAGTGCGCGTGCGCGGGCCGAACGTCACGCCCGGCTACTGGAAGGCGCCGGAATTGACCGCGCAGGCGTTCGACGCGGAAGGCTTTTATCTGATCGGCGACGCCGTCACCTTTGCCGATCCCGGTCGTCCCGAACTCGGCCTGTTCTTCGACGGCCGCGTCGCCGAGGATTTCAAGCTCAATTCCGGCACCTGGGTCAGCGTCGGCACCTTGCGCGTCGCCGGCATCGCGGCGCTTGCGCCGCTGGCGCAGGATATCGTCGTCACCGGCCATGGCGGCGACGAGGTGCGTTTCCTGATATTCCCGAACGTGGCGGCCTGCCGGGCCCATGCCGGCCTGCCCGAGAATGCCGAGGTGAATGACGTCATCGGGCACGAAAAAGTTCGCGGCGCGATCGCGCAGGGTCTTGCGAAGCTGAAGGCGCAGAGCGGCAATTCCTCGGGGCACGCCACGCGCGCGCTGCTATTGGCCGAACCCGCCTCCGTCGATGGCGGCGAGATCACCGACAAGGGCTATATCAACCAGCGCGCCGTGCTGACGCGGCGCGCGGGCTCGGTGGCTGTTCTGGATGATGTTTCGTCGGTAAAATGGATCGGCTGCGCCTCATAAGCCCGTCATGGTGAGAAGCGCGGACGATGAAGGCCTATCGGCCATTGCTCGCACGCCGTCGCATGAATTGACAGTCATAATCATTTCAGCGGCCTTGCGACGGCACGCTCTGTTCCATGCCGGTCGGCGCCGACACGCAGGTCTCATTGAGGTTGCCAAAGCAACTAATTTGTGAGAACGTGCTCTCGTCAAGGCGGCCGAGCGAAGAGCACCGAGAGTGCCGGGCCGTACAGGGAGAAACGGATGTCCGTGCGATCGGATCGTCGTGACGCAGCGCGTTGTCGTACGCGCGTCGGCGCAGATGCAGTGCGAATAGACGCTGCGGCCGTCGCGTACTGTTCAGGCCCGATCGTCGATTTCGCCGGCGCCCTTCACGGCATCGAGATTGCCGTGCACCCGCAACAGCAGCGCGATCAGCGTCTCGCGTTCGCCCTTGCTGAGGCAGGAAAGCAGGCGGCGCTCGCGTTCGAGCGCCACCGCGATGACCTGGTCATGGGTGCTGTATCCCCTCGCGGTCAGCGAAATCGAATGGGTGCGGCCGTCCTGCCGGTCGGCGCGGATGCTGATCAGCCCGCGTTCCTCCATCGCAGCCAGGGTTCGGCTCACCGGGCCCTTGTCGAAGCCGATCACATGGCAGATGCGGGCCGCCGAGATTTCCGGCTCGATCGCGAGCAGCGACAGGATTCGCCATTCGGTGACATTGACGGCGAAATGCTTCTGGTAGACCACGGTCGCGCTGCGCGACAATTTGTTGGCGATGAAGGTGATGAGCGCCGGGACGTAACGGTCGAGATCGAGCACCTGTTCGGCGCGTCCGCTCCTGCCTGCCGTGCCCACGCGGGGGGCGCGCGCCTGTCTGTTCCTGCTCATGCTCTTCCGAAGCCGCTCCAGCCTTCACGACATAGAGACAGCGCACGCCGATCTGCAAGAACATTATGCAGGAGACCCACATGAGCGCGACCACGCAAGCTGCGCCGGCCGGCGTCCCGAGCCTCGACGTCGACCCGTTCTCGACCGAGTTCTTCGACGACATGCATGCGGCCCACGAGGTCCTGCGCGAGGCCGGACCGGTGGTGTGGCTCGCCAAATGGGGCGTCTATGGCGTGGCGCGTTACGCCGAGGTGCACGGCGTCCTCCACGATCCCCTGACGTTCTGCTCGGGCCGCGGGGTGGGCCTGAGCGATTTCGCCAAGGAGAAGCCGTGGCGCCCGCAAAGCATCATCCTGGAGGCGGACCCGCCGGCCCACACAAGGACGCGCGCGGTGCTGAACCAGGTGCTGTCGGCCAGCGCCATGAAGCCGCTGCGCGCTCATTTCACCGCATTGGCCGAAACCAAGGTCGATGAGTTGCTCGCGCGCGGCAGCTTCGATGCCATCGCCGATCTTGCGGAAGCCTATCCCTTGTCGGTGTTCCCCGATGCGCTCGGGCTGAAGCAGGAGGGGCGCGAGCATCTGCTGCCCTATGCCAGCCTGGTGTTCAACGCGTTCGGGCCGCCTAACCAGTTGCGCCAGGAGGCGATCGAGCGCTCGGCGCCGCATCAGGCCTATGTCGCCGAACAATGCCAGCGCGAGAACCTCGCCCCCGGCGGCTTCGGCACCTGCATCCATGCCCGTGCCGATGCCGGCGAGATCACCCATGAGGAAGCTCCGCTGCTGGTGCGCTCGCTGCTGTCGGCCGGGCTCGATACCACCGTCTACGGCATCGGCGCCGCCGTCTATTGCCTCGCGCGTTTTCCCGAACAACTGGCAAAGCTGCGCAGCGATCCCACGCTGGCACGCAATGCCTTCGAGGAAGCGGTCCGCTTCGAAAGCCCGGTGCAGACCTTCTTCCGCACCACGACGCGCGAGGTCGAACTCGGCGGGCATGCGATCGGCGAGGGTGAGAAAGTCCTGATGTTCTTAGGCGCCGCCAATCGCGATCCGCGCCGCTGGGAATATGCCGATCGTTACGACATCACCCGCCGCACGTCGGGCCATGTCGGCTACGGCTCCGGCATTCACATGTGCGTCGGCCAGCTTGTCGCGCGCCTCGAAGGCGAGGTGATGATGGCGGCGATCGCCCGCAAGGTCGGCAGCATCGAGATCACCGGGCCGGTGAAGCGCCGCTATAACAACACGTTGCGCGGTCTGGACAGCCTCCCGATCTCCATTTCCGCCGCCTGACGGATACCAGGCCCGGCATCTGATCAGCGGTTCCTACGGCGCGTCGCGCCAATCGCAAACCCGGCGAAAAGTCCGGGAACGCTCAATCAACATCGGAGGAGAAAACAATGCGGAATTTGGGATTGGGGCTGGCGCTGGCCTTGTCGTGCGCGGCGGGTGGCGCAGCGCGCGCGGAGATTTCAGACGACGTCGTGCGGGTGGGCGTGCTCAACGATATCTCCGGCATCTTCCAGGACACCAACGGCATGGGCTCGGTGGAAGCCGCGCGCATGGCGGCGGAGGATTTCAACGGCGGCGGCAAGGGCATCAAGGTCGAGATCGTCTATGCCGATCACCAGAACAAGGCTGACGTCGGGCAGGCGATCGCGCGCAAATGGCTCGACGTCGAGGGCGTCGACGCCATCGTCGACGTGCCGAATTCGGCCGTAGGCCTCGCGCTCAACGCGCTGTTGCGGGATTCGCGGATGACATTCCTGGCGTCGTCGACCGCCAGTTCCGATCTGACCGGCAAGGCCTGTTCACCCAATACGATCCAATGGGTCAATGACGCCTGGGCGACCGGCAACACCACGGCGGCGGCGATGATGGGGCGCGGCGGCAAGGACTGGTATTTCGTCACGGTCGACTACGCGCTCGGCAAGGGCATCGAGGCGGAGGCCACCAACTACATCGAGAAGAACGGCGGCAAGGTGCTGGGGTCGAGCAAGCATCCGCTTGGCACTTCCGATTTTGCTTCCTTCCTGCTGCAGGCGCAGAACTCCAAGGCCAAGGTGATCGGGCTGGCCAATGCCGGCGGCGACACCATCAACGCCGTCAAGCAGGCCAACGAATTCGGCATCCAGCAGAGCGGCCAGACCATGGTGGCGTTCCTGCTCTTCGTCAACGACGTGCACGGCATGGGATTGAAGGTCGCGCAGGGCCTGCAACTTCTCGAAGCCTTCTACTGGGACATGGACGACGATACCCGCGCGTTTGCAAAACGCTTCGGCGCGCGCCCCGGCATGAACGGCAAGATGCCGAGCGGCAACCAGGCCGGCGTCTATGCCTCCACGCTGGCCTATCTCAACGCGGTGGCGGCAGCCGGCAGCGACCACGCCAAAGACGCGGTGCCCGAGATGAAGAAGTTCAAGGGCAAGGACAAATTGTTCGGCGACGTCGCGATCCGCCAGGACGGCCGCGTCGTCCATCCGATGTACCTGTTCGAGGTGAAGAAGCCGGCCGAGTCGAAATATCCCTACGATTATTACAGACTGGTCTCGACCATTCCCGCCGAACGGGCCTTTCGTCCGCTTGCGGAGGGCGGCTGCACGCTGGTGAAGTGAAGCCGCTGCCGCCGCGAGTTTCGGCACCCTCATGCCCGGGAAAAGCTCGGGCATGACGGTTTATGAGCCGATTCGGGCACGCCGGCCGACACGACGGTGCGCCGCCGGTTCAGCCCGAATTGATTTCGGTTGACGCCCGCGCAGTCTGAACCATTGTAAGCTCAATGCCGGCCAGAACTCGGCTACGAGCGGGGGAAAACGATGCAACGTCTCAAATTTCATAGGTGCACGTCGGTCCGGCTGGCATCGCTGGCGCTTGCGATCTCCTTCTTCGCCGCGGATGCGTCGGCCGCGAAGATGACCGGTGATCCCGCGGCGACATGCAGCGGCCTTGTGGGATCGGCAGACAATGGCGTGAAGATCGATTCCGCCGCAATCGTCGCGGCGTCCCCGCTTACGGTCGCCGAGAAGGGACCGACGCCGGCGGGGCGCGTCACCCCGGCCAATCCGGAATTCTGCAAGGTGCTCGGCCACATCGTGCCGTCGGATCCCAAGGCGCCGCCGATCAAGTTCCAGGTCAACATGCCGCTGGAGTGGAACGGCCGCTCGCTGCAATATGGCGGCGGCGGCTTCAACGGCGTGCTGATCACCGCGCTCGGCCTGCCGCCGGCCTATCCGTTCGGCGCGCCTTCGCCGCTGGCGCGCGGCTTCGTCACCTATGGCACCGATTCCGGCCACGAGACCAAGCCGGGCGAACCGCCGCAGCTCTTCGCGCTGAACGACGAGGCCTTCGAGAATTTCGCGCATCGCTCCTACAAGCGCGTGCGCGATACCGCCGTCGCGCTGATGGTGCGCGCCTACGGCAATCCGCCGGCAAAGCTCTATTTCATGGGCTCGTCCGAAGGCGGCCGCGAGGCGCTGACGATGGCGCAGCGCTATCCCGATGATTTCGACGGTATCTTCGCCCGCGTGCCCGTCATCAACTGGGTCGGCCTGCAGCATGCCGGGACGCGCTCGGGCCTCGCTACCATGGGCGAGGGCTGGATACGCCCGGCGCAGGTCGATCTCGTTGCCAAGGCGGTGCTCAAGGCGTGCGACAATGCCGACGGCGCCGAGGATTTGCTCGTTCTCGATCCGGTCGGCTGCAAGGCGAAATTCCAGGTGGAGGAGTTGCGCTGCGGCGCCGGCCAGAGCGGCGACCAGTGCCTCACCGAACCGCAGATCGCGGCGATCAAGACGCTGCATGGGACATACAAGTTCTCCTTCGCGCTGGAGAACGGGCTCGATGATTATCCGGGATGGGGCGTCTCGGGCGAAAACGTCCCGGCCTTCGGGCCGACCGGCGGCTGGAATGCGTGGTGGCTCGGCAAGGCGGCGCCCGCGCAGCCGCCGGCGCCGAACAACGGCATCGCCTGGATCTATGGCGCGGGCGGCATTCAGTACGTGTTCGCGCGCGACCCCAAGCTCGACGTCACGACCTACAAGCCCGACGATCACAGGGAACGTCTGCTGCAGGTGTCGCGGTTGATGGATTCGACCAATCCGGACCTCGGCCGCTTCGCTGCGCGCGGCGGCAGGCTCGTCATTCTCGAGAACATGGCCGACTATGCCCAGAGCCCCTATGCCGGCATCCGCTATTTCGAAAACGTGCAGCGCAAGCTCGGCAAGGAGAAGACGGCGGAGTTCGCTCGCCTTTACACGGCGCCGGGCGTCGATCATGTCGGCTCCGGCGCGCCCGCCAATGTCGACATGCTCGCCGTGCTGGTCGATTGGGTCGAGAAGGGCAAGGCGCCCGGCGATCTCGAAGTGACCGAGCAGCGGCTCGAAACGCCGGCATTCGAGGTGACGCGCTCGCTGCCGCTGTGCCCGTGGCCGAAATGGCCGCACTACAAATCAGGTCCGGTCAATCGCGCCGCGAGTTTTGAATGCGCGCCGTGAGGAGGACTACCCCGTCACCTTGCTCGAGCCCTGCGTGATCAGCCGTGCGGCGCGCTGGTTGCGGGCGTGAATCCATAGCCAGCTCAGGGCGACGCTGAGGCGGTTGCGCAGGCCGATCAGGAAGTAGATGTGGGCGATGCCCCAGATCCACCAGGCGAGATGGCCGCGCATCCTCATCCAGCCGAAATCGATCACCGCTTTCTTCTTGCCGATCTGCGCAAGGCTGCCGGCATGCTTGTATTTGAACGGCGGCAGCGTTTCGCCCTTCAGCCGCGCCTTGATCAGCGCCGCGACGTAGCGTCCCTGCTGCTTGGCCGCCGGCGCGATGCCCGGCACCGGATTGCCGTCGGGGCCTGCGATCGTCACGGTGTCGCCGATCGCGAAGACGTCCGCGTGGCCGGGCACAGTGAGATCCGGCTCGACCTTCAGGCGATAGGCGCGATCCGCCGGCGCATTCATCCATTCCGCCGCGCGCGAGGCGCGCACGCCGGCGGCCCAGACGATGGTCCTGGCCTCCAGCTTCCTGCCGCCATAGACCACGCCATCGATGGCGCATTCGGTGACGGGCTGGTTCAGCACCACCTCGACGCCGAGTTCCTGCAGCGACTTCTGCGCATAGGCGGAGAGATCCTCGGGAAAGCCGGCGAGCACGCGCGGGCCGGCCTCGACCAGGACGACGCGGGTCTTGTGGGTGTCGATGTTGCGGAAGTCCGGCGGCAGCGTGTCCTTGGCGAGGTCGGCGATGGTGCCGGCCATTTCGACGCCGGTCGGGCCGGCGCCGATGATGACGAAGGTGAGCAGCGCCGCGCGCCTGACGGGATCGGCCTCGCGCTCGGCGCGCTCGAAGGCGACCAGGATGCGCCGCCGCAGCGTGGTGGCGTCCTCCAGCGTCTTCAGGCCCGGCGCGAACGGCTCCCATTCGTCATGGCCGAAATAGGCGTGGCGGGCGCCGGTGGCGAGCACCAGCGTGTCGTAGGCAAGGGTCTCGCCGTCCTCGAGCCGCACGCGCTTTTGCGCAGCATCGATGCCGTTCACATTGGCGAACAGCGTCGTCACCTCCTTGCGGTCGCGCAGCAGATAGCGCACCGGCCAGGCGATTTCCGACGTCGCCAGCGAAGCGGTTGCGACCTGGTAGAGCAGCGGCTGGAACAAATGATGGTTGCGGCGATCGATCAGCGTGATGCTGACCGGCGCACCGGCGAGGCCGAAAGCGGTCTCCAGCCCGCCAAAGCCGGCGCCGACGATCACCACGTGATGAGGCTGCTTCAGCACTGTCGTCATGCGGTGCGACCCGGTTTATGAATGCACCGATAATGTAGCCACTCGTGCCGGGTGATCCAATACGCCTCTACGAATTGCACGATAGCGAAACGCTATTATTGGCTGTTCCGGCGTTCGCAGGAACAGCGCCTAACGTCAGTGTATCTGATCTGACGCTAGAGCCCGCGGCGTCCGAATCCGACGGGGGCCGGGCGCGAGGCTGGCGGCGCCGGCGGCGGTTGCGCCACCGTGCGGGATGGCTGCGGCGGATCGGGCATCCGAAACCGCTCGTCGAGTGGCGGCGACGGGCTCTCTTCGTGCTCGCGGCTGGGATGAAACAGCAGGGCAAGGATGAGCGGGAGATTGACGAGCGCGCCGAAGATCGTTCCGCGTTCATGGCCCAATGATATGGATGGGAATCCGGCGGCGAAGAGACCGTCGATGATCACGACCGCGAACCACACCGGTATGATGGAGACCGGGTCCCAACCCATGTCCCTGAACCGCATCGACTGCAGCGTGACCGTGAGCCACGCATAGAGGAGAGCGGCTGCGATGATCGGGCCCGCCGCGGGGCTCGCGGCCGTTCCGTTCGGCGTGGTCTGAACGGAGTAGGTGATCGCGGCGAAGAAGACCGCGACCATCATGACGGTGACCGCGATCGTGCTCATCAGGAAATGCAAGCGGCCGATACGGGCATTGAAGCCGAACAGGAAACCGAGCATGGCTCTCTCCTCTGCGGCGCAGTTCACCGCAGATTGCTTTCCGAGTCATGAACCGCAGAGGTTGCAAATCAGGTACGGCTTCCAGCCGCTTTACGAAATCCTTAAAGTCCGAGCGGCCGCCGCCGCGGTGCGACAATTGTTGCCCCGGCAACCGGAACTATAGTTCTTGCCATTCAAGCCGTGAGCGAATTATGGTGCAGGCCGCTGCGGTATGAGCCGAAGGTCCAAGTCGGATAAACCGGTTCATGCTTGCCGCTGACCGGCGACTTCGCGCACAAAATACCTCACCTGATAATGAGGCGCGCGAGAGAAGCGCCGGTCGCCCGGGTGACCCGGGTTGGTTCGATAAATAGGAGGGGAGTGATTATGAAGAAGGCATTCTGGCTGGCAGGCGCGGCAATTCTGGCGCTGGCGCAGCCCGCATCGGCCGGCGACACCATCAAGATCGGCTTTGTCTCGACCTTCAGCGGCCCGACCGCTGTGATCGGCAACGACATGCGAAACTCGTTCGAACTGGCGCTCGACCATCTCGGCCGCAAGATCGCCGGCAAGCCGGTCGAGGTGATCTACGAGGACGACGGCCAGAAGCCGGATGTCGGCAAGCAGAAGACCGAGAAGCTGGTTCAGTCCGACAAGGTCGATTTCATCGTCGGCTACATCTGGTCGAACGTGCTGCTGGCATCGCTGAAGACCGCGGTCGATTCCAAGACCTTCCTGATCTCGGCCAATGCCGGTCCCTCGCAGCTCGCCGGCGAGCTCTGTTCGCCCTACGTGTTCTCGACCTCCTGGCAGAACGACCAGACCCCGCAGGCGGTCGGCACCTACATGAACCAGAAGGGCGTCAAGTCGGTGTTCCTGATCGGCCCGAACTACGCCGCCGGCAAGGACATGCTGGCCGGCGTCAAGAGCACCTTCAAGGGTCAGGTCGTGGGCGAGGAATATACGGTGTGGCCGAGCCAGCTCGACTTCTCCGCCGAACTCACCAAGGCGAAGAACTCCAAGGCCGAGTCGATCTTCGTGTTCTATCCGGGCGCGGCCGGCGTGCAGTTCCTCAATCAGTATGCCCAGGCCGGCCTCAAGTCGCAGATGCCGCTCTACACCGCGTTCACCATCGACGAATTGTCGCTGCCGCTGCAGAAGGAGAATGCGCTCGGCGTGCCCGGCGCGCAGCAGTGGGTCAACGATCTGCCCAATGCCGAGAACAAGAAGTTCGTCGAGGACTATCGCAAGAAGTACACCGGCCTGCGCCCGACCTTCTACGGCGCGCAGTCCTATGACGCCGCAAACCTGATCAACAGCGCCGTCGTCGCGGTGAAGGGCGACACCTCCAAGAAGGACGAGATGAAGGCCGAGATGCAGAAGGCCAACTTCAAGTCCGTGCGCGGTCCGTTCAAATACGGCAACAATCACATCCCGATCCAGAACTTCTACCTGCAGGACGTGGTCAAGGGCGCCGACGGCCAGCTCTCGCTCAAGACGGTGGCGACCATCGTGAAGGACGATCAGGATCGCTTCGCCGACAAATGTCCGATGAAGAAGTGATGGTTGGCATGGCCGGTGCATGATCGGGCGAACGCGCCTCGGGCTTGACCCGGGGGCGGTTTGCGACAGATCATCCGCCCAACAAGAAAATAGCGGCGGCGCAGACGTGCTGCCGCTGTTTTGTTAGGTACAGAGAGTCCGGGGGTCGATGCTCGTCCTTATCGAACAATCGCTGAACGGCCTGCAGTTCGGCCTGCTGCTGTTTCTGCTGGCGGCCGGCCTGACGCTGGTGTTCGGCATCATGGATTTCGTCAACCTGGCGCACGGCTCGCTCTACATGATGGGCGCGTATTTCGCCGCCACCTTCGTGGCGTGGACCAACAGTTTCGTGCTCGGCATAGTGCTCGCGCTCGGCGCCACGCTGCTGCTCGGCATTGCGCTCGAATTCATCGCACTCCGACATCTCTACGGCCGCGACCATCTCGACCAGGTGCTGGCGACGTTCGGCCTGATCCTGTTCTTCAACGACGCGGTTCGGTTGATCTGGGGGCCGGCGGGCCTGTCGCTGCCGCTGCCCGCGTGGCTCACCGTGCCGGTGCAGATCGTGCCCGGCGTGTCCTACCCGGCCTATCGGCTCTCGATCATCGTGGTCGCGCTGGCGGTCGCAGCAATGCTTTACCTGGTAGTGATGCGGACCAGGGTCGGCATGCTGATCCGCGCCGGCGCCTCGAACCGCGAGATGATCGGCGCGCTCGGCATCAACATCAAGCTGCTGTTCACGCTGGTTTTCGGCCTCGGCGCCGCGCTCGCCGGCCTTGCCGGGCTGATGCAGGCGCCGATCCTGACCGTGCAGATCGGCATGGGTGAGAACATCCTGATTCTCGCCTTCGTCATCATCGTGATCGGCGGCATCGGCTCGATCCGCGGCGCGTTCCTGGCGGCGATCTTCGTCGGCATGATCGATACGCTCGGCCGCGCCTTCCTGCCGGACCTGCTGCGCACCGTGCTGAGTTCTGCCGCCGCTTCCACCGCCGCGCCCGCGCTGTCGTCGATGCTGATCTATCTCCTGATGGCCATCGTGCTGGTGGTTCGGCCCGAGGGGCTGTTTCCGGCGGCCAAGCGATGAAATTGGCCATCAACGCCCGCAACGTCGTCGTGGCGCTCGTCGCGTTTGGCCTGCTGTTGCTGCCGGCCTATTCGGCGCTGTCAGGCAACATCTTCATCCTGACGCTGTTCACCCGCATCGTCATCTTCGCGCTCGCCGCCGCCAGCCTCAATCTGATCATGGGCTATGGCGGCATGATGAGTTTTGGCCATGCCGCCTATCTCGGCATCGGCGGCTATGCGGTCGGCATCCTCGCCTATGAGGGCATCGGCTCCGGCTTCATCCAGTGGCCGGTCGCGCTTGCAGTCTCGGCGCTCTATGCGCTCGTGATCGGCGCGCTCAGTCTGCGCACCCGCGGCGTCTATTTCATCATGATCACGCTGGCCTTCGCGCAGATGGCCTATTACATCGCCTCGGGCATGTCGCGTTACGGCGGCGATGACGGCCTCACCATCTACAAGCGCAGCACGTTCGGCGGCCTCATCGACATGTCGAACCGCGTGCAGTTCTACTATCTCTGCCTCGCCTGCCTGTTCGGCGGCCTCTATCTGATCTGGCGCATCATCAATTCGCGTTTCGGCATGGTGGTGCAGGGCGTTCGTTCCAACGAGCAGCGGATGCAGGCGATCGGCTATCATGCCAATCGTTACCGGCTGGTCTGCTTCGTCATCTCAGGGACGATCTGCGGCCTCGCCGGCGCGCTGCTGGCGAACAATACCGACTTCGTCAGCCCGGCCGGCATGTACTGGACCCGCTCCGGCGAGCTGATGGTGATGGTGGTGCTCGGCGGCATGGGCTCGCTGTTCGGCCCTGTCATCGGCACCATCGTGTTCCTGCTGCTGGAAGAGCTGCTGTCGCAGTTCACGGAATACTGGGCGCTGATCATGGGGCCGCTGCTGCTGCTGATCGTGCTGTTCGCGCGCGGCGGCATCATGGGATTGCTGGGGAGGTTGAGCCGTGGCTGATCCTTTGGTTGAACCCATGCTCCGCGTCGAAAACCTCGTCCGCAGTTTCGGCGGCATCAAGGCGACAGACAACCTCTCGCTCGATGTCGCCCCGGGTGAACTGCACGCCATCATCGGCCCCAACGGCGCCGGCAAGACCACGCTGATCAGCCAGCTGACCGGGCAGTTGATGCCGAACTCCGGCGCCATTCACTTCGCCGGCCGCGAGGTCACAAGGCTGCCGTCCTACCAGCGCAGCCGGCTCGGGCTGGCGCGCTCGTTCCAGATCACCTGCCTGCTGCCGGACTTCACCGCCGCCGACAATGTCGCGCTCGCGGCGCAGGCGCATGACGGCCACTCCTTCCGCTTCTGGGGCGCCGCGCGCAAGGAGAGACATCTGCGCGAGGCAGCGCAGGCGGCGCTCGCCCGTGTCGGGCTCGCTGGGCGCGCCAATGTGTTGGTGTCCGAACTCAGCCACGGCGAACAGCGCGAGCTCGAACTGGCGGTCGCGCTCGCGACCAGGCCGCAACTGCTGCTGCTGGACGAGCCGATGGCTGGTCTCGGCGTCACGGAGTCGGCGCGCATGGTGGCGCTGCTGAAGGAATTGCGCAAGGAAGTCACCATCGTACTGGTCGAGCACGACATGGAGGCGGTGTTCGCGCTCGCCGACCGCATCACGGTGCTGGTCTATGGCCGCGTCATCGCCTCAGGCGATCCCGACGCCATCAGGAACAATGCGGAAGTCAAGCGCGCCTATCTCGGCGAGCAGCATGTGGTGGTCAGTCATGACTGATTCAAGAACGGCTGAAACCCTGCTCGAAATCGACGGCGTCGAGACCTGCTACGGTCTCAGCCAGGTGCTGTTCGGCCTGTCGCTGAAGGTTCAATCCGGCGAGATGGTCGCGCTGATGGGCCGCAATGGCATGGGCAAGACCACCACCATCCGTTCCATCATGGGCCTGACGCGCGCGCGGGCCGGCGCGATCCGTTTCGCCGGCGAGGAAGTGCGCAGCCTGCCGTCATACAAGGTCGCAAAGCTCGGCATCGGCCTGGTGCCGGAGGGACGCCAGATTTTTCCGAACCTCACGGTCTACGAAAATCTGGTCGCGGCCTCCGGTAACCGCCAGGGCGCCAGCGACCCCTGGACCATCGACAAGATCCACGCGCTGTTTCCGCGCCTTGCCGAGCGCGGCAACAACATGGGCGTGACGCTGTCGGGCGGCGAGCAGCAGATGCTGGCGATCGGCCGCGCGCTGATGACAAATCCGAAACTGCTGATCCTCGATGAAGCCACCGAAGGTCTCGCGCCCCTGATCCGCGAGGAAATCTGGAACTGCCTGTCGATGCTGAAGGGGCGCGGGCAGTCGGTATTGGTGATCGACAAGAACGTCGCCAACCTCGCCAAAATCGCCGACCGCCACTACATCATCGAGCGCGGCCGCACGGTGTGGACGGGAACGAGCGAGCAACTGGTCGCGGAGCCGGATCTGCAGCACAGGTATCTGGGGATTTGAGACGCGCTCTATCCGCTCGTCATTGCGAGCGGAGCGAAGCAATCCATAGCGCCGCAAGCATCGACATGGATTGCTTCGTCGCTTCGCTCCTCGCAATGACGGTCGAGGGACCCGAGCAATCTGCTCAAAACATCTCGAAATATTCGCGGTGCTCCCAGTCGGACACCTCGGCCTGGAAGCGCTCGATCTCCGCGTTCTTGATGTGCACGTAATAATCCACGAACTCCGCCCCCAGCGCGTGCCGGAAGAACGGATCGTCCTGCAACGCGAACACGGCTTCGCGCAGGCTCTTCGGCAGCAGCGCCGCTTTGGTCTCATACGGCGTATCGGCGGATGGCCCGGGATCGAGCTTGCGGTCGACGCCGTCGAGGCCAGAGAGAATCTGCGAGGCCATGTAGAGATAGGGATTGGCGGCGGGCTCGCCGATGCGGTTTTCCAGCCGGGTCGCGGCATCGTTGGGGCCGCCGAGCACGCGGATCATGACGCCGCGGTTGTCGCGGCCCCAGATCGCGCGATCTGGCGCCAGCGAATAGGAGCGGTAGCGCTTGTAGCCGTTGATGGTCGGCGTCGTGAACACGGTGGATGCGCGGGCGTGCTCCAGCAGGCCGGCGAGATAATGCCTGGCGAACGGGCTCAGCGCTTCGGTCTCGTCCGTCGTCATGAACGCGTTCTTGCCGTCGGCGCGCGACACCAGCGATTGATGCAGGTGCCAGCCGGAGGCAAACACATTGGGCAGCTTCGGCCGGCACATGAAGGTCGCGTGATAGCCGTGGCGGCGCGCGATCTGCTTCACCGCCGAGCGGAACAGCACCA
>NZ_DAINNI010000019.1:0-77185 GCF_036735945.1 Bradyrhizobium sp. | reverse complement strand
TCCATGTTGGTCTCGTGCGGGAAGGCATCGCTGTACATGAAATCGAGCCCGCCGCGTGGCACCCCGAGCGCAACGCGATGGACTTCATAGGCATCGCTGTCGACGAGGTCGGCGCCGATCAGGTCGGCCACCTTCTGCTTGAGCTCTTCGGGCACAAATATGCGCCAGCCCAGGGCGTCGTGCCGCGGATCGGCAAACGCGAGATCGGGCGTGGTCGCCGGCTCGCCATCCCACGCCGCCAGCACGCCCATGCTGTCGGAGATATTCTCCACCGTGACCTTGGCGCGCAGCTTGTAGAAGCCGAGCTTGTCGGCGAGGTTCTGCGCCAGCGCGCGGGGCACGTCGAGCAGGAACCCGCCGCCATGGCCTTCAGGGGCTTCGGTGATCAGGAAGTCGGCAATGATCTTGCCCTGCGGCGTCAACAGCGCGCCGAACCGGCCAAGCCCGGGCGCGAGCAGCGTCACGTCTGTGGTGACGAGGCCGTTGAGGAAGCTGCGGGCATCCTCGCCCGCGACCTTCACTACGCCCCGATCGGGAAGAAACGCTGCTTTCATAGGCTAAATCGGCCTCTTTTGACGTAATTTCTCAAGTTCCTGGGGAAACGCAGGTGCCCCTGCAAAGCTAAGGCGGTAAGGTGCCCCCAACAAGCCCTGTGCGTAAGCCCAAAGCAGGCGTTGAGGACCGATGAATCAACGATTTGATACCATTCTAAAATCCGGCACCGTGGTCAATCAGGACGGCGAGGGCGTCCGCGACATCGGCATTTCAAATGGCCGGATCGCCGCGATCGGCGGGCTCGGACAGGCCTCCGCCGCCGAGACGATCGACTGCAAGGGCCTCCACATCCTGCCGGGCGTGATGGACACCCAGGTGCATTTTCGCGAGCCCGGCCTGACGCACAAGGAAGACCTCGAGACCGGCTCGCGCAGCGCCGTAATGGGTGGCGTCACCGCGGTGTTCGAGATGCCGAACACCAATCCGCTCACGGTCACCGAGGAGACGTTCACCGCCAAGATCAGGGCGGGCCACCACCGCATGCATTGCGATTTTGCGTTCTTTATCGGTGGCACGCGCGAGAATGTTCAGGATCTGCCTGAACTCGAACGGGCCCCCGGCTGCGCCGGCGTAAAGGTGTTCATCGGCTCGTCCACCGGCGCGCTGCTGGTCGAGGACGACGAGAGCCTGCGCCGCATCTTCCAGGTGATCCGTCGCCGCGCCGCCTTTCACGCCGAGGACGAATACCGCCTCAACGAGCGCAAGCCGATCCGAATCGAGGGCGATCCGCGCTCGCATCCGGTCTGGCGCGACGAGACGGCGGCGCTGATGGCGACGGAGCGGCTGGTCAACCTTGCGCGGGAGACGGGAAAGCGCATCCACGTGCTGCATATCTCGACCAAGGAGGAGATCCTGTATCTGCGCGACCACAAGGATGTCGCATCCTGCGAGGCGACGCCGCACCATCTCACCATGGCCGCGCCCGAATGCTACGAGCGGCTCGGCACGCTGGCCCAGATGAACCCGCCGGTGCGCTCGGCCGATCACCGGGCGGGCATCTGGTACGGCATCGAGCAGGGCATCATCGACGTGCTTGGCTCCGACCATGCGCCGCATACGCTGGAGGAAAAGGCGAAGACCTATCCGGCCTCGCCCTCGGGGATGACGGGGGTGCAGACGCTGGTGCCGTTGATGCTCGATCACGTCAACGCCGGGCGGCTGTCGCTGGCTCGCTTCGTCGATCTGACCAGCGCCGGCCCCGCGCGCCTGTTCAACATCGCCTGCAAGGGCCGCATCGCCGCGGGCTATGACGCCGATTTCACGGTCGTCGACCTCAAGCGCAGCGAGACCATCACCAACAAATGGGTGGCCTCGCGGGCGGGGTGGACCCCCTATGACGGCGTCCGCGTCACCGGCTGGCCGGTCGGCACCTTCGTGCGCGGCAAGCGCGTGATGTGGCAGGGAGAGGTCGCGACGCCGTCAACCGGCGAGCCGGTGCGGTTCCTGGAGACGCTGAAGGCGTAAGGGTATCTCTGTTCCAAACAACGAGTGTCGTCGCCGGGCTCGACCGGGCGATCCAGTATTCCAGCGACGGTTGTGTTCGATCGAGAAGCCGCGGCGTACTGGATCGCCCGCCCCAGTGCGCAATTGCGCACAAGGCGGGCGACGACAGCGGAGCAAGTTACTGCTTCGCCAGCTTCAGCGAAAACTCGCCGTTGCGGATGCGGGTGGGGAGTCCTTCGGCGAATTTCGCCACCGCGTCCTCGCCATAGGTCGAGACCAGTTCGGCGAGCGCAGTGAACAGGCTCGCCTGCGCGAGGCAGTCGCCGTCGACGCCGTCGTGCCGCGCCTCGGCCCAGGCTTCGCTCAGATAACTCAGCGCAGTCTGTTTCTGTTCGAGATCGGGAAGCGGGTCGTGGTCGATCGAGAAGGCGGCTGGACGGCTCATGAACTCAACGGAATCTGCGCGCGAACCAGGGCGGAACGCATCTCACGCGATACCTCTAGCATGCGGGACGGGCGCGCCTAGCCACATCTTTAGGAAAGGTTAACAGCCGCCGATGCAGCCCAGGATATCCCCCGGCGTCGCGCAGACATGGTGCGCGCCGGCGCGCAAAAGCTCGTCCCGGCTGCCGTAGCCGTACAACACGCCGATGCCTTTCATGCCGTTGTTTTTCGCACCGACCATGTCGTGGCTGCGGTCGCCGATCATCAGGGTTTTGGCCGGATCGACGGAAGCTTCCTTCAGCGCGTATTCGAGCAGATGCGACTTGTCCACGCGGGTGCCGTCGAGCTCGGAGCCGAACACGCGCACGAAATGACCGCGCAGGCCGAAATGGTCGATGATGCGCTCGGCGAACACATGCGGCTTGCTGGTGGC
This sequence comes from Bradyrhizobium sp., assembly GCF_036735945.1. Lineage (GTDB taxonomy): Bacteria > Pseudomonadota > Alphaproteobacteria > Rhizobiales > Xanthobacteraceae > Bradyrhizobium. The sequence goes on along the minus strand of NZ_DAINNI010000019.1, from coordinate 74,310 downwards.
GACGAACAGCCGGTGACCGGACGCGCAGAGCGTCGTCAGCACCTCTCCGATGCCGTCGTAGACGCCGTTCTCGTAGAGGCCGACATCGGAAAACCGCTCGCGGTAGAGCGCCACTGCGCGGTCAGCGGCGTGATCGGCGCCGAGCAGCGTCACAAAGCTCGCGCGCAGCGGCGGGCCGATGCACCAGGTCAGCTCGTCCTCGGTCGGGATGGTGTGGTGATCGAGCCGTTGCAGGGCATACTGGATCGAGCGGGTGATGCCCGGCTTCGGATCGGTCAGCGTGCCGTCGAGGTCAAAAAAGATCGCGTCCATTTTCTTCAGTTCGCGTAGCGCGCGGTGAGATCGCGCGAAATCTTCGAGCCTTCTTCGATATATCTGCGAATCGCGACCGAGGCTGCGGGCGTGCAGGTCCGGTAGGTCTGCTGGAAGCCGTTATAGCCACGGTTGAAGCCGGCGATCATGCGGGCGCGGCGCTCCCCGGAGGGGGTTTCGGCGTCGATCAGCGCCTGCATTTCGTTGCGCCATTTCGCCCCTTCATTGGCGCCGCAGATGCCCCGGAGGTAGTGCAGGGTGCCGAGAATCTCGGCCAGCCGCTGCAGGTCGCCGTCAAACGGCGCGGCGGCATCCTGGGCCCGCGCGGGGGCCAGATGGCAGGCCGAGACGAGGATGAGGGCGGCGAGGGCGTGCTTGAGCATTTGGGGGCCGATATGCCCCCTCGGGGCGTCCGAAGCAAGGCGGGAGGACCCCGGAGGAACAGCTAGACCAGCTTCCGGGCGGCCGCGATGACCTCGGCGAGGCCGCCGGTAACCTTGAGGTCGCCGAGGCTGTCCGGCGCCAGCCATTTGAAATCGTCGTGCTCGTCGTTCAGGACCGGCTCCCGGGCCGTCCAGCGCGCCGCGAACGACATGATCAGGTAGTGCCCGCCGCCGGAGGCGCCTGGCAGCACCTCGCGCCAGCCGGCGAGGCCCAAAATATCGATCCTCAGGGACGTCTCCTCGTCCACCTCGCGGTGAAGCGCGGTGTGCAGCGATTCGCCGAATTCGACCCGGCCGCCGGGGAAGGAGTAGAAGCCCTTGCCCGGCGAGCGGGCACGGCGGACCAGCAGGACCTTGCCGTCGCGGAAGATCGCGCCGCTGACGGCGAGCTGGGGGCGGGTCGGCTGGACGGGGGAGGTCAACGGAGCATCCGGTGCATGGAACCACTTGTCGGTCGATCATGCCCGATCGGTTCGTTCAGGTCTAATGCGACTGGCGCGATCGTTATGGCTAGTTCGACATAGCCGCTGCAACATCAACGTCGGAACCGTTGATGACGCCGCCGGCCAGCGCCACCAGCGGCTTGACCCAGGCGGTGGCCTGCTCGGCAAGCGTGGCGCGCGTCCGGTCCTGCTGGGCTTCGCGCATCGCCTTGCCGACGGCGGTGAGGATCGAAGTCATCGTCGTGGTGAGATGATCGAAATCGGCGCGGATCTTGGGGTCGGCGCATTCATAGGCCTCGATCGCGAGATCGCGCGCCTTGAAGTTGGAGGCCCAGAAGTGCTCGGCGTAGGATAGCGGAGTCCAGGTCAGAAAATCTTCCGCGCATTCCGGCATGTCCGGAACCATTTCGAGCAGCATGATGGCTTCGTTGAAATGATTCAGGTAGTCGGTGGCGAGCCCGGTGCGCGGGTTGATGTTGGCCGCGCGCAATTGCGCCGCGCGGGCTTCGTCGATAAAGCCCGTCGGTGGCGGCATCTGGCGATCTGATCGCGCATCGTTGGCGGCCGTTGAGTTCATTTGGGCCCACTGTTAGCAGCTTGGGTTAACACGCATTAAACGGAAGCTTATGTTGGTGAGATAATGTGCGGACGCTTCGTAATTACCTCTCCGCCAGCGGCGCTTCGGCAGATTTTTGGCTACATCGAGCAGCCAAATTTTCCGCCGCGGTACAATGTTGCACCGACGCAGCCGGTGCCTGTGATCATGCTGGAGAACGGTGGCCGTCACTTCCAGTTGATGCGTTGGGGTCTTGTTCCGTCGTGGGTGAAAGATCCCCGTAGTTTTACTCTGTTGATCAACGCGCGCGCCGAGACGGTGCGCGAGAAGCCCGCGTTCAAGAACGCGATCAAGCGACGACGCTGCCTGATTCCCGCCGATGGTTATTACGAATGGCAGGATGCGAACGGACGCAAGCGGCCGTTCTTCATCCATCGCCGCGATGGCCAGCCTGTTGGTTTCGCCGCGCTCGCGGAGACCTGGATGGGACCGAACGGCGAGGAGACCGACAGCGTCGCGATCGTCACAGCAGCAGCCAGTCGCGACCTTGCCGTGTTGCATCATCGGGTGCCCGTTACGATTGCACCGGAAGAATTCGAGCGCTGGCTCGACAGCCGCGCGTACGACGTCGACGACGTGATGGAACTGCTGCGCGGGCCGTCCGAAGGCGAGTTCGCCTGGCACGAGATTTCCACGCGCGTCAACAAAGTGGTCAATGACGACGCGCAATTGCTGCTGCCGATCACGGAGGAGGAGCGGGCGGCGGAGGAGTCGAAGCCTGCGAAGAAGGCCGCGCCGCGCAAGGCATCGGCGCCGGAGGATGACGGGCAGGGCTCGTTGTTTTGAAGGCTCGTTGTTTTGAAGGCTCGTTGTTTTGAACCTCACTTGAAAATATTCAGCGCGGCGTATTGCAGCAGCATGATGGTCTTGGCGTCGACAATGCGGCCGTCCGCGATCATCGCCAGCGCTGTATCGATCGACAACTCCAGCACCTCGATGTCCTCGCCTTCCTCGGCCAGTCCGCCGCCGTTGCCGATGCGCATCGCGACTTCGTATTCGGCGACGAAGAAGTACAGCCTTTCCGTGACCGAGCCCGGGCTCATGAAGGCCTCGAACACTTTTCGCACGTCATGCAGGCGATAGCCGATTTCCTCTTCGGCCTCGGCGAGAATTCGCTTCTCGGGCGTCTCGTCGTCGAGCATGCCGGCGGCGGCCTCGATCATGAGGTCGTCATGGCCGGCCAGATAGGCCGGCAGGCGGAACTGCCGCGCCAGCACGACGGTGCGGTTTGCAAGGTTGTAAGGCAGCAGCGTCGCGGCATGACCGCGGTCGAACACTTCGCGCTTCTGTGTCTGCCATTCGCCATTGCCGCGGCGATAGTCGAACTCGACCTCGTTCAGCCGATAATGCCGGTCAGAAAGGATCTCGACGTTCCTGACGCGGACGCGATCGGAGATGGTCATGGCAAGCCCTGTGAAGTCAGCGCGGCGGCTCGCGGCCATCGATCCATTTGGCGAACATGATGGTCTGGGCCTCTTCGTAGCCGATCGACTGATAGAACGCGGCGACGCCGGCGTTTTCGCGCCGAACCAGCAATTGCAGCTTGGCAATGCCTGTAGCGCGCAGCCAGTCCTCGGCCGCGTTCATGATGGCGCGGCCAAAACCCTTGCCGCGCAGCGCCGGATCGGCGGCGACGTAATAGACCCAGCCGCGGTGACCGTCATGGCCGACCATGGCGGTCGCGACGATCGCATCATCGTCGCGGCCGATCAGCACGGTCGAATGCGGTTCGCGCCGGGCGAGCGCGATGTCGGCTGAGGGATCGTTCCACGGCCGCGTCAGGCCGCAGGCCTGCCACAGGGCGATCACGGCCGCGATGTCGGCATCTGCTATGTCTGAGACGGCGAGTGCGGGAACGGGCTTTGCAATCGAAACAGTCACAGCACCTTGCCCGGATTCATGATGCCCTGGGGATCCAGCATCGCCTTGATGCCGCGCATCAGTTCGATCGCGACCTTGTCCTTGACATCAGGCAGTTCGTCGCGCTTGAGCACGCCGATGCCATGCTCGGCCGAAATCGATCCGCCCATCCGCAGCACGATCTCGAACACGACAGCGTTGACCTCGTGCCAGCGCGACATGAAGTCGGCGGTGTCGCCGCCGATCGGCTGGCTGACATTGTAGTGGATGTTGCCGTCGCCGAGATGGCCGAACGGCACCGGCCGCGAGCCCGGAATCAGTTTCACCACGGCCGCGTTGGCTTCCTCGATGAAGGCCGGCACGGCGGCCACCGGCACCGAGATGTCGTGCTTGATCGAGCCGCCTTCCGGCTTCTGCGCCGCCGACATTTCGTCGCGCAACTTCCAGAAACCGGCGCGCTGCGAGAGGCTGGCGGCGATCACGGCGTCGTCGACGATGCCTTGCTCCATGCCGCTCGCGAGGATCGATTCCAGCGCGTCGCGCGCATCGTCGCGCGAGGACGACAATTCCATCAGCACGTACCAGGGGTGCCTGGTCGCGAGCGGATCGCGAACGTCGATGCCATGCCGCAGGCTGAAATCGACGGCGATGTGGGCGAGCAGTTCGAAGCTGGTCAGGCTGCCGGCGGCCTCGTTCCGCGCGATCGAGAGCAGCTTCAGCGCCTGCGCCGGCGACGCAAGCCCGACATAGGCGGTTTCCACCGCACGCGGCTTCGGGAACAGTTTCAGCGTCGCCGCGGTGATGATGCCGAGCGTGCCCTCGGCGCCGATGAAGAGGTTGCGCAGATCGTAGCCGGTATTGTCCTTCTTCAGCTTCGACAGGGCGTTCAGGATGCGCCCGTCGGCGAGCACGACTTCGAGCCCGAGCGCCATCTCGCGCGCGACGCCAAAGGCCAGTGCGGCGGTGCCGCCGGCATTGGTGGAGAGATTGCCGCCGATGGTGCAGCTTCCTTCCGCGCCGAGCGACAGCGGGAACAGGCGATCGACCTCGGACGCGCGCTGCTGCGCGATCTGCAGGATTACGCCGGCCTCGCAGGTCATGGTGTTGGAGGCGGGATCGATGTCGCGGATCTTGTCGAGCCGCCGCAGCGACACGACCACCTCGCCATTATGCGGGGTCTGGCCGCCGACGAGGCCGGTATTGCCGCCCTGCGGCACCAGCGCGATTCCGTGCTCGCTGGCGATCTTGCAGATCGCGGACACTTCCGCCGTCGAGCCGGGCCGCAGCACCAGCGGCGAGCGGCCGTGGAACAGGTCGCGCTCCTCGGTGACATAGGGTGCGATATCGGCCGCATCGGTCACCGCATATTTGTCGCCGACGACGGCGCGAAACTTCGCGATCAGTTCAGTGGAAAGCGGCGGGATGGCGTTCTGGACGATATTCATCTTCTTGCTCTTTCATTCCCGCCCGTTCATTGGCGTCCGACTGCGGCGCGGCGCAGCCGGTCGTTGATGGCTTCGCCCAATCCATCGTCCGGTATCGGCATCACCGCGATGGTGTGCACGCCTTTGGCATCGAGCGCGCGCAGGAAGCCGAACAGATTGGCGGCGGCCTCATCGAGATCGCCGCGCTCCGACAGATTCATCACGGCAGGGGCGGCGTCAATTCCCGAAATTGCTCCGAGCCCGAACGCGAGCAATGCTTCGCCGGGCTCCAGCGCAACGGCGTCGAGCCGCACGCGCGCGCGCGGCGCGTAGTGCGAGGCCAGCATGCCCGGCGCCAGCGGTTTGCCGTTGTCGCCCTCAGTGTCCGCCGGCGCCTGATTCAGCGCGCGGCCCAGCACGCGTTCGATTTCGGCGCGCGGCAGGCCGCCGGGGCGCAACAGCATCGGCGCGTCGAAGCAGCCGACGATGGTCGATTCGACGCCGACCTCGACCGCGCCGCCGTCGACGATCAGGTCGATGCGGCCGGAGAGGTCGCTCGCCACATGGGCCGCGGTGGTCGGTGAGACGTGGCCCGAGATGTTAGCCGACGGCGCCACCACCGCCCCGCCGAACACGCGCAGGATGTCGCGCGCGATTCCGTGCGCGGGGATGCGGACCGCGACGGTATCGAGGCCGGCGGTCGCCAGATCGGCCACGGCGCAGCCTTGCGTCTTCGGCAGCACCAGCGTCAGCGGTCCCGGCCACAACGCCTCGGCCAGCGCGGCTGCGGCCGCATCGAACCGGGCGATCCGCCGCGCGGCGGCGAGATCGCCGACATGGGCGATCAGCGGGTTGAAGGCCGGCCGGCCCTTGGCCTGGTAGAGGCGGGCGATCGCGGCCGGATTGGTGGCGTCGGCGCCGAGCCCGTAGACGGTCTCGGTCGGGAACGCGACCAGCCCGCCCCCGGAGAGCGTGCGCGCGGCCGCCGCCACGGCGGCCTCTCCGGCAGGCAGGATCTGGGTGTTCAGGCCGATATTCACTGTGATTAATTTCCTTAAATGGGCTGCTTGCGGTCGCCGAAACCCAAGGCTATAAGCCGCCTTCCAAGTCGGAGTGTGGCTCAGCCCGGTAGAGCACTGCGTTCGGGACGCAGGGGTCGCAGGTTCGAATCCTGCCACTCCGACCATGATTTTCTTAAGCTTTTCGTCTTCTTTCACGATACGCGGCCAAGTCAACCCCGCGATCAACCCCAGATACGATGTTCTTGTTTGGTTTCGTCGTGATGGCAACTGCCGCCTCGCGCAAGAATTCCGGGTGTTGGTGGCCGTAGGTATTGAGCAATACCTCGACAGACATCCCAAGAAACCCAGCTGACTTCCATGGATCTGCGCCGCGCTGCATCAGCCAGGTCGCGGCCGTGTGCCTCAACGTATGCGGAGTGACCTTTCCGGCGTCCGTGGATAGCCTGGCGAGTCCAACGGCGCTTCGGAAGCCCGACTTGACGGATTTGACCGCCGCGCCGTTGAACTCGACAAAGTGCGATTCGATGGCGCCCGTCCTGACCCAGCGGCGCATGTGGGCAAGCAACCGGTTAGGGATTGGTGCCGGCGGCTGCCGCTTCTTGGTTGGACGCCGTCCCTGGGCCAGCCGATAAAAGATGCCGTTTTCAAGATCGACATATGATCGGCCCTTTTCTCGGTAGGGCGACGCGGATGCGATGGCGCCGGCCCGGGTGCCGGTATATAGGCCGATCAGAATAAAGCGCGCGATATGGCGAAGCGGGCGCTTGCTGGTTTCAATCTTTTGATTCTTGTGAGGTCCGCGATGCCGTGTCTGGATTTCGCGGTAGCGCCAACATGCCCATAACAATGCTGCTGCTTCGTTGCGAGTCAGCCATCGATCACGACCTGCACCTCGTGCGGGAAGCGCGACGCGAACCAAACCGCGATGCAGACCTTCCCTTGCATGGTGATTGATTGCTGCACGTAGATCTTCCAGGTCGCGACGGGCCCCTCCGGGTCGACCGCGGACTTTGACATACTGCCCGCAAGTCTGCGCATTCACCTCGGCTAACATCTTCCCGCCAAAGAAGTCGTTGAGACGACCGATCCGGTCGGCGAACTCGGTCACTTCAGACTGCGGCGAGCCTCGCTCGATGTAAATCGCCTCCCGATGGGCGTGATAGATTGCAAGCACATCGGCGACGTCAATGTCTTCGATATCACGAACGCGCCGCGGGGGACGGTACTTCGAAGTGATATACCTTACGAGGGCATCTTCAGCGGCTTTCGGCGGCTTTCGTTCAGCTTCGCTCGCAAAGACTCCTGTGGCAACCTCGCGATCTCCATCGCGGATGGTCCAGACGGCGTTGGCGATGAGGCGTCCGTTTCTTCTCTTAGCCTTGCGTTTGTAGAGTCTAGGGCCTTTGCTGATACGCGGCATAGCTCCCTCATACGCTCGATATGGGCCAGCGTCGTAAAATCCTTACCGGCGATGCGCTCGATAATAAGGCGACCACGCAAAGCTTCCTTGCGAAGCCCAGAACTCGTCATCGAGCCATCGGGAAATGCCAGCGAAGCTGCGGTGGACAGCCGAATTGGATCGTTGGGAGCAATTTCGCTTCGACGGTTTGTTGGTGCACCCATGGTGGCAGGCTCGCTGGGTTTCTTCGGCGTTGCGCTGGCAGTCGCGCATTTCAGCGATGTTGCCTCTCCTCGCGACCAAAGAAAACGACGCTCTCATTGCATGTTGAGTGTCCCGCATCGCACGCAAGCGTATTCTCGCGCGCGCACTCGCAGAGAAACCTGGGTCAGCAAAGCTTAGCGTAGCAGAAATACTTGTGTGTTCGTAGGCACTTTCAGCATTGGATATCGGGCTCGCCATCTTGATAGCTTGGAAGGTGCCTGATACCGGGGAGCTGTCCGGGAATCCTTGATGTCGCGCGGACAACCAAATCGAGCCATCTGCAAAGAGCATGCTCATTCGACCCGCTTCACCACAAGACGAATCTGGGGTCAGGAGTTTGACTCTCTTCGGGGCCGCCGTTCGCGTACAAAGCCACGAACATTTCCGTTCTCGGTCTGTTTGCCAGCATGGCCGCCTGGAGGAATCCTTGCTGCCGATGATCCGGATCCTTTGATCGTCGACTTCGACCGCATCGATGATCGAATGATATAGCCTTTGGGGGTGTTGGAAGTCGCATCCAGCTTCATCAACCGAGCGAATGCGTCAATCTTCTCCGCATTGACGGCGGCTGCCCTACCGCGTTGGGCGCAGGAAGGATCCAGAGCGACTTTGGCCCGGTCCCGTTGAGCTCAGAGCAGCGGTGCGCTCTCGCAGGATATCGTCGAGCTCGACGATGCCGTCTTCAATCGAGCGGTAAAGCCCGCTTCATGCGATCTTCGCAATCGCTCAACCCTTCTGCAGAGCCAGCATCCGGCACTCGGCGGACTCGCTCTTTGCCGCCTGACGCTCGATCAGTGACTTCAGAAGGTCGGCGATGCGGCCGGGCGCCAGCACGCGCTGTTTGAGGGCGGCCCGTCCGATGACCTCCTATATCCTCGTTGGTCATCAAACTGAATCCTCAAATAGGAGCGCACATGATCGGACAAGCCCGCTCGATCGGCGGAGTTCAGCAACCGCGGCAGATGTTTTTCAGCTTTGCGGCGGTTCGGGCCTCTTCCGCAACGAACGGGTCCTTGTAACCTGACGACGAGGCACTATCGGTTTCGACAGGCTTCCTGGCTTTTGGCGGAAAAGCCGCATCGTAACAGGAGAGGCGGGCACTGGTGCTCTCGATCGCACTGCAATTCGGTTCCGTCGCGGAAGCGGTGAACGCAGATGTGCTTAATGTCGAAGCGAGCAGGAATGCCACCGTCGGCTTAGCGGATCGAATTCTGCTCATATCGAAGATCCCGTCACGATCCACCTCTGGTAACCCAAGAAGGACGCTCGCCGGTCCAGATTGGAAGAGTATCCCACTCTGAGCAACGCATACGGCGCTCCTCACCTCCGACGCTCACGAAAACAAAAGGCGCATCGTCCCGGCCTGTCTTCAAGCCGACGAAAATTGCCGGAACTCTGTAGGCACCTCTGATGATTGCAGTGTTTGCCATTATCGGCTCCCTTGGCCCAACCAGTTCCAGGCATTCGATTCGCATTTTGAACGCATGGCGGCTGGCCGCTTGCAGCTACAGAATAGCTACGAGCGCGATCAGCAGCGCGAGGAAGACCGGCACCAATAGCGGCGGCACAAGCCACTCACGGATATTGAAGTTGTCGGATTTTGACATTCTACCGCCTTCACTAGATTGAGGCGGGAGCATAAGCTCTCAGTCACCGATAACAGCCACGAAGCGCGCGGTGATGCGCATCATATGGCAGTTTTCCTGACGACAAGCCAGATGAATCTTGGCCTATTGCTGCCGCAGCAGATTGGCAGCGAATTGCGTCTTTAAATCGGGTGGGTTCACCCGCCGGCCGCTCCACGCACCTTGACAGCACCTTCAATCGAAAGAACCCAATCTCCAGTAGTTCGCGGGCCAAACGCCTATACTGGTTCAGCTAATTCAATTGCTGGTGCGCGTAACACGACGGGGGCCCACTACCTGGTCAGAGCATGGAGATGCTGGCCGAGTTGCCGTTGCAGATAGGGCTTGGCCAGGAAGCGGGCTCCGGCGGGAAGATCCTCGACGGCAGGTTCTATCTGGCCCGAAGTGACCACCAGCGCGATCGGAGGCCAGCGGTTGCGAATAATGGCGAGAAGTCCCAGGCCGTCCACCGAGCCCGGCATCTGGATATCAGTAAATACGATCGCGATGTCGCGGTGGTCTCCAAAAGCACGATGGCATGATCAGCATCGACGGCCTCCAGGACCTCAAAACCAAGCTCGCGCACCATTTCAGCCGCGTTCAGACGAATGAGAAACTCGTCCTCGACTATCAAAACAAGTAATTTGTAAGCCACCAAATGGGGTACTTTACTCTTGAGGTTCACGAATAACTGCCGTGGGTTAGTATCGTTCCCAGAACATTTCACCTCGTTAGGCGTTGGCCTTGGAACCGCAATGCTCTCTGAATATATTCAATGATGACCGACCTCAGCGCCGACGTCACCGCGGTTCAACAGCTCAACGCTGTCCCGAAAATTTTGGATGCCGTAACCCGAATCACGGGCATGGGCTTTGTAGCGGTCGCCAGAGTGACGAGCGATCGATGGTTGTGCTGTGCCGTTCGTGACAGCATCGATTTCGGCCTTGTGGAAGGGAGCGAGCTTCGCGTCGAAACGACGATCTGCAATGAGATTCGCGAACATGGCGAACTGGTTGTCATCGATGACGTCGAGACGGATGCCGGATTTTGCAATCACCCCACGCCGCACATCTACGGTTTCAGAAGCTACATCTCGGCTCCGATCAAGCGGGCGAACGGAGAGATCTGGGGCACGCTCTGCGCGATCGATCCGCGACCGCGAGAAATAGATCGACCTGAGATCGTCGATAGCGTTCGACTCTTTGGGGAGTTGATCGCTGCGCAGCTCGATCTCAACGAGCGCTTCAAGCGCTCTCAAGCCGACCTTGCCGCGAGGTCGGAGAGCCTGCTGGCCAGTGAGGTAGGGCGGCAGTCTGCTGAAGCGGATCTGAAAAGCACCCGAGCCGATCTGCTTGATGAACGAAAGACCTCGGAGCTGCGCGAGCAGTTTATCGGCGTCTTGGGACACGACCTCCGCAATCCGCTGGCGTCAATAGCCGGCGGCATGCGTGTTCTCCTTAACAATGCGAATAGCGAGCGAGCGCCAGACATCGTCGCATCAATCCAGAAATCCGTGATGCGAATGGCGGGTCTGGTGGACAACATCATGGACTTTGCCCGCGGTCGCCTCGGCGGCGGATTGACGATCAGGCCCGACGCCAACCAGCCACTGACCCCAGTGATCGAACACGTCATCAACGAAATGCGTCTGGCGTGGCCAAGCCTTAACATCGAGACCGATATTGCCCTGAACGAGCCGGTTCGTTGCGATCGCATCAAGATCAGCCAATTGTTCTCCAATTTACTCGGGAATGCGATCACCTATGGCGACATCGACAAGCCAATCATTGTTTCGGCGAAGACGGGGGATGGAAGATTTACCCTCAGAGTGACTAACTACGGTACACCGATCTCGGATAAGGCGATGCAAAGCCTGTTTCTGCCTTACACTCGCGGCGACCGTCCCAGCCAGCAAGGTTTAGGTCTCGGTCTCTACATCGCATCCGAAATTGCGCGAGCCCATGACGGGACGCTTAAGGCTGTCTCGAGCGGCAAAGAGACAATTTTTGAGTTCAGTATGCCGGCAACGACGCAGGCAGCTCCCGCGAGTAGGCAGAGTAAATAGAATGACTACGCAGGAGCGACTAACAGCGTGGTCCCAGGAGGTTCTTGACCAGGCCGCCAAGCTCCCGCCGGGACCAGAAAGGGATGCGCTGATAAGACCCGTCAGACCGATGTCGCCTGCCACCTGGATGAATGGGCGCATTCGCCGGAACTGCAGCCACGGGTCTGATAGCCTAAACGTTGGAACAATCCGTTGCCCAAGTCAGGTGATGGGTCCATGCTGGATGGCTCGAATTCGATTCTGCGGCCCTTATGGACGCAGCCTATCCAGTTGCCGCTGCTTAGATCCGAATGGCCCGAGAATCCCTGGCAACAAAATTAGAGCTGGCGCATTGTCGTCCGATCACCGGCCGAGGCTTGTCCCCGTAGGCGTCGGTGACTGAGAGACCGAGAGCGCTCCCGCCTGCCACGGAACCGGAGTGCTTCCTATGGAACGCTATTTCTTTGACATCCAGAGTGGCCGGGAGTTCTTCGCCGATGAGGAGGGCCTGCGGCTGCCCGATCAAAAGGCTGCCGAAGTTGAAGCGATGCAAACGCTGACCGGAATCGCCAGAGAATCCGTATTCAAAGGCTGTCGTCCAGATTTGGCAGTGGAAGTGCGCTCGATGACTGAACGGCTTTTCTGCGTATCGATCGTCTATCGAAGTGAGGGCACTAAACATTGAGGCTGCCGTGAGAACAGACACATTCATCTCGACTGGGTGTCCCGCTCTCGGGAACCCGTGTCCTGCGAAAGCGTTTGTAATTATAGGCAGCGTCCGCTCGCCGTTGCATAACGCGCTGGTACCTCGCTAAAGATCTGGCGCGAAGCGGAGCGTTCACGCTGGTCCGCTCCCGGCGAATATGTTGGGGTGCTATGACCACTGTCCCAGCCCCGACCGGCACTGATCCAATTTCTGGAGACAACATGACGAAAAGCGAAGCGAAGGCTGCCCGGCATCTGCGGGAAGCCAACAACGCGTTCAAGGCAGTGAGAGCAGAAAAGCCAATGACCGATTACGCGAAAGATCAGCAATTCCTGCACGATAATCACGAGCGCCTGAAGGCGGCCCGATTGGCGCGTGAAGCCAAGTCGAATGACTCCCGGGTGAACATTGCATTGACAACGGTGCGCGCCGCATCCTGATCGGAGTCGGCCGTCAAGGCGCGGCAGCTGCTAAATTTCTGTGCCGCGAGGATGCCTGCCGAGGAAACGCATCTTGGGAGATGGACGTCATGGCTAAGGGACAGCAACGGCTATCGCGAAGCCAAGAAGCCGAAGATGTAGAAAGCCAAGGTGATCGCGGCACGATGCCCCTTGTGCAGCCTCCACCGGTGATGGAACAGATGTGGTAGCAAATTGCTGGTCCGTTTGCCCGCACGAGGACGTCGAATTTCGTTGTCTCGCCTGGCACCGTTGCGTAAGCTGCACGGCAGCCTTCTGGGACTATCACTTCGTTGACTGCGTCGCGTGAAGGCGATCGTTGGCGTCAGCTCCGCGCTGGGTCCGAAGACAAATAGGACAACGACGTGAGCGTGCCATCGGCATTTATGAAAGAGATCTTAGTAGTCGGCGCGGTCCTCTTCCTGTCATCCCATGCTAATCTGCGATCGGCCGAACAAGCGAATGCTGTAAGCCGATATGCCAATTTGCGAGCAGATCGAGGTCACACGCGCTAATGCTATGTTGGATGAGAAAGCAGGACCGGCTGCGCTTATGGGATCTTGACGCATCCGGCAAAACGCCCATGGGATACCGAAAAATCGACTAAGCCTCTGATGCGGTGATGCATCTCGTCGCGGCGATAGGCCCCGCGGTGAAGCCTCTCAAGCATTCTTCTACTGTCTTATTTGCTGGCTGGAACGCAGTTTGCTGAGATTGACCAAGGTCATGTTGGCAGCAGCAACTGCGCTCGGCGTATGAGTCCGCAGTTTTGCTTTAAATGGCGCGCCATCTATAAGCGCAACCGCTCTCAATTCGCTTGTCTAACCTTGACGGCCTGACGCTGGCCTGTCGTCGGCAGCAATCCATCATGGCCTCATCAGACTGCGCCGAACTCTCGTTTCGGACGCCATCCGACGGGATCGGCGATCCAGAGGTTTATGTCGGACTCATGCCAGCCGCTCCCGTTAATGCTGATCTTGATCTGGGGCGGGAACGTGCCCTCGGCGATCTTGCGGTAGATGGTGGACCGGGACAGCCCGGTCCGCGAAAGCACGGTTCTCAAGCGGATGATACGGTCTGGTTCGCGCATAACCGCGCTGCCTCCTGCTGGCTGTCTCTGACAGCTTCCGAGACCAGACAGGACAAGCAGTTGCAGCGGGCAAGAGGGTTGTTCGACTCATCGCAGCGTGGCGTAGAGACGGCGGCAAATGGAGGATCAAATTCCGATGCCCCGGCCTCTGCCAATGTCAATGCCGTGAGTGAACGCCAATTCCTGGCCGAGCCGGCGGCCTGATTCGAAAGCGATGCCGAGTTCAAGCTTTCGGTTGGCGAGGATGGATTCCAGTTGCGGATCGCGTTCAAGGCTTCTCGCCATGTCGCCCATCGCCGAGCGTGTCGACTTGTAGCCGGATATGTCGCCCGCCTGATACTGCCGCTGGCTGGTGTGGTCGAGCTTCTGCCAGCGTTCCACGAAACGGTCGGCGCGGCGGCTCGGACCGGTGCGCAGTTCGGTTTCGAGCTGGAGAGCGCGGACGGCGCGGGCGGAGTTGCCCGAAGCGGCTTCAAGGGCCAGTTCCGGGTTCTTCTTGTAGGCGGCTTCGGCATCGTGCGAGCCGTAGGGCCGCACCTTCTCGAAGACCTTGCGGGCCTCCTGCAATTCCCTCAGCTGCTCCGGCCTGGCCTTGCCAGCCTGGTCCTGCATATCGAAGATCGCATTCACGGCTCGGGCATGACGGGTGAGAGCCTTTGTGCGGGCCTCACGCAGCGCCACTTCCGGATCTTCCAGCACCTTCCTTTTCGGCGCTTCCCGTTGCGGCCTCCGCGCGCTGCCCGTGCCATGCACAGCATCGGCAGACGGGCGTAGGCCATCGAACATGTTGCGCATCCTCTCGGGCACGACCTTGCGCACAATCTCGGCCACACGCTCGCGGAACGTGATCCCACGCCGCTCGGCAAAGTTTTGGGCCGGATCGGCGCGTTCGTAGTCCGAGGTCATGTCCTTGGCCCGGTCGCGCGACAGGGTGCGGACAAGCCGGTCCTGACTGGCAAAATCGTCGTGGCCATAATGCAGGTCCACGCCGTCGCGGTGCCGCGACAAGGCGACATAGCTGCCATGGGCGTCCATGCCTGGCGTCGCCAGCACATGGGAGCGGTCCACCGTCATGCCCTGAACCTTGTGGATGGTCGCGGCATAGCCATGGTCGATCCGGTTATAATCCCTGAGGTCAAAGCGAACGGATCGGCCATCGTCGGTCTGCACGGCCATGGATTGCGCGATGACCTGCTCGACAATCCCGAGCGTGCCGTTCTTTACGCCGAGCCCGCGCTCGTTTTGCAGGAACATGACGCGGTCTCCGCTGGCGAAGCGGCGCTCGCCGCGCTCGACTGTGAGGTGCACCTCATCGCCCAGATCACCTGCTGCCCGCATCCGCCCGCGCGCCGCCTCGTTCAGCGCGCGGACCTCGTCGTTGGTGTGGGTGAGGATGATCCGGCTGCGCCCCGGCGCTGCCTGCCGGTCGCGGTCCCAGCGCTCGATCAGATCGCCCCGCGCTTGCTCGCGTGTTTGCGCCTCATGCACCATGCGGTGGGAGCGATAGGCTTCCAGCGCATGGCCGGTTCTGCCCGTCGCCAGATCGCGCGTGGCGTCGCTTTGCCAGTCTTCACGCTGGCGGCGCACCTCGCCGATTTCTGCGCCGCCATAGCGCCCATGGATCGACCGGAACGCCGCGCCGGCTTCGATGGCTTGCAACTGCGCGGGATCTCCAACCAGCACCACTTTCGCGCCGGCCTCTGCCGCGTGCGACAGGACGCGCTCCAACTGGCGCGTGCCCACCATGCCCGCCTCGTCGATTACCAGCACGTCGCGCGCAGTGAGAAGATCGCGGCCCTGTCGCCAGCCATGCTCCTGGCTGGCAATGGTGCGGGACGCAATGCCCGATCCGCGTTCGAGGTTTTCCGCCGCGATGCCGGACAGCGACGCGCCCCGGACCTCATAGCCTGCCGCTTCCCACGCCTCCCGCGCCACCCCCAGCATCGCGCTCTTTCCCGTTCCGGCATGACCGACCACGATCCCGAGATCGCGCTCGTTCATGACATGCGCCAGCGCATCGACCTGCTCGCCGGAAAGGACAAGGCCGCGCGCTTCCGCACGCGCCAGCGCCGCTTCCCGATCCCCTTCACGCACCTCATGGCGCTCCCGTTCAGCCATCAGTTCAGCGGCACGGTGCAGGCGCCGTTCGGCCTCGATCATCGCGGGGGTGGTGAACCGATCTTCGCCGCGAGCGTCCTTGCCGAGTTCGACCAGATCGGGGGTACCACGCATCGCGCCCATGACCTCGTTGAACTGGTCGAGGCCGTCGCTGTGGCGATGCGCAAACTTCGCCATGTCGCGCTGCGTAAAGGTCGATTGCTGATGCGTGATCGCGTCCAGTCCGAGGGACGGATCGGCGATGATCCGCGCGCCATTGCCGCGGGCAATCTCGCGGTGCATCTCGGCGCGGTCGGCCTCGATCCTTTCGCCCTCCATGATCCGATTCTCAATACGTTTGGCGGGTGCGCCGATCTGGCTTTGTGGCTCCAGTGCGATGCCCTGCGCCTCCAGGCTGCGATGGTCGATACGCGCGTCGATGTCGAGTTCGGCCAGCCGCTCGTTGGCAAGCTCTGCCCAGCGTTCACGCCAGCGCGCGACCATCTCCGTGCGATTCCAGTCCCGCACCTTCGGGCCAAAAACGTTCTCGTCCACTGCGCGCATGGTCAACATGACATGGGCATGGGGTTTGGGCATGCCGTCCTCGGCCATGTCCCAGTGCACATTGAGGTCGGCGATCATGCCCCGAGCCACGAATTCGCCCTCCGCGAAGTCGCGGGCCAGCTCGATCCCCTGAGCCTGGGTCATCTCGCGGGGAAGCGCGAATTCGACCTCGCGGGCAAGCTGCGCGTCCTTGCGGACTTCGAACGCCTCGACATCGTTCCACAGCCGTTCGCGGTCGCGCCACGCTTCCGGGGCATTGTCCGGCAGCAGCACCTCGGAATGAACAACGCCGCGCTTGGCCGAAAAGTCTTGGGCACGGTCGAGCCGCTCGTCGCGCAGCCGCGAGCCCGATCGGTAGGCGGCTGACGCCACCGCGCTGGAGCCGGACTTGCGCCCAATGACCTTGACGTGAAGATGATAGATCGCCATCGCGATCAGATCAGTGGCACGGCGAAGTGCACGTCGGAACGACGTATAAGCGCGCCCTCCCTCGAAAAATTCTCGGGCGGGATTACACCGTCTCAAACCGTCCCGGCGAACTTGCAGCATTATGCCCAGGGCTCGACTATCATCACCTCATCAAAATTGCTGGAGAACGTGATGCGCAAGCCAAGGGATTTCGATGGGGAATTGAAAGCGCTCCAGGACAAGGCGCGCGACCTTAAGAGCCGCAAAGTGCAGCAGCTCGGCGAATTGGTTATCGCCATCGGTGCAGATAGCCTTAGCGTCGATGAACTGGCAGGTGCGCTGATCGTGCTGACTGAGACTAAAGATGCTGGAAAGAGGGAGGCATGGGCCAGGCGCGGGGCCGCGTTCTTTCAGAGCCGGGCGCGGCGAGATGCACCGACAACTGACCGCAACACGGACGGCGCTCGAGCGCAACCGGGCGGCGCGCAACCGTCAACAGGCAGCAAGGGCGCGGCATGATATGCGCGCATGGCAAGTCGAGCGCCGCAAGCGCACGCGGCAGCTGATTGAACTGGGCGGCCTCATCGTCAAAGCTGGCGTGATGGACCTGACCGGCGATGATCGCGCCATCATCCTCGGCGCGCTGCTTTGGATGGCCGACAAGCTCAAAAGCGCTCAAGGCGAACAGGCGCGAGTGCTCTGGGCCGCAAAGGGAAAGGAGGCATTCGCTGTGGAACGGGCGACAGATGCGTCCACCATCGCGCAGGAAACGCCACAGGATCGGGCATGACCGATGGCGGGAGGCGCCAAATCCTAATGCGCCAAGGCGACGCCGCCCGGTCATCGCAGATCGATTTAGTGGCGACCTCGGGCGGTGGTTTGAAGCTACTTTCAGGCTTTCAGATCGATGCCGCGCACGATGACGCCGGGAGGAGTGCCTTCAAATTCCCGCGCCAGGAACTTGCGCGACGCGCACGCTTCTATTCGGTCGCGCAACCGCTCAAACTGCTCCTCGCGCTGGTTGGCGGGCGTCCGCCGCACGTGCTCCAACTCATCCATGGCCGACGCGCTGACGGCGCAGCGTACTTCCTGGCTCCCGTCCATCATGGAGAACAGGAGCACCATCCGGTCGTCTTCGTAACCTCTGATGATACCACGCGCGAGCGTCATCGAATTTTCTTCCTAAACGGATCGGACTTAGGCTTTCTTTTGCGCTGCCGACGGATTGAGTTCAGCGATCCTGCGCAGACAGTCGGCTTCGGAAGAATGCGGGCCGGATACGAAGGTTCCGCTAACCTTGATCGAGTACCAGCCTGATTCTACGCCGAGACGAAGGGATTCTTCAGTCATGACGTGGCGGGGCGTGAGATTTTGCATAGAGTGCTTTCGGTTAGGCTATTCCATTATTGCCGGAACGTGCCAGGTGATGTGATCACGCAAGAGCGTAACGCTGATTTGTCAGGGTGTGTCCTCGGAAAGTCGGACAAGATCCGCAAGCACGGCCGCGACGAGATCGCGGTGATGCGTGTCGGTCGGTGCAAGGCTGGCCACGTAGAGATTGAGTACATATTGCGCTTTGGCCACCGCCTCCGGCCACGAGGCGGCCGGCGCGGTGAGAATCTGGAATTCGACGACGCCCTGCTTTTCGCGCAGCAGCTTCGCGTTGACCTCGACGTCGGCCAGCACACGACGGATATCGGTCGCTTTCTGTGCCGCCATGCCGCGATGCTTGTCGAGTTCGATCGGGGTCTCAGTCATGCTGCCGGCTCGCGTCGATGCGCTGCGCATCAGACAGGTCGACCGGGCTGATTGAAATCATTTCCATCGCAGCGCGTTGTGGCGGCGCACCGGGCACCATGATCATAGTGCCGATACGCCGAAAGGCCGGGAATGAAAGGCCCTCAATCATCTCCTCGTCAGTGATGATTTCGTAAGCTCCTGGTGCGAGCTGCCGGTCGATGCCCTTAATATGGAACGGATGCTTGAAATGAACGGTTTCCCGTCGTGAGCGTACGGTCATGCTGGCAACCCGACGAATCTGCGCATGACTGTATGATGTTGTTCGAACATCATCGTAGCGTGCGCGCTTTTGCGGCAATTAGCTATCGTTTTCTCGGCTGCCGGCCACATTTGATGCAATAAGGTAGCCAGCGTCTTGTATTCTCTGGTTTCATAGCCAATTCGAGCACTCATCGGGCGGAAAGGCGTTTAGAGTGAAGCTTCGCGTCGGGTTCGAAATGGTCTACGACTTCCCCCAGCCGACACCGATGATCATGGTGCTGGGCACACACTTCACCCGCGCCTCCGATGTCATCGTGCCCGACTTCCTCACCACCGACCCGACGGTGGAAATCACGCCCTATCGCGACTTGTTCGGCAATTGGTGCAGCCGCATGGTTGCGCCGGCCGGCCGCGTGCGTATTGCTGGCGATGGCGTCGTGCGCGACAGCGGCCTGCCCGATCCGGTGTTCGCCTCAGCGGTTCAGCATGCGGTCGAGGATCTGCCCGCGGATACCCTAGTCTATCTGCTTGGCAGCCGCTATTGCGAGACCGATCGGCTTTCGGATATCGCCTGGCAGTTGTTCGAGAAAACGCCGCCGGGGTGGGCGCGGGTCCAGGCGATCTGCGATTTCGTCCATCATCACATCGCCTTCGGATATGAACACGCGTGTGCCAGCAAGACGGCGTCGGAGGCCTATCAGGAAGGCAAGGGCGTCTGTCGGGATTACGCGCATCTCGCCATCACGTTCTGCCGCTGTATGAACATTCCGTCACGTTATTGCACCGGCTATCTCAGCGATATCGGGACGCCAAAGCCTTGGGCCGTTGGAGATTTTGCCGGGTGGTTCGAAGCCTACCTTGGCGGCCGCTGGCATATGTTTGATCCACGCAATAATGTGCCAAGGATTGGTCGCGTCTTGATTGCACAGGGACGCGATGCCTCCGACGTTCCCATCACCCAGACGTTCGGACCCAATACATTGGTCAGCTTCAAGGTGTGGACCGAAGAAGCGGTATGATTACCGTTGCCCCGCGGTACTGCCGACCAGGCCGGCTTCTCAGATGAGCCACTTGATGCTTTGCGCTGCCTGGCGTTCGGCATGAAATCAGAACTTCAGTCAGGGCCAACTAGATTTTAACTGCTCAAAAATGCTGAGAGATCCAACCGCAACTACGCAGAGACCAGCGAGCGTCCAAGCGACAGGCTGGTCTGCCGCAACTGTTCCAACAACGACCCAGGCGCCGAAAGCAGTTATTCCAACCGAGATCAAATGCGCGGCACCGTTTTCCATTTCAGTCCC
Source organism: Bradyrhizobium sp. (assembly GCF_036735945.1). Taxonomy (GTDB): domain Bacteria; phylum Pseudomonadota; class Alphaproteobacteria; order Rhizobiales; family Xanthobacteraceae; genus Bradyrhizobium. The sequence continues at coordinate 54,233 of NZ_DAINNI010000019.1, read as the reverse complement.
CAGACTATAGGCCGGCCCATTGAAGTCGTGCTGCCAAGACGACACCGAAGCCTATATCCCTTAGCCATCGGTAGGCATCTTTGTCGAACGATCACCGACCGCGAGATGTCTAAGCACGCTCCTTGCTGGCAATCTGCGGCAAAGGTGGCCTGCGCTCCGGAAGCTTCTTCTTCGCAGGTGCCGGCAGCAAGCCTTCCCTGATGGCCTGCTTTCGCACGAGCTTGCGAGCCCGGCGGATCGCCTCAGCTCTTTCGCGCGTCCTCCTCTCCGAAGGTTTCTCGTAGGACCGCCGCTGTTTCATTTCCCGGAAGACGCCCTCGCGCTGCATCTTCTTCTTCAGAACACGAAGCGCCTGGTCGATATTGTTGTCGCGAACAAGTACGTGCAAAAGAATCTCCTCGCTGGGCCGCAAATGCGGCGGGTCCTGCATGCAACCAATTGCGCAGGAAGCTCGTTCAGAATGTGAGAATGGCAGTCACGGCGGCAGTCTTCGCCGACATCGAACGCGCTGGGTTTTTCGTCACGGCGATCCAGTTCGGTGTCGGTGACAGGACCACTCCCGGACAGCTGTGTCAATCGATAAGCGCTCGTCGAACGATGACAGCCCCGACGAACCTGCGCCCCAAACGTCTGAAAGTACCCATCTAAACAAACTTGGTCGGCATCCTTGCAAAAGCAAGAAAGTGGCTTATATCGACGTTATTCGATTAGCCGCTGTGCCTTGTTGAACGCGCCCGCGGGCTCCTTTTCCAAAGACATCGACGAAGTTGATAGAAGCCGCGTGACCCTCACGCGGAACGCGCTCGTGCGCTTTGGAGAATGAAAATGACGACAGGCATTGTTAAGTGGTTCAACGGCCAAAAGGGCTTTGGATTTATTCAACCGAGCGACGGCAGCAACGATGTGTTCGTTCACGTCAGCGCGGTCGAACGCGCTGGTCTATCAGGCCTGGCCGAAGGCCAGAAGGTTAGCTACGAGGCCAAGACCGACAAGATGCGAGGCAAAGTCAGCGCTGAGAATCTCTCGCTGGCCTGATCTTGCGGAGCCGTTTCACGGATGTACTGAAACGGCCATTATGCCCGCTCGATCTCCGGATTGAGCGGGTTTTGTCTGTGGCAAAGTGTGATGGGAAATGAGCGCTAGGAAACTCGCGGAGCCGTCGCCCGAAAGCATCGCGCGCATCAATCGCAAAAGACTCGCTGCAGAAGACGGCGCTCGGGCATTGTTGGATGTTGAGAGGCAGGCCACCGACATCCGGAAGAACATGGCGCGACTTCGAGATCTCCGTGAGACCAAGGAAGCCGCCGACGCGGTTCTCGTGGAATCTCTGCCAGCGCCTGAGCCAAAAAGGCGCAGAAGCAAGTCAGCGCGATAGCCGGTTCCGGCAGCGGTCGCTGCAATGGTCTCGATGACGACCAGTTTTCCATCGCGAACCGTGAAACAGCGGCCGGTCTTGCAAGACAATGCGAAGAAGAGCGAGGATGGTTAGTGGGGTCATATTGCCCCGAACGAAGCCATTAGCGTGAACGATACCGCATGCGCCACCCGGCCGCGGCCTGTTCGAAACGGCGGGTTTCCATCTGCGCCTTCACCTGCACCTGGAGGGTTGACCTGCGATGGTCAAATCCGTTACGCGGGAAAGCCGACTGATAGCAAACGTCCTGCGAAACGGTGAGAACGCGACGGATGGAATTGGTAGGGCGAGCTTGTAGCATTGGCGCAAGCCGCGCCTCGCGCCGCTTCTTCAAACTAGGTGATGGATTTCACGAAGCCGGCAATGAGTGATCTCAGCTCACCCAGAGAAGGAATGTCCATGAGCAGAGCGACATAACCGCCGATTTGCTTCTGACGAATCTCGAACTTGATATGCAGGAACAATACGAGGGTGGAGTATTCGCTCTCAAACATCTGGTTGCTATCGCCGCGGATCACGATCGGCAAAGACATCTTGAGCCCGCTCTTCAGCAAGTTGGCGATGGTCGCGACCCAGCTATTCAGAATGATGTTGCCGGTCTCAGCCAGGGCTTCATCTTCGAGATCCACGATGTCATCGAGTGGGAGCTCTCGGCCCACGACTGCGCGCACCAGTTCAAGGCTATTTCGCTCCGGAAAGATCAGCATTGCCCGGCCTGAGAACGCCCCGGCGAAGTCCTGCCGGACGGCGACCAGCCTGGGATTGTCCGGTTTGGCGACCAGTAAGGTTGCGGCGACGCTGGTTAGGATTTCGACTGACGGAACTGACAGCAGAACCTCGTTTTGAACCATCTGGCGCAAGCTGTTGGCTGCCTTTGCCATCGCAATGTTTGACAGTTCGCCGAGAGCATCCCGCTCAAGGTTGCTAAGGGGTACAAACGGATCGGGCGGCGGCATCTAATCGGGTCCAACTTCTGCTCGGACGATAGAGCAATCGCCTGAAGACTTCCAAACATGAAACGCTTGCCCTTGGCGCTGCTTTCCCAATTTGGGTCGCGCATGCTGGGCTACCGTCGTTTTGCCTTGTATCGGCATCCGAAGAGTGCGTAATTTAGTGGTCAAATATTCCCATTTTCATGCCAAATCCAATGGCAAACCCAAGAATTCAGGTTCCGATGCGGAAAAGGCCTGCCACGACCGGACGCCCCAAAGCCAATTCCGCCCAAGCGAGCGAGAAGGGGAGCGTATCGCCATCGAAAGCCGGGGCGCAAGACGGAGGCAAGCCGATTGTCTCCAAAAATCTCGCGGCAAGTGGCCCAAGAACCCTAATGAAGACCTCCGAACTAGGGGCGAGCAAACGGGACGCGCGTCGTCTCGCGCCGCAATCAACTTTAAAACCAACGGCGCCTTCGACGCATCGCCGTAAGCCGGCGCCGACCGAGATATCGGGCAACCGACAACAGAAGATCGAAGAGCGCATCGCGGCAGCAACGGAGGAACTCGCGGCTGGGTTAACCGAGGCGTCCTCCGCCGCCGAGGAGCTGCGCCGTTCGATGGAGCAAATAGCCAGCGGAGCAGAGGAAGCCGCCAGCGCGGCGCAGGAAACCCTGGTAGTGGCCACCAACACAGCAGCAACGCTCGTTCAAGCACGGAATCGTGCCGAAGGGGCGCGCCGGCGAACCGAGGCTGTCGAATCGCTGCTGCTCGAGACGTCGAGCCAGATCGGAACGTGGGCCGGTAACATCAAGCATAATGGAGAGCGTCAGGCCGGCACCGTGGACATCATGGCGCAGCTCAGCAGCCAGGCGGCAAGCATCGGCGATGTCACCAAGACCGTCAGCCAAGTCTCCGACCAGACCAATTTGCTGGCGCTGAATGCGGCGATCGAGGCTGCGCGTGCCGGCGACCATGGCCGCGGTTTTGCGGTCGTCGCCGACGAAGTTCGGGCACTGGCTGAAACCTCGGAAAAGAGCGCGCAGGACGTGCAAGGCCTCGCCGCGCAAATCGAGACCCAAGTGGCGTCGATGGCATCGATCATCAAGACGGCAGCAGCCGCCGCAACCGAAGAGGCACTCAAGAGCCAGACCGTCATTCTGGCGCTGGGCGAGCTTCGCAAGGAAGTCGGCGCTTTGGCCGAGGGCAGCCAATCCATTGCCGTGGCGACACTGGAGGCTGAAACGGCCGCTCGCGAAGCGCAAAAGGGCGCAGAGATTATCTCCGCCGCTGCCGAGGAACAGGCGGCGGCGGCGGCGGAAGCGCTCCTCAGTGTCGAACAGCAGGCCGGCGTGCTCGACGAAGGCCAGGTCGCATCCCGGTCGCTTTCCGTACTGGCGACCGACCTCAAGATGAATTCGACCAGCGCCGATCAGCTGGCCTCCGCCGCCGAGCAGCTTTCCACCGCCGTTCAGGAAATGTCGGGATCCGCGGCCCAGATCATGACCGCAGTCGATCAGATCAGCCGCGGCGCGCAACAGCAGGCGGTGGCCACCCAGCAAGCCAGTGCGGCGATGAACCAGGTCGAAGAGGCCGCCCTGTCGTTTCGCCAAAGCGCTGTTGCATCGACGGAGCGCACGCAGCGGATGGACGCCATGCTCGGCGAATGCCGCTTGCAGATCGCCGACCTGTCGCATGGTGTGGCGCGGTCGATCGAGACGACGCGTCAAAGCCTTGACATGATCGCCGGACTTGAAAACATGAGCGCCGGTATCGACAAGATTGTTGACGGAATCAGCATGGTGTCGATCCAGACCAATATGCTGGCCGTCAACGGCTCGGTAGAAGCCGCGCGAGCTGGTGAGTTCGGCAAGGGGTTTGCCGTCGTATCAAAGGACATTCGCAGTCTCGCTCGCGACTCCAATGAGAACGCCGCGCGCATCAAGGAAACGGTTCGCGCGATCCAGGGGCAGGTGGCGGCTGTGCGTCGCGAGTTGGAGCGCGTGATCGGCAGCGCCGAGACGGAAAACCAGAAGGCCGATGCTGTGCTGGCCGGTTTCGAGGCCGTGCAAAAGGATGTTGCCCAGATTGCCGCCGGCAACGAGCAGGTCGGGACCAGCGCCGAAGCCATCCTCGCTTCGATGAAGGATGTCAGTCAAAGTGCGCGCCAGGTCGCCTCGGTGGCCGAGGAAGCCGCCGGCGCGTCAGCCCAGGCGGCCGCCGCGGCAAAGCAGCAGGCGAGGGGAACGGAAGATCTCGCGGCGGCTATCGAGGAGATTGCCTCCCTCGCCCAAACCATTCAGCTTCGCAATGGCTAGCAGACGCGAACAGACCCGCAAAAAGGCCGATCTTTCGACTGACCGCAAAGCGCTCGTCCCGCCGGAAGACGCGGGACTGGATAATCTCCTGGTGTTCCAGCTTGCGGGCGAGCAGTTCGGTCTGCGTCTTCAAGTCGTCGCGGAAATCATACGGCCGCCGGTTCTCGCCCACATGCCCTTGGTGCCGCCGAGCCTGCTCGGATTGGCCAATCTTCGCGGCATTGTAATGCCGGTCGTGAGCCTGCGCGCTCTGCGGAATCTGCCGGATATCGCAGCGGACAAGTCGACGCGCGTGATCGTCGTGCGCGGCGACAATCCGGTCGGGTTCGTCGTTGATGGCATCCGAGGCCTGTTGGCCGTCGCCACCGACCGGCTCGAAAGGGACGCTACCGGCATTCATTGCGACGGTTCTGCATTGCTGGGCGATGTCATCAAAGGCGCCGAAGGCGAAAGCCCGATCAAACTGCTGGATCCTCCGCGTGTTCTGCAAGGGCAATTCGTTCGGCTCGGTGTTTCTTCGAGGCCGGCCGAAATCCAGGCTGCGTCGGCCAAAAGCCCGGCCGCCGGAACGCAAGCAAAAGAGCTGATTTCGTTATTGAGTTTCTGTCTCGGCGACCAGGAGTATGCGTTGCCGATCGACCGGGTGCGCGAGATCATTCCGCTGCCGGCTCACGTCTCGGAATTGCCCCGTCCGGAAACCGCCGTCCTGGGGGTGGTGACGCTGCGGGACAGTCTGCTGCCGCTGGTGTCGCTGCGGACATTGCTGGGTCTGCCGACCGGCGATCGACAGGGACCTCGCGGCAAGGTCGTGGTAATGTCGATCGGCGAAGGCGCGGTCGGAATTGTGATCGATGCGACGCGTGAGATACTTCGTATCGATCCGGACCTGATCGATCCGGCGCCGACGTTGCTGACGCGCGGGGACGGGGATGCGGAGATCACCTCGATTTGCCGGCTCGAGGGCGGAAGGCGACTGGTCGCGTTGCTGTCCCCGGACCGGTTGTTTCGGTCGGAACTTGTTCAGCGCATTTTGAGCGAGCAGGGGGGGAGTGACCCGGCGTTGCAACCCGAAACGAACACCATGGCAGACGAGCAATTCATTATCTTCAGGCTGGGTGATCAGGACTACGGCATTCCCATTGCCGCGGTAAGCGAGATCGCCCGTCCACCCGAGCATATCACGCGGTTGCCGAAATCTCCCGCGTTCATCGACGGGGTGATGAACTTGCGCGGCAGCGTCGTGCCGATCGTGGATCTGCGGCGTCGTTTTGATTTGAACAGCAAGCAACAGCTCGGTTCCTCTCGCATTCTGATATTGGGCATCGGCGGGGTGACCGCGGGCTTCCTTGTCGATAGCGTCTCCAGGATTTTGAAAGTATCTGGCGATTCGATTTGTCCGGCGCCCGAACTGTCGCCCGAGCAGATGCGGCTCATCTCGCGCCTGGTCAATGTTGAGGCCAGCGGGCAGTTGATCCTTCTGGTCGATCCAGCACAGTTGCTCGATCAGGTCGAAGCCGATCTTCTTGCCAAGTTCGCCCATTCCAAGCTCGATGCACCCGTGACTGTTTCGTGATCCGGCTTTTGATCGCTGACGACTCGGCCTTGATGCGGAAGCTGCTCGAAGGCATCTTCACCGCCGAGGGTGACTTCGACATCCGCATGGCCCGTAATGGCGACGAAGCTCTCGAACTCGTGCGCGCTTTCGATCCGCAGGTCGTGACCCTCGATGTGCAAATGCCCGGGATGGACGGCCTGACGTGCCTTAGCCGGATCATGATAGAGGCGCCGCGGCCGGTCGTGATGATTTCCTCGCTGACAGCGGACGGCGCTGAAGCGACGCTGGAGGCAATCGAACTCGGCGCGGTCGATTTCATCGCCAAGCCGGGTGGGGCGGTTTCACTGGAGATCGATCGCCTGCGGCCGCTGCTGGTGGAAAAGGTTCGAGCCGCATCCAGCGCCCGGATCCGGCGCACCCTGCGTCTGACGGAGCGCGTTCGTCATCAGATGAGCGGTGCCGGGCTGGCCTCGCGCCCCCGCGCCCGCCGCGCCCCATCGCAATCGGGCGTGAAAGCCGACATGAAGAGCTGGAGTGCGATGCTCCCGGGACTCGTGCTGGTTGGCACCTCGACCGGGGGCCCGGCGGCGCTCGATACCGTGCTGCCGCAACTGCCGGCGGATTTCCCCTGGCCGGTTCTCGTGGCCCAGCATTTGCCGGCGAGTTTCACCGGACCCTTTGCCAAACGGCTTGACCGGGAATGCCATCTCGACGTCGTCGAGGTCAACAAACCAATGCCTCTGAGGCCCGGTACGATCTATATCGGAAAGGGCGATGCCGACGTCATGGTCGCCCCTCGGGCGGCCGGCGTTATCGCGATGTCAGTGCCTGCCAAGGCCAGCTATCTATGGCATCCGAGCGTGGAACGCATGGTAGCCAGTGCGCTTGATCATCTCGAAGCCTCTCGTCTGGTCGGCGTCATGCTGACCGGGATGGGCAATGACGGCGCCGAGGCGATGAAACGTCTGCGGCTGACCGGAGGACGTACCATCGCTGAAGCCGAGTCCAGCGCGGTCGTCTGGGGCATGCCGGGCGAGCTGGTGAAGAATGGTGGCGCCGAAAAGGTACGGTCGCTGGAAGACATTGCCGAAACGATCATTGAAATGGTGAATTCCTGTGCCGCTGGTTAGAGGCAAAAAAGGCGGGGCGAGTGGCGAGACCGCGGGCTCGCCGCACGCCACCTTGGACAGTCCCGACGCGGACAGCCGCTGGACGGCGGCTCGCGCACTGGCGGGGCAGGCGGACGCAGTGCCGACGCTTGCCGCGGCTCTCGGCCGCGAAGCGATCCCGCGGGTGCGCGAAGCCATCATGACCGCGCTGATCCGCATCGGCAATCCGGCAAGCATCGAGGTTCTATTGCCATACCTGCGGTCGCAGGATGCGGGGGTACGCGCGGCGGCGATCGAGGCGTTGCAGGCGTTGCCCGACGCTATCGCTCCCTTCATGCCGCCGCTGTTAAGCGACGGCGATTCCGATGTGCGCCTGCTTGCAACCGAACTCGCGCGCAACATGGAAGCGTCCGAGGCCACCCGCCTGCTTTGCGAATTGATCGAACATGAGCATCACCCCAACGTCTGTGCGGCAGCGATCGATGTCCTGACCGAAGTTGGAACGCCGGAAGCGCTTCCCACTCTGGAGAGGTGCGCGGCGCGCTTTGCTGCGACGCCTTTTCTGCCTTTCGCGATTTCCGTGGCGATGAACCGCATATCGGGCGAAGGCTAGAGCCGATGGACGATTCAAAGGGAGGATCGTCGCAGCCTATCCATATTTCATCGGAGCAGGTCCAGCGCTTCTGCGAATTCCTTTACCGTCGCACCGGTATGTCGTTCGCTGAAAGCAAGCGATATTTTATCGATCGGCGCCTGGAAGACCGTATTGCTGCAACCGGCTCATCGTCGTTTCAGGAGTATTTCTCGCTGCTGAGGACGGATGCCGATCAGGAGATCGAGCATCTGATCAATTCCTTCACGGTCAACGAAACCTATTTCTACCGTGAAGAACACCAGCTTCGTTGCATGACAGCGAGCCTGCTGGACGTCATCGTCAGCCAAAAGGAGCCGGGTTCCACCTTGCGGATCTGGTCGATTCCCTGCTCGACAGGGGAGGAGCCTTATTCCATCGCGCTCTGGCTGATGGAAAACTGGCCGCAGGTCGACAATTACAACATCGAGATCGTCGGGTCGGATATCGACACCCGCGCGCTCAAGGCCGCCGCGCAAGGCGTCTATGGCGATCGCGCGCTGATGCGGTTATCCCGCGATATCATCGGCCGCTATTTCGGGCCGGTTGCCAGCGGTAATTACCAGATCGACAAGGGTTTGAGAGAGTCTATCGAATTCACGAGGGCCAATTTGATCGATACCAAGGATATGATGCAGTATCGCGATTTCGATCTCATCTTCTGCCGCAACGTTTTGATCTATTTTGACGACGCTTCGCGTCGGCTCGCCGCCGAGAATCTCTATGACTGCCTGCGGCCGGGCGGCTACATTTGTCTTGGCCATTCGGAAAGCATGAGCCGGATTTCCCCGCTGTTTCGTGTATCCCGATTTCCCGACGCGATCGTCTATCAACGGCCGGAGGTAGATGATGGCTGACGCGGCAACGCCGGCCAAGGCGAAGGTCTTGGTGGTCGATGATTCCTCGCTGGTGCGGCTCTACTATCGCTCTGCGCTGGAGATCGCCGGCTTTGAGGTCAAGCAGGCGATCAATGGCATCGAGGCTATGGAGAAAGTGTTGTCGGAACCATTCGATCTGGTGATCGTCGACGTCAATATGCCGCGCATGGACGGCTTCACGTTTTTGCGGTCGCTGCGATCCGCGACGGCTGACGTAGCAACGCTCCCGGCATTGATGATTTCGACCGAGTCGGGGGTGCAGGACATCGCGGAAGCCAGGCTGGCCGGTGCGAATTTCTACCTCGTGAAGCCGGTAGCGGAGGCCGAACTGGTCCGGCATGTCTGCGTTCTGACGGGAGCTGCGCTGTGAGCGCCCTGGATGACCAGTTCGTTGCCGAAGCGCGCGAGCTTATCCGGCAGGCAACGGATAATCTGATCGCGCTGGAACGCGACGGCAAGTCGCCCGAGCGTATCGATAGCGTTTTTCGTGCGTTTCACACGCTCAAGGGGTCTGCCGGCGTCGTCGAACTGCCGGCCATGAGCATCGTCCTCCATGCTGCCGAGGATCTGCTGGACAATGTGCGGCATGGCACGCTCGCGGCCGGGCCGGAGATGGTCGATGCGGCGCTCGCCTGCCTCGATCAGGTGTCGCGCTGGGTTGACAATTTCGAGGCCGCCGGGTCGTTGCCGTCGCAAGCCGGTGAGGACAGTCGCGCGATGGCGCAACGATTGCGCATGTTTTTGCCGCGAACCGGTGACCAGCCGGCGGTCTCCGCCCCGGAGGTTCCAAAGGAAAAAGGGCAGGGGCATTTGCCCGAATGGGTCTCGCTCCTGATGGCGGCGGAGCGCGATGCGATCGCATCGCGCATGCCGGAGGGGCCAGTCGCAGTTACGGCCATTTCCTATGAGCCTTTCGCTGGCTGCTACTACAATGGTGACGATCCGGTGCAGCTGATGAAGCAGGTGCCAGGCTTGCTGGCGCTGCAAATCGAACCGCGTGAGCCTTTTGCGCCGCTTGGGGAGATCGACCCCTATGCCTGCAATCTGCGCTTGCGGGCCATTTCGAGCAGCAATCGAGATGAAATCGCCGCGCTGTTTCGGCTGGTGCCGGATCAGATTGAGATTGTCAGCATTCCATCAGAAATGCTTCCCGCAGCGGAGATGCATGTCGGGTCCGACAGCCAAGCCCTGATCTGCATGGCCATCGAGGCGCAGTGCGAGCTGCTGCGCGTACCGGATCGAGCGGACGAACTGGCGGGCTGCATTGGCGCCGCCGCACGCGTGGCAGAAAATGCCTTGCGCCACGGTCAGCGATCGGATCTGGCGGATAGAGTGGGGCGGGCCGGCACCATGGCGCTGGCGCAGCGGGATGCCGGAGCATTATTGTCGGCGCTTGAGGAGGCACTCGCGGCCTTCACCAAGCTCCCCTCGACGATCGCGGTCAACGGCGCGTCCCAGTCGGCATCCGAAAGACCGGCCGATCGCGTGCTCCGCGTCAGCGAGGCGAAAATCGAGGCGCTCGTCAATCTGTCGGGTGAACTCGTGGTGGCAAGAAACGCACTGTCTTACTCGGTCGGGCAAGTCGAGCGGAAGCTCGATAGCGGCGAGATCACCAGGTCAATCCAGCGCGACCGTGACGCGATCGATCGTCTCGTGAATGAATTGCACGGCTCGGTCCTGCAGTTGCGGATGGTGCCGTTTGCTCAGCTGTTTGGATCCTTTCCCCGGCTGGTGCGCGACGTTGCCAGGCAGCTCGACAAGAAGGTAACCCTTGTTACGAGTGGTGAGACCACGGAAGCTGACAAGACCATTGTCGAGCGTCTTTTCGAACCCATGGTGCATCTGGTACGCAATGCCCTCGATCACGGCATCGAAGACCCGGGGCAACGGCGCGCGTCAGGGAAATCGGAGGCTGCGAAAATCTCGATTGCGGCATCGCGGAGCGGAGACCGCCTGCTTGTCGAGGTTACGGACGACGGCCGCGGCATCGACCCGGCGGTCGTGCGGAGGAAGGCGGCCGAAAGACAGATATTGCCGCCCGATGAACTGGCAGCGCTGACGGACGAAGCGGTTATCGATTTGGTATTCTCGGCCGGATTTTCCACCGCATCGACCGTATCGGATATTTCAGGCCGCGGTTTTGGAATGGATGTGGTCCGCAGTGCGATAGAACAGATCGGAGGCAGGGTTTCGCTGCGGAGCCACGTCGGTGTCGGCACGACGGTTCGGCTCGACCTGCCGATGGCGATCGCGATGTCCCGCATCATGGTGGTCGAGGCCGGCGGGCAGTTGTTCGGCATTGCCATGGAAGCGGTGTCCGAGACGGTGCGTATTGCGCACGACCGGGTAAGCACGATCAAGAATAATGACGGTTTCGTTTTGCGGGATCGCGTGGTGCCAATCATTTCTTTGGCCGAACTGATGAATTTGCCTGGCCGAAAGCGAGACGCCTCCGAGCCGAGACTTCTGCTCGTCATCGAAGCGACCGGCCGGATAGCTGCTGTTGAGATCGATGCGGTTCGGGACCGCCTGGACGTTGTGCTCAAGCCGATGCAGGGCCTGCTGGCGGGGGCTTGCGGCTATGCGGGGACGACGTTGTTGGGCAATGGACAGGTCTTGCTGGTGCTGGATGTGAAGGAATTACTGGCTTGACCATTCGTCGTCGCGATGAAGGTATCGTAGTCCTCGAAGGCGTGTGCGGGGTGGAGGATGCCGAGGCACTCTTGCAGATGCTCCAGGCAACGCCGGGCGCAGATGTCGACTGGACACAATGTCGCCAACTCCATACGGCCGTCCTCCAGGTCATCATGGCCTCGGGCAATGCCCCGCCGGGGCCTTGCGGCGATGTCTGGGTACAGCAATGGCTGGCGCCAAAACTGCCCCAAAAAGGGACGGCCGGATAAAATCCCGACATCGCCGCTTTATTGGAACCAAGGGCGTAATCCGGCCATTTACCCCCTTGCTGCAAGAGGTTAGAGCTAAGGTCTGCCGCCGTTCAGCTGCGACCGAAACAGGTCAGGCACCTAGCTACAGAAGTCTGGAAAATGCACAAAGTCTTGATCGTTGATGACAGCAAGCTCGCTCGCATGGTGATGGCAAGCGCATTTCGTCGTATCCGGCCGGACTGGACGCTGGTTGAAACAACCAATGCCAACGAGGCGCTTGCTGCCGTTTCTGGAGGTGCCGTGGACATTGCGCTGATCGATTTCAACATGCCGGGTATCGATGGGTTGGAGCTTGTCGCAAATATCCGCAAGACACATCCGAACATGCCGGTCGCCGTCGTCTCGGCAAACGTCCAGAATGAAATCATTGGACGGGCGCGGGATTTGAATGCCGGCTTCATCCCTAAGCCTCTGACGGATGAAAGTCTTGCCGCATTTCTCTCTGGCGCCGCGCTTCGGCTCAAGAAATCATCGACATGATCGAAGACGCGAGCCAACTTACCGAGATCGAACAGGATGCGCTGGCCGAAATTGCCAATATGGGCGTCAGCCGCGCTGCGAGCAGTCTACGTCTTCTCGTGGGAGAAGAGGTCTTGCTTTCGGTCCCTTCCGTCAAGATCGTAACGCGCGAGGCGGCGTCGAAACTGGTTGAGCGCGGGAACGCGAAAAAGCTCGTGGCCGTGCAGCAAACTTTCGAAGGGCCGTTCGATGGCAAGGCGCTTTTGATCTTTCCGGAGGCGCAAAGTCTGGAGCTGGTTCGCTCGATCGTTGGCGACGAGCATACGTTGGAGGACGTCATTGATCTGGAGCAAGAGGCGCTCGCAGAAACCGGAAATATCATTCTCAACGGATGCCTCGCGACCATCGCGAATGTCTTGAACCGGACGATGCGGATGTCGCTGCCCTCGATCGTTCGAGGCGACGGAGCGACTTTGTTCGAGGTCCAGGGGCCCGCGTCGGGAGAACAGTTCGTTCTGTTTCTCTATATCGATTTCAACATCAAGGCGCGGGATGTGCACGGCTTCATCGCTCTGCTCATGGATCTGCCATCCATCGCCGCGCTGAAGACGATCGTGAACGACTTTATCGAGGCTATTGAAAGACAACCATCTGGTCATGCTGGGTAACTCGTCCGATCCTGTATTCAGTCTCGTTTTTGACAATGTCGATATCGGCCTTGTCGTGGTCGATACCGACGGATGCGTGTTCGGCTGGAATGCGTGGATGGCCCGCGTCACACGACGCTCCACGCAGGAAGTAATCGGGAAATCGCTGTATGATATATTTCCTGAAGTCCAAAACACCCGCTTACCCGGTGTTATCGAGGATGCGTTCAAGGTAGGCAGCTCCAGTATCCTGACCCACACGCTGAATGCGTTGTTGGACTTGCAGGACGAAGGCGGGGAGCCGATTCTTCACAATATTATCGTGCGTCCAGTATCCTCCGAGCAGGCAAATTACTGCCTGTTGCAGATCACTGACGTCACGGTAGCGGTCACGCGAGAGCGGGTACTGCGGGAGCGTCAGAACGCCCGGTACCATGCGATCGTCGATTCGGCGCCTGACGCGATCATCACAATCGACGACAGCCGTGTTATTCAGTGGGTCAACGGCGCAGTGGACCATGTTCTGGGGTATGGACACGCCGAGTTGCTCGGGCAACCGCTCGACATTCTGCTGCAACCGGACAATCAGCTGCTCCCAGCCTTGGCAAACAGTTCTGTCGATCAAAAAAGCGATGCTGCGATATCGGTCATCGGCCGATACAAGAATGGGAAATCCGGAAACTTCGAGATCTCTCTTGGGCATTGGCGCGCGGATCAACGCGATTTCGTGACGACGATCTGGCGCGACGTTACGGAACGGGCGGCGGCCGATGCCGCCCTTCGGGATGCACGCGACGCCTTGCAACGAAGTCACGATGAACTGGAAGGCCGGGTCGAGGAGCGGACACGCGAGCGCGAGATCGCGCTTCGGCAACTCCATGAATCCCAGAAGATGGAGAGCATTGGGCAATTGACCGGCGGGGTGGCGCACGACTTCAACAACCTGTTGGCCGTCATATTGGGCAGTTTGAGTCTGCTGAAGAAAGCAGTTCCGCAAGAGCCGCGGATATCGCGACTGCTGGACCGGGCCATCCAGGGCGCCGAGCGCGGTGCTACCTTGACCACCAGGCTGTTGGCGTTTGCGCGACGGCAGGAACTCAAGGTTGAATTTGTCACTCTCCAAAAGCTGATCCCCGAAATGCTGGACTTCCTGCGGCATTCTGTTGGTCCAAACATCGAGATACGCGCGGAAGTGTCGCCAGAGGTTGGCGCGATCGAGGTTGATGCAAATCAACTCGAGCTGGCTTTGATCAATCTTGCCGTCAATGCGCGGGACGCGATGCCGCAGGGCGGCTCGCTGACGATTGCTTGTCACAACGAGGCCAGCGGGAAGAGTATCGGGCTGTCACGAGATCCTTTCGTCTGCATCACCATTACCGACACCGGTGAGGGCATGAGCGAGGCCACGCTGGCGCGCGCACAGGAGCCGTTCTTCACGACAAAAGGCATAGGTAAAGGCACCGGCCTTGGGCTGTCGATGGTCCATGGATTCACGGCGCAATCCGGCGGGACGATGCGTATCAAAAGTCAGCCGGGAGAGGGGACATCAGTCACGATCTGGCTGCCACAGGCAAAGGAGGGCAGCAGGGCGCCGGATGTGGACATGCCACTCGCGCAACCGAAAGAATCGCGAAGCCTTCGAGTGTTACTGGTGGACGACGACATCCTGGTGAGCATGGGGGCGGCCGATATGCTGCTCGATCTCGGCCACAGCGTTACCGAAGCTCAATCGGGACCGCACGCACTCAAATTGCTGGAAAGCGACGCTCCATTCGATATTGTCGTGACCGATTACGCCATGCCAGGGATGAACGGGTTCGAACTCGCGCAGAGGGTCAAGGCCCGTAATCCAAAATTACCCATCATCCTGGCCACGGGCTACGCGGAACTGCCCGCCGACCGATCGATTGAGTTCGAGCATTTGTCCAAGCCCTATACGTCAAAAGACCTTGCGGCCGCGCTGGAGAAGGCGGTGCCATAGCTGCGCTGGATCCTATGACGGCGAGTCGTTGGACACGCCGCTGGGGTTGCCAGCACTGACCTCATGCAGCGAGTCGGATGGGTTCACATCTCGTGAGCCGGATCTTGCCGGATGGCGCAAACAGGAAATGCGTTCTCATGCGGCGACCGTCGTAATCGCGATAGTCGAGCGAAACGCCATCCTCTTCCGGCATCAAGGCGTCGATCGCAAAGGCGTCGCGCCCAGCTCTGGCAAGCCGCGGTCGCCAGTATCGCTCCATTTCAGATCGGCCGGTGAAGTTGCCGCCTTCACAGCATTCGACAGTAGCTACTTCATCGTAGAGATCGAGCAGCGCTTCCAAACGGCGCTGCTTGCATGCGTCTATCCAATCAACAACAATATCGACAGCATCAAAACGTCCGTTTTTTGCATTCGCCATACGTAGTCCTCCCAAGGCGCTGCTAGCGACAATGGGATGAATGCGTCGTGAACCGGGTGTTCAGGGCCGGTTGATGTTTAGAGTTGGCTCGAACATGCATCTTGAGGCCGATCCCGACGAATGGATCCTCGCCGGCGCGGTGGGTAACTCGATGATGGGCATCGAACATTGCCGGATGACGATCCTTAGGATCTGCGCGGTAGAGCCTGATCGATCGCACGTTAGAGCGGCGCGATCGCGTTGAGCTTCAGATCAATATGCTTGCCGAAAGGGAAGCGACTTGGTCATTGCGCATTCTGCAGCGTACTGCAAAGAAGCTGGATATTCAGTCACTCGTCCTCGCGTCTGCATGTTGGGCGTCGGAAAGGTCAACTGCGCTAGTTGAGATCATTTCCATCGCGGACCGCTGCGATAATTCACCAGGACCATGATCATCATGGCAACCCGCCTAAAACTCGGGAACGAAAGCCCTTCGATCATTTCCTCGTCGGTGATGACCCCGCCGTGAGCGCAGGGTCGTTACGGTGGTCCCTCGCTGTCCGACC
The DNA here is from genome assembly GCF_036735945.1 of Bradyrhizobium sp. Taxonomy (GTDB): domain Bacteria; phylum Pseudomonadota; class Alphaproteobacteria; order Rhizobiales; family Xanthobacteraceae; genus Bradyrhizobium. The sequence continues at coordinate 38,401 of NZ_DAINNI010000019.1, read as the reverse complement.
CTACGGCAGAAGTCCTCTCGATTTGTTGCGCCCAACGGAGCAATGCGTCTTGCTGAACACCAGGCGGCATGCCAGCAGCTTCCTTGCGAAGACGTTCTACGCGGGCGGATGGTGATTGATCAAAGCAATATACTTCATTGGGGGGAGATCGATTCATGCAACGTCACCACTGCGTTAGAGGGGTAGGAGATGGCGCGGCCACATCACGAGGAACTAGAACAGCATTGCCGCATCAATAAGCAGCACCAGAAAGATCTAGTAACACTGGGGCACCGGTGACTCAGGAAGATGGAACGAGGGGGATTTCGACATTTCACCGCCGTTTGTTCAGGCGGGAGCGTAAGGGCTCTCAGTCACCGATAACTGCCTGAGGCGAGCGGCGATCACTTTCAGAAGACAATTAAGGCGCCGCACGCCGGAGTAAGTTCCAGTAGCGCACTTAGTCAGGTTAAATTTTCGCTGGGGGCTAGTTTGATGAAAGCGAGATCTCCATATGTTGAGGGTCACCGCACCGCCTTTGGCACCTATCGGTGATGGAATCGCCTGATTGCGCTCCGCCTCTTACACGCCGAGGAGCAGGAGCTATGCGACAAACCGTCAAACAATCCCTAACGCTAAATCAGCGTCTTTCTGATCATGTAGCGCGCTTGCGCAAGGAAGCTGCGGGTACGCCACCTGGCCATGCGCGTGAGAGATTGACCCGGTTGGCCAGAGAGGCCGAAACCGCGTCTCAAATCGATGCTTGGCTTTCATCCCCCGGCCTGCTGGCCCCGCAGTGAGGGCCGTCGGGAAAGCCGGCGACTACGCTCATGGCATGGCCGCGCATGATGCCATCAGGTTTCGGCAGCAAGCCCAGGATGCGCTATTACATGCTCAATCCACCGCCAACCCGGTCGACATCAAGGCATGGCTACTGGTCGCTGAAGACTGGCTGAGATTGGCCCAGGCCGTTGAAGCGCGGCAGAGCAATTAGTGCGCGGCCCAGAACCTGAGATTCCCAAACATTGCGGCGATCGGTTCCGCAGACCGCTTACAAATACCGTGTGGCGCTCTCCGAATGAATGGCTCCAGAGCCAAACCAGCGATGAGCAAGTCCGTAAGGCAGTAGAGCAGCTCATAACCGAACTTGAAGCGAAGAAAGTTGCTCTGCACCCCGACTAGGTGTCTGTGAGGCTGCCGCGGACTTGTACGCACCAGCGCCGATCGATCGGTCCTCTGAAGTGAAGGTACTGATCACAGCGCACCATCATTTCGCGCCGTGAATTTCAATCGGGTCCTCATCGGGGGAATTTCGAGCCCACCGCTCTTTTCGCTTCTCCTTCGCCACGCGATTGTAAGCCTCGACCTCGTTCACGTCCGCCTCTCGCTCTGACGGCTCTTGATCAGCTGCATTTGCGAGTGGGTCAGAGTCAACGCTTCGTTGGCGCAAGGCGAGTCCGACACGCCCCAACATAAACAGGAGAATGCCAACTATCATTAGCCAGTAGGGGTACTCTATCGATAGGACCGTCATTTTCTCAGTCTAGGGTGATGCGTGACAAATTCAGCAAGTTTTCCGTGTACCTTGCCTGGCGTTCGTCCATGCGCCGACGCTGATCACAGACCACCACAATAAGCGGCGGCAGGCGTATCACCGGGCGGCCCTTAATGCGTCACTTAGCGTCCTGCTTCTCAGCCGCCGCTGGACGCTCTGAGGATCTTCCGGATTGCCTTCCGTTGACTGGACCTCAGGCTTTGCCTTTCTGGCTTCTCCTCATTCCAGCGGGATAGAAGTTTCGCGGGCGTAGGGTCAGTCTCTATACTTGTGCATTTCGTTCTCTTCGATCTGTTCGTCGGATCTCTTTTCTCTCTTCGGAACTGCCCCGGCAGGGGGAGCCGGGGCAGCCATTCCAATGCGCTAGGCTTAGCGCTCATCCGACGATGCCGAGCAAGCAAACGCTTGGCCAATCAAGCACTGTTTAGCCACGCGCACGAGAGATAAGCAGGAAGCGCGCATTATCGCCCCATTTCAGCTACGTAATAACTGCTTCGGCAGCAAACCGTCTCTTAATCGGCAGGCTTTTCCGTGGGCTTAGGCTCATGAGGTCTGCCACGGTTTTCAGCAGTCTGCTCCGCATCTCCGGGCTTTTTTCCGGCCATATTGCCGGGATTGAAGTGGTACTTCCCTTCCGGGTTTTCGCCGGGCTGCTTCTCGTTTGGATTGTTATTGTTGGCCATTAGGCATTCCTTTGAACGGAGTGGTAGCATTCATTTGTGGTCATCCAGACTTCACTCGGCCATCAATGCAGCGGCATCCGCATTGATGAAGGTCTACGGACTGTTGCACCGTTCTCATTTGACCCACATGCGCGGATGGGAATGGGGCAGTCGATCGGTCAGGCCGCGCCGCTCCATTTGGTGGGGCGGCGCTCCAGTGGATTATGCTGCTTCGTCTTTTTCGGCGTCCAGATTGATGACCGCCGTGGCAAGTTTGGTTAGAGCGGCGTCAGTCGCACGCTCTTCGTCGAGGGTCTGCTGGAGCAACTTTGCCGACTTGGTGTAGCCGAGTTCTTCTGCCCAGGTGCGAAGCGTGCCGTACCGAGTCATTTCGTAGTGTTCAACGGCCTGCGCTGCGGCAAGCAGCCCCGCGTCGTGCGCCGGCATGCCCTTGTATTCGTCCATGATCTCCTGGCCTTCCTTGGTGATGCCCACGATGGCATCACAAGTCTTGCCCGTCGGCTTCTTATCGATCTCCGCGAAGACCTGTTCCAATCGATCGATTTGGCCTTCGGTTTCGCCTAGGTGTTTCTCGAAGGCAGCTTTGAGGCCGGAATGCTGCGCGGCCTTTGCCATTTTCGGCAGGCTCGCGAGTATCTTTTTCTCGGCGAAGTAGACGTCCTTGAGCGTGTCGTGAAACAGATCCTCGAGCTTCTTCATCTTGGCCATGGTGTTCTCCGCTGGTGGTGGGATTGCATGGGGCAATCCCCCTTGTCGGGCTAAGTTCCAAGGCAAGCGCAATACGACACTTCTCGTCATCCAATTTTCTCGGCATTCGTCTCAAGGCCATCTTGGATTTGACTCTTGAGAGGAAGCCGCTTATGGCGGGCTTGCAGCGCAATGTGATGGTGCGAACAGCCTCCAATGATCGACGATGTCGAGAGCTTGAGATACTCGGCGTGAAGCAACGAGCTGAACTCCCGCCGAGGAACTAAAGGTACGGCGGGAGATTAGGCCCGCTCCTGAACTCTGGAGAAAACGATGAAGCGCTCACTTCTTTTCATTTGTATCGGGTTGTTGGCAGCGACCGCGGCCTCGGCTCAAAATCCTGCCGCACAATCCGGACCAAATAACAGCGCGGTGAACAGCCCCAGTCAAAACAACTCAAACGCCCCCGTCGCGGGTCGCAACAGCTTCACCGAAGGACAAGCCAAATCAAAGATCGAGGATGCGGGCTTTACCAGCGTCTCCGAATTGAAGAAAGACGACAATGGCGTCTGGCGCGGCAAGGCCAGTAAAGGCGGGACAGCCACTTCGGTAAGCGTCGATTTCCAAGGCAACGTGAACACGGCCAAGTAAGGAATATTTAGCATGACGGTTACAATTTCGCGTCTTTACGATAGCCACAACGATGCTCAGCAAGCTGTTCAGCGGCTCGAATCCGCAGGCGTGCCGCACTCGGACATCAGCATCGTCGCCAATAATTCAGACAGCTGGTTCAACACCGACAAAAAAGTCGACCGCGACCGCGACGGCGTCGACGATCGCGCCGAAGGTGCCGGGAAGGGCGCCGGCATTGGTGCGGGTGTAGGTGGCGCTGCCGGTTTGCTTGCCGGGCTTGGCTTGTTGGCGATCCCCGGCCTCGGACCCGTGGTCGCAGCGGGTTGGCTGGCCGCGACCGCAGTCGGCGCGGCCGCTGGAGCAGCTACCGGCGGTATTGTGGGTGCGCTCACGGAGGCAGGCGTTTCAGCAGAGGACGCTCACTCTTACGCAGAAGGCGTCCGCCGCGGCGGCACGCTGGTGTCGGCGCGTGTCGCGGACGCCGACCAGTCCCGCCTTGATTCAATATTGAACGAGTCGGCCGTCAACCTGCGTGAACGGAGTGCTGCGTGGCAAAAGTCCGGGTGGAAATCGTTCGATCCGGCCAGCGCACCTTATGGGGCGGAGGAGGTTCGCAAAGAGCGGCAGTTATACGGCGGGACGCTGCGCTAACAAATATCGAGACGGCCCGCTTCGGCGGGTCGTCTTTTTTTTTGGCGGCGAATAGAACCCGTCCCGACCAGCCAGGTACTTGAACAGACGACTGGGACATCCATATACCATCCATGCAGATGGTGCTTGGATGGTCAATTATGGTGGATCACGTACGGGAGCTTCGGCCAAGGCCGCCCGAAACCGAAAAAGTCACGATCAACCTCGGTTACGTCGACTTGGGTCAGGTCGATCTAATGGTGCAGGAAGGGTTCTATTCCAACCGGACCGATTTCATCCGGACGGCGATCCGCAACCAGCTTGAACGGCACGCGGACGTCGTCAAGCAGTCGACCGTCCGAAAAAGCCTGGACCTGGGGCTGCGGAATTACAGCCGCGCGGATCTCGAAGCGGCGCAGCGCGCCGGCGAGGTACTGCACATCAACGTTCTCGGCCTGGCTACCATCGCCCACGACGTCACGCCCGACCTGGCCCGTGCCACCATTGCTTCGGTTTCGGTGCTCGGAGCTCTGCATGCCACTCCCGCGGTCAAGGCCGCTCTCGCCGACAGAACGAGGTAATGCGATGCTGGACCAGAACATAGTTCGCGAGGCCACGCGCCTCACGCGCGCGGGCCAATTGGCCGAGGCCACCGCCCTCCTGCAGCGTATGCTGCGGGGCGAGAGCGTAGCAGGAGCGTCCGGCGGCACTACACGTGACGCGCCGGCGCGGCTCGAGCCACCGACCATCGAGCTGAAGGCCAGCGTCGTCGAAGAAAGGGAAGGCCGACAAACCACACGCAAAACGGCCGCTTTCGGGCGACACCGCAAAAGCGTCGCGCCACTCGACGGCATGCGTGAGCTCTCCGGGCTTGATCTGCGCGGTCCGATGACGCGCCCGTCGCCCTCCGCGAGGGATATCGCACCCGCGGACACAAGGTTCATCGCTGGCACTTTCTGCGGCGCGGCTGGAAGCCGCACCTACAAGCTGTTCGTCCCGAGCCGCACTCAAGGACAACTGTTTCCCCTGGTAGTCATGCTTCACGGCTGCACCCAGTCGCCAGATGACTTCGCGGCGGGCACCCGGATGAATTTCCTGGCGGAAGAACAGAACTGCTTCGTGGTCTATCCGGAGCAGCCCAGGGGGGCCAACCAGTCGAAATGCTGGAACTGGTTTCGCACGGGAGACCAGCAGCGGGACGGCGGCGAGCCATCACTGATCGCGGGCATCACCCGGCAGATCATGCGGAACTATCCGATAGATCCGAAGCGCGTCTACGTGGCGGGGTTGTCGGCGGGCGGGGCCGCCGCCGCCATCATGGCAGCGACGCATGCCGATCTGTATGCGGCCGTTGGAATTCACTCAGGCCTGGCGTGTGGCGCCGCACGTGACCTGCCCTCCGCGTTCGCCGCCATGCGGCAGGGTGGCGGAGAAATCGTGGATGGTGGCCCGTCCGTACCGACCATCGTCTTCCATGGCGACCGCGACACCACCGTGCATCCGAACAATGGAGACCGAATTGTCGAGCAGGCCGCCAAGGCGGCCAGAGCGAAAGCAAAAGTCATCGATGGACGAGTGCGTGACGGGCACGCCTATACCCGCACGATCCTGATCGACGCCGGCGGGCGCGTCGTCTCCGAGCAATGGAATGTTCATGGTGCCGGCCACGCCTGGTCGGGAGGCAGCCCGGCCGGCTCATATACGGATCCGCGAGGGCCGGACGCGACGAGGGAAATGCTGCGCTTCTTCCTCGATCATTCGCTCCCGCGTTGATGGGCTTACCTGCTAAGTCTTGTCCGGATCGGCTTGGCAGCCGATGTTACAATTGCCGCGCCGGCGGTCCATTCACTGTGCTGGATCTGTCCGCAGAACAAAGGGAGTTGGGAAGAGCGCAAGACGAAGCGAAGCTAACATTTGGCCGTTCGACTGACTTAGCGGAGGCACTTTAGCCCTAGCCGACGTGTCTGCAGCCATAGCCGACCTGTCTGCCCTCAAAATGCCGGTCGATAAAGCGACTGTTGATTAGCGCACGCTACGGCGGGACCGGCTGCCCGACTGTGGCTGATGCGGAAGCGGGCGAAGATTTCACCGACGCTTCTTCTGTCGCATCACTCGTTGTAATTGTGGCGACGACGTCAGCCGCCATCGTTTCAAGCAATGCGACTTCGTTTTCTTCCAAGGCACGGGGTTCGGCGTCGAGAATGCAGAGCGCTCCAATAATCAGACCGCCGGCGGTGCGTAGCGGCGCGCCGGCATAAAAGCGCATGTTCCATTGCTCTATCGTCTCGTTATCGGCAAAGCGCGGGTCGCGCTCGATATCCGAAACCACGAGCGTCTCCTGGTCAGCCACAACATAGTTGCAGATTGCGTGTTCGCGGTCCATCGGCAGCAACGTGCCTGTATCGTCGGTAATGGCATTTGGTAACTTGCCACTTTGTCCGACAAAGTATTCGCGGTCCTTATCGATGGTCGTAATTACGGCAAGGTCGGTGTTGAAAACGTCGGCCGCGCGTTTGGCCAGTGCATCCAACGCTTCACGTTTGTCACCCTCCAGGACGCCGGTGGCTTTGAGCGCGTTGACACGCTCTGCATCATTGTCCGGTAAGGGCGCTTGCTGGGCTGCCCTTGCTTCCTCGGGCGCGGCGATCCGATGAATGCGACGAACCGCCTCTTCGACCGAAGTCACAACCGCGTCGGCCTTGAGCGCTGCAAGGGATTCATCCGTCAACAGTTCCGGTGGGGCATTCCACAGCGCCAGGACGATGCGCAAATTCGGCGATCGTCTTCGCAGACGCCGGCAGGCGTGCCGAACGGGGATGGCTGGATTCGGCGTAAAGTAACTGAGGCAGACAATGTCCGCCCCCTTCAGGTCGAGGTTGGCCAGATAATCGGCATTGACGCTTGCTGCGGGTTGGGAGACTGCGGCGATCCCTTCAAAAGCGAGCGCATGGGCAAGCATCTTGCCGGCGAGGGCATCGATCTCCCACTTTCCCCCGATACACAAGACACTGGGTTTTACCTCCGGGCTCAGTGAGGGCGGGAAATCATCCCTTATGTCGTCGAGCAGGGAATCCATTCCGCTCGCCAGACGCAGACGGTGCTCGGCGCTTGCGTTGTGAAGATACTCCTCACTCGCCAGACGAAGGACCTTGATTCCGATTGCATCGTAGAATGAGATGACCGAAGACCTTTCGATCTCGGCGTTTGTGATCTCGACAGCTTCGTCGGCATCATCTGCAATCAGCCGCTGATAAATACGGGCTGGAACGTCCAGTGCGGGCGTCGAGCCGAGCATCGTGTCCAGGAAGCGCAGTTGCGGCAGATTGCGCCCAAGCACGAGTAGGCAAACCGTGAGAGGGGTGGAGAGGATCAGACCCACGGGGCCCCAAAGCGCTGTCCACAATATTGCCGCGGTAATCAGAGCTATGGCCGACAGGCCCGTGCTCGAACCATAGAGCAGCGGCTCGACGATGTTGTTACTTGTCAACTCGAGGATAACGATCAGCGCAACAGTCCAAAGCAGCATACTCCAGCCGCCATCGACGGCAAAGGCGAGCGCGATCGGAAATATCGCCGCAATCAGCGGGCCGACATAGGGGACGAAGCGCATGACCGCGCCGACGGCGCCCCACAACAGGGCGCCAGGTATACCGATAATCCAGAGGCCTACAGCTAATGGCACGCCGTAGCTGACGTTTACGAATAGTTGCATCAAAAGGTATCTGCTGATCCGCGCGCCAGCCTCCTCGACGGCATCGGTCGAGCGATGGAAGTTCCCACCCAGCAGGCGCATTAACCGGTCGCGAAGGTCGCCGATATCCAGCAGTGCCAGAAAGACGAAGATCAGGATGATGCCGGCAGTGGCCAGGGGCTCCGCTGACCGCACGAGCCAGGCGAATACCTGCTCGAACGGTGTTTGTGGCGTGGGGACGATCTCGACGCGCTGCGGAAGGGGACCCTCCGCGGGTTTGTCGTTCGTTGACTCCACTTCCTTCTGCACGCGTGCCACGGTTTTCAGCACGCCGTCGAACAAGCCCGGTGCTTTGAGATTCTGACGCAGATCCGACAGCTTCGTCAGTATTGTCGATTGATAGGCCGGCAGTTCGACCGCGATCGAACGGACCTGGGCCCCAAGGATGACGCCTAGTCCTAGCAGAGCGCACACGACTGTCGCCATGACCAGAATCGTCGCGAGCAGTCGGGGAAGGCCTCGTCGGACAAACCAGGTGACCGGAGGATTCAGCGCGAAAGTGATCAAGAAGGCGATCGCAAGCGGTATCAGTATGTCGCGACCGTAGTACAGACCTGCAATGAGGATCGCGGCAGTCACCAGAGCTGCTGCAATCTTCACAATGTTCAGTTCGCGAGACTTCACCGACTCTTCGGGTCGGTTTGGTTGAAGCTCTGGGGCTATAGGAAAGTTGGGCATTGCTCCGCCCACCTCAACTATTCCGCTGCTTCAAGTTGCGATGCGCTGCGCGTCACGTCCTGTATCGCCGACATAACCTGATCCGTAGCTGTCTGCTGGATCATATGGCCGTGTCCGGCAATTCGGTGGAACTTGCTTTGCGGAATATCAGAATGCAGCCGGGCCGACTGCGTGTCGATGTCTATCAAATGGTCATCCTGGCCTGCGATGATGACGACTGGCATCTTCAAATTCGCATACTGGTTGCGCAGCTTGAACGCGTCCGGGATCATCAGGGCCGACTCCGCGGCGGATGCACGGATTTGCGAAGGTCGCAGGGCCATCTCCTTTGGAAAGGCGGCAAATTTTTCTGGCATGGATCGGGGACCAAAGATTTTCGCCATCATCAGGGGCCAAATTGCGCGGCTGATCATGGGAGACAGGGTATGACTGAGGATGTTGCCGATGAGGGGTAACGATGGCGCCCCCATCGCGATGACGTCGGGCCTCGCAGTCGGATAATAGTATCCAGAGGCGAGGACCAGGCCGCGCACCAGATCCGGAAATTTTAGAGCCAGCGCAACACCGACGGATGCGCCCCATGAGTGTCCGAGAACGACAGCGTTCGAAACGCCGAGCCCTGCAAGAGCCTGCTTGATCAGTTCTGCCTGGGCGTCGGGCGTCCAGATCACGTTGCGCGGCCGGTCGCTGTGACCGAAGCCGGGACGGTCGAAAACAATGACCCTAAACTGCTTTGCCGCAAGATCGATCAAACCGCTGGATTGGAAATCCTCGATCATACTCCCATTGCCGTGCAAAAGAATCAGTGGCTCGCCTGAGCCTCGTTCAACGAAATGCAGCCTAACGCCGTTGACATTGAGGATCCGTCCTGCAGCCGGATTATCGCGCTCTGCCTTCTTCGCAAGATGACGATTGACCAACGCCATTGCGGCCAATGTTCCGATCGCAATCGCAGAAGCTGCTGCTAAAGGCGACCTTGCTTGGCGACGTCGAAGGGGTAGGGAAGAACGACGGCGTCGGCCTGTGTGGGCTGAGGTCATGTATGGCACTCGGGAAGGGCGTGCACGAAATCCGGAAGATCCAGGGAAATGTTGCAGCCGCTAAGTGAACTGACGATGTTGGGGATCGTTCCTTGGGAGGATTGCACTTCAAACTGACATTGTAGACGTAGGACACGGGAGGTTGGCGAATAACCACCGCTAGGCTCTCATTTGCAAACCAAAAGCTCTCTGTGACTTAGTCAGATAAGTTGGGCGCGACCGGCCGCTTTTGGCGAGAGTGGCAGTGTAAGGACAGATTTTCTTTGGAGCCACCCCACTCGGCCGTGTCGCAACCAAACGCATGCCAGTTCGTTGGCCTATGTCGGTCGCCGACCTTTTTAAGGAGCAAGCGGCCTGCTGTGGCCGTCGGTGCGCGTGAGCCGTCCCGACGGCCCCAAGCCGTTGGTGCCAAGTTTTCAATATGATGGCTTACTCAGCAGCAAGTTTCACATGATCCGTCAGAACGCTCCCAACGGAGCGTCAGCCCTGGTCCAGATTTTGATGTTCTATAAACACTGGTCAGCGCTTAACGGGATCGCAGTCGCATGACTTGCCTAAAGGCCACGCTGACTTGAAGCCGAATACGGGCCGCTTGCCCAATTCCGTAAACTCGGATGCCTGACACTACCATCAGTCACTATCTCAAACGGAATGAGATCGTTGCAACTGTCCAGCGATAAGCTGAGGGAGAAAGCTGATTTCTGCGTGAAGTTGCAACCCCGGCATAACCCCGGCTACATCAGGAACGAATGCGTTTAAGCGGAGGCGAGGAGAAGCTAAACCTCTTGACTTTCAACGGTTTCCCGCCTGATAACCGGGTTCGGGACGCAGGGGTCGCAGGTTCGAATCCTGCCACTCCGACCATTACGCTTGCCGTTCATATTTCAGGCTTTTTCTGATTGCTGGCGGTTCCCGAGTCAACCGCCGTTTCCCCTTCAAAATCCGGACACAGGCCTGCGTTCCCGCAGGCGCATGACGCCCAGGGCTTTGCCGGTTCCACCCTCAGAAAAACGGAGGGGGCAGGGAATGCCGGGTGCGTGCTGCACCCGCGGTCTCGTGTGCGACATGCGCAAAGCAAAGGGCACACGAGCATACAGATACAGCCGAGGCACGCCGGCACTCCCTGCGTAATGGTTTGACGGCTCATGCCGCGCTCTTGTGTCTGCGAAATCTGCCAGAAAATGCGAACGGGCGGTTCTGACCAACGGCCCGTCGCTGGATACGATCCAGCCAAACCAGATAAAAATTCCAAACGATAACGAAGCAAAATGTGAGACAGGTTACACCTCGCACGAAGGTCCATTGATATTTGTTGATACGAAGCCTTCGGCTTGCACAGAATGAGCAGTTGCCGGTCATCTTGCGCATCTCAATTGAGGGAGCGTCAAATGAGGCGGGTCTATCTCTCATCGACAATCGGTGACTTGGAAGAATTCCGTACTGTCGCAGCCGACGCCCTTCGCAACTGCGGTTACGATGTCGACTGGATGGAGCGCTATGCGGCGCGCGATGATCGGCCGAAGGCCGCATGCGAGTCGGACGTCGCAAAGGCGGACTATTATGTCGGAATTTTCGCCTGGCGCTATGGTTACGTACCGGAGGACAACAATCCCGAGGGACGATCTATCACCGAACTCGAGTATCGCGCAGCAGGTGCCGCGTCGAAGCCGCGCTTCATTTTTTTATTGGACAACAATGCTCCATGGTCAAGCAAGCACCGCGATGCCGAACAGGAGTCGGATAAGGGGCAGCGAATCCGGGATCTTCGCAACACGCTCACGAAGGAACAGTGGGCCGGTTTTTTTCATTCCCCGGACAATCTGGCCAAGAACGTACTGGTGTCCTTGTTTCAATATGAAGCGACCAAACGGGCGGAGGATGTGAAGCCATTGAACGACGTCCAGTCGGCGGCTGAGTTCGGGCCATCGTTCCTTCCAAATATCGGCGCGCAAATGGATGCGTTGAGATCGGTTGAGTTCGTCTCTCTTTCTCTCGGCCCGAAGCCTTGGTGGAACACCCGTCTTCACCTTGCGGCTGCGCTCGCATCCGACTTCACCGATATCAAGCAGATGCTGGTGCTCAATGCGGATGGGGGAGTCGAACTCATGGCCCCACCCATGGAAGTGCGCCGCGCCTTCGCGAAAGCGTATCCGAAGCTCGAAGCGGCATATCAAAAGAGCCGTGAGTTGCCCTGTCAATTCCAGAGTCCTGTCGACTGTGTGATCGCAAACTACATTTCTGCAGGCCTCGAGGTATTTGGCCGATCGGAGATGGATTTCAAACTTGTTGTGAATCCCACTTCGCTTCGCGAACTAGGCATCAGGCAGCAAGGCGAGGCGATCGAACAACTGGGCGCGCCGGGCAATCTGGTGCCTCATTCGGATATCGTCCGGCGCCAAGCGCCGTTCCTGTTGCTCGTGCGGAACGGCAGCTTCGTCGGCATCGTCGATCGCGTTCGGATCGCTTCGCGCCTTGCCCAGATGGCCCTTGGGTAGCGGCAGACATCCGCAGTGAACGTTTGTTTATTCAATTGTGTCCTCGTCGAGGGTGAAATCCTCTTGCCTCGGTCTGGTCAATCTCGCCTTATGCTTGCGATTAATGGTGATGCACGCGACGCTTGCGTATAGGACGGCGGTGACGCATGATTGCTGCGGTTCTTCTCAGAAGCCAGCAGCCTGAGGGGTGCTGGCGACCGCGGCTATTGGGAGGTCGACCCATGCCCGAACCTTTGATCTTCATTAGTCACAAACATTCGGACCGCGCCATCGCGAACGTCGTCAGGAGCTTCATTACCGAGCAGAGCGGCGGGAGGATGCGCGTGTTCCAATCGTCCGATCCTTCCGCGTCCGGACCGCGAATCGCTAGGCACCTCAATTCCGAACTGCGAAAGGCTCTGTGGGAGGCAAGCGCCGTTATTCTCATCTACACGAACCCAGATAGCGACTGGGGCTATTGCATGTGGGAGTGTGGCGTCGCAACCCATCCCGAAAGCCCGGACACTAGCGTCATCGTGTTCCAATGCAGCAGCAGCGCACCTGAATTGTTCGCCGGCCAGGTCCACGTGGATACCCGCCAGAGCACAAGCGTCGAAAAGTTCGTCAGGCAGTTCATGACCGACCCGGAATTTCTCCCGCCGGGGCACGAACCTATCACCGGTTACGAGAGGAACGACCCGAAGGTCGCAGCGGTGGCGACCAGATTCCTCGATGACCTGCGCGCCGTGCTGCCTGAAGGCGGCATCGAAGAATGGCCGGCGCACCCATACGTGCAGTTGCAGCTTGCAGCCGCGACAGCCAAACGCATCGCAGACGCTGTCCCGGAGGAACGGCGCAGCGCGATACGCACGGAAGCCACTGTCAGCGAGTGCGACAGAGAGGCCACATCGCTCTTGGGATGGCAAGGTTCAGGGAGATGCTCACTTTGGACGAGCTTTTCCGTGTCTGGCGAGTCGCCCATCCCGAGGTTTCAGAGGCGTGGCTTGAAAGCCTCACGGACCAGATCGCAAGGGCGGTGCAGTGGCAGTTTCCGATTTTGAAATGGGCCGCCATGCCGGGCAGTGACGACCGATTGCACGCACCCGTCCTAACGCGCGTCAGAAGCATTCCCTCAAGTGGCGTCATGCAGTTCGACGTGTACTTCTACCCGTTCAACGTGTTGGAATCTACGTCCGTGACGTCACGTATGGTGCCCCGGCGCGAGATGTTCTGCAGGGTGCTGGAGGAGGGCGACGAGAACGGCGTCAAGCTTCTGGACTTGCTTCGTGAGCTTGACGAAAAGCGCTTCAATCGTATTCCGTTCGTGAACTGCGAAGATAGGCTGGTTTACATCGCGCATCGAAGCATGCTCGACCGTTTTATCGCGCGACAAATCACCAAGGGGCTTTCTACAGAGCTTAAGGATCTGACGTTGGCCGACCTTTTCAACCAACAACCCGAGATGCGAGCCATCATCAAGAGTTCGGCTGCATTCGTCGGGCGCACCGCGACGCTCGGCGATGCGAAAGCGGCTATGCACAAGAAAAAGGATTGCCGCGACGTATTCGTCACGGCAATCGGAAAGCCGGACGAGCCTATTCTTGGCTACATAACAGACGTCCTCATCGCGACGAGCGAAATCGAGTGACCGTCGGTTGCGAGCGAAATCTGGGACGGTCACGACATTGTCGGTTGGCTTCGGTCGGTTGGCTTCGGTCGATGGCGGACGGATTGACGGCCAACGGCCGGAGCGTTTCATGATGCATTTCATCGCCGCCCTTCTCCTCGCCTTCCTGACCACGCAGCCCACGTCGGCGCAGGTCGCACCGACGGAAGCCGAGTTGCGCGCCTATGGCGGGTTGCATGCGGCGGCGGCGCGGGGCGATGTCGACGATATCGTACGGCGCATCGCGGGTGGGGAGGACAAGGAAGCGGTCGACGCGCGTCAGCGCACGCCGTTGCATGTCGCGGCCTATCAGAAGCAGCACGATGCGGCGCGCGCGCTGATCCGCCTCGGCGCCGATCCGAACCGGCTGGAGATCGACCGCTATGACATGATCACCATTGCAGCGGTTGCCAACGATGTGACGATGCTGCAGATCGCGCTCGACGGCGGCGGCAATCCGAAGGCCGTCACCAGCCGCTACGACGGCACCGCGCTGATCGCAGCCGCGCATCTCGGTCATGCCGAAGTCGTGCGGACGCTGATTGCGGCCAAGGCGCCGCTCGACCACGTCAACAATCTGCAATGGACCGCGCTGATCGAGTCGATCGTGCTCGGCGACGGCGGCAAGAACCACGCCGACACCTTGCGCGCGCTTGTCGAGGCCGGCGCCGACGTCAATATCGCCGATGGCAACGGATCGACGCCGCTCAGGCTTGCGCAGAGCCGCTCCTATCGCGAGATGGTCGCGATCCTGGAGAAGGCCGGGGCGAAGTGACGCGTGGCTGTCGCGGTGAGAGAGCGGTCAGCACGATGCGACATACGATGCGTCAGTTATTTCCCCGAACACCCGGACCTTTCAACCTGCGGCTCTTCCTGAATCTGAACTTCGAACCAGCCGAATTCACTCAGCTCGCGTGCCTTCTTCTCGGCGGCGTCGCGACTTTCCCGCTTCAGAACGATGCGGCTGGTGCCGTCGCGGGCGAAAATCAAATAAGTCATTCCTGGAATCTCGACCCTTTAGTGTGCAAGCATTTTCCCGGTCAATTGGCGAGTGAAAGAATGTCGCAGGTGCGCTTCGCGCGGCGCGTGTTGAGCGGCTTACATTTGCTTAATCTCATTGCACCCCGATGCGTCCGACCCATCTAAGGAACAGGCGGGAGCGTAAAAACCCGCCGGTTCAACTGACACCCAGCGGCCGTGCTCAGAACAGGTGAGCTGGGTGCTTTTGAGATCATCCAGCGTCAGGCATGCCTTCCGCCTGAAGCAGCGGTGTGGAACCGTCGGGAATTGCGGACGTTTGAACGCCATGAAGAGATATTATTTCGATCTGATCGGGGAGCTTTCAGCGATCGATTTCGTGGGCCACGAATGCTCATCCCGAGCCGAGGCGAGGAAGCATGCCAGCCTCATCGCCCATCGCATCGGGAGTGAGCATCCTCACTTTGTGAAACCCGGAAATCAGATAGCCGTACGAGAAGAAGGCGGAGTTTCCTTCTACCAGACGCCAATATCTTCAACGAACCGTTCGGGGCTTCACTGATGCCATTCTATTATTTCGGCCTGCTGGTCGACGGCCAGCCCAAGAATCAGGGCGGCATGATCCTGGAGGATCGTGCCGTCGCGTCCGATCGCGCCGATGCACTGGCGAGCGAACTGCGCACGCTCAAGCCGGAGCTGCGTTCGAAGGACTGCTTCGTGCGCGTCGTGGACGAGAACGACGACGAGATCTATCGCACGCCGCTGGATCCCGTTCCGAACTGGTTGTTGCGCGGGTCGCAAAAGTAAGCCTGGCGCTTTGATCGTCAGATCCCGGCGGTCATTCCCAATCGGCCGAGGCCGGGCAGCTTCAGCGCGGGGCGGCGAATGTCGAGCCCGAGCACCGCGCCGAGGAAATTGATCTCCAGACCTTCGACCCATCCGGCGGTGAGACCGAGATAGCCGCCGAGCGACGCGTAGATCCCGGTACCTGACGCTGTCAGCCCGAGCCATTCGCCGCGATAGGGATAGTCCTTGCCGACCGCGGTCGGCGGCAGCACGACCCTGATTTCGGGGACCGCATCGAGGGCGGCCTGGACGAAGGTGTTGGAGTTCGGCCCCGGCCACGCATTGTAGTCGCCAAGGGCGCGAAACCTGTAATTCTCGATGACGTGACGGATCTTTGGAATGAGCCGGCTGGCTTCCGCGCCGTCGACCGCAGCAATGGTTTCGGGGACGGCGCCGAACCAGCGCGCATCCGCAGCGAAGCCGTTGGCGCGGATCGGCTCGCCCCAGGCGGTATAGTCGTAGCGGGTGTAGCTCGGCGCGTTCTCTTCCTTGACGACGATCCAGGTGTGGATGGCGAAGATCGCCTTCCAGCGGACGGTGCGCGCGCCGTAAACCCGGATGACCGCCTCGCGATGCTGCGAGGGAAGCGGCAGCAGGCCGGCGCTGGAACGGTCCGCGGTCTGCCAGTTGCCCCGGCTTTCGCCAAGCCAGTAGCGCCCGGCCGACAGGCCGATCGGGAAAAACATCAACGCCAGAAAGAGGACTGCGGATTTCAGCAAGGCAGTGCGGGGCCATGATGTGATGATGGTCGTCCTGATATAGTTCACCTCGGCGCGGGCGCCAGTGGCCAACTCTCAGCGCGCGTGTTCTGCGCGCGCCTTCACGGCCACAGTCTTCGACGCGGGCCTGTTCGGCGGCTGCTGGTGGCGTGCTGCATTGAGCCAGGCGACGAAGGCCGTCAGCGCGGGATCGTCGGCCATGCGCTGCTCGTATTCGAGCACGAACTGCCGGCGCGTCGGCCGAACGATCGGATGCGCCCTGACCAGATCGCCGCGCGCAAGGTCCGGCGCGAGCAGGCCGTCGATGGCGATCACAGCGCCCATGCCGGCGGCGGCGGCCTCGATCGTGAGGCTGAGGCTTTCAAAGCTGCTGCCGCCCTGCACGGGAACGTCGGCGAATTGCGCGTGGTCGAGCCATCTCCGCCAGTCGTCCGGACGCGGCCGCGCATGCAGCAGCGGGATCGACGCGAAATCGACCTTGCCGCTCGCGGCGAATTGCGGCGCGCAAACCGGCACGGTTGCGATCGGCATGACGGAGTGGGTGACAAGGCCGGCGCGCGGCAGCCCGTCGGAAACCGCGATCACGGCATCGTAGCGGCTGGGCAGCAGGTCGAGCGGGTTGGAACTGGCGTGCAGGTCGATCTCCAACTCGGGATAGGCGGCATTGAGCGTCGGCCAGATCGGGAGCAGGAAGCGCGAGAGGAAGAAACCGTAGACGCCGATCGACAGGCGCCTGAAACGCCGCAGGCGCAATCCGTCGGCGGCATCGGCGATCCGGTCCAGCGCCTCGCGGGCGGACTCGGCAAAGGTCTTCCCCGCGGAGGTGAGCACGAGGCCGCGCGAGCCGCGCAGGAACAGGGCGGTCCCCATGCGTGCCTCGAGCGCGCGAACGTGCCGGCTCACGGCGCCGACGGTGACGTTCAGTTCGTCGGCGGCGCGCGTGATCGACAGGTGCCGCGCCGCGGCCTCGAACGCCCGCACCGCATGCAGGGGTGGAAGTCGTCGTGATGCCATGGCGCGAGTTTAGTGGAAAAGAACCGCCCCGAAAACCGGCAGGGCATTTGACGTGACGGGGTTGGGGGGGCGGTCCGGACCGTTGAGTCTGGCTCAAGCCGCCATCCCAAGAAGTCGTTTGCGCCGACAGGACGGAGGGCCTACGCCGGGCATCGCCGCCGCGCGTGGCCGGTCCACGCCGCGGAAGAAGCCGAGGGAGACGCCCATGAACGTTCACGTCGATCAGGCCGGCCGCGATGCGTCGGCCCGCCGCTCCAAAGCGCTGGCGCCCACCTGCCGCGGGCTGAACTATTATTCGGTCGACCGGGGCCTTCGCGATCTGCTGCCGCATTACATGGAGGTGCCGCTGCTGGCGCATCTTGCGCCGCATCTTGAGGAACTCGGCGAACTCGCCGGCGGCCGGCTGCACGATCTCTCAGATCAGGCCGAGCGTCACCAGCCGGTGCTGCATCCGCGCGACGGCTATGGCCGTGACGAGGAGTGGGTCGAATATCACCCCGCCTATCGCGAGATGGAAAGCATCGCCTTCGGCAGGTTCGGCATGCATGCGATGTGCAACCGCCCTGGCGTGATGGGCTGGCCGTCGAAGATGCCGCCGATCGCAAAGTACGTCTTTCACTATCTGTTTGCGCAGGCCGAGTTCGGGCTGCTGTGCCCGGTCAACCTCACCGACAGTTCGTCCGAACTGGTGCGCCGCTTCGGAACGGATGAACTGCGGCAGCGCTATCTGGAGCGGATGTGGAGCCAGGATCCAGCCACGCTTCTCAAATGCGCGCAGTTCATGACCGAGAAGGCCGGCGGCTCCGATGTCGGAGCGGCCGAACTCACCGCCGTCCGCGACGGCGAGCACTGGAAGCTGTGGGGCGAGAAATGGTTCTGCTCCAACGTCGATGCCGAGCTCTCGGTGTTGCTTGCAAGACCTGAGGGCGCGGTGGTCGGCGGGCGCGGGCTCGGCCTGTTCCTGATGCCAAAGGTTCTTCCGGACGGGCGGCGCAATTCGTACCGGATCCTGCGGCTGAAGGACAAGCTCGGCAGCCGCACCATGGCGAGCGGCGAGATCGTGTTCGAGGGGGCGGTCGCCTACCAGCTCGGCGAACTGGATCAGGGCCTCAAGCACATGCTGGTGATGGTGAATTCCAGCCGCGTCTCGCATCTCGCCCGCGCTGCCGGCATGATGCGGCGCTGCCTCAACGAGGCCATGGTCGCCGCGCGGCATCGCAATGCGTTTGGCCGCGCGGTGATCGACCATCCCCTGATGCGCCGGCAGTTGCTCAAGCTGATGGTACCGACCGAGCAGGCGCTGTCCGCGCTGCTGTATTCGGCGACCGCATCAGACAAGGTGCTGCGGCTGTTGACGCCGATCGCAAAGTACCGGGCGTGCCGCGACAATGTCACGGTTGCGACAGGCGCGATGGAGGCCCGCGGCGGCAACGGCTACATCGAGGACTGGCCGAACGCGCGGCTCATTCGCGATGCGCATCTGGGCCTGATCTGGGAAGGCACCAGCAACATCAACGCGCTGGATGCGGTGCAGCGCGCGGTCGGCAAGGCGCGCGGCCACGAGGCGTTGCGTGACGCGCTCGGCCGAGATCTGGAGAATGCAGCCGGAATCCCGGGCCAATTCCGGACGCGGCTTTCCGGTGCGCTGGCGGATGCCATCCGCTTCGCGGAGGAGGTCGCAGCCGATCCGGCGAACGAGCGCTTCTGCCGGATCGCCGCCGGCAAACTCTATCATGCGACGACCGCCGCGCTGCTGGCTTCCGAGGGTACGCGGCTCGGTCAGGGCGGTGGCGATGCGCGCCGCCTGCTGCTGTCGCGCTTCGTGCTCGAGCATCGCCTCGCGGATCATGCCTCCACCAGCCTCAAGGCGCAAAGCTGGGAAGGCGAAGCGATCGATTTATTGCTCGGCGACACGCCGGTCTCGATGCAGCAGGCCGTAGCCCTGGTGCAGGGGTAGATCATGGAGATCGCGCTGCAACGAGAACTCGCCCGCCTGCTCGCGACCCTGCGCCGCGAAGGGCGGCAGCAGAGCGGCCTCGATCCGCGCCTCGTGCCGCCCGACAACGCGACGGCCTATCGCGTCGCCGCCATGGTCGAGGAGGAACTGAACCGGGAGGTGGTCGGCTGGAAGATCGCGGCGATGAAGGAGGGGCTGCAACGCCAGCTCCATACGGACTCGCCGATCTATGGCCGCGTGTTCGCGCCGCTGATGGAATCTCCCGCCACCGTCGAGCATGCCAGGCTGTGCAGCCCGATTCCGGAGGTCGAGTATCAGGCGCGGCTGGGGGTGGACCTGCCGCCGCGCGAGAAGCCGTATTCGGTCGCGGAAGTCACCGACGCCGTGGTGTCGCTGCATACCGGCATCGAGCTTGCCGAATGCCGCTTTGTTCACGACGCCGCGTTTCCGCCATTGCCGGCGATCCTTGCCGACGGCGCGGGAAGTGGCGTCGTGGTCTGCGGCGATGCAATCGCGGACTGGAAGACGCGCGATATCGCCAGGCAGGAAGTCCTGTTGACGTGCAACGGCACGCTGCGCCGCAAGGGAACTGCCGGTGAAGCGCTCGATCACCCGATGCTACCGCTGACCTGGCTCGCCAACGAGCTGTCGCGCACCGGCATCGGCATGAAGGCGGGGCAGACGGTCAGCACGGGGACGCTGACAGGCATGTTGCGGCCGAAGCCGGGCGAGACCTACGTCGCCGATTTCGGTCCGTTCGGCAGCGTCACGGCAACCTACGCATGAGCCGCCGGTCGCCGCGATATCTCAGGCGCTCTGCTTCGGAAGATCGCCGAGCAGGTTTGACAGCTTGACCGCAAGCTGTCGGAGCCTTGAGTTCTCTTCGAGCAGCAGCCGAACATTGCTCGCGTCCTGGACCTGCGCCTGATTGCCACGGAGGCCGTCGACCTCATCGAGAAGCGGCGACAATGCGGCGAGCAGCTTTTCGTCCCCGCCGGGTGGCTTCCCCGCCGGACGCGCGAAACCGGTCTCGTGCAACGGCACAACGTTGTCGGCGCGGGCGATGCCGCGATAGGCGATGACGAGAGCCTGTCCGTGATGCGGCGGATATTCGATACTCATGACAAGTTCCTGATCACAAGGTGGCCCGGTCGCGGGCTCAATGGCGAACATTCCATTGAGTCGAGGGCAAATTTGCGTCCGAAAGGCAACGGCGGCGTGGCCTGGCAGATATGCCACACCTTGCGTGCGTCATACGGCAGATCGGATTGGGCCAAATTTTCGACGTATGGCGGGACATTCTGGCATTTGCGCGGGCTGGGGAGCCAAGCCATTTTAGGGGCGATCATGATGGATTTCCTGACCAATGCGGATCACTGGCGTAAGCGCGCGGCGCAGACGAGGGCACTGGCCGCGGTTGCGGCCAAAGATCAGGGACGGCTGCTCAAGGTAGCGGAAGAATACGACCGCTTGGCCGCGCATGCCGAAGTCCGGCGCAGCGCGATGGTGCCGGCCGGCTCCTATGTTCGGGCAAATCAAGGCGAATAGCGCTGTAGAAGTGCGCATGCCATACCCAGGTGTGTGTGACCCGTAAAACACAACCGCCAAGCAACGTTCAAGGCATCGTGATCGTGCGATTGCAGTCGAATCAACGAATCGCCTAGACCGTTAGGCGGGGCTGGGAAGCGGAGAGTTAGTATGAGAGTCGCTTCCTTAGAAAGTGTACTGACGGCGGCTACGCTGGTATTGGCCATCGTCATCGTGCTGTGGGGAATAAAGATTTTCCACGGTGTGTGAACAGGGCGAGCTGGCGTCGAACAAGAGGCCTCCGGTCAAGAGAGGTTCGCGACAAGAGCACACTTCCGCGGCGGCGGAGGCCTTTTCATTTCTATTTATCGACGCATCGTTCGCCGGAGGCTTGTCCCTTCCGACGTGTATCGGGTTTGGTTCACGGTCTGGCGTCGCTTTGGCACGGGCCGCAACAGGTATTGGCTTCAAGTCCTTCAATGCATTTCGGCTACTACGTGATGATCGCAGCGCTCGTCCTGATGGGTCTGGAAGTCCTTTACGCGCTCTATCAATTGGCAACATTCCTTTGAAACTTCCGGCTTAAACCGCATTTCCGCGGGCACCGGCACCGGGTTGCCGCAATCACGCCGCTTTAGCGCCGGGGTCGTCTTCGCGCGAATCCCAATTTAGTCGCAAAATTGCCTGCCGACTCACCCCATTCTCCGCGCGCGACCGCGACTGGGGGCAAGTTCCGCATTTTAAAATTGGAGTATCGATCATGCGAGTAGACCATCCGCACCTTAATAAGCGAGATCGCCGCGCAGAACCTTCATTTTGGGTTGAGGAACCGACGGACGACGCACTTTCATTGCTTGAGAATGCACTTCGCGGCGACGAGCCCACGGTTCGCCGCGACGAGCTTGCCGACGAGACCAATGCATTGATCGAGGAGAACGCCCGCCTGCGCGAGCTGCTCTCCCAGCTTTCGGACCTGATCCGCAAAAACGGTATTTCACGCTGACGCCTGTGGCCCGAACCGCCGCCGGGGCGGTGCCACATTTCGAACACCACGTTCTCATGGCCGGGCATGTCCCGGCCATTTACTTTTTCAGAGACGATCGTCAGGCCAGATGGCAGGCCACGAAGTGGCCGTCGCTGCCTTGCTTCAGTTCCGGCGCGCTCTCGCGGCAGCGGGCCTCCGCGATCGGGCAGCGGGTGTGAAAATGGCAGCCGCGCGGCGGGTTCATCGGGCTCGGCACGTCGCCCTGCAGGCGGATACGCTTGCGCTTGATTTTCGGGTCCGGCACCGGCACGGCGGAGAGCAGCGCCTGGGTATAGGGATGCCGCGGGTTGCGGTAGAGGTCGCTGGCGTCGGCGAGCTCGACGATGCGGCCCAGATACATCACCGCGACGCGATCGGAAATATGCTCCACCACGGAAAGGTCGTGGGCGACGAAGAGATAGGTGAGGTGGAGCTCGGCCTGCAGATCTTCCAGCAGGTTGATCACCTGCGCCTGGATCGAGACGTCGAGCGCGGAAACCGGCTCGTCGCAGACGATGAATTTCGGCTCCACCGCGAGCGCGCGCGCGATCACGATGCGCTGGCGCTGGCCGCCGGAAAATTCGTGCGGGTAGCGGCGCATGTGGTCGGCCTTCAGCCCGACCTTGACCAGCAGGCCGGCGACGCGATCTTCGCGCTCGCCGGCGGAGGAGGCGAGGTCGTGGATGGTGAAGGCCTCGCCGAGGATGGCGCCGACCGTCATGCGCGGGTTGAGCGAGGCAAAGGGGTCCTGGAACACGATCTGCATGTTGCGCCGCATGGCGCGGAGGTCGCCGCCGGAAAGGCCACGCAGGTCGTGGCCGTCGAACACGATCTCGCCTTCGCTGGGCTCGAGCAGGCGCAGCACGCAGCGCGCCGTGGTCGACTTGCCGCATCCGGACTCGCCGACCAGCCCGAGCGTCTCGCCGCGGTTGACTGTGAACGACACGCCGTCCACCGCGTGCACGCGCGCGACCTCGCGCGACAACAGCCCGCCCTTGACGGGGAAATGCTTCTTCAGGCCGCTGACGCGGAGCAGGGGTTCGCTCATGCCGTCGCTCCTTGCGCGTCGCCAAGATGACAGGCCATGCGATGTCCCGGTCCGACCTGGCGCAGCACCGGCTCCTGTTCGGTGCAGCGCGCAAACGCGTGGCGGCAGCGCGGCGCAAAGCGGCAGCCGGGAGGTGGATTGATCAGGATCGGAACCGAGCCGCCGATCGTCTCCAGCCGGGTCTTGTGCCTGCTGTCGAGATCGATGCGCGGGATCGAGCGGATCAGCCCTTGCGTGTAGGGATGGCGCGGGCTTTCGAACAGGCTTTCGACGTCGGCCTCTTCCACCACCTTGCCGGCATACATCACCACGACCCGCTGCGCGGTTTCCGCCACCACGCCCATCGCGTGGGTGATCAGCATGACGGCCATGCCGAAGCGGTCCTTCATGTCCTGCAAGAGGTCGAGGATCTGCGCCTGGATGGTGACGTCGAGCGCGGTGGTCGGCTCGTCGGCGATGACGAGCTTGGGCTTGCAGGCCAGCGCCATCGCGATCATGACGCGCTGGCGCATGCCGCCGGAGAACTGGTGCGGATAGTCGTGGACGCGGGCTTGCGCGTTCGGGATCTGCACCAGCTTGAACATCTCGACCGTGCGGGCGAGCGCGTCGCGTTGCGACAGGCCCTCGTGGCGGCGCAGGCTCTCGGCGACCTGTTCGCCGACGGTAAGCACCGGATTGAGCGAGGTCATCGGCTCCTGGAAGATGAAGCCGATATCCTTCGCGCGGATGTCGTCGAGCTGGTGGCTCGAGAGCGGCACCAGGTCGCGGCCCTCGAACAGGATCTGGCCCTGGACGATGCGGCCCGGCGGCATGGCGATCAGCTTGAGGATCGACATCGCCGTGACGGTCTTGCCGCACCCGGACTCGCCGACCACGCACAGCGTCTCGCCCCTGTTGAGGGAGATGTCGACGCCGTCGACCGCCTGGAGGATGCCGTCATCGGTGGCGAAATGGGTCTTGAGGCCCTTGATTTCGAGCAGCGGCGCCATCAGATCACCCGCCGCGCATCGAGCGCATCGCGCAGGCCGTCGCCGATGTAATTGATCGAGACCACGGCGATGAAGATCGCGCCGCCCGGAAACAGCGCCCAGTGCGGGCCGATGTCGAGAAAATCCTTGGCGTCGAACAGGATGCGGCCCCAGGTCGGGGTGTCGGGCGGGAAGCCGAGGCCGAGAAACGACAGCGTCGATTCCGCGATGATCGCGGCCGCCACGTCGATGGTGCCGGCGATGATGACAGGCCCGACGGCGTTCGGCAGTATGTGCCGCACCACCTGCCGCAGCGGGCTGGCGCCGAGCGCGCGCGCAGCCTCGACGAATTCCTTCTCGCGCAGCGACAGGAATTGCGCGCGGACCAGGCGGGCGACCGGCATCCAGCGCAAGCCCCCGATCACGAGCACGATCAGGATGAAGATGCCGCCTTCGGGTCCGAACGCGGCCTTGAGTCCGTCGCGGAACAGGTAGATCAGCAGCAACAAAAGCGGCAGTTGCGGCAGCGAGAGGAAGAGGTCGGTGAGCCACATCAGCGCATAGCCGAGCCAGCCGCGCGACATGCCGGCGAGCGCGCCGATCAGCGTGCCGACGATGACGGAGACCATCATCGCGGCGAGGCCGACGGCGAGCGAGATGCGCCCGCCATAGATCATGCGGGCGAGGATGTCCTGCCCGAGATCGTCGGTGCCGAAGGGATGGGCAAGCGATGGGCCCTGCATTCCCGCGACCACGTCGATCTCGTTGATCGGGATGCGCCAGACGAACGGGCCGAGCACGACGGCCAGGATCAGCACCAGCAGCAGCACGGCGCTGATGGTCGCCGGCCGATGCCGGCGATAGCGCCGCCAGGTCTCCCGCCACGGCGAATAGGCGCGCCGCTCAGCGGAAGGAAATGCGAGGGTCGAGCCAGCCATAGAGGATATCCGCGATCAGGTTGAACAGCACCACGAGACAGGCGAAGACGAAGGTCACGGCCATCACGACGGGCGTGTCGTTGGAGAGAATGGAGGAGATCAGCAGCGAGCCGATGCCCGGAATGCGGAAGATCTGCTCGGTGACGAGGGCGCCGCCGAACACCGCCGGCATCTGCAGCGCGATCAGCGTGACCACCGGGATCATGGCGTTGCGCATCGCGTGCTTGACGATCACCTTGGCCTGGCCGAGCCCCTTGGCGCGGGCGGTGGTGACATAGTCGAGCCGGATGACATCAAGCATCGCCGAGCGCACGAAGCGCGTCATCGAGGCCGCCTGGAACAGGCCGAGCACCATCACCGGCATGATTGCCTGGCGGATCTGCTCGACGAACCAGCGGAAGCCGGTGGCCTTGATGTCACCCGAATAGACGAAGGGCAGCCAGTCGAGCGTCACCGAAAACACCAGGATGAACAGGAGCCCGGTGAAGAAGGTCGGCAGCGAGAAGCCGATGAAGGCAAAGGTGTTGGCGATCTGGTCGAACACCGAATAGGGCCGCGTCGCGGCGTAGACGCCGACGGGGATAGCGATCGACAGCGCCAGCAGTTGCGCCGAGCCGATCACGTAGAGCGTGGCCGGCAGGCGCTGCAGGATGAGCGTATCGACGTTCATCCGGCTGACAAAGGAGAAGCCCCAGTCGCCCTGCGCCATCGCGGCGAGCCAGCGCAGGTAGCGGATATAGATCGGATCGTCGAGGCCGAACTTGGTCCGAAGCGCCGCCGCCACTTCGGGCGGCACGTTCGGGTTGGTCGCGAGTTCGCTGAAGGGATCGCCTGGCGCAAGCGCCAGGACGATGAACAGGACAAGCGAAATGCCGAGCAGGCTCGGGATGGCGATCAGAAGGCGACGCAGGACATACTGACTCATGGGGAAGTGATCCCGCTCGAGGTTATCCCGTCGCCTCCCGGTACCAGTCGAACAGATTGTCGGTTTCGTTGGCCCAGCCGCTGACGACGGGACGCAGCGTGTTGGAGGCCGCTTCCACTTTCAGGCGATGCATCACCGGAATGAAGACGACATCCTGCATCATGATGTCGTTGGCCTTGATGTAGAGCGAGGCCCGCTTGACGAGGTCGGTCTCGGCCTCGGCGGCGTCGATCGTCTCGTCGAATTCCTTATTGACCCAGCGCGGGAAGTTCACGCCCTGCCACTTGTTCTCCTTGGTGGCGACATAGCGCGAATGATAGCGGCGCATGTGCTGCGCCGGATCCGGCTGGCTCATCGGTATCTGGAACATCTCGAGGTCGGCATAGAACTTGGCGTAGGTGTCGGGGTTGGCGACGTCGGAGGAGAAGAACACCGAGGCGACCACCGACTTCAATTCGACGTCGATGCCGGCCTTCTGGCAGGCCTGCTTGACGATCGCCTGTGTCTTCTGGCGCGGGCCATTGATCGCGGTCTGGTACAATAGCTTCAGCTTCTTGCCGTCCTTTTCGCGGATGCCGTCGGCACCCGGCTTCCAGCCGGCGTCATCGAGCAGCTTGGCTGCCTTCTCGATGTTGAATTCCCAGGTGGTGTTCCTGGAAACGAACTTCTCGGGGCCGTTGAGGAAGTTGGGGGTGACGCGCCCGGCGCGGCCGTAGATCACCTTCTTGACCGCCTCGCGGTCAACAAGCATGGCGAGGGCCTTGCGCACCGCTACGTCCGAAAACAGCGGATGCTTGGTCTTCATCGAAGACCGCTCGCCGTCGACCTCGGTATTGGGGTCGGTGAAGTTGAGGGCGATGAACTCGGTATCGCCGCCGACCGCATAGACGGTCTTGCCCTTGCCGCCTTTCTCGAGGCGCAGCAGGACGTCGTCCTCGACCTGGATGTTCCAGCCGAAATCATATTCGCCGGTCTGGATCACGGCGCGCGCGGCCGAGACGGCGTCGCCGCCGCCCTTCATCTCGATGCTGTCGAAATGCGGGCGGTTTGCCATGTGGTAGTCGGGATAGAGCTCACCGCGGATCAGGTCGCCCGGCTTGAACTCGACGAACTTGTAGGGACCGGTGCCGACCGGGGAAAGGTTGTTCGGGGCCTCGCGCGACCTGGCGCCCTTATAGTCCGCGAACAAATGCTTCGGGATGATGGCGCCGGGGGCGCCGACAAAGGCGTCGGCCCAGAACGGCGTCGGCTTCTTGAAGGTGATGCGGACCGTGAGGTCGTCGACCTTCTCGACCGTGATGTCGCGGTGAACGCCGATGGTCACGGTGGCGGTGGCGGGATCGCGGGCATATTCCCAGTTGAACACCACGTCGTCGGCGGTGAACGGCTTGCCGTCGTGCCATTTGACGCCGGGCTTGAGCTTCCAGGTCACCGATTTGCCGTCGGCGGCGAGCCCGCCGTTCTGCAGCGAGGGAATCTCGGCGGCCAGAACCAGCTTCATGTTGCCGTCGGCATCCCAGCAGGCGAGCGGTTCATAGAACAGCCGCGAGCCGTCCTGGTCCTTCGTGCCGGTGGCGAAATGCGGATTGAGCAGCGTGGGGCCCTGCCACCACAACAGCTTCAGCGCACCGCCGCCGCCGCGCTTGGTCGGCTTGTAGGGCGAAGGGCTCTCCGCCATGGCGACGCCGCCGATGGCGAGAAGCTGCGTGGCCATCGGCGCGGTGAGACCGACGGCCAGCATGCGCTGAACGAAGCTGCGGCGATCCATGCGGCCGTCCTTCACCTCGTCGATCATGGTACGCAGTTCACGGTCCAACATCGTTCGTCCCCGTCTTGTTCTTGCATGGGTAATGGCGCGCCGCCGGATGGCAGCGCGATTGTGTTCCGGAGGTAAGATGGCACATCAAATGCCTCCGAGGTCAATGTCTGGCTGTCGACAATCGGCGGTATGGACGCCGCGCCTGATTTCTGCTTGGGCAGAAACGCGCTACGGCGCACATCGCTTCGGCATTCAGCGCCTTCGGCGCGCCAAAACGCAAGGAATTATGCTCCGCGCTGCAAAAAATTTGTTCGCCGAACCTGCCGGGCAGGATCAGGCCAGGGACATGTCCAGCGGCGGCGCGACGCTGTCGGGTAGCGGGCTGACATAGGGGGTGCGGGTGGTCCGCTTCTCCAGGTCGGCCTTGGCGGCGGCGATCAGCGCCGGTTCCGTCAACGCCCTGACGCCGAGCCCGGCCATCGCCTTGGCGGCCTGTACCATCGCCTTGTGGGCGTGCGGGCTCTTGCCTTGCGCCACCACCTGCCAGGTGTGGAAGGGGGTACCGATCGCGACCGTCGGCGCGTGGACCTGAACGGTCGGCACGACCCAGCTCACGTCGCCGACGTCGGTCGAGCCGACCAGCGGATTGCGCTTCGCATCCAGCGGCACGATGAAGTCCGCCAGCGGCCGGTCGGTCGGGTCCATGCCGATCGCGTGATAGACGCTGGCGATGTCCTCGTCGGTCAGGGTTGCGCGGATCTGGCTCGCAAAATTCCTGTCGGCGTCGTCGAAATGCGGCGGGCCCAGCTCCTCCATCACGGCATGCAGCGCCTGTTCGAGCGGGGTGTTGGGCAACAGGTTGGAGACGGCGGAAATGATCCGCATCTCGACACTGGTTTCGGTCATCAGCGCCGCGCCCTGCGCGATCTTGTGGACGCGTTCGACCAGTTCGGTCATGCCGGGCAGGTCGCGGGCGCGGATCGAATAGCGCACGCGCGCATGGGCCTGCACCACGTTGGGCGCGATGCCGCCGGTGTCGAGCAGGGCGTAGTGGACGCGGGCGTCGCTCGGCATGTGCTCGCGCATGTAGTTCACGCCGACATTCATCAGTTCGACCGCATCGAGCGCGCTGCGACCGAGATGCGGCGAGGCGGCGGCATGCGAGGTTCGCCCGGTGAAGATGAAATCGGCGCGGGTGTTGGCGAGCGAAGGGGTGACCGCCACCTCCCAGAAACTGTTGGGGTGCCAGGTGATGGCGATGTCGGCGTCGGCGAAGGCGCCCGATCGCACCATGAAGGTTTTGGCCGCGCCGCCTTCCTCGGCGGGGCAGCCGTAGTAGCGCACGCGGCCCGGCAGCTTGTGCTCGGCGAGCCAGTCCTTCACGGCGGTGGCGGCCAGCAGCGCGGCCGAGCCGAGCAGATTGTGGCCGCAGCCATGGCCATGGCCGCCGGCCTCCAGCGGCCGCGGCTCCGCAACGCCGGCTTCCTGGCTGAGACCCGGCAGCGCGTCATACTCGCCCATGAAGGCAATGACGGGGCCGCCTTCGCCCCATTCGCCCATCACGGCGGTCGGAATGCCCGCGACCTTTTCGGTGACGCGAAAGCCCTGGTGGCGCAGCTCGGCGAGATGCTCGGCACAGGAGCGCGCCTCGGTGTAGCAGACCTCCGGCATCGCCCAGACCCGGTCGGCGAGAGCGACGAAGCGCGGCTTGATCGTGTCGACGCCACGCCAGATGTTGCTGCGATTGTCCATCTTCCGATTTCCGTTTCCCTGGAGACGATGTGGGGTTGAAGTGTTACCAGCTTCGCCTGAAGACGC
Source organism: Bradyrhizobium sp. (assembly GCF_036735945.1). GTDB lineage: Bacteria > Pseudomonadota > Alphaproteobacteria > Rhizobiales > Xanthobacteraceae > Bradyrhizobium. Next base: position 9,104 of record NZ_DAINNI010000019.1, on the reverse strand, counting down.
CCAGCGTTACAGTTTCATGCCGTAGGGCCGGAACAGCCGGCCTTTCTCCACCACCAGCACGACCGCAAGCGCGGCCAGCGTGCAGAGCAAAAAGGCGGTTGAGAACGGCACCAGCGTGCCGTCGAAATCCTGGCCGATGGTGGCGCCGATGCTGATGCCGAGCAGGGTGGTGATCGAGCCGTACAGCGACGCGGCGGTGCCGGCGATATGGCCCTGCGGCTCCATCGCGAGCGCGGTGAAGTTCGAGATCATCAGCCCGAAGGCGAACATCAGCCCGACCGAGAGCACCATGAACAGCGGCAACGGCAGCATCTCGAGCCTCGCCGCCGCCAGCATGATGGCGGCGATGACGACGTAGCCGATCAGCGCCGCGTGCGAGATCACGCGCATGCCGAGCCGGCCGACCAGCCGCGAATTGACGAAGCCGGCGATGGCGGTGCCGACGGCAACGCCGGCGAAGGCGAGCGGAAAATAATTCCCGAGCTGGTAGATGCCGGTGAACACCTGCTGCGACGTGAAGATGTAGGCGAACAGCGAGCCCAGCACGCCGCCGGCCGTGAGCGCATAGCCCAGCGTCTGGCGATTGGTCACGGTCTGGCGGAACGCATCCAGCACATCGCGAACCGCGAGCGATCGGCGGTTGGCGGGGGCCAGCGTCTCCGGCATGCGCAGCGCGCTCCAGATCAGCGCGACCACGCCATAGAGCATCAGCACGATGAAGATGCCGCGCCACTGCGCCAGCAGCAGCACGGCCTGGCCGAAGGCAGGTGCCACGACGGGCACCGCAATGAAGATCATCATCGCCAGCGACATCACGCTCGCCATCCGTCGTCCGGCATAGCAGTCGCGCACGATCGAGGTTGCGATCACGCGCGTCGCCGAGGTGCTGAGGCCCTGCAGCGCGCGCGCCAGCAGCAGCGTCTCGAACGAGGGCGCCGCGATCGCGAGCAGGCTGGCTGCGCAATAGACGGTCATGCCGCCGAGCAGCACCGGCCGCCGCCCGAACCTGTCGGAGACCGGACCGATCACGAACTGGCCGACCCCGAAGCCGACCAGAAAGATCGACAGCACCATCTGCGGCCGGTTCGCCGAGGTGATGCCGAAGGCGGATGCGATGTTCGGCAGGGCCGGCAGCATCATGTCCATCGCAAGCGGATTGAGCGCCATGATGGACGCGATCACGATCACGAATTCAGGAAAGCCCATCGGGCGGTGGCTGGAAGCAGCCACGGCATCGGCGCTGGTATTGGACAACGAAAAATCCTCGTGAGGAAGGCTTTCTACGCATCTTGTTGCGGCGCGCAATCGTCGTTTTCGGAATGGCAGCTCCCCGGAACCTGTAGGCAATGGTGCTCGAACTCGCGGCAGGTCTGCTTTGGCCGGCATCAGCCTGGTCGTTTGCGTCCAGCGAAGCTTGCGAAGATCGAGAAGAACAGAACATTGTAGAGGAAACCGAAAAGAATCTGCACGCTGACCAGGAATTTTGCCAGGCCCGACTTCGGCGAAATGTCGCCGTATCCGGTCGTAGTCATGGTGACGATGCTGAAATAAAGCGCTTCGCCCAGCGTGAGATCGCCGGAAAACGCAGCCGGGCCTTGAACGCGCGCAATATATACATACAGCACCGCGAAGCAGAACGCCGCCAGCACAAAGGCTATGGTCACATCGAGGAGAATTTTCCAGATCGGCGTAAGCTCAAGGTATCGGGCGCTGTGCGCGCCATAGAGACCTTGAAGGGTCCTGACGATGCGCCAGATCAGATAGAACCAGATGGCGAATACGCCGGCTTTGGCGGCATCTCCTACATAGGTCGTAAAGGCATTTTCGGGGAAGAAGCGAGGCACGCCCGCCTCGACCAGCAAACCGAAAACGCAATAGGTGATGATGACCGGACCGATCACCCGGAGCCAGCGCGGAACCCAGCGGACGGTAAAGCTGCTCATATTGTCATTCCCGCATCATGATGCTGCCTGCGTCCCGGGCGGGACTACGTACAGCGTCATGGCGAATATGGCATAGATGAACAGCAGCAGCGCGCCGATGAACCAGGCCGAGCGTCCGCCATTGGTGACGAAGCAGGCGGTCACGGTCGCGATCATCACCATGACGACGGCGCCCGGCCAGAACTGCAGGTCCATCGGGTGGGGACCGATCACGTAACTGAGCAGCACCAGGACCGGCGCAACGAACAGCGCGATCTGCGAGGAGCTGCCCAGCGCGATGCCGACGCTCATGTCGAGCCGGTTCCTGCGCGCCGCGGAAAACGCCACGGCCATTTCCGCCGCGCCGCCGACCAGCGCAACGACGATGAAGCCGATAAAGGCCGGGCTCATCCCCAACGTTTCGCCGGCCTTCTGGACCGAGCCGACGAAGATTTCGCTGACCAGTGCCACCAGCACCGTGACTACGATCAGCGTGCCGACGGCTACGCCGACCGGCAGCGTGGCCTCTTTCATTTCGCCATGGTCTTCGCTGGCGAAAAGGTCCTTGTGCGTCTTCAGCGAGAACAACAGGCTCAGGGCGTAGGCAATGATCAGCAGCACGGCGAGTCCGGTGCTGAGTTTCTGCGTCACTGACTGACCCTGGGCGAGATCTAGATCGGCGACCGCGGCCGGCGTGATCAGGGCAATGGTGGCCATCAGCAGCAGCGCCGCATGTAGCCTTCCGCCGGCGCGATTGAATACCTGCGTACGGTAGCGCAGCCCGCCGAGCAGGAACGACGTTCCCAGCATGAACAGCGTGTTGGTGACGATCGCGCCGGCGATCGACGCCTTCACCAGCATGTATTCTCCGGCCTGCAGTGCGGCGAGCGCGATGATCAGTTCGGTCAGATTGCCCAGCGTGGCGTTGAGCAGGCCGCCGACGGCATCGCCGGTCTTCTCCGCGACGCTCTCGGTGGCATGGCTGAGAAGGGCGGCCAGCGGCACGATGGCGAGGACGGCGAGCACGAACAGGAGGGTGTGAGCCGAAGGCGCAAGCATCTCGGTCGCCAGGACGATCGGCACGAACGCCAGCATCCACAGCAAAGGGCTGTGCCGGATCTCCTTGATCAGCGCGTTCATGGTTTGGTCCCCGCCAACTCTGCCGACTGCAGGAACAATTCGGCCGGGCAGCGCGATCAGTATTGACGTAGCTCAACGAAAGCGGCGGCGTCATCTGTCTCCGGATACTCCTGGCCGCCGGGCCTGCAAAATCATTGTTCTGACCGGCTGCTTGCTCTATCCCCTAGGCACTATCGGCGGCGATCGCTTTCGAACGGAGACCTCGTGTCCGGACAGACCTTGAAGATCGGCACGCGCAAGAGCGTGATGGCGCTGGCGCAGACGGAAGGTATCGCGAAGCTGCTGCGCGCCTCCGATCCCGCGCTCGATGTCGAGATCATCAAGTTCGAGACCCGCGGCGACCAGGACCAGACCAGCAAGCTGCTGCGCCATGGCGGCAAGGGTGGCGCCTTCGTCGCCGAAATCCGCGAGGCGATGCGGCGCGGAGAACTGCAGGCGGCAATGCATTCGCTCAAGGACGTTCCCGGCAATGAGGAGACCCCCGGCCTCGTCATCGGCGCGACCCTGCCGCGCGATCCTGCCAACGACGCGCTGGTGCTGCGCGCCGGCCTCTCGCTGGATGCGTTTAGCGCTTCGCATGGCAAGGGCTTCAAGATCGGCACCAATGCGGTGCGACGCGCGGCCTATCTGCGCCGGCTGTTCCCCGAGGCGAGCGTGATTCACTTCCGCGGCGCCGCCGATACGCGCGTTGCCAAGCTCGACCGCGGCGACAGGCAGCGGCTGCCCGGCGGCGGTGAGGTGGGGCCTGCGGACGCGCTGGTGATGGCACGTTCTGGCTTGGAACGGATCGGCATGGCGTCGCGCATCGTTCACGACTTTTCGGTGCGCGAGATGTTGCCTGCGGTGGGGCAGGGCATCGTCGCGGTCGAATGCGTCGAGAACGACTGGGTGACGCGCGACCGTCTTGCGAAGATCGAGGATGCCTCCTCACGGCTCTGCGCCGAGGCCGAACGCGAGGTGCTGTGGGTCTTGAACGGCCACTGCAATTCGCCGATCGCCGGCCACGCCACGCTTGATGGCGGCGCGATGACGCTGACGGCATCCGTGCTCGACGAAGCCGGCGACCGTTTTATCGAGGTGTCGCGGCAGGGCGCCGCCGACCGTCCCCGCGAACTCGGCCGCGCGGTCGGACTCGAGCTGCTCGACAAGGGCGCCGCCGAGATCATCGCGCGCACGCGGCCGGAGGAAGAGTCGCTGCTTTCGTGAGGTGGCCGGAATGGGGATGGGCCGGATTGCCCCGCCGCTACGATCCATCCGAGCGCGCGATCAGCTCGGCGATGCGGATGTCGGCGCGGCGGAGCCGCCGGCACAGTTCGCGGTTGATGTTCTGCATCACGATGACATAGGCGTGGATGTCGGCCTTGTAGTAGGCGTAGAGGTTTTTCGCCGTGAGTTCGTAGAGCACGGTTGCGCTCTCCGCCATCACGGTGGCCGAGCGGTTCTGCATCTCGATCAGCGTCATTTCACCGAAGAAATCGCCCGGCTCCAGCGCCGCCATCCAGATCGAGCGGCCGGAATCGCCGAGCCTGCTGACGACAAGCTCGCCCGCGTGAACCACGAACATCGAGCGGCCCGGCTCTCCTTCGGCAACGACCGTGGCGCCGGCCTCGTACTGGCGCTCGACCAGCATGGTTACAAGCAGATCGAGGCTGGCGTCGGAGAGGCCACCGAAGAAAGGCGTGGCGAGCAAAAATGCCTTCAGATCGGGTGAGCTGACAGCCATCGCGGCAATATACGCCGGCGTCCGGCAGCGGCAAGTTCGGAAGCCGCCTTCGCGGCGGTGAGCGTCACAGCCACAGGATCTTCTTGCGGTAGTCGAGATCGGTCAGCAGCGGCTGCGCGGGCCCCTGGTGAAACACGGCGCCGCGCTCCAGCGCGAAGACGCGGTCGGCGAGTGCCAGCACGAGGTCGAGATTGTGCTCGACGATCACGATCGAGATATGCTGCCGCAACCGGTCGAACACCTTGAACAGTTCGAGGATCACGGCCGGCGCCAGCCCCTCGAAGGGTTCGTCGAGCAGCAGCAGCTTGACATTGCCCGACATCGCGCGCGCGACCGCGACCATCTGCTGCTCGCCGCCGGAGAGATAATCCGCCGCGACGTCCATGCGCTCTTTGAGGCGCGGGAAGTATTCGAGGATCTGCGCCTCGTCCCAGACCACGCCGGTGCTGCCGTCGGTCTTGCGCGCGAGGCGGCCGAGCGCGAGATTTTCCCTGACCGTCATGCCGGCGAACAGGCCGCGGCCCTGCGGCACATAGCCGATGCCGGCGCGCGCGATCTCGGGCGCGGGCAGGCGGGAGATATCGGCACCGGCATATTCGATTGAGCCCGATGACAGCGGCACCAGGCCGGCGAGCGTCTTCAACAGCGTCGACTTGCCGGCGCCGTTGCGGCCGAGCAGCGCGACGATCTCGCCCTCGCGGACTTCCAATGTCGCATCGTGCAGGATGTGGCTCTTGCCGTAGAAGGTGTTGACGCGTTCGGAGCGCAGGATCTGCGCGGCGCTGTCGCGGGCCTCTGCGCTCTTGACGTGCTCGACCTCGGGCACGCCGGTGCCGGTATAGACCTCCTGCACCCGACGGTCGGCGCGCACCGCCGCGGGCGCGCCGGTCATCAGCACCTCGCCCTGGTTCATCACGGTGACGTTGCGGGAGAAGCCGAGCACGCGGTCGATATCGTGCTCGACGATCAGGACCGGAATGTTGGCGGCGATGTTCTTGACGAGGTTCGAGACGCGCTCGCGCTCGGCGGCGGCAAGGCCCGCCAGCGGTTCGTCGAGCAGCAGCACCTGCGGCTTGGAGCCGAGCGCGATGCCGAGGTCGACCAGCCGCTGCCCGCCATAGGAGAGCTCGCCGCCTTCGATGGCCTCGATGCCCTCGAGGCCGAGGAATTTGATCAGTTCGGCGGTCTCGGCGTGGATGTCGCTGTAACGATCGATGTCACGCCAGAGGTCGAAGCGGCCAGGGTTTTGCGCCTGCAGCGACAGTCGCAGGTTTTCGTAGATCGAAAGGCCCTTGAACAGATTGGTGATCTGGAACGAGCGCGCCAGCCCCTGGTGGCAGATCAGGTCCGACGGCACGCCCTGGATCTCGCGGCCGTTCAGCCTGATGGCGCCACTGTCGGTCGGATAGAGGCCGGAGACCAGATTGAACAGCGTGGTCTTGCCCGCGCCGTTCGGGCCGATCAGCGCGTGGATTTCGCCGGCGCCGACGGTAAGGCTCGCATCGGTCACGGCGCGGATGCCGCCGAAGGATTTTGAGACGCCGCGCACCTCGAGCACGGTTCCGTCGATCGCCCCGGGCCGCAGGAAGGCCGGCAGCGGCAGGCCGTCATAGATCTTCCGCCTGCTCATCGCCGCCGCTTCTTCCGGCGGCGGCCACCAGCGCCTTGAAAGCGTCGCCCAGATGCCGACGAGGCCGCCCGGCGAATACAGCACGAAGGCGACGAAGACGAGGCCGAACCACAGCAGCCAGTTCGGTGTCCATATCGAGAACAGCTCGCGGAACAGGATGAAGAAGAGCGCGCCGATCGCCGGCCCGAGCATGCTGCGCATGCCGCCGATCACGACGATCGCGAGCAGTTCGCCGGAGAACGGAACGGAGACCGCTTCGGCCGACACGAGGTAGTTCTGGAAGCCGATCAGCCCGCCGGCAAAACCGGTGACGACGGCCGAGATGACGAAGACGGCGAGCTTGTAGCGCTCGACCGGATAGCCCTGGAACGTAGCGCGCAACTGGTTCTCGCGGATCGCCATCAGCACATGGCCGAACGGCGAGCGCACCAGCCGCAGGAGAAGATAGAGCACGCCGAGACAGAGCACGGAGACGACGATGTAATAGTTCAGCGCGCTGTCAAGGCTGAACGGGCCGAAGCTGCCGCGCTTCAGGCCGCCGAGGCCGTCCTCGCCGCCGGTCACGGCGGTCCAGCGAAAAGCAATCGTGTAGGCCAGCGCCGACAGCGCCAGCGTCAGCAGCGAGAAATAGACGCCGCGGCGGCGCAGGATGACGAAGCCGACGAAGGTCGCGATGATGGCGACCGCGATCGCCGCCAGCGCCAGCGGCAGGAAGATGTCGCCGGCGAACCAGTTGCGCTGGATCAGGCCGGCCGCATAGGCGCCGATGCCGAACCAGGCGCCGTGGCCGAACGACACCAGCCCGGTATAGCCGATGCAGAGGTTGAGCCCCATCGCGGCAATCGCAAGCGCCACCACCATGGTGCCGGTGTTCAAGGAGAGGCCGAGCAGATGAAGGCCGAACGGCAGCGCGACGAGGGCGAGCGCAGCCGACAGCAGCGGACGGTATTTGGCGGCGAAACTGGTCGTCATTCGAATTTCTCGATCCGTTCGCCGAGCAGCCCGCGCGGCCGCACCATCAGCACCAGGAACATCAGCACGTAGATCGAGGCCTCGCCGGCGGCCGGTGCGAAATGAATGGTGATGCCGCGGACGACGCCGACCAGCATCGCCGCCAGCACTACCCCCCAGAAACTGCCGAGGCCGCCGATCACGACGACGACAAAGGCCACCGTGATGATCTCCGCGCCCATCGCCGGATGCACGATCGTGATCGGCGCAAAGAACGCGCCGCCGAGCGCGGCCATGCCGACGCCCAGCATGACGATCGCGGTCATGTAGGGCTGCAGGCGGATGCCGAGCGCTGCGACCATGTCGGGGCGCTGGATGCCGGCGCGCACCACGCGGCCGAACGAGGTCTTGTGCAGCAGCAGCCAGACGCCGAGCAGGATCGCGGCGACGACGGCGAGGATCAGCAGGCGGTAGCGCGAGAACAGGAAGTCGCCGAGGAAGACCGAGCCGCGCAGGCCTTGCGGGATCGCGGCCGAAATCGGCGGGGCACCCCAGATCATGCGGATCGCCTGCTCGGTGACCATGGCGAGGCCGAACGTCACCAGCAGGCTGAGGATCGGATCGGCGTCATAGAAGCGGCGCAGGATGAAGCGCTCGAACAGGATGCCGAGCAGGGCGACGGCGATCGGCGACAGCACCATGGCCGGACCGAAGCCGAGATATTTCGTGATCTCGACGGAAACGTAGGCGCCGAGCGCATAGAACGCGCCATGCGCGAGATTGACGATGCCGCCGACGCTGAAGATCAGCGACAGCCCGAGCGCAATCAGGAGGTAATAGCCTCCGAGCACCAGGCCGTTCACCACCTGCTCCAGCAGAAATCCGAACTGCATGTGTAATCCGCGACTTTAGAAACGCGCCTTGAAAAGAGACGGCGCCGGCGCTTTTTGCCGGCGCCGTCAACGCCAGTGGGCCCGACGCCCGGATCGGGCTTGTTACGCCTTCATGTTGCAGGGATTCTGCTGCTGCGTCGGGTAGATCGATTCAAGCTCGGCGCCGGCCGCCGGCACGGCGTCGCCGAGCACCAGCATGTCCCATTTGTCCTTCATCTCGCCCTTCGCCTTCACCGTGAACGGATAGGCCTCCTGGACGAGCTGATGGTCCCAGGAGCGGAAATAGGCCTTGCGCGCCTTCATGATGTCGAATTGCGTCTGCTTCTCGAAATAGGCGATCAGCGCGTCGCTCTCGGTCGACTTGGTGTCGGTGATCGCCTGCGCGATCATTTTCAGGGTGATGTATTCGATCCAGGCGTGGTTCTCCGGGGGCTTGCCGTGCTTCTTGATGAAGGCCTCGACGAAGGCCTTCGAGGCCGGATTGTCGAGCGTGTGATACCAGACCGTCGGCCAGGTGCCGGAAAGATTGCCTTCGCCCATCGCCCAGGCGTCGCCGGTGTTGAGGTTGAATCCGACGAGCGGATAGGGGAGGCCGAACTCGGCATATTGCTTGACGAGGTTGGTGACCTGGTTGCCGGCGAGGTTGCAGCACACGACGTCGGGCTTGGCCTGCCGCACCTTCAGGAGATACGGGCTGAAATCGGTAACGTCCGTCGCGATCAGTTCGTCGCCGATCAGCGTGGCGTCGTTGGCGGCAAAGAAGGCCTTTGCGGCCTTCAGCAGGTCGTGGCCGAAAATGTAGTCGGCGGTCAGCGTGACGAACTTCTTGCCCTTCACCATGCCCT
>NZ_DAINNI010000018.1:0-79656 GCF_036735945.1 Bradyrhizobium sp. | reverse complement strand
ACCAGGGCCAGGACGTGCTGTTCTTCGTCGACAACATCTTCCGCTTCACGCAGGCCGGCTCCGAAGTGTCGGCGCTGCTGGGTCGTATTCCGAGCGCCGTGGGCTATCAGCCGACGCTCGCCACCGACATGGGCGCGCTGCAGGAGCGCATCACCACCACGCAGAAGGGCTCGATTACCTCGGTGCAGGCCATTTACGTTCCGGCCGACGACTTGACCGACCCGGCGCCGGCGACCTCGTTCGCCCATCTGGACGCGACCACCGTGCTGTCGCGCGCCATTTCGGAAAAGGGCATCTATCCCGCGGTCGACCCGCTCGACTCCACCTCGCGCATGCTCTCGCCGCTCGTCGTCGGCGAGGAGCACTACCAGACCGCCCGTATGGTCCAGCAGGTGCTGCAGCGCTACAAGTCGCTGCAGGACATCATCGCCATTCTCGGCATGGACGAACTGTCGGAAGAGGACAAGCTCGCGGTGGCGCGCGCCCGCAAGATCGAGCGCTTCCTGTCGCAGCCGTTCCATGTCGCCGAAATCTTCACCGGTTCGCCGGGCAAGTTCGTCGAACTCGCTGACACCATCAAGGGTTTCCGCGGCCTCTGCGAAGGCAAGTATGACCACCTTCCCGAAGCGGCCTTCTACATGGTCGGCACCATCGAAGAAGCCGTCGAGAAGGGCAAGAAGCTGGCTGCCGAGGCGGCGTAAGGGCGAATGGCGAACAGGGAGTAGCTGACAGGGCTGCTCCCATTCCTTCCCATTCGCTACCCGCTATTCGCTATTCGCAAGGTTCAAAATGGCTACCTTCCACTTCGATCTCGTCTCTCCCGAAAAGCTCGCCTTCTCCGGCGAGGTCGATCAGGTCGACATTCCCGGCGTGGAAGGTGATTTCGGCGTGCTCGCCGGCCACGCGCCGGTCGTCGCCGCGATCCGCCCGGGCATTCTGACGGTGTTCTCCGGCGGCAGGCAGGAGAAGATCATCGTCACCGGCGGTGTCGCCGAGATCTCTGAAAAAGGTCTGACCGTGCTCGCAGATGTTGCGCGGACTCTCGAAGAACTCGACCGGGCCAAGCTTGCCGATGTCATCGCCGAGATGGAGGCCAAACTGGCCGAGAAGGAGGGCGACGAACTCGATCGCGCCGTCGAACGCCTCGACCACTTCAAATCGGTGCAGCAGGAGATCCAGACCACGGCTATGCACTAGGCCCCGGGGCACCGCTCCGGGGCGTAATGAAGGCCGAGGCACCATCGGCGCTCGTCACACCGTGACGGGCGCTTTATTTTTGGCTGCCTGAACGCTCCGACTTCTGTTCGGGGCGCGCGCAGGCTGGCTTCGATCGCCAAGGTTGCGCCGGGGAACTTCTGGCGGCATTGTGCCGCAGCAGAACGTGGTTCGGGGCTGCTCTCGATGAAACGCAAGATCGCGGCGATTTTTGCGGCCGATATTGCCGGCTATTCCAGACTGGTTGCCGAGGACGAAGAGGAGACGCTGCGCCGCCTCGCCTCCTACCGCCAGGTGACCGACGATTTCATCGCCAAGGGCGGCGGGCGGATTTTCAACACCGCTGGCGACGCCGTGCTCGCCGAGTTTCCGAGCGCGGTCGAGGCCGTCCGCTGCGCGATCGATATCCAGGAAAGCCTGCGTACCCGCAACATGGCCTATCCGCCGAGCCGGCAGATGGCGTTTCGCATCGGCATCACGATCGGCGACGTGGTCGAGCGCGACGGCGATCTGCTCGGCGACGGCGTCAACATCGCCGCGCGCCTGGAGGGGCTCGCCGAAGTCGGCGGCATCTGCATCTCGCGCGCGGTGCATGAGCAGGTCGCCAACAAGCTCTCGGTGCAGTTCGCCGATATCGGCGCGCAGGAGGTGAAGAACATTCCAACCCCGGTGCATGCCTACATGGTGGCGATGCGTCGCGAGGACGGCACCTACGCAACGCCGCAGGCCAAGAAATCAGCCAAGGCGCAAGGCCCGGCGCAGCCGAACTGGATGTGGCCGGTCGCCGTCACCGTCGTCAGCCTCGCCGCGATCGGCGTCGGCGGCTTTCTCTATTTCACCAAGCTCGAGACGTCAGCTTCGCCAAAGGTCGTTGCCACCAGCAGCAGTCCAAGTCCCGTCAGCTCAAGTCCTGTCAGTTCAAGTGCTGCGCCGACGGCGGCCGCCGGGCCATCATCGGACAAACTTGCCACCGGCAATATTCCCTTCGTCAGCGACAAGGTGCGCGCCGCACTGGTGTCCGACTATGTCCCGGCTGCCGGTTTCAAGGCGTTCTCGCTCAACATTGGCGGCTTCAGCGCGTCCGTTACCGGGCAGCCAAGCGAGGAGGCGGCCAAACTGGCGGCGGTGGAGCAATGCCAGAAGCGCGCGGATTCCGCCCAATCGCCGCGCAAATGCGAACTCTATGCCGTCGGCGACACCGTTGTTTACGCCCGCGGCAGGCCACCGCTGCCGCCGCTGCCCTGGATCCGGCATGATGCCGTGACCGCGCAGCCTTTCGTCGCCAGGAACGTCCCGCTCACCCGCGAGGCCGGCAAGGCGCGGCTCGAGGCGGTCTACGAGCCGGCGCGGCAGAACAAGGCGGTCGCGCTCGGACCCGGCGGCGCGCTGTTCTTTCCGATCGCGCTCGATAGCGTCGATGAGGCCGCGCGGCGGGCGCTCGAATCCTGCGGCGGGATCGCCGGCGTGCCCTGCCTGATCATCGCGCTCAACGATACTTTCGTGGTTCCGATCCCGACCACGCTCAAGGCGACCGGCTTCTTCAAGGCAAGCGGGAATACGATGATTGCCGCCGAAGCCCGCGACGAGGTCGCGCGCCGCCTGGCGGAGGCGCAGAGCGGCTGGAATGCGGTGGCGGTCGGTGCTGCCGGCCGGCCCGGGCTCGGATTGAAGGTGGCGACCGAGCAGGGGGCGGTGAGTGACGCGCTGGCCGATTGCGCCAGGCGCGACAGCAATTGTCAGGTCATTGCCATCGGCCCGTTTTCGGTCGGTCCTAACTAGACCATGACCTGCTGGCGCTTGAATTCGATTTGTCTGTTCTCGAGAAGGCCTCGGAAGTCCGGGGGGCGGCGGATCTGCGGCCGATCGCCAGCAGCATGAACAGGCACCGGTAACCCTGGTAGCGGGCAGCCGGGCGGGTACGTTCGCGCCCGTGCATGATCAGCACGCCGTTCTTGCTGAGCACGCGCCACTCCCAACTCCGGCGGCGCTTGGAAAAAGTCACTTCCATCATGAGAGGCTAGACACCGTGAGGGGCGGATTATTTCAGGACTTAATCCGTTAGTCTGCGGTCGCTCCAAAAGGTTCGCTAATACCAAAGTCAGCGAAGGCGCCCGGCGGCGGGGGCTGAGCCCGTCCAATCTAGCGAGCGAAGCCCGCAAACGCCTGCGCCACCATCCTGTAGACATTGCGCCGAAATGGCACGACCAGGTCGGCGACGCGATCGAGCCGCTCCCAGCGCCAGGAATCGAATTCGGCCGGTTGGCCGTTGCGCGGCGTCAGCGGATCGATCTCGGTGTCGCTGCCGGTGAACCGCAGCGCGAACCACTTCTGCCGCTGGCCGCGAAATTGCGCGAGGCGGTGCGAGGGCGGTCCGTCATAGGGCGGAAAATCATATTTTATCCAATCGGTCTCGCCGAGATAATCGGCGCTGACCGCCCCGGTCTCCTCCCAGAGTTCGCGCATGACGGCATCGCGCGGATTCTCGTCGGCGTCGATGCCGCCCTGGGGCATCTGCCACTCCAGCCCGGGAAGAATGATCTCCGGTCCGTCGTCGCGGAAACGCCGTCCGATCAGCACCTCGCCGGAGACGCTGAACAGCGCGATCCCTACATTGGGCCGATAGGGTTTGTCGGACATCGCTGATGAGTGCCGGTTGGCGTCGCGACGACGCGGGAGAACCAATGGCTAGAGCATGATCCGGAAAAGTGTGAAGCGGTTTTCCGAAAAGATCATGCTCAAACAAAGACCTAAAGCGCGATGACGATTGATCCAAATCTCATCGCGCTTTAGCCGCCCGCGAGGCTGGCGAATTCCTTGACCACGCGCTCATAGACCGGCCGCTTGAACGGTACGATCAGGTGGGGGAGATTCTTCATCGGCTCCCAGCGCCAGCTCACGAATTCGGCTTTGTGCCCGCCGCCGGGGCTGGCGACGTTGATCTCGGCGTCCTTGCCGGTGAAGCGCACCGCGAACCATTTCTGCCGCTGCCCGCGATAGCGGCCCTTCCAGGCGCGGCCGGCCACGGTGCGTGGAATATCGTAGATCAGCCAATCCGGAACTTCGCCGAGCTTCTCGACGGAGCGGACGCTGGTCTCCTCGTAAAGTTCGCGCTTGGCCGCCTCCCAGGTATCCTCGCCGGGATCGACCCCGCCCTGCGGCATCTGCCAGACATGGGTATCGTCGACATGCTCGATGCCGCCGGCCCGGCGACCGATGAAGACCAGCCCGGCCGCGTTGATCAGCATCATGCCGACGCAGGTCCGATAAGGCAGCTCCTCGTAGCGCGCCATGTCCGTCAGGCTTCCTTTGTTTGCATCAAGTCTTCTTGCCTCTCGTCCATCCGCAATGGGCCGGTTCCGGTACGGTCGCGAAGGAGCTGGATCGACGCCACCAGCTTGATCTCTAGCTTGATTTTGATTTCAGCATCGCCGTTGTCAATGGCACAAGCATGATGCCGCGGCCTTCAAGGGTCTTGATCCACGTGCCGAGCCGCTCGATCGAAATCGGGAGCGCCGAGGCAACGCCCACGGCCACCCCGCGCTCCTTGGCGAGCGTCTCCAGTTTCACCAGCGTCCTGTCGATTTCGGCCGAGGTCGGCACGGCATCGATGGTGAAATCGGCCTTGGCGAAGGGCATGGCCTGCGCCGTCGTCAGCGCGGACGCGGTGCTGCGCGGCGAGGAGCCGTCATCGAGATAGCCGAGGCCGCGCTTGGCCGCCTCGCGGACGATCGGCTGCATCGCGGTGTCGGTTGCCGTGAAACGCGCGCCCATGAAATTGGCGATCCCGGCATAGCCCTGGAAACGGCTGAGGTGCCAGTATAGCCGGTCGAGGTTCTGCTCGGGCGGGAGCGCCGTGAGCAGGGTCTGCGGGCCCGGATCGTTGTCCGGATAGTCGAACGGCTCCATCGGAACCTGCAGCAGGATCTCGTGGCGCTGCGCACGAGCCCGCTCGGCCAGCTTGGCGGGATCCGTCCCGTAAGGCGTGAAGGCCAGGGTCACCGCCGGCGGCAGTTTCATGATGGCATCGGCCGTCTTGGCAGCCCCGACACCGAGGCCGCCGACGACGATGGCGACGACCGGCATCCTGGCTGCCTTGGTTCGGTCGGCGTCGGCCGCATAGACCGTGAACGGCTTCAGGCCATCGGCCACCATCGGGATCATGCCATAGCGCGCCTTTTCCAGAAGGCGCGAATCGATCCCGACCATGGCCGCCGAAGGCCCGGTGTCCGCGCCGGTCTTGCCGCCGCCGTCGCTGCCGATCACGACGTCCTGCCGCTTGCCGCTGGAGCCATCGATGATGGTGACCGTCTTGCTGTCGCCGGCGGCTGCCGGGGAGGCGGACTTGGCCGGCTGCTCGGTGTGGCCGGACGCCGCCGCGGACGGCTTGTCGTCCGCCGGCTTGGGAAGCGCGACCCGGGCGACTGGCTCGCCGCCCAGCGGGTTGTCGGTAAAGAGCGTTACCGTCAGGAAGGCGATCAGGACGAGGCCGAGCAGCACGGCCAGCGCCTGCATCGCGGTAAACGGCAGCCTTAAGCGCCGCTTCCGGCGCTCCGTTTTCTGCCCGAGCGGCGCACTCAGTTCGTCGACCGTTTCCGTCATCAATCTTCCCGAATCACCCGGGCCCGACGATACCACGATGGCCTTGATTCGAGCGCCTGCACGGCTCCGCAAAAGCGCCGTTCCGGGCGCAAGGCAGGAATCGGCAACGAAAAAGGGGCGGCCCGTGGCCGCCCCTCTTGTTCACCTACATCCGGATCGCTGGATCAGTTCGCCGCCTTGGTGGCCGGCTTTTCGACCGCCGCCTTGTCACCGGTCGCCGGGCCGCTCGCGGTCGACTTGATGCCGTGCAGCAGGTCGGCCGCCGTCTTCAGTGCCTTGTCGTCCTTGGCATCCGGCGGCACGTAGGACTGCGAGCCGGTCTTTTCGTCGCCGTCGTTCTTCAGGTGGCCGCGGAGCGAAGCCTCGCCCTTGGTATCGGTGCGCGCCTTCAACTCGTCCGGCACGTCCTGCAGCACCTCGATGTCGGGCACGATGCCCTTGGCCTGGATCGACTTGCCCGACGGCGTGTAATAGCGCGCGGTGGTGAGCCGCAGCGCGCCGTTGCCGCTGCCGAGCGGGATGATGGTCTGCACCGAGCCCTTGCCGAACGAACGCGTGCCGACCAGCGTGGCCCGCTTGTGGTCCTGCAGCGCGCCGGCGACGATTTCCGAGGCCGATGCCGAGCCGCCATTGACCAGCACGATGATCGGCTTGCCCTTGGTGAGGTCGCCCGCGTGCGCGGCGCGGCGCTGGGTTTCCTCGGCATTGCGGCCGCGGGTCGAGACGATCTCGCCGCGCTCGAGGAAGGTATCGGAGACGGTGACCGCTTCTTCCAGCAGGCCGCCCGGATTGTTCCGGAGATCGATGATGTAGCCCTTCAGCTTGTCGCCGATCTGGTTCGACAGGTTGTTGATCTCGCGCTTCAGGCCTTCGGTGGTTTGCTCGTTGAAGGTGGTGACGCGGATATAGGCGATGTCGTCCTGCTCGACGCGCGCGCGGACCGAACGGACGCGGATGTTGTCGCGCACCAGCGTGACTTCGATCGGATTGTCCTGACCCTTGCGGATGATCTTGAGACGGATCTTGGTGTTGACCGGCCCGCGCATCTTCTCGACCGCCTGGTTCAGGGTGAGACCCTGCACGGCTTCGTCGTCGAGCGTGGTGATGATGTCGTTGGCCATGATGCCGGCCTTCGAGGCCGGGGTGTCGTCGATCGGCGAGACGACCTTGATCAGGCCGTCTTCCATCGTGACCTCGATGCCGAGCCCGCCGAATTCACCACGGGTCTGCACCTGCATGTCGCGGAAGCTCTTGGCGTCCATGTAGCTGGAATGCGGATCGAGACCGGCCAGCATGCCGGAGATCGCGGATTCCACCAGCTTGGAATCGTCGGGCTTTTCGACATAGTCGCTGCGCACGCGCTCGAACACGTCGCCGAACAGATTGAGCTGACGGTAGGTGTCCGACGTCGCGGCGCGTGCCACCGATCCCATCAGCACCGAACGGGGCTGCGTCACGAAGAGCGTCAAAGCCGCACCGGTGGCGGCGCTGAGAAGAATTACAGAAGTCTTGCGCATCATCCGCGAACCTTTTCGCCTTCATGTGTGGCCCACCATGGGCCTGAGTCGATTGGAGTGCCGTCCTTGCGAAACTCGACGTAGAGCACCGGCTGGCTCGCGGTCGTTGCGAGAATGGATGCGACCTGGGACGTCGTCCCCATGGTCGCGACCGGCTCTCCCGTAAGTACAAACTGGCCGATGTTTACCGAAATGCGCTCCATCCCGGCGATCAGGACATGATACCCGCCCCCGGCATTGAGGATCAAGAGTTGTCCGTAGCTGCGGAACGGTCCAGCGTAAACAACCCAGCCGTCACACGGTGTTGTGACCTGAGCCCCGGCCCGGGTTGTCAAAGAAATGCCTTTTTCCACGCCGCCCGAGCCGTCGGAACCGCCAAAATCGCGAATCTTGCGGCCGTTAACCGGAAGGGAAAATAGTCCCTTGGCGGAGGCGAATGCGATCGCCGGGCTGAGCCGGGCAGGGTCCTTCAGCGCCCCGAGATTGGGCTTGCCCCCCGGGGCCGCCGGCGCGCCCTGCAGGCTGGCGGTCGCAGCCGCCTTGGCGGCGCTCTTCAGGTCCTGCTCCATTTTCGTGATCAGGCCCTGCAGGCTGTCGACCTGCCGGGACAGATTGACGGCGCGCGTCCCCTCGGTCTCCATGTCCTTTTCGATCGCGCTCTGCTTGCGCTGCCGCTCGTCAATCAGCGCAGCCAGCCTGATCTGGTCGTCCTTCAGCTTGTCGCGATCCTGCGCCAGCAAATCGCGCTCGTTGGCGATCCTCTTGCGCAGGTTCACGAGTTCGCCGAGGTCGGCGGCGAGCTTTTCCGCACGTCCGCGCAGTTCGGGGACGACGGCGCCGAGCAGCATGGCGGTACGCAGCGATTGCAGCGCGTCCTCGGGTCGCACCAGCAGCGCCGGCGGCGTGCGCCGTCCGGCACGCTGCAAGGCCGCCAGCACCTCGATAATTTCAGTGCGGCGTGAATCGAGCGTCGCGCGAACCTCCTGCTCGCGAGCATCGAGCGGGCGCAGCCGCCCCTCGGTCTCGCCGATGCGAGTCTCGATGCCGCGGACCTGGGTGGCGATGTCGATCAGTTGCTGGTTGAGCTTGGCGCGGTCCTGGCCGATCGCGGCCATGTCGGCCTTCAGCTTCTTCTGCAACTCGGCCGCCTTGCGCTGCTCTTCGCGCGCAGCCTCGAGTTCCTGCTCGCGCTGCTTGATCGCATCGGGCGAAACGGCGTTGGCCTGCTGCGCGGGCGGCGCCGTTTGCGCCATCGCCGGCGCAAGCGATGCCGCGGGGAGGCCTGCCAAAAGGAATATCAGCGCGACGGCTGACATCATCGGCCCGCCGCGATCGGCGGTGCCCGGGTATGAACGAATGTGCTGCGGTGAATGCATTCGGCCTGTTCAGCGTCTCTCTGTGTTCACGTCACCGTGCCTAGGCACGATGGTAGGGGTGGCCGGCCAGAATGGTCGCGGCCCGGTAAATCTGTTCAAGAAGCATGACGCGAACCATTTGATGCGGCCAGGTCGCCGAGCCGAACGCAATGCGTAGTCTAGCCTTGCGCTGCAAATCAGGCGAAAGTCCGTCCGCGCCCCCAATGGCGAAAACCGCGTTGGCGATCCCCTCGTCCCGCCACTGGCCAAGTTGCCGGGCAAACGCCGCGCTGTCGATGCTCTTGCCGCGCTCGTCGAGCGCCACCAGCACGGATTTTTCCGGTATCGCCGCCGCGATCGCCGCGGCTTCCTCCGAGATCCTTGTCGCGGTATCGCGGGCGCGGCTTTCCGAAATTTCATGAATCGCAAGACCGCGGAAACCGAGCTTGCGGCCGATGTCCTCGAAGCGCTCGCGATAGCGCTCGGCCAGTTCCTGCTCCGGACCCTGCTTCAGTCGGCCGATTGAGACAACGAAAAGTCGCATCGATGGACAGGCGCGTATGCTGGTTCTGGCGTGTGCCGTGTTCTGCGTGCCGATTCCGGCGTGCACTTTCCGGCACGCGCGCTTCATGCGCGCGCAAGCATACTATATGCGCCTCAGCCGATTCGCACCGGCCGGGAGTTCAGATCGCTGCCGCCGCCGGGTTCTGCGCCCACAACCTTTCGAGGTTGTAGAATTCGCGGACCTCGGGTCTGAACACGTGCACGACCACATCGCCGGAATCGATCAGCACCCAGTCGCAATTGGGCAAGCCCTCGACATGGATGTTCTTGATGCCGGTTTCCTTCAGGGCTTTCGTGACGTTCTCCGCGATCGCGCCGACATGCCGGTTGGCCCGGCCTGACGTAACGATCATGTAGTCGGAAAATGCGGATTTGCCGCGAAGGTCGATGGTGACCGTTTCTTCCGCCTTCATATCGTCGAGGCGGGAGAGGATCATACTCAGCGTCTTGTCGGCGTCAGGTTGCGCCTTCAAGGCTGCAGCTTGGGTCGATGTTTTACGCGCGGTCTTGGCAGGTTTGCTGGCAACCTTGGGTAAAACAGACTTGGACTTGGACAATACAGGTGTGGCCAGGGACCATTCCTTTCACTGTATCGCGAACGCCGAATCTTGGGCGTCGCGGACCATATTAGGCATGTGGGGTTAATGGTTTCAATATTCCAGTAGCCCCGCTTGCCGGTTCGAACCGGACTGTCACTTCTTTGCCTTCCAGCTTCCGTCGGAGTTCCTAAGGGCGGTGGAAGACAAATTGAGCTTCATGCCGGTGAGAAAAGTCCAGGCGGGCGCCTGCCGATCGGCCAGCCGTGCCGCCTGATTTTCGGGCACGCGGTAGCGCGCCAGCGCCAGGGCGGCAGGGGCGGCGAGGGCCCGGAAACTCTGCGGCGGACGGTCGATCACGGCGAGCGGCACCTCGGACGCGATGCGGCGCCAATCCTTCCAGCGATGGAACTGCGCGAGATTGTCGGCGCCCATGATCCAGACGAAGCGCACGCCGGAAACGCGGCGCCGCAAGTGAGTGATCGTATCGACAGTGTATCTGGTGCCGATGACAGCTTCGAGACAGCTGACGTCGATGCGCGGATCGCCGGCGACATCGCGCGCCGCCTGTGCGCGTTCGGCAAGGCCGTGCAGCCGTCCGGTATCCTTGAGCGGATTGCCCGGCGTCAGCAGCCACCAGACGCGATCGAGCTTCAGGCGCTTCAGCGCAAACAGGCTGATGGCGCGATGCGCCGCGTGCGGCGGATTGAACGAGCCGCCGAGCAGGCCGATACGCATGCCGTTGCTGTGGAACGGGATCGCTTGTGCGGCCGGTTGCGATTGCATCGGCCGTATCACCGCATGCGCCGGCTGGTGTTCACGGCCGCGTCTGCCCGGTGCCGTGGACGCGATATTTGAAGCTCGTCAGCTGCTCGGCGCCGACCGGGCCGCGGGCGTGGAATTTGCCGGTGGCGATGCCGATCTCGGCGCCGAAGCCGAACTCGCCGCCGTCGGCGAACTGCGTCGACGCATTGTGCAGCACGATCGCCGAATCCACCTCGCTGAGGAATTTCTCGGCCGCCTTGGCGTCCTCGGCCACGATCGCATCGGTGTGGCGCGAGCCGTGGTCCCGGATATGCGCGATCGCAGCGTCGACGCCGTCGACCACCCGCGCGGCGATGACGGCATCGAGATATTCGGTGTCCCAGTCCTCGTCGGTGGCCGGCTTCACCCGTGCGTCGACCTTCTGCACGGCGTCGTCGCCACGTACCTCGCAGCCGGACTCGATCAGCATCTCGACCAGCGGCTTCAGATTCGCCTCGGCCGCGGCGCGATCGACCAGCAGCGTCTCGGCCGCGCCGCAGACGCCGGTGCGGCGCATCTTGGCGTTCAGCACGATCGATTTCGCCATGTCGAGCCTGGCGGTGCGATCGACATAGACATGGTTGACGCCCTCGAGATGCGCGAACACCGGCACGCGCGCCTCGGCTTCGACGCGTGCCACCAGGCTCTTGCCGCCGCGCGGGACGATCACGTCGATGCCGCCGTTCAGCCCTGACAGCATCAAGCCGACAGCGGCGCGGTCGCGCGTCGGCACCAGCGCGATCGCGGCTTCGGGCAGGCCCGCTTCGCGCAGGCCCTGCACAAGGCATTCATGGATCGCGCGGCAGGAACGGAAACTGTCGGAGCCGCCGCGCAGGATCACGGCGTTGCCCGATTTCAGGCACAGCACGCCGGCGTCGGCGGCGACATTGGGACGGCTCTCGAAGATCACGCCGATGACGCCGAGCGGCACGCGCACGCGCTCGATGGTCATGCCGTTCGGCCGCTGCCAGCTTTCAGTGACGGTACCGACGGGATCGGCGATGCCGCGCACGACGGCGACGCCATCGGCCATCGCATCGACGCGCGATGGCGTCAGCGTCAGCCGGTCGAGGAACGCCGACGTCGCGCCGCCCGCCTTTACCTCGGCGACATCATCGGCATTGGCCGCCAGGATCCTTGCGGCGTTGGCGCGGATCGCGCGCTCGATCGCCTCCAGCGCCCGGTTCTTCTGCTCCGGCGGCGCCAGCGCCAGCACGCGCGCGGCGGCGCGCGCCCGGGTGGCGAGGTCGGTCATCAGGGCGGGCAGATCGGCGTTGCCGTCGATTGCCTTGAGGGGGGCGGTCATCGGAGGTCCCGGTTTCCAGGTTAAGGCCACTTGAGGTTAAGGTCATGGCCTAGCACGAAAATCCGCCTCTTGCGAGGTCCGGTGCCGGCATGGCTGGCTGGCGGTATCGGGTAAATGGAGACTCGGCCAATGGCCTGGCGGCGTCCTACTTGACCGGGACGGTTCCGGCCGGCCCGACCACCAGATCGTCGCGGTGGATCATCTCGGCACGGCCGCTGATGCCCAGGATCACCATCACATCAGGCGAGGAGCGGCCCTTGATCTTCTCGGCATCCTCGGCGTCGTAGGCGATGAGGCCACGGCCAATTTCATGGGTGTCCGGCCCGCGCACCACGACCGCATCGCCGCGCGCGAACTGGCCGTCGATCCGGATGACGCCGGCCGGCAGCAGGCTCTTGCCGGCACGAAGCGCGGCGACCGCGCCGGCATCGATGGTCAGGGTGCCCTTCGGCTCCAGCGAGCCGGCGATCCAGCGCTTTCGCGCGGTGACGGGATTGGCGGGGGTGAGGAACCAGGTGCAGCGTCCGCCGTCCGATATCGCCTGCAGCGGATGCTCGATCTTGCCGGAGGCGATCAGCATGTGCGTGCCCGACGTCGTCGCGATCTTCGCCGCCTCGATCTTGGTGTACATGCCGCCGCGCGACAATTCGGATCCAGCCGCACCCGCCATGCCCTCGATCTCCGAGGTTACGGACTCGACGATCGGAATCAGCCTTGCGTTCGGATTGGCGCCGGGCGGCGCGTCGTAGAGGCCGTCGATGTCAGACAGCAGGACCAGCAAATCGGCGCTCGCCATCGTGGCGACGCGCGCGGCAAGCCGGTCATTGTCGCCGTAACGGATTTCGTTGGTGGCGACCGTGTCGTTCTCGTTGATCACGGGCACCGCGCGCCACTCCAGCAGCTTTGCGATGGTCGAGCGGGCGTTGAGGTAGCGGCGGCGCTCCTCGGTGTCCTGCAGCGTCACCAAAATCTGTCCGGCGCCGATGCCGTGCGCGCCCAGAACCTCTGACCAGATCCGCGCCAGCGCGATCTGTCCCACGGCGGCGGCACCCTGGCTCTCTTCGAGCTTCAATGGACCGCGCGGCAATTTCAACCGGCTGCGGCCGAGCGCGATCGAGCCTGATGAGACCACCAGCACGTCGCGGCCTTCACCGTGCAGCTTGGCGATATCGGCGACCAGCGCCGACAGCCATTTGGCGCGAACCTCGCCGGCGTCAGAATCGACCAGCAGCGAGGAGCCGACCTTGACGACGATGCGGCGGAAGTTCTTGAGCGCTGGGCGTTTCATGGTGCGGTCGAACGATGCGATGATGGGGAAGCAATACGCGCCAGTTCCCGGATTTGGAAGTGGCGCAGCAGGGACAGGCGGAAGTTTACGTCAGCCTTGCGGCGGCGGCACCGGCGCCCACGGGTCCTGGCCGCCCTTTGCCTTCTGCGAAACCGGGGCTTCGCCGATCACCTCGACCAGCGCCTTCAGCGCTTCCTGCACCCCTTCGCCGGTGACGCCGGAGAGCAGCAGCGGCGTCTTCTTCGCGGCGCGCTTCAGGCGTTCCTTCTGCTTCTTCAGTTCGTCCGGCGCGACGGCGTCGATCTTGTTGAGCGCGACGATCTCGATCTTGTCGGCAAGATGCCCCTCATAGGCCTCGAGCTCGATCCTGACCGTCTTGTAGGCCTTGCCGGCATGCTCGCAGGTCGCATCGATCAGATGCAGCAGCACGCGGCAGCGCTCGACATGCCCGAGGAAGCGGTCGCCGAGCCCGGCGCCTTCATGCGCGCCCTCGATCAGTCCGGGGATGTCGGCCAGCACGAACTCGCGGCCCTGCGCGTTCACGACGCCGAGCTGCGGATGCAGCGTGGTGAAGGGATAGTCCGCGATCTTCGGTTTCGCCGCGCTGACGACGGAGAGGAAGGTCGACTTGCCGGCATTGGGCAGCCCGACGAGGCCGGCGTCCGCAATCAGTTTCAGCCGCAGCCAGATCCAGCGTTCCTCGCCTTCCTGGCCGGGATTGGCGTTGCGCGGCGCGCGGTTGGTCGAGGATTTGAAATGCGCGTTGCCGAAGCCGCCATTGCCGCCCTCGGCAAGCACGAATTTCTCGCCGAGCTCGGTGAAGTCGTGGATCAGCGTCTCGCGATCCTCGTCGAAGATCTGCGTGCCGACCGGCACCTTGAGAACGGTCGATTTGCCGTTGGCGCCATGGCGGTCCTTGCCCATGCCATTGCCGCCCTTCGGCGCCTTGAAGTGCTGCTGATAGCGGTAGTCGATCAGCGTGTTCAGCCCATCCACGACCTCGACGATGACGTCGCCGCCGCGGCCGCCATTGCCGCCGGAGGGTCCACCGAACTCGATGAACTTCTCGCGGCGGAACGCCACGCAGCCATTGCCGCCGTCGCCGGAGCGGATATAGACCTTTGCCTCGTCAAGGAATTTCATGGCTGACAAGTAAGGCAGCACGCCCGCTGCGGCAACCCTGCCAGGGGCCGAAATGGGCGAAAAGGATTAACTTTGGACATCCCGCCACGATCGGTGGCGGTTGCGGATCGCGGCTCTGCAACAAGACGGGTGGCTCGTTTGCGCCCCAACTGTGGGCTGCTTCACAACCGGTCCGCGGCTACCGTTGCAGAATGCATGGCAGCGTTGGCGCGCCCCTTCAAACGGTCTAGATTTTCAGCCGGGACGTGACCCGTGCATCGCTGGCATCTCATCGAGGCAGGTCCTCCCCCGCAGACAGGCGCGGCGCAACCCTTCTTCACGAGGAGTATGTGCAATGAAGACTGCGAAAAAGAAGCCCCCCAAGAACCCTCCCAAGAAACCCGTCAAGAAGACGAAGCTCAAAGCTCTCATCAGGAAGAGGCCTTCCATCATCTCGAAGAAATCTTCCCACGGCAACGAGATCGACGACATCTTCAAGGACTGGAACAAAAACGACTCTCCCGGCATGACGATCGCCGTGCGCCACAATGGCAGCATCGATTACCGCGCCGGCTACGGCCGTGCGGATCTCGACCGCCAGATCTACAACTCACACGACACCGTCTTTCACGCTGCATCGCTGACCAAGCAATTCACGGCGCTGGCGATCATGATGCTGATCAACGATCCGAGCCTTGCGACCACGCAGATTACCCTCGACACCGACGTGAACACGAGCACGCTCATTCCCGAACTCGGCGGCATAACCCAGTCGAACGGCACGCTCCAGCCGATCACCATCCGGCAACTGCTGCATCACACCAGCGGGATCAGGGATCAGTGGATACTTGCCACGATGGCGGGTTGGCGCATGTCGGACGACGTGATCACCCGGGACGACGTCATGAACCGGTTCGTCGGATTGTCGAAGTCGCTGAACTTCACGCCCGGCAGCAAGTACTCGTACAGCAACACCAACTATACGATTGCCGGCGAGATCGTCCGAAAGGTCTCCGGGCTCTCGTTGTCGGCCTTTTGCAAGCAATATATCTTCGGACCACTCGGCATGACAAAGACGAAGATCATCGAAACCCATGGCGAGATCGTGCAGGATCGCGCCTATGGCTATCGAACTCCGCCGCTCACGGGAGTGGGTTGGGAGATGCGGATGCCGAACTATGATCTCACCGGTCCGACCAACCTGCAGACCACCGTTGACGACCTCATGCTCTGGGACGCCAACTTCGACTCGGCGACCGTCGGCGGTACAGCCGCACTGACGGAGATGCAAACGCCCGGGCTCGGCGATTACGGGCTCGGATTGTTCATCTTGAATCAGAGCGGCATCAAGATCGTCGAACACAACGGGCGGGAT
The DNA here is from genome assembly GCF_036735945.1 of Bradyrhizobium sp. Lineage (GTDB taxonomy): Bacteria > Pseudomonadota > Alphaproteobacteria > Rhizobiales > Xanthobacteraceae > Bradyrhizobium. Next base: position 63,975 of record NZ_DAINNI010000018.1, on the reverse strand, counting down.
GCCGGATATCGCTCGCACCTGATTCGCTTTCCGGACCGGAATCTGTCGATTGCGCTGCTGGCCAACCTGGCCTTGCCGAACACGCTGGCAACCCTGACGTTCACGCTGGTGCGCAAGGTTGCCAATCTCTATCTCGGCACTTCTTTGACCGCGCCGATGCCGCCGCCGCCGCCAATCACCGCGCCCGGTCCCACGCCGGCAAATCCGGGCGAATTCACCGGCCAATTCCACAGCGACGAACTCGACGTCACCTACACGCTGGGCCTGAAAGGAATGGCAGTCCAGGTCATGCGTGAAAAGTACGCGGCGGTCACCCTGTCCCCCCTCAGCGACGCCGATACGTTCAAGACGACGTCGGCATTCAGCAACGTGCTCTCCCTGGTGAAGTTCACGTTTTATCGCGAGCAGGGACAGATCGCCGGCTTCTTCATGGATGACATCTCGGGAGGAGATCAACTCAGCAACTTCAAATTCAGGAAGGTGGCTTAGAGTTGATCCAGCGCGGCGCGTCCGCTACGCCGGGGTCGGCGGGCGCGTCGCTTCGCTCATGGGGGGCTGGATGAAGAAACGCGTCATTCGCGCGCTGGTTACCGGCGCGGGCACAGGTTCGAGCGCAAACCTGATCCGTGCGCTTCGGGCCATGTCGCCCAAGCTGCATGTGGTCGGCGTGAACCACGACCGGTTTTTTCTGAGGTTGTCGATCGCCGACGCGAACTACCTCACCCCCGACCCCGACGGCGGCGAGTTCACCGATGCGCTGCTGGAGATCATCAAGCGGGAACGGATCAACGTCGTCATGGCGACCAACGACAACGTGGTCAAAGTGCTTTCCGATCACCGCCGCCGCTACAAGGTCGACCTGCTGCTCCCCCGCCGCGAGACGATCGACCTGTGCCAGGACAAGTATGCGCTGACCGAGTTTCTGCGGCGCAGGAATATCCCGGCCCCGCGCACATTCGAGATCAAGTCGCTTCGCAGCCTGGACGGCATCTTTGCGAGGTTCTCGAATGAAGGCCTGCTCTGGTGCCGCACCCGCCGCGGCTCGCGGTCGCTCGGCGCCACCCCCGTCGCCAATATCGAGCAGGCGCGGTCCTGGATCACGCAATGGCGGGACTTGCGGGGCGTGAAGGTTTCCGACTTTACGCTCGCCGAGTACCTGCCGGGGCGGCACTTCATCGTTCACAGCCTGTGGCACAAGGGCACCATGCTGCGAACCCAGGCGGTCGAGGTGCTCAACTATTTCGCGGCCGGCAACAACCCGAGCGGCATCTTTTCCATGTGCTCGCTGGCCAAGACCGTTGCGGCGCCCGAGGCCGTCGAGGTTACCTTGAAGGCGGTCGAGGCACTGGAAAAGGCGCCAACGGGCGCCTTTTTCGTCGAATTGAAAGAGGACGCGGACGGCGTGCCTGCGATTACCGAGATCAACGCCGGTCGCTTTCCCTCAGGTGTGACGGCGCTGCTGGCGGTCGGCAGGGACAACATGGTGGCGTCGTTTGCCGCGGCCGCGGCCGGCGAAAAGGTCAGCGTTGCTGCCGAACCCCGCGGATCGGCTGCCGAATATTACATGGTGCGCGATATCGATGCGGTGCCTGCGATCTTTCCCGCGGAAGAGCTTCTGGAACAGGCCGGGCAGGCGGCTCGACGGCGACGCTAGAGCCGGGCTTGTCGCAGTCGCGATTTGGTGTAGAGTTGGTTCCATACTTATGTTCATAGAACCCAAACGATGGATGTGCATCGATGAGTGGTGGATATATCCTGCCTCAAGAGGAAGGCGAGCACCAAGTCGTTATCTTCACCTTTATCGGGCCGGTTACCGATGACCAGGCCGCGCAGTGGAATAAGCGGGTGCTTGAGCTCAAGAACATGTTCGTGAACAAGAAGGTCCGCAGCTATCTGGCGGGTGTCACCGTCAAGGGTGAACGGACGCCGGAAGAATTGATGGCCACGAAGAAGAAAAAGAAGAAGAAATGACGGCTTCGAAAGCGAAGCAGTCTTCGACCCGTCGAGCGGCCAAAGCAAAATCTCCCGCCCCCTTTGAGCTGCGCGTTGCCCTCAAGGGCGACAAGCAGCTGACCGAGAACGTGATCGTCGAGGTGCTCGCTGCGGCCCGGCGTCTCGGGCTCGCAGCGCCTGACGTACAGGTCGTGCGCAAGCCGAGGGTCCGGCCAAGGCGGATTGCGAAGCGCAAGTCCCGCTAGGCGGTTTCCGCCAGGGCGCCGCCGGATGGCGGGAACCACGGCTTCATGCCGAGTTGGTCCAGAAGCTTCTCGCCGCGGTCGCGGAACTCGTTCGCCTCCGCCTGCAGCCCCTGCCGGCCGTGGAGGTCTGCGCGCGTGAGGTGACAGTGCGCCAGCAGCGGCAACAGATCGAGTTCGCCGGAAATGGCGCTCGCGCGCTCGATCATTCTCTCGCCGGCTTCAAGATCGTCAGCGCGCGCGGCGTGGATCGTCGCCGCCAGCCAGCAGGCGTGGGCTTCAGCCGCGCGTTCGCCGAGGCTCCTCGTCCGCTCCAGCAGGTCGGTCAGCGCCTTCTGCGCCTTGTCGAATTCGCCGGCAAGCACCAGCGCTTCGACATAGGCGATGAGCGTAAGCGATCGGGTGATCTGGGGTTCGGCAATCTCGTCGAGCGAGACGGCTTTCTCCAGCAGTGCAAGCCCCTCCCGGACCTGCCCGAGCCGGGCCATCGTCCGGCCAAGGCCGGCCATGATCCGCGAGGCATAGGCGTCCAGGTCATGGGTGGCACAGACGTCGAGCAGGCGGTCGAAAACCTGGATGGCGGCTCCGCCGTTTCCCTTGTTGAGGGCGATAGATCCGATGCTCCAATGGGCCCACATGATCGAATCCGGCTGCCCGACCGCGTCCGCCCGGCGCACCGCCTCGGCAGCGCAGGCTTCCGCCCTTTCGAATTCGCCGACGACCGCGAGACTGATCGCAAGGTGGCTTCGGGCAAATGCGGCGGGCAGGACGGGGAGGCCGTGAAAATCGTCCGACGGCTTGCCGTCGAGCATGGCCAGAATTCCTTCGAACGATTCGATGGCCGCACGGAATTCGCCGCGGGCCTGTCTGGCGCGCGCCATGTACATCTTCGTCGCGAGTTGCAGCCGCTCGTTGTCGCCGGCGAGGCTCAAGGCCCGTTCGCCCGTCGCCAGCGCCTCTGCGTACCGCGCCTTCAGGACAAGACAATTGGCGGTAAAGGAATGAATCCGCCCAAGCCGGGCGCTGTCCTCGAGCTGTGTGGCAATCTGTTCAGCCGCGTTGAGGCAATCAAGCGTTTCCTGGACGCGCCCCAACGGCGTCAACGCGTGCCGCAGATCGATGCGCAGATCGATCGCCAGCGTGGCCCGCTCGTCGGACGGCAAATGCTCGACGGCGAGAAGCGCCCCCTCGAGATGCTGAACCGCGATGCGGTTTGCTGCACGGGCGACTTCCCGCGCAGCGGCGACCTGGAGATGAACGATCGCCCGGTCCCATGCCTGGGCGCGAACGGCATGGAAGGCCAGCCAGTCGGATTTTTCGGTCAGCCGATCGGCATATGCCTGCTCGCCGGCAATCAGGGTCGCGGTATGAAGCGTGCGGCGCCGGTCTGCCGAAAGCATCCGGTAGGCGGCATCGTGAACCAGCGCGTGCTTGAACCTGTATTCGATGTCCGGAAACAGGTTTGTCTCGTAGAGGAATTCGGCATCCTGGAGGCGCTTTAGCGCCTCGCGCAGCCGATCCGGGCGCAAGTTTGCCACGGCCTGCAGGATGCTGAGGGGCGCTTCATATCCAATGACGGCCGCAGCCTGCAGCAGGCGCTTGTCAACGATAGACAGCCTGTCGATGCGCGAGGTCAGCAGGGCTTCGATCGTCTGGGGTATCTTGAGCTCGACGATCGACGTTGTGGTGTGATAGTCGGCCTGCTTGCCGTTGAGCACGCCGGTCTCGACGAGCGACCGCACGCTCTCCTCCAGGAACAACGGTGTCCCGCCCGTTTTCTCGATGAGGATTTCCTTGATCTGTCCCAGCGCCTCGTCGAGGCCGATCAGCGCGTCGAGCAGTTCGCCCGCGATGTCGTGCTCGAGAGGGTCGACCCGGATCTGGGTGAAGTAGGACTTGCTGGTCCAGCCGTGATGAAATTCGGGCCTGAAGCTGACCAGGAGCATGATCCGCGCACCGGGAAGACCATCGACGAGGCCGTCGATAAAGGTCATTGTCTCCTGGTCGATCGAGTGCAGGTCCTCGAGAACGAGCAGGAGCGGCCGCACTTCGCTCTCGCGGAACAACAGCCGCTTGACGGCTTCGAGGATTCGCTGCCCGCGCTGCGGCCGGTCCGAGGGGGGCGCCTGCGCGTCGTCGAGGGAAGGATCGAGCAACAGGAGCAGTGCCGGCAGCCCCGCCAGCAGCGCCTCATCCAGGCTCATCAGCCTGGTGGTGACCTTCTCGCGAATGGTCTGCGAATCGTCGGACGTGGTGAGCTGGAAATAGCTCCTGAGGAATTCCGTGACCGGCAGGTAGCTGGTGGCCGAGCCGTAGGAGAGCGCGCCGGCTTCGAGGATGTGCCAGGAATCCAGGCAGGGCGCGCGGGTGAATTCGTGGATCAGACGAGACTTGCCGACACCCGGCTCGCCAACCAGCGCCACGATCTGGCCATGGCGCGCATAAGCGAGATCAAGCGCATGCCGCAACTGCTTGATCTCGTCGTCGCGTCCGACGAAGCGCGTCAATCCGTGCCGCGCCAGAGCCTGAAGTCTCGAAACGGCAACGGCACCCAGCAATTCGTAGGACAGCACGGGCGCGTTCAGCCCCTTGACGAGCATCGGGCCGAGCGACCGGGTCATGACATAGCCCTGCGCCAGGTGCAGGGTCTGCGACGACATCAGAATCGTGCCTGGAACGGCCATCTGCTCCATGCGCGCGGCCAGATGTACGGCCTGGCCGTGAGCGGAGTAGTTCATGTGCAATTCGCTGCCCAGCGAACGCACGACGACTTCGCCCGAATTCAGTCCGACGCGTACCAGCAGCGGGACGCCCCTGGTCCGGCGCACCTCCTCCGCGTACTTGCGGATCAACTCCTGCATCTTGAGCGCGGCAAAACAGGCCCGGACGGCGTGATCCTCATACGCGATCGGTGCCCCGAACAGCGCCTGGATTCCGTCGCCCATCACCTGGTTGATCGTGCCCTCGTAGCGTCCGACAGCTTCCATCATCCGTTCGAGAACGGGGTCAAGCAGCGAGCGGGCATCCTCGGGATCAAGCTCGGCGATATACTCGGTCGATCCCTTCATGTCCGAGCACAGCACGGTCACCTGCTTCCGCTCGCCCTCCTGAGACGTTTCGGATGTGAAGATGCTCTGGGCCAGGTGACTGGGCGCGTGAAAGAATGGCGATGCCGAAAGGAGGGGAGCCGAATGTCTCGGCGCGACGACAGGAATGGAGGCGCCGCAATTGTCGCAATACTTGCTTTCGGGGCGCAAACGGCTGCCGCAGGTCGCGCAGGCGATGCCGAACGACATGCCGCACTCCCGGCAGAACTTTGCCTCGTCGCGATTATCTTGCCGGCATCGTGGACACTGCATGCGTAGACCTTCGGCATGACGGCCCGCCCCGAATACGGGCGGAGGCGTTGCTGCCAAAGGCTCCTGCACATGGCGCGCAACGGTTGTTCAGCCGAAGAATACCATGCAACCGATGGTCCTGTTGCATCCGCCCGCGAAGATATTTCCTCGCGGTTTGTGAACCACTTCACGAACGAAGTGCCACCTCGGATAGTATAATGCGCCGGGATGGTCCGGCAAAACGCCGGCGGCCGGGAGGTCGGGCGCCACGCGACCGGGACGGCTTGTTCGTCTATTCCGGCCGCTTCCGAATCAAGAACTTCTGCATCCCCTCCAGCACCAGCTCGCGGCGCTGGTTGTAGACGGTCGAGCGCAGCGTCACCACGCCGGTGGTGCGGCCGGGTGTCAGTTCGATCACCTCGAGCGCCGGATAGATCGTGTCGTCGGCATAGACGGGCTTGAGGAATTTGCTGGACTGTTCGAGGAAGCCGACCAGCGACTCCTCCGTGACGAAGGGAAACAGTCCGGCGCCGGGCGCGGTGTGCACCAGCGTCTGAAAGCCGTGCGCGAGCAGATGCGGCATGCCGCGGGCGCGGCAATATTCGACGTCGTAGTGGATCGGATGGGTGTCGCCGCTCGCGGTCTGGAACGCGGCGAACACCGCGGAGGTCTGGGTCCGGCTCGGGATCACAAAGCGCTCGCCGAGCACGAAGTCCTCGAACCAGCGCTGTTCGTCCACCATGCGGTGTTTCGTCGGGTCGAAGTCGGCCATGTCGGGTTTCCCGCGGTTTCCTGTGAAGAATACCGGTATCGCGGCGCTGCGGCTGCGGCAATTCGTTCAATTCGCCTTGCCCGGGCTTGTCCCGGCCATCCACGTCCTTAAAACAACGACCCAAAGGACGTGGGTGGCCGGAACAGGTCCGGCCATGACGGCGAAGGTATGCATCCTCATGAGCCTGTTCGGCAAGCTCTCCAGCTATGACGAGCGTTCCGCGCGGCTCGCCGGCATCGGCCTGATGCTGCTGTCGATCTTCATGTTCTCGTTCGGCGACGCGCTCGGAAAATTCATGGTCGCGACCTACTCGGTCGGGCAACTGTTGTGGCTGCGCGCCTGTGTGGCGCTGCTGGTTCTGTTGCCGGTGATCTGGCAGCAGCGCGCCGAGTTCAGGCGCCTCGAACGGCCATGGCTGCAGCTGCTTCGCGTGACGCTCTCGACGCTGGAGGTCGCGGCCTTCTTCCTCGCCACCGTCTATCTGCCGCTCGCCGACGTCATCACCTATTACCTGGCGTCGCCGATCTTCGTCACCGCGCTTTCCGGCATCGTGCTCGGCGAGCGCGTCGGCTGGCGGCGCTGGACCGCGATCCTGATCGGCTTCTGCGGCGTGCTGATCGCACTGCGCCCGTCGACGCAGACCGTGAGCTGGCCGGCGATGATCGCGCTTGGCGGCAGCCTGTCTTTCGCGTTCCTGATGCTGATCACACGCTCGCTGCGCACGACGCCCGATATCGTGCTGACGAGCTCGCAATTCGCAGGCACGTTCCTGCTTGGCGCGCTGATGTCGCCGATCGGCTGGGTGACGCCGACGCTCGGCAGCCTGGCGCTGTTCGCGGTGGCGGGCGTGACGTCGGTGATCGCGCTCTTGTGTATCAACCGGTCGCTGAAACTGGCGCCGGCCAGCGTCGTGGTGCCCTATCAATATTCGATGATCGTCTGGGCGGTGATCTTCGGCTTCGTCGTGTTCGGCGACGTGCCGTCGATCTCGACGCTGATCGGCGCCGCCATCATCATCGGCGCCGGTTTCTATATTTTCCTGCGCGAGCAGAAGCTCGGGCGCGAGGAGGCGGTGGTCAATCCGCCGGCGTGATCTTTTCACCCTCCCTCCAGGGGAGGGTGAAAGTTTACCGCTCTTTCCTGGTCGAACTTCCCCAGTTCTTCAGCGACGCCCACACGCTGCGCGTCAGACGGAAGCGGTCGACCGGGGTCGAGGATCCCAGCGCCTCGAAGCGGTGCAACTCGACGCCGCACCACTGGAAGCCGCATTTCTCCAGAATGTTCCGCGATGCCGGATTGGCGACGCGGGCGCCCGAGACGAGATGCTCGGCATCGAATTCCTCGAAGAAGAGGTCGATCGCCGCGCGCGCGGCCTCGGTGCCAAAACCCTGGCCCCAATGGTCGACGCCGAGCCAGTAGCCGAGTTCCGGCGCATCCGGCTCGCCGCGGTCGATACCGACCATGCCGACCGGCGAGTAATTGTGCTCGATCAGGAACACCGTCTCGCTGCTGTCGGCGGCCTTCGCGCGCACGAACTCGACCGCATGGTCCTGCAGATAGGGATGCGGCAGGCGGCGGGTGTTTTCCGCGATACGGCGATTGTTGGCGAGATGCGTAATCGCTTTTACGTCCGCGAGCGTCGGCCGACGCAACGTCAGCCGTTCCGTCTCGAGGACGCAGCTACTGGTCCCACGCAAGCTCGGGGTCTGGATCTGGATGTCCTGCAACATGTCGGGCTCCTGATTGCGGAAAAACGCAAAATGAAAAGGGGAGGCCGGTTTCCCGCCTCCCCTGGAGCCCGTTTCGACTCCGCCGGTTCAACAGGACCCGGCGGACTCGAGATTGTGTCCACCGTCTATTCGGCCGCCTCCGCCATCGGGACTACCGATACGAAAGTGCGGCCGTTGGTTTTCGCGCGGAACTCGACATGACCTTCGACCTTGGCAAAGAGAGTATGGTCGGTGCCCATGCCGACATTAAGGCCGGGATGCCAGGTGGTGCCGCGCTGACGCACGATAATGTTGCCGGGAATCACGCGTTCGCCGCCGAAGGCCTTGACGCCCAGGCGCTTGCCTTTTGAATCGCGACCATTTCGCGATGAACCGCCTGCTTTTTTGTGAGCCATGGCCCGTCTCCGACTTCGTAGATATGTCTAGATCAATTCCTTGACGGAATCATTTCACTTTTTGTCACGCTTCAACTTTTCGTTGAAGCCTGATCACTTCTTCTCGCTTTTGCTCTTCGCGGCGGCCTTCCTGGCCGGAGCCTTTTTCGCGGGCGCCTTCTTCCTGGCTGCCGGCGCCTCGTCTCCGTCGGCGGCTGCTACTTCAACCTTTTCCTTCTTCGGCCGCGGGCCGATCGAAGGCTTGTTGTTGTCGGTCAGGATCTCGGTGACGCGAAGCACCGTGATCTCGTCGCGATAGCCGCGCTTGCGGCGCGAATTCTTGCGGCGACGCTTCTTGAACGCGATCACCTTCGGGCCGCGCTTGTGGTCCAGCACCTCGGCCGCCACGGAAGCACCTGCCACGGTCGGCGTGCCCAGCACCGGCGTGTCACCGCCGACCACCAGAACCTCGCCAAGCTGCACGATCGTGCCGACGTCGCCGGCGATCTTGCCTATCTCGAGCACATCATCCGGAACGACGCGGTACTGCCGGCCGCCGGTTTTGATGACTGCGAACATCGTTTTTTTCCTTCGTGTTCAATCCCGGCCTCGGATATGTGCCCGATAGGGCTTACCCGGGTCGGCTTTTTGGTCAGTCGTTATGGGTACGATTTTCGCGCGCCCTGGGGAGCGACCCCTTGAGAATTCGCGCAAAAACAAGCGGCGCGAGAAATCCCGCGCCGGATGCCGGGACTTATAGCCGCCGAAAGCCGCGAGTCAAGGCAAAACGGCCGAAAAACTGACTAAAATGGACGGATTCGGGCCGGAAAAGGCGAATGGCGAGTGCCGAATAGCGAGTAGAGCGCCACCCTATTCGCTATTCGCTATTCGCTACTCGCCATTCACCATTCACCCGCCCATGAAACCAATGGGTTCCCCGCCCGTTGTCGCCGGCAACATCCGGCAGGGCGAGGGCAATGGCAGAGGACACCATCACGACCACGGGCATCGCGCGCCACGGGGCCACGCGGCTCCCGTCGGTCGAAGTCGACAGCTTCAATATCGAGTTGAAGGACGACGATGGGTTTCTCGGGGATCGCGCCAGCAGGAAGGCGTTCCGCAAGATTCTGGACGATTTGCGCAAGCCGCTGAAGAAGAACGGCGACGATCCCCTGGGCAAGAAGGCCAGCGGCGAGATCGCCAAGAGCGAGCTCGACGAGGCGCTTGCTAGCGAGGACATCGCCGCCGCGGCGCTGGTGCACAGCGCGATCGAGGAGTTCGCGCAGGAACTGGCTCACGTGACGCGGCGGTTCCTCAAGACCAAGGCGTGGGCGGATACCGAGCGCATCGTGGTGGGCGGCGGCTTCCGGCAGAGCCGGGTCGGCGAACTTGCGATCGCGCGCACTGACATTCTCCTCAAGGCCGATGAGTTCGAGGTCGACCTGGTGCCGATCCGCTTTCACCCCGATGATGCCGGTCTGATCGGCACGCTGCATCTGGCGCCGTCGTGGATATTCGAGGCCTATGACAGCATCCTGGCGGTCGATATCGGCGGCACCAACATCCGCTGCGGCGTGGTGGAAACACGCTGGAAAAAGGCGCCGGATCTTTCCAGGGCAACGGTCTGGAAATCCGAGCTGTGGCGGCACGCCGACGATGAGCCGACGCGCGAAGGCGCGGTGAAGCGGCTGGTCAAGATGCTGAAGGATTTGATCGGCACCGCCGAAGCCGAGGGGCTGAAACTTGCGCCGTTCATCGGCATCGCCTGTCCCGGCGTGATCGATGCGGATGGTTCGATCGAAAAGGGCGCGCAGAATCTGCCCGGCAACTGGGAAAGCTCAAAGTTCAACCTGCCGGCGAGCCTGGTGGAAGCGATACCGGAAATCGGCGGTCACGATACCGCCGTGCTGATGCATAATGACGGCGTGGTGCAGGGGTTATCGGAAGTTCCCTTCATGCAGGACGTCGAGCGTTGGGGCGTCCTGACCATCGGCACCGGGCTCGGCAATGCGCGCTATACCAATCGCCGCAAGGAAAACAGCAAGGACGAGAAGAAATCCAGGAAGAGCAAAGACTAGCGCGGGCATTAACGTTTTGCGCGGGTAGTAAGGTTGATCGGTTAGGTTAAAACCCGGTTCGCGTTGCCGTTTCGCGCCGCCTTGCTACCGTCGCCTGCGTCGCTCCGCTGACCGGCGAAGCCGCACTTCCCCGGCCAGGATTTCAAAGCAGCGGCACGGGACCGTCAGTTTTTGTCGCGTCTGGCGGTCCCACCCCTTTTCTTCCGACATTCGCTAACGCCAGCCGATGCGCGTGAAGAACGTCGCAATCTCCGACGCGGCGCGATCGGGGTCCTCGCGATGCGGAAAATGCCCGACGCCGGGAAGCATCGCGAGATCGAGATTTGAAAAGGTCTCGCCGAGCCTGTCGGTCCATTCAAACGGAAACAGCGGATCGTGCTCGGCCCAGCGAACGCAGGTCGGCACGTCGATCGGCGGTAGCGCCGGCGCTTCGCCCTTCATCATCCTGACCCGGCCGGCATGGGCTGCGCGATAATGCGCGAAACCGCCGGCAAGGTTTCCCTCCTTGAGGAAATTGTCGGTGAAGGCGTCAAGCACATCGTCAAAGGCGTGCTTGCGGTGCGACCATGCCGTGAGGAAGTGCCCGATGTAGCGACGGCAACTTTCTCTGGTAGCGCCGACGAGGGCGGGCGCCATCTCCATCTGGTGAAAGGATTGATACCAGATGTTGTTGAGCCGATCCGGCTCCGCCATCCGTGGGCCGATTCCGGGATAGACGAAGTCGAAGAAGAACAGGCCGGCGATGCGTCCGGGCACTGAGCGCGCCAGCGGCTGCATCAAGGCACCGCCGACATCGTGACCGACGATGCCGGCCTGCGCCAGGCCAAGCGCATCCATCAATGCCAGCATGTCGGCGGCTTGCTGGTCCGGTCCGAACGGTCTCTCCGGCTTGTCGCTGTCGCCAAAGCCGCGGAGATCCGGGGCGTACAGCGTGAAACGACCGGCGAGCCGTGTCATCACCGGCTCCCAGGTCAGCCAGAATTCGGGCCAGCCGTGCAGCAGCAATAGCGGCCGCCCGGTCCCGATTTTTGCGACATGGAACGCCGCTCCGTTGGCCCGGATCGTCAGGTGCTCCATTTTCGGCTCCTTTCGCGCCCCACCATCCGGAAATCTTGTGGCCCGCGCCTTGTCTGTCCCGCAATCCTCGCCTAGAACACGCCCCGACCACGAGGCCGATTCCGGCCCGTCTTGGCGCCTGGAGAGGTGGCAGAGTGGTTGAATGCACCGCACTCGAAATGCGGCATAGGTGCAAGCCTATCGGGGGTTCGAATCCCTCCCTCTCCGCCAGCAGCACAAGAAAACCAATAAAATCAACAGGTCATTGATTGTCATAGGCTTTTGCCGCCCGGATTGGTACACACGGGTGGTACACGTGACCCTTTCGATGACTCGACCCTGGAAGCATCCCGACAGCGGCTATTACTGGTTCCGGAAACGTGTTCCGGATGATCTTCGCAACCTGGTCGGGAAGCGCGAGGAGCGCTTCAGTTTGGGAACGCGGGATCCCAGCGAAGCGAAGCGGCTGCATGCGTTGAAGCTGGCCGAACTTGAAGAGCGCTGGTCGAATTTGCGCGCTGGCCAGCGCTCATTGTCTCCCGACGATATGGCGCGATACGCGTTCGCGATTGGTGAGCAGCTTCGGAGCACATTTGAAGCGGACCCCTATATGCAGTTGAAATGGGATGTCGAGATTGGCGCAAGCCTTTGGGGTCCACCCAAGGGCGAACGCTACTTGGACGCCACTCAACCACTACCCCCGGCTTATCAGAAGCAGACTGATCAGCAGAGCCTCTGCTATTGGCTCGTTGACCAGCATTTCCAAGCACGAGGCTTATCCCCACCTGCTGACGATCGCGAGAGATTGGCTCGGGCCGTCACTATTGAGGTGCAACGGATTGTTCAAAATCACGAAGCCTACTTGCGTGGCAAGCAAGAGATACGCGTCAGTGGATTTTCGCTGGTACAGACTCGGGCATCCGCTGCGCCACTAACTTTCGAAGCGATGATTGCGGGCTGGCTTCTAGAAAAGAAGCCAAATGAAAAAACACTATATTCTTGGCGCCGGGTAATGAACGAGCTGGCTAGGTTCCTCGAGCACGACGATGCGCGCCGGGTTACCGCAGATGACCTAGTGAAATGGAAGGAAGAACTCCTCGCCAAGGAACGCGCCGCCAAGACCATCCGCGACAGCAAGCTGGCGCCGGTGCGGGCGATATTTCAATGGGCTGTCGATAACCGCAAGCTCGATGCCAATCAGCCAACTGTTCCAGGACGACGTCGTAGTTGCCTTGAAGCCGCTGCTCGCGGCAGCTCCAGAGATCCGGTTCTACCAGGTCGCGTGACCTCGAGTTCAGGCGCCCGGTCGACGACCGGGCGCCTGCTCGTTGCCTGGCGAAAGGGGGAGTGGCCCCGACGAACGGTACGTCCGCATGGCGAAGCTCGTCCGGATGTCGCGCAACTCGGGCAGCGACAGCAGTCGGTTCAACACCGTCGCTTCATAGGTCGCCATGTCACGTACGACGACCTCGATGAGGAAGTCGATATCCCCGGAGACCAGGTGGCAGGCGATCACTTCGGGCATCGCCAGCAGCATCTTGATGAAGTTCTCCTTGCCTTCGGCCGAGTGACGCCCGACGCGAATTCCGGCGAAGACGGTCAATCCGAGCCCGACCGCCGAACGGTTCACGATCGTACGGTAGCCCTCGATGGCGCCTGTCTCTTCCAGCAGCTTGACCCTCCTCGAGCACGGGGAAGGGGAAAGGCCGACCCGCTCGGCGAGCACGTTGTTCGGCAGACGGGCGTCGGCCTGCAACTCACGGAGAATCTTCAGGTCGATTGCATCGAAATTGGCTGTATTGGCAGGAACGGTCATGAAGCGCCTGTCTGACACGATTTCGTGCCAAAATCTCAATCCGACAGGCTTGTCTTTGGCAAGTACGAATTCGCGCAGCGACTATGCTGGCGGCATGAAAAACTTCGAATTGGGCTTCTCCACCCGGGCGATCCACGAAGGGTACGACCCGCTCGACTATCATGGGGCACTGAACCCGCCCGTATTTCTGACGTCGACCTACGCGTTCGAGCGCTCCGAGACGGGCAGCGAGCGGTTCGCCGGCGCAGCGGATGGCTACATCTACGGCCGTGTCGGCAACCCGACTGTCGCGGTTCTGGAGAAGCGGATGGCTTCGCTGGAGGGCGGCGAGGCCGCGATGGGCACCTCGTCCGGTATGGGGGCCCTGACCTCCGTACTCTGGACGTTGCTGAAGGCCGGCGACGAGATCGTGGCTGACAAGACGTTGTATGGCTGTACTTTCTCGCTGCTCCATCATCAACTCGCACGCTTCGGCATCAAGACGAAGTTCGTCGACCTGACCGAGCCTGCCAATCTATCGGACGCACTCACATCACGGTGCCGGATGGTCGTCGCGGAGACGCCCTCGAACCCGAACATGCGCCTGGTCGACATCGCCGTGCTCGCCGAAATCTGCCGGAGAAAGAGCGCGCTTCTTCTCATCGACAACACGTTCTGCACGCCCTATCTGCAGAAGCCGCTCGCGCTCGGTGCCGACATCGTCGTTCATTCGGCGACCAAGTACCTCGGCGGACATGGCGACCTGCTTGCCGGCATCGTCGTCTCGAGGAAGGAATTGGTCGACCAGTTCCGCTTCGTCGGGATCAAGGAGATGAACGGCGCCTGCATCTCCGCTTTCGACGCATTTCTCGTTCTCCGAGGGCTGAAGACGCTGAGTATTCGGATGGATCGGCACGGTGAAAACGCCTCCAAGCTGGCACATGCCCTTGCGGCGCACCCCGCGGTGGAGACCGTCTACTTCCCTGGCCTGACGTCTCATCCGCAGCACCAGCTCGCGCTGCGCCAAATGAAGAACATGGGCGGGATGATCGCGCTGGAGCTCAAGGGCGGGCTCAGTGCCGGGCGCGCCTTCATGGACAACGTTGCGCTGGCGACGCGGGCGGTCAGCCTCGGCGACGCGGAGACCCTGATCCAGCACCCGGCCAGCATGACGCATGCGACCTACTCGCCGGAAGAGCGCGCCGCGCACGGATTTACAGACGGTCTGATCCGGATTTCGGTCGGCCTCGAAGACTACGACGATCTGCGGGACGATCTTTTGGGATCGCTCGATCGCTTGAAATAACTAGCGCCCGGCGATCGATCGGGCCTGACACGGGAGGTGGACCATGACTGAATTCGTGTCGCCGGAGGCGATGGCCGACATGATCCCGTCGGGCGTCAAGCTCGGCCTCGCTCCGGACGGTTCGGGATCCTGTCCCGCGATGATCCGGCTCCTGATCGAGCGAGGAATCCGCGACCTTCACATCGTCTGTGCTCCCATCGGCGGGATGCAGGTCGACATGCTGATCGGCGCCGGCGCCGTGTCTGTGCTCGAGACCAGCGCCGTCAGCCTGGGCGAGACGGGCGGGGCGCCGTGCTTCGGGCGCGCGATCCGGAACGGCGAGATCCGGATGCTCGATGCGACGTGTCCGGCAGTGTTCGCAGGTCTGAGCGCGGCGGAGAAGGGCGTGCCGTTCATGCCCATCCGCGGCATCATCGGCAGCGACGTCCTGAAGAACCATCCGAACTGGAAGGTCACCACCAATCCGTTCGACGAGAGCGAGAAGATCGTCGTGGTCTCGGCCATCCAGCCGGACATCACGCTCATCCACGCGCCAGAAGCCGATCTCTTCGGCAACGTCCGCCTTGGCCGGCGCCGCGAAGTGATGCTGCTCGCGCACGCATCCAAGAAGACCTTCGTCACCGTCGAGCGCATCTCCGAGACTTCGCTGCTCGACGACGAAAAGCTCGCCGCTGGCGTTCTCCCGGCGATGTACGTCTCCGCCGTGGCCGAATACAGGAATGCGGCCTGGCCGACGGGTCTCTATGCCGAGTACGAACTCGACGCTCAAGAGGTCGAAACCTACGCGCGTGCTGCGCGCACGCCAGAGGGATTCCAAGCCTACATCACCGGTACCAGGAGCGCGGCGTGACGACCAAGTGCACAAACCGCGAGTTGCTGATCTATGCGATCTCCCGCCTTCTTGATGGAGTGCAGCACGTCGCCGTCGGAATGTCGTCGCCGATGCCTGCGGCCGGCGCGATGCTGTTGCGGGCCCTGAACAAGAAGCGGGGCCTCGGCGAGGTACAGGTCTCGATCCTCGGCTCGGTCAAGCACAACTCCTTCACCAGCGGGTCGGAAGAACTGTTCGATTGCGCGGCGCAGGGCCGCATCGGCGCGTTCTTCCTCGGTGGTGGCCAGATCGACGGCAAGGGCAACGTGAACCTTGTCGGTGCCGGAGGCTATCCGAACTCGCCCGTCAGATGGCCTGGATCGTACGGCTCGGCTTATCTGTATTTCCTGGTGCCGCGCGTGATCCTCTTTCGCGAAGAGCACAGTCCCCGCGTGCTGGTCGACCACGTCGATTTCATCTCTGCGCCGGGAGCGACCGAAGAGGGGGTCTATCGACGGGGCGGTCCGCATGCACTGCTGACCAATGCCGCGTTGTTCAGTTTTCAGCGCGATTCCAGTCGCTTCCGGCTCGAGAGCGTGCATCCGGGCCGCAGCGCTGTCGACATCCGTGAGATGACCGGCTTCTCCTTCGACAATGACCGCTGCGAGGTCGAAACTCCCGGTCCGGATGTTGAGACCCTCGCGCTGATGAGAGGCCAGATCAGGACCGAACTCGCGGAGACCTATCCGCAATTTGCGGCCTCCCTTCCGGAGGCGGCCTGAAGGTGTCGGACGTCCGCTAAAGATTTTCTTTGTCGGCCGCCAAGATCATCCCGTTTGAAGGAACGCCCGCGGGCGAGCATGCTCTTCGGGTGCCCACTTTTCGAGTTTCTGTCGTGTCGAATTCCGATCATCCCGTCGTCATCGTCGGAGGAGGCGTCGCCGGCCTTACCGCGGCGTTGCGGATCCACCGCGCAGGTATCGCTTTCCGACTGCTGGAAGCCCGGTCGCGGCTCGGTGGTCGCGTTCTAACCGCGGACGAAGCCGGGCAGGTCTCGAGCGACGGTTTCGATCTCGGTCCCTCCTGGTTCTGGCCCGAGATGCAGCCGGCATTCGGCCGCCTGGTCGCCGATTTCGGGCTCGCCAGCTTTGGTCAGCACGACGACGGTGACGTCGTCCTTCAGCGGATGCCGCACGGGCCGCCGCAACGCTACAGCGGTTTGACACAGGCGCCACCGTCGATGCGGCTTGCCGGTGGCACGGCTTCCATCGCGTCTGCACTCGCCGATGCGCTCCCCGAAGAGAGTATCGAACTCGGTGTCCGTGCAACGGGCGCAAGACTTGATGATGAGGACGTCGAGCTTTCGTTCGTGGACATCGCGGGCGCAGTTCAAACCTGCCGTGCGACCGTTGTCGTGTTCGCGCTGCCGCCGCGCCTCCTCGAAGCGACAGTCGCGTTCTCGCCTGCGATCGACCCGGCATCGGCAAGCCGCTGGCGGGCGACGCCGACATGGATGGCTCCCCATGCGAAGTTCTTCGCGGTCTATGATCGGCCGTTCTGGCGAGAGCAGGGGCTGTCGGGCACGGCACAGAGCATGGTGGGTCCGCTTGCCGAGATACACGATGCCACGACAGCCAGCGGGAAGGCGGCTTTGTTCGGGTTTCTCGGCATCTCCACGGAAGATCGCGCTGCAGCAGGAGAATCCGCGATCGTCGCCGCCTGTGTGCGGCAACTCGCCGACATCTTCGGTCTGGAGGCGGCAAAGCCGCGTGCGACGCTCTTCAAGGACTGGGCAGCCGACCCGCTGACGGCGACGGGTAGGGATAGGATCGCGACCGGCCATCCGATGTCCGATCGGCGCCCTTGGGTCGGTCAGGAGTGGCGGGACCGCATCGTGCTGGCGGGTAGCGAGTCGAGCTCGCGGGACCCCGGCTATCTCGCTGGCGCCGTCGACGCGGCGGAGCGCGCCGCGGCGTTCGTGATCGCGCGCCTACAAAAGCTTGCACGGCGCAATCCGCTGTCCCCGGCAACGAACGTCTGAAACGAAACTATCGGAGGCAATGGAAATGAGGCGCTCCCATCGCGTCGCGCAGGTCTCGAAGCCAGGCGAACTCGAAATCGTCGAGCGCGAGACGCCGTCACCCGGCGCGGGAGAAGTTCTTATCGCCATTGAGGCCTGCGGGATCTGCGGCGCGGACGCGGGTGATATCGACCGAGCCGATCCCAAGATGCGCCCCGCTCGCGTGCCGGGGCACGAAGTCGTCGGACGTATTGCGGCTCTCGGCTCCGGCACGCCATCGATCTGGAAGGTCGGCCAACGGGTCGGCATCGGGAGGCTCGGTGGACACTGCAACGAATGCGTCCAGTGCCGCCGCGGCGAGTTTCAACTCTGCCTGAACCAGCCCTTCGTTGGATCGACGTGCGACGGCGGCTACGCCGAGATGATGATCGCCCGGGCTACCGGGCTGGTCTCGATTCCCGACGAACTGAAGTCGGAGGAGGCGGCGCCGCTTCTCTGCGCCGGCATCGCGACGTTCAATGCGCTGAAGAAGTGCGGCGCGGAAGCGGGCGACACGGTCGTCGTGCTGGGCATTGGCGGATTGGGGCATCTCGCACTCCAGTACGCGAGGCGGATGGGTTTTCGCGTCGTCGCCGTGGGGCGCGGGAGCGACATCGCGGACGATGCTTTATCGCTGGGAGCGCACGTCTACATCGACTCGAAGAAGGAAGATCCTGCCGCGCGGCTGCAGAGCCTCGGGGGGGCTCAGGCCATCATCGCGACCATCGGCGATGTTCAGGCCGTTGCCGCTGTAATCGGCTCTCTCTCGCCGCAGGGGAGGTTGGTCCTGCTCGGAGCTGGAAAGGACCCTCTGCCTGTGTCTGCAGGGCACGTCGTCGTGGGAGAGCGCAGCATCCTCGGCTCGATCACCGGCACGCCCTTCGAGAACGAGAAGACGCTGGATTTCAGCGTGCTCGCCGGCGTCCGACCTCGCATCGAAGTCATGCCGTTCGAAAAAGCTGGCGAGGCGGTCGCCCGGATGAGGTCCGGCCAAGCGAATTTCAGAATGGTGCTCACCATGAAGGAGGGAAGCCATGCGCATCAATGACGATGTGACGATCCCCGTGATCATCCAAGCCTCGGAACTCCCATGGGTGGCGAGCCCCGCCGCCGGCGTGGACCGGCGCATGCTGTTCCGGATCGGAGACGAGGTCGCGCGCGCCACCTCGATCGTGCGCTACGCCCCACGCAGCGCGTTTCCCCGGCACACGCACGGTGGCGGCGAGGAGATCGTCGTGCTGGAAGGCGTCTTCCAGGATGAGCACGGCGACTATCCCGCCGGCAGCTATTTTCGTAATCCACCCGGAACATCGCACGTCCCAGCCTCTGCCGAGGGCTGCACGATCTTCGTACGGCTCTGGCAGTTCCGGGAAGGCGACGATCAACAGATCGTCCGGCGTCCTTCCGGAGCTGGGTCAACACCGGGCACGATCGAGCTTTTCGATGATGGATTTGAAAACGTGCGGATCGAAACTCTTGCCGCAGGCGCTGCGGCCGCGATCCAGAACCGACGTGGACTCGAGGCGCTCGTTCTCGACGGCAATGTGACGGTCGGCGATCGGAGTTTGACTGCGCAGGCCTGGGTCCGCTTGCCGGCCGGTGACGCGCTGCGTGCGGTGGCCGGCCCGCAAGGAGCGAAGCTCTGGTTGAGGGACGCGCCACTCATCCATCTAGGTGTCCTCAAGATGCCCAGTTGATCTCTCTGGTGTGTTCTTCAGTCGCGTGTCCGCCCTGGCAACCGAAGCAACGCGTCGTCAATGGTCGTAGCTTGATGGAATACAGCTGTGCAGCATCAGTTTGCAGGCGGGCACTGGAGTTCTGGCCATCGCGGCCAGATCCATCGGGCGTGCAGACTTAGGCTAGAAAGCGAAACGATCGAATGCTCTAACGTTGTGCGAGCTCGTCATTTTGGGAGTTCGGAGGAAAAAGAGGTAGGTCCTTGCAAGTATTTGATTTGAAAAGGAAATTATTCAATCTTGGCGGGAATCCCTCCCGCTCCGCCACCTTACGATCGCTTCGAGAAAGCCCCGTAAAACAAGGTCTTTCTGCACGCTCGGGTTTGCCGGCATAGCCCCCGGTGCAGCCCAAGGGTATCCGGCCCGTTTACCCGCGTCGGCATCATCCGGCCGCAGACTCAGCATTCGTGATTTTGCTACATTCAACATAATCCGTGAAATGGATATTTCCCGCATCGATATTTTCTGTATGAATATAGGCGGCTTGGAGCATTGCTGAGCGCGCCATGAACCTGAGATCCGTCGATCTGAACCTGCTGGTTGCCCTGAACGCACTCCTGACCGACCTTCACGTGACGCGGGCGGCCGACCGCATCGGCCTGAGCCAGCCGGCCATGAGCAATGCTCTCTCGCGTCTACGTCACATCTTCAAGGACGAACTCCTGGTCCGGACGGCCAACGGCATGCAGGCCACGCCGCGCGCGATCGAACTGGCGGAGCCGGTGAAGCGGCTGCTGCGGCAGTTGGAGCGCCTTCTGGACAGCGAAGCAGCTTTCGATCCGACCACGACCACCCGTAGCTTTTCCGTCCGATTATCCGATCTCCTCAGCCGGCTTCTCCTTCCGGCCGTCGGCAAGACCATCGAAACGACGGCACCCTTCGCGCAATTCGACGTCGTGCACTATTCGCCGACGCAGACGGTCGAGGCTCTGGAGAAGGACGAGATCGACCTGGCGATCAGCATGGGCCTGGCGCATTCGAATTCCATCAAGTCGATCGTCCTGATGAAGGACCGGATGGTGTGCGTCATGCGCGAAGGGCATCCTTTGGCGCAGCGACCCTTGACCATGGAGACATTCCTCCAGGCGACGCACCTAAAAGTCTCGATGTCGCCGACCGATCTCCGCTTCGTTGACGACGTGCTCGCCCGGCAGGGCTTGACCCGCCGGGTCGCGGTCAATGTCCCGCATTGGCTGCTCGTCCCGCACGTGCTGCGGGATTCCGACCTCCTGTCAGTCATGCCACGCCGCCTAGCCTTCGCGATGGTCGCGGAAGACCTCGCGATCCGGGATTTGCCGTTCGCCTCCGATCCCTTCGAATGGTCGATGTATTGGCACCGAAGGCACGACGCCAGTCAGGACCTGAACTGGTTGCGTTCGATCTTCGTTGAGGCCGCGCGCGGCCTTCCCGAAAGCGACTGAGGCTATTCGAACGCCGCAGCGCCGAGAAGCGCAGACCGGAAACGGTCCTTGAGATAGGAGCCGTCGCGCGGCGGCATGACGCGCGGCACGGGGCTCGGGTCGATCTTCACCTGGGCAAAGAGAGTGCTCTCCTTCTGGCGGATCCGGCCGCAGAGCCTGATGACGTCTTCCTCGGACCGGACCAGATGCGAGTCGCCGATGCCGAACCCGGAGGCAACGGCGGTCAGATCGACACCCATGCCCGTGTGGGTGGGTTGAGCGCCCGTTTCGAAGTAGCACTCGTTGTCGAGGACGACGATGCTCAGATTTTTCGGCTTCTGGGCCGCGATCGTGGCCAGCGCACCGACCTGCATCAGGATCTCGCCGTCCCCGGTGATGACGAGAACCTCGCGAGCCGGCTGGGCGACGGCGACGCCGAGACCGACCATCGCAGCGGCCCCCATCGCGTTCCACAGCGGAAAGGTCAGCGGATGATCGCCGGCCGCGGCGCAATCCCAGACGGTCGAACCGACGCCTGCGATCACCAGCCTGTCTCCGCGATCTGCGAGAAGCTTCTCAACCACCCACCGGCGCTGAAGTCTGCTGTCTTCGGGCATGAAAGGCGCGCTCAGTTCTGGAAGGATTTCGCGCCGAGCATGCTCTGCTCGACCAGGAGGACGACTCGCTCGTTGCCGCCGAACGCGTGCTGAAGCGCGGCCCTCATGGTTTCGCCGGCCCGAGAAGCGTCCGTCAGGCTGTAAATGCTGAATCCGAACAGCTCGAAGCACCCGCGCGTCGCCTTGCCCATCGGCACCTGCCACGGATTGAACTCGCCCCAGACGCCGCGCATGGTTACGACCATGACGGCAGGGAATGTGCAGGTCGTCAGCAAGGAGAACATGTTCACGCAGTTGCCCACTCCGCCGCACTGCATGAGCAGGGCGGAGCGGTCGCCGCCGAGCCATGCACCCGCGAGCAGCATGACGCCTTCCTCTTCGGTCGTGAGCGGAATGGCGCGCATGGAGGAATCCTCCCGGCACAGGTCGATCAGCGGTGCGAGCGATCCGTCTGGCAGATAGGGTACCTGCTTGACGCCGAAGTCCTTCAGCGCCTGATAGACCTGATCTGTCCAGGAAGCTTGCGGGGGGTACGACGTCGGACTGTCGGAGTTCCTGGTGGAAGTCATGTTTGGTTCGGGCTCTCTGTGCCGCTTCGGGCCTGCTCGGCTGGCGGGGAGGGGTCGGGGCCAATATAGGAGGGCACCTATTCGGCGGGCCAATCGATATTTCCCATGGGTCAATCCGCCCCATGAATAACGCCATATCGAAGCGCGATTAGCGTGGTGCTGGACATCGGCCGAGGATCGGGCTGCCAAGAGGGCATCGACGATCCAGGAGTTTCCTATGAACGCGATTTCGAAGGAACCCGAGCTGCCGCGCGGTTCCGTCGTCATCACGGACCACGTGAAGGATTGGTCCATCGCCCGTGAGGTACTGGGCGACGCGCTCGGTAATCGGTTGAACGCCGAGACCAGAGTGGCAGTGGTTTGGCGCCATCGCGTCGACGGTGCGTTTTTGAGCGTGCATCCCCGGATACGTGGAGTCGTCCGCTACGGCGTCGGATTCGATAACATCGACGTGGAGGCCGCCTCGCGGCACGGGGTGGTCGCATGCAACAATCCGGCCTACGGCGTCGACGAAGTTGCGGACACGGCCGTCGCGATGGCCTTTGCGCTGGTTCGCGGTATCCTCAAGTACGACGAGATCGCGAGGAAACTGCCCGCCAACTGGCAGCAGAACATGCAAGCCACGATCCGCCGCACGAACCGGACCATGGTCGGTATCGTCGGGGCCGGGCGTATCGGTGGCGCCGCTCTCCTGAAATTCAAGGCGCTCGGCTTCCAGGCCCAATTTTTCGACCCCTACGTGCCCTCCGGCCACGAGAAGATGCTCGGAAGCAGGCGAGCGGAAACGCTCGCGAGCCTGCTGGAGGAGTGCGACGTGGTTTCTCTCCACACGCCGCTCAACGCCGAGACCGCTGGATTCGTCGACCGCAGCTTTGTCGAGGCAATGAAGCCGGGCGCGATCCTGGTCAACACGTCGCGCGGCGGTGTCGTTCGCGAGCTCGACGTGATAGCGGACGCTCTGGAAGGCGGCCGTCTCGGCGCTGTCGGATTCGACGTAATGCCTGAGGAGCCACCGCAACTGAACAGCTTGATCAAGGCCTGGCAATGTCGATTGCCGTGGATCGTCGGCCGATGCATCATCAATCCTCACACGGCGTACTACTCCGTCGAGTCCCAGGTCGAGATGCACAGGCTCGCGGCCGAGACCGCCAAGTACATCCTGCTCGGAAAGTGGCCGCCGAACGCGCTCAATCCGGAGATCCGTGCGCAGTGGCTGCGCGACGGAGGCCGGGGCTAACAGGCCGCGCGCCCCGCGCATGTCGCGCCACGGATGCGGCTCTCGCTTTCTACCTGTACGCGACCGCATCCGCGCTATCGGACGGGGCGACCAGAACCTTCGACAGCGCATCGCTGATCGGCATAGCCAGAGTGTTGCCGCGGGGAGGAATCGGTTGGAGGAACCACTTCGCATAGATCTCCTTCATCTTCGGGCTCTTGAACAGATCCGCCATCGCCTCGTCGACGACCGCCTTGAATTCGGGATCGTCGCGCCTCGTCATGAAGCCGTACGGTTCGAGCGACAGCGGCTCCTGGGAAATCTGGTAGATGGACGGATCCTTCGACCCGCTGACGAAGCCGGCGAGGATCACGTCGTCCATGACGAAGGCTGCGGCCCGATCCGTCTCGACCGCGAGAAAGGCTTCCGCATGATCCTTCACCGCGAGGATGTTGATGCCGAGGTTTCTCGCGAGGTTAAATTCCGTCAACTGCTTGATGTTGGTCGTGCCGGATACCGAGACGACAGTCTTGCCCTTCAGGTCGTCGAACTTGGTCAGGTTCTGGTTCTTCTTCGAGACGAAGCGGTTCGAGGTGACGAAATGCGTCACTGAAAACGACACGTACCGTTGGCGCTCGGTGTTGTTCGTCGTCGCCCCGCATTCCATGTCGATCGTCCAGTTGGCCAGCAGCGGAATGCGGTTCGACGAGCTTACCGGCACGAGAGCGATCTTGAGATCGTCGATGCCCGCGGCCTTCGCGATGGCCGGGATGATTTCTCGACAGATGTCGGCGGAATAGCCGACGACCTTCTGATCCTGATCGTAGTAGGAAAACGGGATGAGACTTTCTCTGTGCCCGACCGATATCGCGCCCCGCTCCTTGATGGCCTTGAGCGTGGGAGACGAGGTTTGAGCGTTCACGACGGCTAGAGCGCTGCTTCCGACGAGCGCGATGGTCGCGTACTTCAGTATCTGCCGAATCTGCATCGTCCCCTGCCTCCTGTTAGGTCGCACTGCCGCTCGTCGAGGCTAGGGGCGGCGAGGGGTAGGCAATAATGGATATTTGAAATGGCGTCATTTGCCCGCCGGATGGGCGGCTATGGCACGACGGGATCGCAAACCGGCAGATGCCTTCGCAAACGCGAAAGGTCCTGGAGCCGTCCCATTATCACCGTGCCGAATAGGCAGATTGCTCATTTCAATTAGACGCCGCCGCCGGAGTCACCATTCACTCGGGACCATGAACAGCAACGCGGCCCGGAGATTCCGCTCCGGGAAGACCAGAATTCCCGCTTCAAAAACAACAGGAGAAGAATCTTGGCCAGTCGTCGAGACGTGTTGAAATACGGCGCCGCTTCGGTTGCCGCCGCCGTTGCGCCCTCTATTGGTCGTGCAGCAGGTCCTGTAGTCCGCATCGGCGTCCTCGCCGATTTCTCGGGGCTGTACGTGGATTTCATGGGGCAGGGTGGCGTCGCCGCGGCCAGGCTGGCGGTCGCAGACTTCAAGCCGGAGGAGAAGGGATTTTCCGTCGAGGTCGTGTACGCCGATCATCTCAACAAGCCAGATGTCGGAGCCAACATCGTCCGCGGTTGGTTCGACAATGACGGCGTCGACATGATGATCGCCGGGCCGAACTCGGCGGTCGGACTCGCCACCTCGTTCGTTGCGCGAGAAAAGGACAAGGTCTGCCTCGGCACCGCCGTCACCACTTCGGACTTCACTGGCAAGCAATGCACCCCGAATTCCGTTAACTGGACCTACGACGCCTACATGCTCTCCAAGGCAGTCGCCGCGGAGACGGTCCGGAACGGCGGAACGAAGTGGTACTTCCTCGCGACCAACAACGCGTTCGGAGCCTCCCTTCAACAGGAGACGACGACCTTCATCGAGCAGGCCGGAGGCTCTGTGGTCGGCAGCTCAAAATGTCCAATTGGAACGGTCGATTTCGCCTCGTTCTTGCTGACTGCTCAGTCGAGCGGCGCGAACGTGCTGGGGCTTGCGCTCGGCGGCGACGACCTGACCCGCTGCATGAACCAGGTGAACGAGTTCGGCCTCTCCGCCAACATGTCGGTGGCGGCCCTTGTCCTGTTCCTCAGCGACATCCACTCTTCGGGTCTGAAGACGATGCAGAACCTTGTCTTCACCAATAGTTTCTACTGGGACCTGAACGACAGGACGCGCGCCTTCACAAAGCGATTGCTTCCCTCAATGCCCAGCGGCAGCTATCCGGGCATGACCCATGCCGGGTGCTATGGCGTCACCATGCACTATCTGAAGGCCGTCGCTGCACTGGGTGTCGAAGCGGCCAAGAAGAGCGGTGCGGCGACGGTCGCTAAGATGAAAGCCATGCCGACGGATGACGACGCGTTCGGTCCGGGCAGCATCAGGGCAGACGGCCGCGCCGTGCTGCCAGCGTACTTGCTCAAGGTGAAGAAGCCCACTGACAGCAAAGGCCCTTGGGACTACTGCGAAGTCATCTCGACGATGAAAGCCGAGGAGACCGTCAAGCCCTTGGCCGAAGTGGGTTGCCCGCTGGTGAAGAGCTGATGGCGACCATTCACGGCGTCAATGTCGGAAGACGTTTTTGCGATTTCCACGATGCCGTCCGATCCCCTTAGATGACTGCGCGCCACCGGAGCCGAGTGGGGCCTTCGGGCGCGCAGCAGGACGGTGGTTTCGGGCATGTCGAGCGACAAGGAACAAGCGATCAGACCTTGGCAACGAGACATCTACTCGGTGTTCAAGGCTGCGAACATCCAGCACGTCTCCTACGTTCCGGACGGCGGGCACCGCGGACTGATCGATCTCTGCACGGACGATCCGCAGATCGGGACAACCGTGCTCACGACTGAGGAAGAAGGCGTTGGCCTGGCGGCCGGGCTTTTCCTCGGCGGACAGCGCAGCGTGCTGCTGATGCAGTCTTCGGGCGTTGGCAATTGCCTCAACCTCTTCACACTCGCCGAGAACTGCCGTCTGCCGCTCGTTCTCCTGGTGACCATGCGCGGTGAGTTTGCCGAGTTCGTGCCGTGGCAGATCCCGATGGGCAAGCGCGCCGGCGCCGCCCTGGAATTGATGGGTTTCGACGTGTTCCGTGCCGAGGACCCCGCCACCGTAGGCGATATCTGTTCCGGCGCCATCGACCAGGCGTTCTATTCCAGCCGAAGCACGGCGGTGCTGCTCTCGCAGCGGCTGATCGGCCGCAAGAACTGGTCGAAATGATGTAAGCCCGGCGGGGCGAAGACCTAGAGGATCAAGATGATCGAACGTCGTCCAGCAGTCGCGGAATTGCTCAAGGATCGCGGAAACGCGCTCGTCGTCGCTGGCTTGGGATCTCCGGTGTATGACGTGTGCGCTGCGGGCGATCACGACCTGACCTTCTACGACTGGGGCGCCATGGGTTCAGCCGCGATGGTTGGATTGGGCCTGGCGCTGTCGCGCCCGGATCGGCCCGTCGTCGTCTTCACCGGCGACGGCGAGATGCTGATGGGTCTGGGCTCGTTCTCGACCATCGTTCAACACCAACCGGCCAACCTCTCGATTCTCGTTCTCGACAACGAACAATACGCCGAGACGGGAATGCAAAAGACTGCGACCGGTTTCGGGACGAACTTGGCGGCGGTTGCTCGCGCTTGCGGAATCAAGGACGCTTCGGTTCTTACCCAACAAAACGAGGTCTCGGCACTTCGTCCCAAGCTGCACGCGAAGGCCGGTACATTGGTCGCCGTGCTCAAGATCAAACCTGGAGATCAGCCGCGGACGGTTCCGGAGCGGGAAGGGACGCTCATCGCGTCGCGCTTCATGCAGCATCTGGCCGCCGGCGATCGAGCCCGCGTCTGATTTCCACGAAGAAACCTCGATCGGCCGGCTGCCTGAAGAGCAGTCGGCCGATCGATGGCGATAGATCAACTTTTCGGGCGAGACCGGATCATGAAGGTATCGTTGGTGAATTCGGCGACTTGCCACCAAAGATACTGATCGTTGCGATAGGCTTGCATCGCTTCGATTGACTTCTTGAAATCAGCATTCTTGGCGGAAATTTCTGCCCAGAGCTCGTTGGTCGCTCTTAGGCAAGCCTCCAGTATTTCATTGCTGAACGGACGAAGTTGAGTGCCAGTTGCAACGAGACGCTTTAGAGCCGCCGGATTCAAAAGATCGTAACGGGCGCTCATCGAGATGTTTGCATGAGCGGCCGCATTGGCCAGTACGCTCTGATAGTACTTCGGAAGCGAATTCCATTTGTCGAGATTGGTCATTACGTGCAGCATTGGACCGGCCTCCCAGAAGCCGGGATAATAGTAGAATTTGGCGACCTTCTGCAGACCAAGCTTTTCATCGTCGTACGGGCCGACCCATTCGGCGGCATCGATCGTGCCTTTCTCAAGCGCGGGGTAGACATCGCCACCGGCGAGTTGCTGTGGGACTGCACCAACCTTTTGGAGGACCTGGCCGGCAATACCCGCTATCCGAAACTTCAGGCCTGCCAAATCCGCCGTGGTTTTGATCTCTTTACGGAACCAGCCTCCCATTTGCGTGCCGGTATTTCCGGCGGCGTGGGCGATCACACCGTATTTTTTGAAGAACTCATTTCCCAGCTGTTCACCGCCGCCCTGGTACCACCAGGAGTTCTGCATTCGCGTATTCAGGCCGAATGGCACCGACGTATAGATCGCGAATGTGGGATCCTTGCCGACGTAATAGTATGCAGAAGTGTGCGCAATCTCGACCGTCCCGTTCGAGGCTGCGTCGAGCGCTTGCAATCCGGGGACGATTTCGCCGGCCGCAAAGGTCTGAATTTGGAATCTGCCGTCTGTCATCTCTCCGACCTGTCTGGCGAACTGCTCGGCACCGCCAAAAAGCGTATCCAACGATTTCGGGAAGCTTGATGTCAATCGCCACTTCAACTCTGGCATCGATTGCGCGATCGCAGGCGATGCAACGGCTGTTCCGACAGTACCGATCCCGGCAAGCTTGATGAATTCACGGCGTTTCATAGTTGGATGTTCCTCTCCATAAAATTGGCGCGCGACGGACATTGGATTCTTTGACGTCTTCCCGTCAGACGCCGTTGGATAGTACGCGGCTGGCGTAGCCGCCAAAATAGGCGCAAATGAACTGCACCCATGCGCGAACGCCAGACGTTTCACGAACTGAAAAGATGTGAAGTTCCTTTGGCATCCTGCTGGATCATGTCGGCGGCCTTCTCCGCTATCATGATCACCGGAGCATTCGTGTTGCCCGATACGATCAGCGGCATGATCGAAGCGTCGATCACCCGTAGCCCTCGGATGCCGTGGACGCGCAGTCTGTCATCGACCACCGCCATCGCATCCGAGCCCATCTTCGCCGTGCCGACGGGGTGGTGGATCGTGCCCCCTTTGCGGCGGGCGAAGTCCAGCAGTTCGTCGTCGGTCCGAGCGTTCCCGCCGGGATCTATCTCTTCAGCGATGTAGCGGGCGAGGGATGGGGCCTGCGTGATCCGACGCGCGATCTTCATGCCTTCCACCAGGCATTCGCGATCGGCTTCCTTGCTCAGGAAGTTCGGGCGGATCGCCGGTGCGGCGAACGGATCGCCCGATTTGATGTGGATGCTTCCGCGGCTTTCGGGCCGGAGCGGAGTGGGTCCGATCGTCAGGCCGGGCTCGCGATCGAGCGTCCGCTTGACCGGATCTTTGAAGCTGGCGTGAGCGATCGTGTACTGGATGTCCGGAGTATCCAACTCCGGTCGGGACCTGACGTTGCCGTTCACGATGCCGGCCGACGTGGTCAGGATGCCCCGACGCGTCAGGGCATATCTGAAGATTTCCTTCAGTAGAGGAAGCCCGTGCGAGCGCTCGTTCAGGGTCCGGGCCCCGGTGACTCGCCAAACCATCCTGATGATATAGTGGTCCTGGAAATTCTCGCCGACGCCGGGCAGCGCGTGCAGCACGTCGATGCCGTGTTCCTGCAGGATGTCAGGCCTGCCGATGCCAGAAAGCTCAAGCAACTGCGGCGACTGGACTGCTCCCGCGCACAGGAGGACCTCGCGTCGCGCCCTGACGACGGCGTCCGACGTTCCTTTCCGATAGACCACGCCGGAGGCACGCCTTCCGTCGAGGGTGATCTTGGTCGTGTGCGCACCGGTCACGATCCGGACGTTTGATCGCTTCATGGCCGGTTCGAGAAATGCCCGCTTGGTGGACCACCGGACGCCGTCCTTCTGCGTCACCTGGAAATAAGCGAAGCCGTCCTGCTTTCCGGACGTGTAGTCCGGATTGCGCGGATAGCCGCACTCGCCCGCGGCCGCGATCAACGCATCGGTGATCTCCGCGAATTCGTACTGGTCGCGCACGTTGAGAGGACCGTCCTTTCCGCGCCAGGCGGTGGGGGCACCCTCCCAGTTCTCCGATTTGCGGAAGTAGGGCAGCACGTCGTCCCAGGACCAGCCTCGATTTCCGAGTTGGGCCCAGCCGTCGTAGTCGCGGGACTCGCCTCGGACGTAGAGCATCGCGTTGAGCGAGCTCGTCCCACCGAGGACCTTGCCTCGCGGGATCGGGAAGGGACGCTGGTAGGTGTAGGCTTCGGGCTCGGTCTGGAACCGCCAGTTCACGCCGGGCATGTCGATGGTCTTCACGTAACCCACGGGAACGTGGATCAGGATGTTCCGATCCGGACCGCCGGCCTCGAGTACAAGGACCGACACGGAGGAATCCTCGCTCAGCCGGGATGCGACCGTGCAGCCCGCCGAGCCGGCGCCGATCACGATGTAGTCGAATTCAGTGGTGGACTTCATGGATCGATCCATCTGCCTACCTTTGCGTTCCCTCCGATCGATTGGGGCCGGATCGCCAGGATGTCCAATTCGTTTCGCCAATTGGATCATTGGCTTGATCGATAAGGGCGCCGGAATAGGTGAGGGCGGACGCACATCATTCGGATGAATAGCGCCATACCAAACTTCAGTTGGCGAAACGGTTGCGGATTCCCACAAGATTCCAGCCAAACACCGTGCGTCGCAGGACGACGGCCATCATCAGTGGGTTTCTCACGGAGGAAGAGCGAGTGCGACGTTTCGAAAACCTCATCGGCGGCAAGAAGATCGCGGCGGCGTCCGGCAAGTGGATGCCGAGCCTCGATCCCTATCGCAACGAGAACTGGTGCGAGATTCCCGACAGCGGCCCTCAGGATGTTGACGCCGCCGTCAGCGCCGCGAAGACGGCATTCCATTCTTCCGCATGGGCGGGCATTTCGGCGACCGCCCGCGGCGCACTGCTCCGCAAGGTCGGCGATCTGATCGCCGCGAACGCCGATCGGTTGGCGGAACTGGAAGTTCGCGACAACGGCAAGCTGATCAGCGAGATGCTGGTCCAGCTCAAGACGATCCCGCAGTGGTTCTACTACTATGGCGGCCTGGCCGACAAAGTCGAAGGCGGGGTTCTTCCCATCGACAAGCCCGACCACGTCGTATTCACGACCTGGGAGCCGCTCGGCGTGGTGGCGGCGATCACCGCCTGGAACTCGCCTCTGCTGCTTCTGACCTGGAAGTTGGCGCCGGGCCTCGCCGCCGGCAACACGTTCGTCGTCAAGCCGTCTGAATTCGCGAGCGCTTCCACCGTCGCCTTCGTCGAGTTGTTCGAGGAGGCGGGCTTCCCGGCAGGTGTCGTGAACGTCGTATGCGGCACCGGCCAGCACGTCGGTGCGCCACTCGTCGCTCATCCCGACGTCGCCAAGATCGCGTTCACCGGCTCGGATGCCGCCGGCAAGGCGATCAACAAGGCCGCCGCGGGCGACCTGAAGCACGTGACGCTGGAGCTCGGCGGAAAGTCGCCGAACATCGTCTTCGAAGATGCGGATCTCGAGGCGGCCGCAGCGGGCGTGGCGTCGGGCATCTTCGCGGCCGCCGGGCAAACATGCATCGCCGGCTCGCGGCTGCTGCTGCAGCGCTCGATCTACGACACCTTCCTGTCGAAGGTCAGGGCCATGGCGGAAGGCGTGAAGGTCGGAGATCCCCTGGATCCGGACACCCAGATGGGGCCGCTCGCGAACCTTCCTCACTTCGACAAGGTGATGACCTGTATCGCCGATGCCAAGAAGGAGGGCGCCGTCGTCGCTTTCGGCGGCAACGCCATGAAGCACCCGACCGGAGGATTGTTCGTGGAGCCGACGATCTTCCGCGATGTCGACAACGCCTCGCAGCTCGCGCAACGCGAGATCTTCGGTCCAGTGCTCGCCGTCATTCCCTTCGACGACGAGGCGGACGCGCTCCGGATCGCCAACAACTCGAAATACGGCTTGGCGGCAGGCGTTTGGACCAGGGACATGGGACGCGCGTTCCGGATGTCCAGGGGACTCCAGTCGGGAACCGTCTGGGTGAACACCTACCGCGCCCTCAGCTTCATGGCGCCGTTCGGAGGCGTGAAGGACAGCGGTCTCGGTCGCGAAAGCGGGCAGGAGATAATCAAGGGCTACATGCAGCCGAAGACGGTCTGGATCAACAACTCCGCCGATCGCCCGCAGAATCCGTTCATCATGCGATTGACCTGAGCGAGCGTAGCGTCGCGTGACATTCACGTCGCGAATGTGCGCAGAAGAACAATCCATTTCGAAAATGACGATGGATGCGATCAAATCCGGATCATCCATTCCGCCAGTAAAAGGAAGAAGCAATGACCGACGTTCAGAAGCTCAAGGACACCATCAAAGTCTGCATGTTCGACCAGTACGGCACGGTCGTCGACATGCAGGGGGGCCTCGTCAAGATCGCGACTCCATTTCTCAAGGAGAAGGGCTGGACGGGCAACCCGAACTCCTTCGTCACCTGGTGGCGCCGCACCCACTTCGAGAACTCGATGATCGACGCGCTGCTCCACCGCGAGCACACGCCCTATCGCGAGATCGGCCACCGCGCCGTCTCCCAGGTCATGGATCGCTCGGGCATCAAGTACACCAAGGACGAGGTGAAGTACCTGGTCGGCGAGATCGAGAAGCTCGAATGCTTCCCGGAGGTGCCGGAGGCGTTGGCGAAGCTGCAGACCAGGTACAAGCTGGTCGTACTGTCCAATGGCGACCGCGACATGCTCGAAACGGCCAAGAAGTATCACAGGATCCGGTTCGACAACGTGATCTCCGTCGCCGAAGCGAACTCCTTCAAGCCGCATAAGGCGACCTATACGAAGGCCGCCGAGATCCTCGGCCTCAAGATGGACCAGATCCTCTTCGTCGCCAACCACGCCTTCGACGTCATCGGCGCGAAGTCGGCAGGCATGCGCACCGCGATGATCAATCGCCGCGACCGGCCGTTCGAAGAGACGCCGCACCAGCCCGACATCACCGTCCCCACGATGAAGGATCTGGCGGATGCGATCGTCTAGTACGGAAGCTCTCTCCGGCATCAAGGTCCTGGACCTGTGCCGCGTCGTCTCCGGCCCGTTCGCCACGATGCATCTCGGCGATCTCGGGGCGGACGTCGTGAAGATCGAAGATCCCCGCGTCGGCGACGAGAGTCGCCGGTACGGCCCTCCGTTCGTCAACGGGGAGAGCTCATACTTTCTGTCGGTCAATCGCAACAAGCGAAGTTGCGCGATCGATCTGAAGTCGCCGGCCGGCCGGGACGCGGTGATCGCGCTCGCCAGGGCCGCCGACGTCGTGATCGACAATTTCAGGCCGGGGACGCTCGACAAGTGGGGCCTGTCCTACGCAGCGTTGAGTGCCCACAATCCGAAGCTCATCCAGTGCAGCATCTCCGGCTTCGGCCGCACTGGTCCGGATGCAAGCCGGCCCGGCTACGACCTGATCCTGCAGGGCGAGTCCGGCGTCATGGACATCACCGGGGATCCGGACGGTCCGCCCATGAAGGTGGGAACTTCGATCGCCGACCTGGTCACCGGCCTCTACGCATCGCAGGCGGTGCTCGCCGCACTCATGAAGCGCGAGCGGAGCGGCGTCGGCGGACGGGTCGACGTCTCCATGCTGGACGCCATGGCCTCGCTGCTGACGTTCAACGCCGGCATGTACTTCGCGTCCGGAGAAAGCCCGAAGCGTCGCGGCAACGTGCACCCGACCATCAGTCCGTACGAAACCTTCGAGGCGAGCGACGGCTGGTTCAACCTCGGCGTCGCCAACGACAAGTTCTGGTCGTTGTTCTGCGCCGCCATCGGCCGCAAGGATATCGAAACCGATCCCCGCTTCGACACCGCGCCCAAGCGGGCGGCCAACCGCGTTGCGCTCGCGGAGATTCTGCGTCCGATCTTCAAGGCCGAGCCGCGCGATCGTTGGCTCGAGATCTTCAGCGGCGCCGGCATTCCGTGCGGTGCGATCAGGACGGTCGGCGAGGTCTGCGAAGCGCCGCAACTCGTCCAGCGCGACATGGTCCAGACCGTGACGCACAAGGTGGCGGGAGAGGTCAAGTTCGTCGCGCGGCCGTTGCGCTTCGACGATGCGCCGCCTGCGCCGTCCACTCCGCCTCCGACACTGGGCGAGCACACCGTCGAGGTGTTCGAGAACTGGCTCGGGTCGACGCGGAATGAGGTATTGGCCTTTGCCTCGAAAGGCGCGTTCGGCCAAACTACACTGAAGCAATCGGCCGAATAGCGGAGACGACGGATGGACGAGGCGCAGGTTCGAGAACTTGTCGTGGCAGCCATGGGCGACGGCCGCCATGAGTTCGGGTCGTTCTTCCTGTCACGCTTCTTCGGGATGGCAGTCTCCTACGAGGCCGAAGCCTGCATCGTCTCCCTCGACGTGAAGCCCTACATGTACAACCCGCAGGGATCGCTCCACGGCGGCGTGCTGGCGACCGCGCTCGACATCTCGATGGGGCATCTCCTCAAGCATCAGTTCGGCGCCGGCGCGACGCTCGAGATGAAGGTCCAGTATTTCGCCCCGGTTCGCAGCGGCGTGGTCACGTGTCGTGCGAGCTTTCTGAAGAAGGGACGCAAGACCTTCTTTCTGCAATCGTCGGCTATCGACGGCGCCGGAGAGACCATCGCTCACGCGACAGCTACCTGGAAGCAGCTGTGAACGACGTCGTCCCCAGGCTCCGGGAACTGCTGGGCTCCGATTGCATCACCGGCCCGGCGCTGACGGACGGATATCTGTCGGATTGGCGCGGTTTGCTTCGTGGTAACGCTGCCTGCGTCTTGCGGCCCAGGTCGGCGTGCCTGCTCTCGCAGAGCGTCCGGATCTGTCGGGAGGCCGGCGTCAGCGTCGTCCCTCAAGGTGGCAACACGGGACTTGTCGGCGGCTCGACGCCGGACGAAACCGGCCTCCAGATCGTCGTCAGCACCGGCGTCATGAAGAAGATCCGGACGATCGATCCTGTCGACATGTCCGTCGTGGCGGAAGCGGGCGTGACCATCGCCGAGCTTCAGAACGCCGCAGCGGACGCGGGCACGCTGTTTCCCTTGTCCTACGCCTCGGAGGGTACCGCTACGCTCGGTGGCGCGCTTGCGACGAACGCAGGCGGTATCTCGGCAGTACGGTACGGGAGCGCGAGAGATCTCCTGCTCGGAATGGAGGTCGTGCTTCCGGATGGACGTATCTGGAACGGCCTGCGCACGCTGCGCAAGGACAACACCGGCTACGCCCTCAAGCACCTTTTCGCCGGTTCGGAAGGAACGCTCGGCATCATCACGGCGGCGGCGATGAAGCTCGCGCCACTGCCGGTACTGCGCGAGGTCGCCTTCTGCGCGGTCGAGACCGAGGGCCAGGTGCTGGATTTCTGGATAAAGCTGCGCGCGGCCGCGGACGGGAACGTGCGGGCTATCGAGTACCTTTCCGGATCATGTGTGGAGCTGGCGAAGCGCGCAGGGCTGCGCTCGCCCGTCGAGAAGGCGGACCACTACGTCCTTGTCGAACTGACCTCGAGCCGTCCGGAAGCCGGTCTGAAGGACATGCTGGAAGCGTTCCTCGCCGACAGGCTCGAGGATGGCACCATCGTCGATGCCGCGCTTGCCCAGAGCGGAGAACAACAGAAGCAGATCTGGCGCCTGCGGGAAGACCAGACTGAGTTCCAGAAAAAGGCGGGACGCGATTTCAAGCACGACGTCGCGGTGCCGGTGGCAAAGGTGCCCGAGCTTCTGCGCCGGAGCCGCAGCGACATCGAAGCCGGCTTTCAGGACGCCATGGTCGTTCCGTTCGGGCACGTCGGCGACGGCAATATTCACCTGAACGTCGTCCTGCCGGCCGCGCTCGACCCGGAGCGGGCGGCTGAGCAAGGCAAGCAGATCAGCCAGGCGATCTACGATATCGTGCACTCCCTGGACGGGACGTTCTCCGCCGAACACGGCATCGGTCGAGCCAAGGTCGACCTGCTCGAAAGCAAGAGGGATCCGGTGGAGCTCGATCTCATGCGTCGGATCAAGGCCGCGCTCGACGAGGACGGCTTGTTCAATCCCGGCAAGATCTTCCGACCATCGCATAGCGAACCCGCAGAGGTGCGACGATGAAAGCAGTCTATTTTCTTGGCGACCGCAAACTCGAAATCCGCGACCCTCCGGATCCGAGCTCCGGTCCGGGCGAGGTCATTCTCGAGATCAAGGCGTCCGGCATGTGCGGGAGCGACCTGAAATACTATCGCGCCGCCGACGGAGCGGACTCCATCGGTTTGGGCAAGAAGTCCGACAGGCCCATCATCGCGGGCCACGAACCCTGCGGCGTCGTAGCCGAAGTGGGGAAGGGCGTCTGGAGCCCTCTCGCCAAGGTCGGCATGCGTGTGATGAACCATCACTACGTCGGCTGCGGTTGCTGTCATCAGTGCCGGGGTGGATGGACGCAGATGTGCGACGAGGGCTCGATCACGTTCGGTGCCAATGGCGACGGCGCCCACGCCAGGTTCATGAAGGTTCCTGCGGACTCTTTGGTGGGCCTGCCGGATGACCTTTCGTTCCAAGCCGGCGCCGCGATCTCCTGCGGCACCGGTACGGCCTGGGGCGGTCTGGATCGGCTCGGACTGCGTGGTAGCGAGACGATTGCGATCTTCGGTCAGGGCCCCGTCGGCCTGAGCGGAACGCAACTCGCCACGGCTATGGGCGCGCGCGTCATTGCCTTGGACATCGATCCCGGCCGCCTTCAACGCGCCAAGGAGTTCGGCGCGCACGATCTGTTGGACGCCCGATCCGACGACGTCATCGCCGCGATCCGCGATTTGACGGGAGGACGCGGCGCGGATTGCACGATGGACTGCACGGGGTCGCCCAACGCGAGGGCAGCGGCGATCAAGTCGGCCCGCAAGTGGGGGCGAGTCGTTTTCCTGGGCGAGGGCGGCGATGTGACCATCGACGTCAGCAACGACATGAACCGCAAGCAGCTATCGGTGTTCGGAAGCTGGACCTTCAGCAAGAACGGACAGGCCGATTGCGCGCGCTTCGTCTCGGAACGCAAGCTCGACGTCGACGGCCTGTTCACCCATTCATGGCCGCTCGAAGCCGCTGAAGAGGCCTATAGGCTGTTCGATACGCAGACCACGGGCAAGGGACTCTTGATTCCTTGAGTTCAGGGGTGGTGACGGTCGAGCTGATCGAAGAGGATTGCCTCTACCAGATCGATCTTGCCGAGCCATGACTTGACGACGTTCGCCAATGCGGCCGGCTGCTCCATCGGGATCATGTGACCCGTGTGCTGCACGATCTCCAAGGTGGAGTGCGCAATGCCGGCGTGAAGTTCGTTGGCTTCGTCGAGGCTCCGCAGCCTGTCGTCCGCGCCGGCGACGATCAGCGTCGGGCACGCGATCTCGCTCAATCGGTCGGCATCACCATGCCGATCGAGAGCGGACTGGCGTCGAAACGTCTCCAGCCCGAGGCGACGTCCCATATCCTGCAACCGGCCGATCAGGTCGTCGTCGGTACTGCGGTCTGGATGGACTGCCGCCCGCAGCGACAAGCGGCTCATGCCCTTGAACGGGTCGGCGGCGAGCACCGCAGCGGCGGCTTTCCGCTGGACCTGCTCTGGCGTATCGGCGCGCGAGGAAGTAGCGATGAGCACCAGAGCGCTGACGGCGTCTGGAGCGAGCCTGGCCACTTCGCGTGCGACGTAGCCGCCGAGCGAGAAGCCGATCAGGACGAAGCGGCTCGGTGCCTCCGCGATCAGCCGCTGTGCCATCGTCCGGATGCTGTCGTCCCGGCCGAGGTCGGCATGGAAGATCGGGCGGTAATCTTTCATTTCGGGCTCGAGGGACGCCCACATCTCCTGATCGAGCATGAAACCCGGAACGAGAACGAGAGCCATTGGCTTCCTCTGACGAAGTGCGATATCCGATCGTAGCCTGCACCGCTACGGCTGCTTGAACTACTTACAAGGCCTCGCGCTGCCCTGACAAATGGGGCTTGAGCGGCATCACTCCGCTGAATGGCTCCATTGGCACTATCGATTGGACCTCCTGTTCGAGCGATGCACAATTTCTTGCGACCCGACGATTTCGTCCGAAATCGATTTCAATCCATGGTCAAGGCGAGAAAACATCGTGCGAACCGCTTTGAAGATAATTGCTTGCGTCGTCTCTGCTCTCTCGTGGCTTCCTGCAGTGCAGCTTGCACACGCGGTGGAATGGCCCACCAAGATCGTCAAAATTGTAGTGCCGTACGGGCCTGGCGGCGGGGTCGACAGCTTCGCCAGACCGATCGCGTCGACCCTCAGCGACCAACTTCCGAACCGGATTATCATCGAGAATCGCGCCGGCGCCGGGGGGACAGTCGGTGTGCTCGCAGCCGCGAAATCCTCGGCGGACGGCACGGTCCTCTTGGCCGGTGGCGTGCATCAGCCGATGTCCGAAGCCGTTTATCCGTCTCGCGGCTATCGCATCGACCAGGACTTCGTGCCGATCGCCATCACCGCCGTCGTTCCGAACGTCCTGGTGGTGCCGGCGGAATCCCGCTTCGCGACGGTCGCCGATATCATCAAGGAGGCGAAGGCAAATCCGGGGAAGCTCACCTATTGCTCGTCCGGCAACGGCACCTCGCAGCACATCATCGGAGAGATGTTCAAGCGGCGCGCAGGGGTGGACATCCTGCATGTGCCCTACCGAGGGACCGCGCCCGCACTCACCGATCTGATTGCCAACGTCTGCGACATGATGTTCGACGGAATGGGTACGTCCGCTCCCCAGATCGAAGGTAGGAAGCTGAAGGCGATAGCCTTGATAGCCGATAAGCGATCGCCGCGATTCCCCGACATTCCCGCTTTTGTGGAGGCAGGAGGTCCGCAACTGGATGCTTCCATCTGGTACGCGATCTGGGCTCCCGCGGGCACGCCATCCGATCTGGTTTCCAGGATCAGAGGCCTGGTCAAAGGTTCTCTGACCAGCCCGGCTGTCGCTCGCGCCTGGGAAATCCAGGGAGCCGAAATTCCGAAGATAAATGACGAAGAGATAGTCGGCTTCGTCGAGCGGGAGACGGCTGAATGGACCAGGACGGTGACCGAACTCGGGATCAAGGTCGACTGAATCGCCCTCGCAGCCAGGTGCGATCCGCCAATGCAGATGAACTGCCAGGCGACGGTCGCGGAGAAAGACGCCGTGATTGCCAGGTCAGTCAATGGTCGAATTGGAAGGGAGTGAAGTCATGAAGTTGAGCCGGCGGTCGTTGGTTGCTGGAGCTATCGCGATGCCTTGGGTCAGCGCTGGCGCACGGGCTCAGGAATGGCCTTCGGGCACAATCAAGATCATCGTTCCTTTTCCACCTGGTGGCTCGATCGACCCGATCGCCCGCATCGTGCTGCCGGGACTTCAGGAAAAACTCGGTGCCACGATCATTGTCGAGAACAAGCCGGGAGCGTCCGGGAGTGTCGGTACCAGCGCTGCAGCAAAATCTCCGCCGGACGGCAACACCTGGTTGTTTGTCTTCGACACTCATTCGGTGAATCCGTTCTTGATGAAATTGAACTTCGACACGCTTAACGATTTCGATACGGTTCTCCTCATTGGGACCGCGCCTAACGTCCTGGCGAAAAACCCGTCTCGACCCTGGAAGTCATTTGCCGACGTAGTAGCGGCCGCCAAGGCAGCGCCGAGCACAGTCACCTATGGTTCGATTGGAAGCGGAAGCGTAGGGCACCTGACCATTACGCTTCTGGAGAAACAGGCTGGATGCAAGTTCGTTCACGTTCCCTATCGTGGCGGCGGGCCGGCGATGAACGATGCAATTGCAGGCCACATCGACATGGTGGTGGGCAGTGCGGCGCTCATCGTTCCGCAGACTGTCGCGAAGACGATCGTTCCGCTCATTCAAGCCGGCAAGACTCGCATTCCCTCCTTGCCGGACGTGCCTACGGCATTGGAAAGCGGCTTCGACAATTTCGAATCATACGCCTCTTGGGGCGTTGTCACGCCGAGCGGCACGCCGAAGCCAATCATCCAAAAGTTTGCAAGTGCTCTCGCCGAGACATTGCGCGAGCCGGAGATCAATAAGCGAATCGCCGAATCCTTCCAGGTGACAATGGTAATAGGTGATGCTGCGCAACAACGTACGTTCATAGAGCAGCCGATGGCCTTGTGGGGCCCGATAATAAAAGAGAACGGCATCACGCTCGATTGAGACGGTGGAAATGAATGGGTGCGTGAGCGCAAGGTGCTGTCGTCATAACGGATGATGTCACCGATCGGGATGTCGCTTGGATAATGCTCGGTGATGTGCTTGGCCATCAGCTTTTCGAGGATGCCGAGGTTGCAATCGTTCGGCGCAAGAGAGTGGGTGCGGCTATCCAGCAGGCGTCGGCTTGACGTGTTGCCGTAAGAGCCGTCGACAGAGAATCGACTGATTTTCAGCACGGCAATCGCGACTGCCATGATCGCAGGGCGTTGCATCATTAAGTCCACGCTGCGCATTATTCCGTCGAATCTCAGCACGGCGAGACACATCGCTCGGCGGCGGAAACGGCACGCTCGATCGTGCTCGGAACGTGACCCCGAAAGGGTGCTTGAGCGGACGCAAGACGAGCATGGAGAAGTCAGGCGTGACATGATCCTGAACGATCCCGACGCACCGACGTCCGGCAATCCCAATGGCGACCTCACCATCGTCGATTTCCTTGACTGCAACTGTCCCTATTGCAAGAAGGCCGCCACAAGCCTCGAAAAGCTCGTCAAGGCCGACGGCAATATTCGTCTCGTCTACAAGGATTGGCCGATCTTGCACGAGACCTCGATCGTCGGCGCCCGCCTGGCGCTGGCGGCCAAATACCAGGGCCGGCATTTGCCGCTGCACCACGCGCTGATGGATATTCCCGCGCGGGAACAGCAGGCTTTGCAATCACTGGCCCGCAAGTCCTGAGACGATTGCGTTCAGGCCTCCGGCATGCGTAACTTTGGCAGTGGCCGCGACGAAACGATGAAGGGGGCGTGATGGCGCGGTCTGTTGACGCAGTGCACCGTCGCCTTGCGAGGTGTTCCGCGATGATGACAGAGGATCTCATTCGGGCTCTGGCTGCCGACGGATTATGTCGGACGAAAGCCGCGGACGACGCTTCTGTTGGCGTTGCTGCCGGCGATGGCCTTTGTTGCGATTGTGTTCTTTACGCGGATCGGCTTTCGAGACGACATTGAGGCCGCGCTTCACACAGTCCGCTTCCTGTTCAAGTCTGTTGTCATTGTGCCGCTTGCTGCCCGTTCCGTTGCTGGTGCTGTGCGCCGGGGTGGCGGCCGAGTTGATGGCGGTTCCGGCATCGGATTGGGCGGTGCGACTGATCGGCTCCAACGCCGTAAACTGCATGGCGCTGATCCCGCTGCTTGCGAGCGGCCCGCTCGCGGTATTCATCGCGGCATTGAAAAGCGGGGCACCGGCGGCTCCCGGGCGGAGCGGCGCGATGGCTGGTTTGGCGGCGGGCAGCCAGGCGGCAGTGTTCAACGCCATGAACTGTTTTGACGACAGTCCGCTGTTCGTCATCACCTGGTATCCGCTTGCGATCCTGGTCGTTGTATCTGCGGGTTATCTGGCCGGGGTCCGTCACTTGCGATGGTGAGGCCAGGAACGAGAGGATTTCTTTTAAGTATTTGATTCACGGCGACTGTTTCCGTGTTTGCCGCGAATCCCTCCCTCTCCGCCAGCTCAGACTTTCATCCCGAGCACATCGGTAACCGGTGATGCCGGTGGTGCGCGTTGCGACTTCCCGCCGCGCGGTTGCATGTCTTCTGCTCCGGCTTGAGCGTGCCATATCGTCGCGCACGACTCTTGCGTGCCAATGCCTGCGTCGGCTTGCTCGGTGGCAAGTGTTTGGCCGGTGCGATGGCGGTCTTGATCAACCTACCGTGCAGACAGCGAGCGCAAGAGGTGATGCGCACGTCGCGATCGTGGAACCGATATGTCAGTTCAGCCGACCTTTGCAGCAACGCGGCGCCGTCGCGCTTGATTGCCGTGACAAGTCATGCCGAAGTCTTGCGCGGTTGTTCGGTGCCGAAGTCAACTAACGCATCAGGACGATTCTGCTGCAGCTACAATTCGCACGTTGACTATGGGCTATCTCACACATTGAGAAGAAGCAGCCTCACAAATTGCTGAAACGATGCGAGGCGACGATCCATTGTTTTGTCTAACTCAGGTTGTATGGTGGCCGCGCGAGCATTTCGATCCGATCGCTGACGTTTGGGTGGTGGGCGCTGTCCGGATCATCGGTGATCCCGATCACAAGAAGAATGCTCGGTATTGGATAACCGAGGGACAGAGGACAATGACCGAAGGATAAAGGACAATGTCGCTGCTCCAGATCAATCTCTTCGGCGGTGTCGAGGTAATGCGTGCTTCCGGCGAGTCGGTGTTGATCCCCAGCCGCAAGGCTGCAACTCTTCTAGGCTATGTCGCCCTTAGCTCCCCTCGCGCCATTTCACGCGGCAAGCTCGCGACCCTGCTATGGGATGGCCATTTCGGCGATCGCGCGCGCGCCAGTCTTCGACAGGCTCTGCTCACATTGCGCCGTGTGTTGCCGCAATACGCCGACGTGATCTCGGCGGATCGCGACGACATTCGCATCTTCCCGAACGCCATAAGTACCGATGTCGGGGAATTCGAACAGCTCCTCCAGGAGAACGATCCCGAACGGCTGGCGCGCGCGGCGGAACTCTATCGCGGCGACCTTCTCGAAGGCATCAGCTCAACCTCATGCCAGTTTGAAGCCTGGCTGTCCGCAGAACGCCAGCGATTGAGGGTGCAAGCCATGCGGGCGCTTGCGGGCCTGCTGGCGACGGGCGGGCGGGAGCAAACGGATATCGCGATCGCGCTCGCGTTGCGCATTCTGGCGATCGACCCCGTTCAGGAGGAGGTTCATCGCATCTTGATGCGCTGTTATGCGCAGAAAGGTCGCCGTACCGACGCTTTGCGCCAGTATGATCTCTGCCGCGCCGTGCTGTGGAGGGAGGTTCGCGCGGTGCCGGAGCAGGAGACCGAACGGCTGCAGCACGAGATCCGGCGCATGTTTCGCGCTGACGGTCCGAGATCTTCCTCGCTCAAATTACCCGGCGCGAAGAAATTGCCTGGCGCCAAAAACTTTGACGCAACTTTCACGCTCGGCGTGACACCTGCATCACGATCCTGGTCGTAGCATCAGCCGCTCGCACATTCGTGCGTAGTGATCCCGGCTCCCTGCGGGGAGCGCGTGTCGCTCGCGGGTCAGGCACTCATCAGGAGACTTTGATCATGACTGGAACACAGCAAGGAATTGAGGACTACGGCCAGTTGGACCCGCAGGGGATATTCGGCTCCATCCTGGGCGGTGCGGCCGGAAGAGTTATCGGCGGCCTGCTCGGCGGCAAGCGGGGAAAGAGTATCGGTGGTACCGTGGGCCACATCGGCGGAGGTTTCCTGCCGTTTTCTGCCGGTCCGGAAACCGCTCAGGTTTCGGACATGGAGCTGCAGAGCTTCTGGAGCGTGCTGAAGAAGATTGGCCAGGGCGTGCAGACCGGTGTGAATATCGGTCACCAGCTTGGCGTCTTCAGCGCCGGCCAGCCCGGCTATCAACCTGCCGCGGCGCAGGTCTCCGACATGGAACTGCAGAGCTTCTGGAGCGTGCTGAAGAAGATCGGTCAGGGTGCCCAGACCGGCCTGAACATCGGTCACCAGCTTGGCATTTTCAGCGCCGGCCAGCCTGGCTTCCAGCC
Organism: Bradyrhizobium sp.; assembly: GCF_036735945.1. Classification (GTDB taxonomy): domain Bacteria; phylum Pseudomonadota; class Alphaproteobacteria; order Rhizobiales; family Xanthobacteraceae; genus Bradyrhizobium. Next base: position 20,869 of record NZ_DAINNI010000018.1, on the reverse strand, counting down.
CGCCGCGGCAGCGCCGCCGACCGACATGGAGCTGCAGAGCTTCTGGAGTGTGCTGAAGAAGATTGGCCAGGGCGTGCAGACCGGCGTGAATATCGGTCACCAGCTTGGCGTCTTCAGCGCCGGCCAGCCCGGCCTGCAGCCCGCTGCGGCAGCGCCGCCGACGGACATGGAACTGCAGGACTTCTGGAGCGTGCTGAAGAAAATCGGCCAGGGCGTCCAGACCGGCTTGAATGTCGGTAAGGAGCTCGGCGTCTTCAGCGCCGGTCAGCCCGGCATGCAGCCCGCCGCGGCAGCGCCGCCGACCGACATGGAGCTGCAGAGCTTCTGGAGCGTGCTGAAGAAGATCGGCCAGGGTGTGCAGACCGGCGTGAACATCGGTCACCAGCTTGGCGTCTTCAGCGCCGATCAGCCCGGCCTGCAACCCGGCGCGGCGCAGGTCTCCGACATGGAACTGCAGAGCTTCTGGAGCGTGCTGAAGAAGATCGGCCAGGGTGTGCAGACCGGCGTGAATATCGGTCACCAGCTTGGCGTCTTCAGCGCCGGCCAGCCCGGCCTGCAGCCTGCCTCGGTGGCGCCGCCGACCGACATGGAGCTGCAGAGCTTCTGGAGCGTGCTGAAGAAGATCGGCCAGGGTGCCCAGACCGGCCTGGATATCGGTCGCCAGCTCGGCGTCTTCAACGCCGGCCAGCCCGGTGGCACGATGCATTAGACCCAACGCGACGGAGGGCGGGCGCAGGCCCGCCCTCCGCGCACAGATGTGAATGGAATCTAGATGGCGGATTCAAACTCGTCGCAGGAATTCATCGTGCAGGGAGACCCGGTCAAATCCGGTCAGCTCAACGACCACTTGCAGCGTGAGCCCGGCGTGAAACGAGTCGCGCAGGTTGCACCCGACGTCGTCATCCTTTCGATGACGAAGACACAGGCTGATCGCCTGAAATCGACGTTTGCCACGCTCGTGGTCGAGCCGAATTCAGAGCTGAAGCCATTCGATGCCGACTGATTTTGGTGGGCAAACATTGGACACGCAAAACATCAAGGAGGCCGCAGATGGCCACAAGAGGCAAATCAGGAACTTCCGGGCACGGTGATCAGAATGAGGCGGCCGATTCTGCGAACGGCAACGGCGCGCATCCGGAACACAGCGCCAGCCCGTCACCGGCACCAGCGCAGGAGCCCGCGACGATCGCATCGCGCCCGGCGCAATTCATGATCGCGCCACAGCAGCAAGCCGGGCTTGCCACCTTCAGCGCCGACTTTCTGACCCAGCAGCTTACCAGCAGCCCTGACATCGAGGTGGTGAAAACGGTGCCCGCGCCGCGCCTGTTCGGGTTTCAGAGCGCAGAACTTGGACAAGTGCCGCTCAGTCCGCTGGTGCTCGCCCGCATGACCCCCGACAAGGCCAGGCTGCTGAAGACCCAGGCACAAGGACGTTGTGCGGTGGAACGCGACGAGCGGCTGACCTACATGCTGGACCCGACCACGCCGCAGCTTCCCAATCCCGGGGTGCTTACGCCGCTGGCCGACGGTTTCACAACGACGATCGAAGTGTTGGGTCAGGATGGCCCGTTGCCGGAAGCCGAAGTCTATGTGTTCGGCAGCATGTGGCCGGCACAGGGCATCACCGATGCGTCGGGCCGCGCCACAGTGACCCTTCAGGGCGAAACGCCGGAAACCATCCGCTCGATCCTCGTCAAGCCGAAGGTCGACTACTGGACGTTCTGGCTCGATCGTCCGCAACTCGTTCCCAACAGTGTCAACCGGATCGTCGTGAGAGCGCTGGGCGCGGTTCTGCGCGATTTCCCCGGCCAGCAGTTGATGGGCTGGGGTGAGCGCGCGATGGGCCTCGATCGTCTGCCTCCGTCCTTCGACGGTGCCGGTATCAAGATCGCCGTCATCGATTCCGGCCTGGCGCCAACCCATCGCAATCTGCACGGCGTCACGCACGGCTCCAGCATGGTCGGCAACGACAAGACGGCGTGGACCGTCGATACGATCGGCCACGGTTCGCATTGCGCCGGAATTATCGCCGGCGGTCCGGTCGGACCCGGTGGCGGCATCCGCGGCTTCGCTCCCGCGGCGGAGGTCCACGTCTGCCGCATCTTCCCGGGCGGCCGGTTCAGCGATCTCGTCTCTGCGCTCGATTACTGCATGGAGCAGGGCATCGACGTCGCCAACATGAGTCTGGGCGGCGGCGAGCCTTCGCGGATCATCGAGGAACGCATCATCCGCGCCAAGCAAATGGGCATGGCCTGCATCATCGCGGCCGGCAATTCCTCGGGGCCGGTGCAGTTTCCCGCTTCGACGCCGCATTGCCTGGCGGTCGCCGCGTTGGGCAAATGGGGCGAGTTCCCCGACGACAGCTACCACTCACAGCAGGCGCTGGACGGCTTCCAGAGCCGCGACGGATATTTCCCGGCCAAGTTCTCTTGCTTCGGGCCGGAGGTCGACGTCTGCGCGCCCGGCGTCGGGATCGTCTCGTCGCTTCCGGCGGACGGTTTCGGTGCATGGGACGGTACCTCGATGGCGACGCCGCACGTCACGGGCCTGGCTGCGCTCGTGCTGGCGCACCATCCGGACTTCGCCAAAGGCAACTTCCAGAATCGCGACGCTCGCCGTGTCGAGCGGCTGTTCCAGATTCTGAAGGAAACGGCGACGCCGCTGCAATTCGGCGACCCGAACCGTACGGGCGCGGGACTGCCAAACGCGATGCGGGCGCTCGGCCTCGAGACCGGCGTTGCCCCCGTTGCCGCCGCCGCGTCTGGAACCGATCCTTCGCTGGAAGCCCTGCGTCGTCTATTGGGATTGCGGCCGGTCGATTCGCCGAGCATGGTTCCGGCGGGTGCGCCGGCGCCGCAGTCCGCCGATCCGGTGCAGGGCGGTGCGAGCTACGTAGCGCGCGGCCCGGCACAAACGGCGGGTGCGATGACGCTGCAGTCCATCGATCCCGCGCAAAACGGTGGGAGCTATGTCGCGCGCGGTCCCGCACAGACGGCGGGCGCGACACTCGCCCCCACGATGACGGACCTTGATCCGGCCCAGATCCGGGAGATCATGCACAAGGTCGGATTGCTGTAACGAAGGCGTTGCGACCTCATGAAATGAGGCACAGCTGCAACTGCAGCTGTGCCTCGGCGTCTATTGCGTCACCTGTGCCCTGCGAGCAGCCGGGCTCTCGACGCATCACTGCGACAGCTTCACGAAGCTCGGGAATTTGAGTTTCCCTTCCGCGATGGCCTTCGGCCACACCGTGACCTGCTTGCCGTCCTGCCACTGGAACACAAGTCCGGTCACGGCGCCCGGGCCTGACTTGATGCCGTGGGTGAACTCGTCGTTCTTGCCATAGAACTGGATCTTGCCGATGGTTCCCTCGAAGTCGGTCTTTTCGAGTTCGGCGACCATCTTGTCAGGGTCGGTCGAGCCGGCGCGCTGGATCGCGTCTGCGATGATATAGACCTCGTCATAGGCGGTGTAGCCGGTATAGGCCGGCGGCGTGCCGAACTTGGCCTTGAACGCCTGCGCGAATGGCTTGGTCTTGGAGGTAACGGCCACGTCTGGCGTTGCCACCGCGAGCGACGGCACGCCATCGGCTGCGCCGTTGGTATCCTTCCAGAAGGTTGGACTCAGCGCCTGCGCGCTGATGCCGAACATCGGAATCGGCACCTGCTGGTTCTTCCACTGCACGGTCGGCTGCACGCCGACATGCGAGATGCCGGTGACGATGACGTCGGGCTTCTGGCCCTCGATCTTGTTGAAGATCGGCGTGAAGTCGGTGGTGTCGGGCGAGAAGCGGATGTGCTCGACGACCTTCAGTCCGGCCTTGGGCAGGCAGGCCTCGTAGCCGACGTCGAGCGGCTTGGTCCAGGCGGCGTCCTCGCTCATGATCGCCACCGTCTTGAACTTGAGCTGGTCGACCAGCAGGTCCTTGGCGGCGTCGCAGACGATTTGCGCCTGCGCGGCCGACGTCAGATAGCCGTGGAACGTATATTTGTTCTTCTCATAGTCGTTATGGATCGCCTTGGTGATCTCGTTCGATGCCGCGCCGGGCGTGATCAGCGGCATCTTCAGCCGCGCAGCCCAGGGTTCGAGCGCCAGCACCACCTCGCTGATGTAGCTCGCGATGACGGCGGAGACCTTGTCCTCGCTGACGGCGCGCTGGAAGGCGCGGACCGAGTCCGCCGACGAGCTCTTGTTGTCGTAGGTCACGATCTCGATCTTGCGGCCCATCACGCCGCCCTTGGCGTTGATTTCGTCGGCGGCGATCTGTGCCCCGCCCGGCGTTGCCGCGCCCGCGATCGACTGCACCTCGGCGATCACGCCGATCTTGATCGGGTCCTTGGACTGCGCATAGGCCGGCGCTGCGAGACACAGCGCGAGCGCCGTGGCGAGTGGCAGCAGGCTGCCCGCGCCGAGGTGAGAGCGATGTCGTGGCATATTGGTCTCCCTTTTTCTTTGCCTTGTTGTTTCTGGTGCTGAAGAACTAGAGATATCCGGCGCCGGCTTCGGCGGCGAAACGCCCGGGATCGCCCTCCCATACGATCCGCGCGTGTTCGAGCACGTAGACGCGGTCGGCATGCGGAAGTGCGAAGGTGACGTTCTGTTCACCGAGCAAAACGGTGATCGAGGTGGTCTGGCGCAGCTTTTCCAGCGCCTTCGACAACAGTTCCAGGATCACGGGCGCGAGCCCCAGCGTGGGCTCGTCGAGGATCAGGATCTGCGGCTTCATCATCAGCGCCCGGCCGATCGCCAGCATCTGCTGCTCTCCGCCGGACAGAGTCTGTGCCAACTGACCCTGACGCTCCCTGAGGATCGGGAACAGTTCGAACAGCCAGGCGAGCTGCCTTGCCTTCTCCTCGTCGGGCAAATGCTGACCGCCGAGATCGAGGTTTTCGCGCACGCTCATCTCGCCGAACAGCTCGCGCGATTCCGGGCATTGCACGAGACCGCTGCGCGCGATTCGCGCCGGGCCGATGCCGCGCAGCCTCTCGCCGCCGCGCAGGATTTCGCCGGTATAGGGCAGGAAGCCCGAGATGGTGTTGAACAGGGTCGTCTTGCCGGCGCCGTTCAGTCCGACGATGGAAACGAACTCGCCCTCATGGACGTGGATCGAGACGTTCTCGAGCGCCTGTGCCTTGCCATAGTGAACGCTGACATTCTCGACCTGGAGCAGCGGCACCTTGTCCTTGAAGCTGGTTTCCGGCCGCGCGTGGGTTTCGATCGCGCCGCCGAGATAGACCCGCCGCACGGTCTCGTTCTTCATGACGTCCTCGGCCCGGCCGGTGACGATCTCTTCGCCCAGATACATTGCAAGCACGCGGTCGACCAGCGCGGCGACGCTCTTCACATTGTGGTCGACCAGCATCACTGCCCGCCCTTCGTCCCGGAAGCTGCGGATCAGTTCGGAGAAGGCGCCGACCTCGGTACGCGTAAGTCCTGCAAAGGGCTCGTCGACCAGAACGACCTTCGGATCGCGCGCGATCGCCTTCGCAAGCTCGAGCCGCCGCAGATCGGCAAACGGCAGGGTTGGCGGGCGGCGGTGCATGACGGCGCCGAGGCCGACGCGTTCCGCGATCCATTTGGCGCGCTCGGTCAGCGCCTTGTCGGGAAACAGCATGAACAGGCTGTCGGGCAACAGCGCCACCATGATGTTCTCGAGCACCGTCTGGCGGTTCAGCGGACGGGAGTGCTGGAACACCATGCCAAAGCCCTTGCGCGCGATCTTGTGCGCAGGGAGCCCGGCGATGTCTTCGCCTTCGAACACGACCTCGCCGTCGGTCGGCCGCTCGATGCCCATGACGCTCTTCATGGCGGTCGATTTGCCGGAGCCATTGGGACCGATCAGGCCGAGAATTTCACCAGGGCGCAAATCGAAGGCGAGGTTCTTGACGGCAGTCAGGCCACCGAATCGCTTGGTCAGTCCGCGAACGGTGAGGACGGGAGCCGTGATGACGGTCTGGTCCATCACGAGCGCGCCTCGCGTGACAAGGCTGCTCCGAGGAACCCGCCGGGGAAGAACAGGACGACCAGCAGGGCCACCGCCGAAACGATGAAGGTGGCGAGCTCGCCGGTCGGCCTGAGGAATTCGCCGGCGACGATCAGGAAGATCGCGCCGAGCGCCGCGCCCAGCACGGTGCGTCGTCCGCCGAGCACCGCCGAGACGATCACGTTCACGCCGACCGCGACGTCGACCACAGTGCCGACAGATGCGGTGCCGAAATAGAATACCAGCAGCGCACCCGAGAGCCCGGAGAAGAATGCGCTGACGACGAAGGCCGCAAGCTTGTGCTTGACGATGTTGAAGCCAAGCGCGCCGGCCTGCACGGGATCCTGTCCGCTCGCCTGCAATACGAGGCCGATCGGCGACTGCGCCAGCCCATACAGGATGGCTGCGCTGATCGTCATGAAACCGAGCGCAATCCAGTAGTTCGCTCCGGCATCGATGGTGATGACGTCAGGGATGGTCAGCCCGATCTCGCCGCCGGTGAGATCGGCAAAGACCACGATGAAATTCTGCAGGATGAGCACCGCGACCAGCGTGGTCAGGCCGAAATACGGTCCCCTCACGCGCAGCGCCGGCAGGGCGAGCACGAAGCCGGCGACGACCGAGGCCAGTGCCCCGAGCACGATGCACAGATAGACCGACCAGCCGAACTGGTTGTTGAGAATGCCGGCCGTGTAGGCGCCGACGCCGATCAGGAAGGTAGGGCCGAAATTGACCTCGCCGGCGAAGCCGAACAACAGGTCCCAGGCCATCGCGAAGACGCCGAAATAGAACGCTACCGTCAGCAGTCCGAGGATGTAACCCGACACGTAGAACGGCAATGTCGCGGCAAAGACCACACTTGCCATTGAAATGAAGAACAGGCGCGACGTGAAGAACCCGGCCATGTCAGCGCCTCCCCAGCAGGCCTTGGGGCCGGATGTACATCACGACGACGAGCAGCAGCAGCGCCGGAATGGTTCGGTAGGCGGGCGAAACCAGATAGGCCGTCATGGTTTCGAGATAGCCAACCACGAAGGCGGCAATCAGCGAGCCTGACACACTGCCGAGGCCGCCGAGCACCACGATCGAGAACGCGCTCGCCGTCAGAGGGCCGACACTGTACGAGCTGACCCCCAGGAACATGCCGAGCAGCACGCCGGCGATCCCGGCCAGCACGCCGTAAATGGCCCAGACCACGACATAGATGCGGGTGAGCTCGAAGCCGAGCAGCGTCACGCCACGCGGGTTCATGGATGCCGCCAGCACGGCCTTGCCGATCCGCGTCCGGTTCACCAGCAGCCACAGCAGGGCGATGACGAGGCAGCAGACAATCGCAGTGAAGATTTCGTTCCGCGGCGTGCGGACACCGAGGATGTTGACCACGCCCTCGACGATCGGCAGCACCGTCTTGGCATTGTTGGTGAAGAAATAGGCGATCAACTCCTGGATCATGATGCCCCAGAGCAGCGTGCCGGTGAGGACGAAGATTTCCTTCTCCTCGTTCGGGATCCGCCGCGAATTCTGGATCGGCTTCACCACCGCGAAATAGGTCGCGAATGCGATGACCAGCGCCACGGCGACGCCAAGCAGCGCGCCGGAATACCGGTCCATTTGCAGCACGCTGCCTGCGGCCCAGGCCGCCACTGCTGCGGCCACCATGATGGCGCCATGGGAGAGATTGAGGACGCCGGAGACACCGAAGATCAGCGTGAAGCCGGTGGCGCCGAGGGCGTAAAGGGCACTGATGGCAAAGCCATCGATCAGGATCTGGAGCGCTAGCATCTATTATGAGCCGCGGCAGCAGCGCTGCCTGTGTTGAGGACGTCGAATGAAAAAAACGCTCCCGGGACTGACCCGGGAGCATTTTCAAGCTCACTCTAATTTGTGACCTTGACGAAGCCGGGGAACTTGAGATCGCTCTTGGCGACCTCCTTCGGCCAGACCGCGGTCTGCTTGCCGCCCTGCCATTGCAGCATCAGGCCGGTGATCAGGCCCTTGCCGTATTTGATCGAGTGGGTGAACGGATCGTCCTTGCCATAGAACTGTACGCGGCCGATCGTTCCTTCCCAGTCGGTCTTTTCCAGCGCGGCGACCAGCTTGTCGGCTTCGGTCGAGCCCGCCCGCTTCACGGCGTCGGCAATGTAGTAGACCTCGTCATAGGCGGTGTAGCCGGCGTAGGACGGATAGTTGCCGTAGCGCTTCTTGAAGCCTTCGGCGAACGGCACCGACTTCGGCGTCACCGCGACGTTCGGGCCGGAAACACCCTGATAGAGCACGCCCTCCGCGGCGCCATTGGTATCCTTGGCGAAGGTTTCGTTGGTCGCCTGCGAGGAGATGCCGAACATCGGGATCGGCACCTGCTGATTCTTCCACTGCACCGTCGGCTGCACCCCGACATGGGAGATGCCGGTGATGATCACATCGGGCTTCGCAGCCTCGATCTTGTTGAAGATCGGCGTGAAGTCGGTGGTATCAGGCGAGAAGCGGATATGGTCGAGCACCTTCAGCCCGACCTTGGGCAGGCACTCCTCGTAGCCGACGTCGAGCGGTTTGGTCCACGCGGCATCCTCGCTCATGATGACCGCGGTCTTCATGTGCTTCTGGTCGACCAGCAAATCCTTGGCCGCATCGCAAACCGAGAGCGCCAGGGCTGCTGACGTCAGATAGCCATGGAATGTATACTTGTTCTTCTCGTAATCGTTGTGAACGCTTTTGCTTATTTCGTTCGATGCCGCGCCGGGTGTCACGAACGGCGTCTTCAGGCGGGATGCCCAGGGCTCCAGCGCCAGCACCACCTCGCTGATATAGCTGGCGATGACGGCGTTGACCTTGTCTTCGTTCACGGCGCGCTGGAATGCGCGCACCGAGTCCGCCGAAGAACTGTGATTGTCGTAGCTGACGATTTCGATCTTGCGTCCGTCGATGCCGCCCTTGGCGTTGATCTCGTCGGCCGCCATCTGCGCAGCCTGCGGGATCGAGGCGCCGGCGATCGCCTGCGCTTCCGCGATAACGCCGATCTTGAGAGAGTCGGCCGCCACTGCAGGCGTCGCCAGCAGGACGGCCGTTCCGAGCAACTGCGGCAATCCAATCAACCGCCACCGGAATCCAAGTTTCATGGCGTTTCTCTCCTTGTTCTTCTTGTTGGCTTCTTATCGAGCAGTTTCGCGAACGCTACACCGGGGCTCCGAAGCGCAGCAATGCAACTGTGCGCAGATCGCCATGCAAATGAAGGCGGGCAACTAAAGTAGGATGAGCCGCGGGACGGACCCGCACTCGCCGAATAGGTCGGCGTATCGCCTGAGTTTTCGCTAGTCCGTGATAAAGTGATCGACGCTTGAACGTCGGGGGCGTTCCGATAAAGAGACCGGTCCTGCCATTAATTTTTCGTAATGCTTCCTGCTAATGAGCCATCTCGCTGGCCCGTTCGCCTTCGCCTCGTTCCGTAGTCGCGGCGACCTTGCCGTCGACGATGTGAATGCGGCGATCGGCGCGGGCGGCGAGCGCGGGATCGTGGGTCACCACGATCACGGTCTGGCCGTTGTCGGCGATGTCGCGGAGGATCGCGAACACCTGTTCGGTCGATTTGGTGTCGAGCGCGCCGGTCGGCTCGTCGGCGACGATGATCTCGGGGCGGTTGGCGAGCGCGCGGGCGATGGCGACGCGCTGGCGCTGGCCGCCGGAGAGCTGGTTGGGACGCTTGTTGGCGTGCTCGGCAAGCCCGAGCGAGCCGAGCAGGGCGAGGCCGCGCTCCTGCATCTCCTTCTCCGCCATCTTGCCGGCCGCGCGCATCGGCAACAGCACATTGTCGAGCGAGGTGAATTCCGGCAGCAGGAAGTGGAACTGGAACACGAAGCCGCACTTGGTCAGGCGGACATCGGCGCGGTCCGATTCCGACAGCTTCGAGGTCGGCTGCCCGCAGATCATGACTTCGCCTTCGCTCGGCGCATCCAGCAGGCCGAGCAGATAGAGCAGCGAGGACTTGCCCGATCCCGACGGGCCGGTGATCGCGACGAATTCGCCCTTGTTGACCGCAAGATCGATGCCGTTGACGAGGATGTGCGAGACGTCGCCCTCGATTCGGCGAACCAGCTCCACCGCCTGCAAAGCAATATCCGTCATGACGCTCCCCTGATGATGTCGACCGGATGCACGCGCGTTGCCTTGCGCGCCGGGAAATAGGCCGCGCCGGCGCAGCAGGCCAGCGCGATGCCGCCGGCGAGCACATAGTGCATCGCCGAGTAGTAGATCTGCAGCGGAACGGTGGTGCCGGTCAGCGGATTGAAGATCGTGATCTTGGACCAGCCGAAGCAGAGCAGATAGCCAAGCACCCATCCAAAGAGGATGCCGACCACGCCGATGATCATGGCTTCGATGATGAAGATCCGACGTACCGCATATTCGCGCATGCCGAGCGACTTCATGATCGCAATGTCCTGGCGCTTCTCGTGCGTGATGGTCGAGATGATGTTGTAGGTGGCAAACGACGAAGTCAGCAGCATCGCGGCCATCACCGTGAGCACGATGAAGTCGCGCACCGTGAAGGTCGACAGCAGGTCGGCGTTGGCTTCCTGCCAGGACACCGATTTGTAGCCGGTCTGCGCCTCGACCTGGGCCGCGACCTTCTGCGCCACCATCGGATCGCTCAGCCGCAGCCTGAGCTGGTTGATGACCCCGCTCTGGCCCATCATGATCTGCGCCGGCCCGATCAGCATGTAGATCTGGCTCTCGTCGACGCGCTTCAGGCCGGAGCGGAACAGTCCGGCCACGGTGGAATTGAGCTGCACGCCCTGGCCGCCGATCAGCAGCACGGTGTTGCCGGTCTTGACGCCGAGCTTCTCGGCGAGCGCCTCGCCGAGCAGGACGCCGTTCGGCGCGCGCGAGAGATCATCGATCTTGCCCTCGCGCATTTGCGAGGCGAGCTTCGAGACGTGAATCTCGCGGCGCGGATCGATGCCGGTCAGGGTAATGCCGATGCGCGCGCCGCCGTGATCGATGATCGCGGTGGTCTTCACCGAGGGCGCCACATCGCCCGGAATCCAGGAGCGCAGCGAGCCCATCACCGACTCCGGATATCTGATGCCGGGACGCTTGCCGACATTGGCGATCTCGGCCATCTGCACCGCGCCATATTCCTGCTCGGCAGGCTGCGTCGGCACCGAGCGCCGCTCATCCTCGATCGTGATATGCGGCATGGTGTCGACGAGCTGCCGCAGGAAGTCGATCTGCGAACCCTGCATCAGGCCCGCCATCATGATGGTGAAGCCGACGCCCATGGCCACGCCCGCCATGCCAACGAGGGTCTGACGCACCCGGGTGCTGACGTGGGTCCATGCGATGCTGAAAATGAGCTTCACGGCGATTACCGGCTGTTGCTGATGCTGCTGCGGCGCGCATCGTTGACGACGGAATCGATGTGCGCGGTGATCGCTGCCGAAATCACCGCGTCGTCGGGGTCCGCGGGAGTTGCGTCGGCCGTTGCCACGACGGTGGCCGCCTCCGCGGTCGGGACGGGCTGGTCGGCCGGTTCGCTCGTGGCTGCCGGCTCGACGGCCCGGGTCACGTTGGTGTCGATGCGGATCCGGGCGCCATCCGCAAGGTCGATGCGGGCGGGCGAGAGCACTGCCATGCCCCTGGACACGTCGCCGATGATCTCGACGTTGCGGCTGCCGCGAATGCCGAGCTTCACCGGCACGCGCCTGACGCGGCCGTCATCGATCGTCTGAACCGAATCGCCGGTGACGGCTTCGGCCGGCACCACCACCGCCGCCTGCTTCTCGCGGAAGATGATGTTGACCTCGACCGACATGCCGATCCGCAGCGGCGTATCCTGCGGCAGCCGCAGGTAGACGCGGAAGGTCTTGCGGGTCGGGTCGCCCTTCGGCGTGATCTGGGCGACGTTGGCGCGCAGCGCCTTGCCCGGAAACGCCTCGCTGCGCAGAAAGGCCTTCTGGCCGGACGCGATGCGGTTGATTTCTTCCTCATTGATCTCGGCGACGACCTGCATCGGGGCGGGCGGTCCGACCGTGAACAGGACATCGGTGGGACCCGCGATCTCGCCGACCTCGCCGTCGCGGCGCAACACCATGCCGTCGAGCGGCGCTCTCAGGATCAGCGAGTCGAGCCGCACCTTCTGCGCGGCGATCCGCGATTTCGCATCTTCGAGCTTGGTCCAGCGCTGCTCGTATTCGGTACGCGAAGCGTCGTTCTTGTCGCGATCCTTGTCGGCGCGCGCCAGATCGCGTTCGAGCTGGCCGCGATTGATCTCCATCTGCTCGAGCGCGCTGCGCTCCTCGGCATCGTCCTGGCGGCCGAGAATCTGGCCGGACTTCACCACCTGTCCCTCGCATCGGCACAGTTCGACCAGCCGGCGCCGCTGCAGCGGCACCACCTTGGCCCAGCGCTCGGGCTCGACGGTGCCGGTGCCGTAAACGGCTTCGGAAACCGGCGCGAGGCTCGCGATGCCGGTGGTCACCAGCGGCGGATGAAGGAACCGGGAGTAGGCGTAGTAGCCGCCGCCGGTGGCTGCGATTGCCAAAATGCCGGTTGCGAGGAGATGCTGCAGTTTCATGTCATGCCCCGTTGTTCAGAAGCCAAACCGCTTGCGCAGGCCGGATGGAACCTGGTCCATCAGATCGCGAACGTCGTCTCGCTTGGCGCTCTTCGCGGCAGGCGCCGATGCGACCTTGGGAGATGCCGGCAAGACCGTGATGTTGGACTGCGCCGGCTGCGCCAACGCAGGTGCAGGTGCAACTGCAGCGACAGGCGCCGGCTGCACGACCGCGGGGGCGGGCGGGGGCGCGGCCGCGGCCGGCGCCGGTTGATCCGACGCGCCGTCCAAAGCCCTCTCGATATTCGAGGCCTTGGTTGCGCCGGCGGATCGCGCAGCGCGCCAGGCTCTTGCGGCGACGACGGCCTGGCCGATCTCGTCGCTCGTCATCTTCTTCATGAGCAGCGACAGCAATTGCCGGGCGCCGTCGCGGTACTCGTCGACCTTGCTCGCCGTGGAGACGATATGGGCCCAGCGATAGGCCTTCACATAGTCCTTGGTGACGCCGCGTCCGCTGGCGTAGAGGCCGGCAACGATCAGCATCGCGTGGGGATGGCCCTGATCGGCCGCCTTCACGAACCAGCGGAAGGCTTCGCTGTCGCTGCGCGAACGGCCGACGCCTGCGGAATAGAGCGCGCCGAGATAGAACTGGGCGTCGTCATCGCCGGCCTGCGCCGACTGTTCGTAGCGATTGGCCATTTCCCGATCCGACGTGGGGCTGGCTGCAGCGGCGCGACAGTCGAAGAGCACCGCGAGGCAGGCGGTCACGACAGCGGCCTGCTTCACAGCCTGCGGGATCGCGTAGCGAAATCGCGGCAGCAACGATCGGTTCGAGATTGACCTGGTTGAGCGGAAATTTGGGATGCGCCGCATGGTACACGCTCTCAGCTTGTTCCGTTGTGAAAGACGTCCGAACGACGCCTGGCAGTATGGAATTTCGAAAAGCCGGGGTCGGCGGTAGCCCGCTTGTTGCGCGCTGATCGACCCTGGAATTGAGCCTAGCCCACCTGCGTGCCGGCAAATGTGCGACGTGTCACATTGCCCAAAGTGCTCGCGATCAAATGATTGTCTTGCCTGCGCAGCAGGTCGCAGTAGTCATTTCCCGATCGAGGAACCCGCCCGGGCTAGTTGCGGCCCGGGCGAAGTTCTCATTCGACCTAGTAGACGTCGCAGACGTTGACCCGGCCGTAGGGGGTCCACTTCCAACAGCTGTTGTAGACGAAGAAGGGGCGATAGTGATGGCGATGGCCAAAGAAGCCATGGCGATGCCCGAAGCCATGACCGAAGCCGTGTCCATGGCCGAAGCCGCCGTGACCGTGACCATGGCCGCCGGCGAAGGCCGGAGCCGGGATTGTCAGAGATGCCGCGGCAAGCGCGAGAGCGCCAAAGGCGGCCGGAATGATCTTTTTGATGCTAGTCATATGGCTGACTTCCTGGACGTGACATGCAGCGCGGGGATCGCTCTGCCTTGCCGCAAACCCTAGAGACGCCCTGTGCGGCCGGATGTGATGGACGTCACGAACCCGACGCAGCCATGCTCGAAACGCGATAGTTGAGGTCATCACGATGCCCATCGGCGAACTCTTCATCCTCGGCTTCTTCGGCAAGGTCGTCCCCGATTGGCTGAAGGCGTTTGCCGCCCGCTACGGCCTCGGTGGCGTGATCCTGTTCGACTATTCCTGCCGCACCCAGCAATACGACAACAACATCGATACGCCGGAACAGGTGCAGCGCCTCTGCGCGGAGATCGCAGCGCTGCCTTCCGCGCCGATGGTGTTCATCGACCAGGAAGGCGGGCTGGTGCGTCGGTTGAAGGAAGGCCGCGGCTTTGCTCCCTTGCCGAGCGCAAGGGAGTTCAACCATCTCGCGACGGACCGGAAGCGGGCGATTCTCGCGGCGAGCTTTGCCGAGATGCGGCGGCTAGGCATCCACTATGACTTCGCGCCTGTGATCGACGTCGACTACAATCCCGACAATCCGAACATCGGCAGGATCAAGCGCTCCTATTCGTCAGATATCGCCGAGGTCGAAGCCAATGTGCTGCTGGTCAACGAAGTGGCGCGGGCGCAGCGCATCGGCCTTTGCCTGAAGCATTTCCCCGGCATCGGCGGCGCCGTTGTCGATTCCCATCAGGAGTTCATGGATATTTCCGACGCGCTGCGGAGCGAGCAGGAAGAGTTGTTCTACGCGCTCGCGCCAAAAATGTTCGGCAACGCGGTGCTGGTCAGCCACGCCATCGTCAGGCAATGGGACGAACGCCCGATGACGCTGTCTGCAGTCGGGCTCGGCCGTTTGCGCGCACGCCTTGCCGATACGCTCCTGATCACCGACGATATGCAGATGCAGGGCCTGCAGAAGGCGCTCGGCACCAGCGAAGCCAGCCTGCAATCGCTGATGGCCGGCATGGACATGCTCTGCATCGGCAACAATTTGCTCGATCAGGAAGCGGAGATGGCTGCGATCGCGGAACACATCCTCCAAAACCTGCGCGAAGGAAACCTGTCCCCTTCGGCGATCGAACGATCCATCGCGCGGGTTGGCGAACGGAAGGCGCTTCTGGCGGATTGACGTCTACTGCTGCTGCGCCTTCTCGTGCGCGGCGATGCCGATCGCCTTGTAATCATAGGTCGGATAGAACTCGGTGCGATAGCTGCCCCACGCGGTGTTCTCCAGGATACGGTTGACCTCGCGCAGCCGCGACGCGGGCAGGCGCAACGTCACCACCTGGCCGATTCCCATCATCACGTACCAGCTCACGACTTCGACGCCGTCAGGCGGGAAGGCCTTGTAATAGCCCTGGCGCTGAAGCTGCGCATTGAGTTCGCTGAGGGGGCGCGACTGGTCGTGCTTCAGCAACACGGTGAGCATCACGGCATTGTCGGCCGTCGGCGGCGCGTTTTCCGCCGGCGCAGGTGTGGTCTGCGCTGAGGCGGCCGAACCGAACGCCAGCGCGCCGGCCAGCACGGCCATCGTCATCCATGATCCCTTTGCCTGCGACATCGCAGTCCCCTTTTCAAATCGTTGCGGAAGGACCCTGCGCCGATCATCGCGAGGCGTCTTGAAGCTGTAAATCGGAATCGGCGGCGTGGCGGTGCCAGCCCGCTTGCGCAACCGCTGATCCGTCGCCGCAACCAATGCCTGGTCGCCAGGCGATACCGGGATTACTGGGTTGCCCGGGTCGACAACGGATGCGCGAAAATCGATACGGGTGGTTGAGGTTTATTAATAATGTAAATGCTGCGACCGCCAAATTGCGGAGGTAATTGGCTACAGCGTTTACCTTTCAGTCTTGTATGGCTCTCGCAAGAGGCCGAAATCAGCCGCTTTTGATGGGATTTGATGCGATTTCCGTCAACCAGAACCGTCTGGCAGACTGGTTTCTCCGTATTCTTACAGGCCCCAAAATTAACCATGAGCAAGCGGGGAACCGATAAATTAGTTATATGTCTAGAACCGATCAAAGAGCAGTTGATTCGCACTTCACGAAGTGGATGGAAAGCATCACGCCTCTCGAGGAGAATCCTGAGATCGTCCAACTGTCCGCGGTGCGTTCGCGCGCGGCGGACGAAGCCGGCGCTGCGATCGCCCGGCAGTTGAACGGCCCGCTGACGGCGCTGCTGCTCTACATGAACGAGATCAAGCAGCACAGCCATCAGTTTGCGCAGGCGCCCGGCAACCGGCTCTACCTGCAGCAGGTGGTCGAGAACGCGCTTCAGCAAACCGAACGTGTCTGCGCTTTGGTGAAGCAGATGTCGGACAGCCATCCGGCCACGGGCTCGGATACGGCTTACAGACAGTCAGGCGAGGGCCAGCCGAGCCGCGCTGTGGACGGTGGGCGCAGGTCTTCCCTGACGCTTACCCCGGGGGCCGGCCAGAAGCCGCTGACCAAGCGCGAGCGCGAGGTGTTGAGCCTGATCAGCGAGGGCTGCTCGAACAAGCAGGGCGCCTTGCGGATGAATATCAGTCCGCGGACGTTCGAGAGCCATCGCGCCGAGGCCATGCGCAAGCTTGGCGCCCGCAACACCGCGGATCTGGTGCGCAAGGCGCTGCTGCAGCCCGCCTGAACTTTCCTTGAAGGCCGTTGATCGCGATTCGCGGCCGGCGCAGCGTCAAATCCTCAATGTACAGGAGACCGGCAGCCGCGCGAGCCGGTGTGACCGCTCGATAGAGAGTTCAGCAGAGATCTTCCATGAAGGAACGGGCGCGCGACATCGGCCGCGTCGAAAGCGCGGGCTTGGGTTCTTCCGGAATGATCGTGATCGTCCAGGCGGCCGGCATGCTCGATTTGTTTTCAACGATCGATCGCACGTGGCCGGTGATCGCCGATCCGGTGGAACGCACGGTTGCGGTCCGCCCATTGAACTGGGCGATGCGGAAACGCCGCACTTCTTTCGGATCGCTCGTTTCAAACGTGAACATGAGGGCACTCCCTTGGTCCACGCAACTATCGCCAGTCAACGTTTCCCGGAAGTGAAAATCGCAAACCGTAGAAGTACGGCTAAGCCGCATCTGCGCGTTGCGATTGGATCGATTTCGGATTTTCCGTCACGCTGCGCGCGGGCGGGCGCGTTGCATCGGCGCAACGAGAATGATCGGCGCGTGGTCGTGAAGACGGCCGCGCCTGTGGCGCCGGCTCAGCCGGCGGCGTCGGGAAATACCGCTTCCATCTTGGTCTTGAGCGTCGCGGCGTTGAACGGCTTGACGATGTAATTGTTGACGCCGGCCTTCTTCGCGGCGATCACGTTCTCCGTCTTGGATTCCGCCGTGATCATGATGAAGGGCGTCTTGGAAAATTCCGGGCTGGCGCGGACTTCCTTGAGCAGGTCGTAGCCGGTCATCGGCTCCATGTTCCAGTCCGAGATCACGAGGCCGTATCGCTTGGTCTGCAGTTTCGCAAGCGCGGAGGATCCGTCGCTGGCTTCGTCGACGTTCTCGAAGCCGAGCTGCTTGAGAAGATTGCGGATGATCCTGATCATGGTGCTGTAATCATCGACCACCAGGATCGGCATCGACAGATCAAAAGCCATGGTCGTACTCCGCGCAGACAGCAAGCCGCCGAACACAGGTGAATGCACGTTGCACGCGAAAGAATCCCGATGCTTCTTGTCGAACCCGCACCCGTCAGCACCGGGATAACTATCAGGGCTCCTTGAACAGCGCGTTAATTCGACGCCGACCGGAATGTCGCGGGGGCGCGATTTGGTCGTAATAATACGGTGAACGGCGGCGCGCGGCGCAATTCCCGCGCGCAACGCTCACGCGACGCCTATCATAGATCGGGATCGCGCGTGGCCTCTCATGAGGGAACGGTCAGGCGGCCGCGCAGTGGATGCGCGGATGCAGCAGCCGGGTATATTGCGCCTTGACCGTCGCGTAGCACTCGCAGGACGTCTTGATCAGGCCATCCACGTTGGTGATCTCGATGTGCCCTCGGCTATAGTGAATAAAGTCTGCCTGCTGCAGCGTGTTGGCCACCAGCGAAACGCTGTTGCGGCGCGCGCCGATCATCTGGGCCATCGCTTCCTGGGTCAGGACGATCTTGTCGCTGCCGGAAAGGTCGCGCGTATGCAGCAGACATCGCGCCAGCCGGGACTCCACGGTGTGCGAGGCGTTGCAGCCAGCCGTTTGCTGTATTTGCGCATAAACCGCAAGGCCGTGCCGTACCAGCGCGGTACGCAGCGACGCGCTCTGGTCCGCGGCCATGCGAAGCTGGTCGAGGTCGATCGTCGCGGCGGTGCCCGGAACGAGAACCACGGCGGTGTTCAGCGCGATCGGGTCGCCGAGGGCGGAGAACGCGCCGAAAATGCTGTCACGGCCGATCATCGCAATCTGGACGTGCTCGCCGCGCGCGAGCTTGACGACCAGCGAGATGACGCCCTTCTGCGGGAGATACGCACGTTTGAGCGCTTCGTCGACTTCGACCAGGACCATCTCCGGGCTGAGATCGGCGGCGCGCAGATGGGGACGAAGCAGTTCGAAATCGTCCGCGGTCAGCGAGGACAGGAATCCATTCGGAGAACGAGGGGCTGAATCCAAAGCAACCTCCTGCCTTTACGGGCTAAGCGGTCTCTGGCGTCTGGCGCCTTAAGCCTGCAATCCGAGTGCAGGATGATCCTTGCACATATCAATGGCAAGAAAAATTGCCAAATGGACGCACATGATCGTTGCCCCGGCAAGGGGGTAGACGAGACCACGAGAACGATGCTGCATCCGTCGGGCCGGTAACAATCCATTTACCATAAATCGGATTGGCGGCGATCTTTCGTGGCTTTCGCAGTCCTGCACATTGGCGCGTTAACCTCCAGGTAGTGGTCGATGACCAGTGTGGCAGCAGCGCCCAAAGAAGTTTGTGGCGTTGCGTCAACAGTGTTCATCCAGAAGGGTATGAGTCATGTCAGGTATTGTTCTCTCCTCGTCGGTTCGCCAGAACCTCCTCTCGCTGCAGTCGACCGCCGATCTGCTCGCCACCACGCAGAATCGCCTTGCCACCGGCAAGAAGGTCAACACGGCCCTCGATAACCCGACCAACTATTTCACCGCGTCGTCGCTCGATTCGCGCGCCAGTGACATCAACAATCTCCTCGACGGCATCGGCAACGGCGTGCAGGTGCTGCAGGCCGCCAACACCGGCATCACCTCGCTGCAGAAGCTCGTCGACTCCGCCAAGTCGGTCGCCAATCAGGCGCTGCAGACGACGGTCGGTTTCTCGATCAAGTCGTCGTTTACGTCCGTCGTGATCGACGGCGCTACGGCCGACAACCTCGTCGCCGATGCGAACCCGACCAATGCCGCGTTCGTTGGTGGTGCGGCTCCGCGGCGGGCGGCGTATACCAACACCACGCTGACCCCCGGTGCCCAGCTCTTTTCGGGTACGGCCACCAACGCGAGCGGTTCGACGCTGCTGTCGGCCCTGACCACCACGGGCAACGTCCCCCAGGCGATCGCCGCCGCCGACACGCTGACTGTCAACGGCAAGACGATCACGTTCGAGGCGGGCGCGAATGGCCTCGTCGGCTCGGGTAACGCCTACACGATGGGCGTCGGCACCACGCTTGACAGTTTGGTTGCGGCGATCGACACCCTGTCGGGCAACACCGGCACCGCGTCGACGACAACGGGTGGCATCATCACCCTGAACACCGGTACGGCGTCCGACCTCGCTGTGTCCGGCTCCGCCGGCGTCCTCACGGCGCTCGGCCTCAGCGCCGCTGCTGCCAACACGGGTGCTCGTGGCGGTGGCGCCGTGACCGCCGGTGCTCTGGATGGCGCCACCAAGTTGAGCGTCGGCGACGGCACCGCTGCTTCGCTGTCCAACGCCTTCGCGGTAGGTGACACCATCACGGTCAACGGCAAGACGCTGTCCTTCGTGGCCGCGACCGCGACCGGCAATGATCCGAACGAAATCAAGGTCAACAGCGACGTCACCGGCCTGCTGGCGAAAATCGACGGCCTGACCGGCTCGTCGACGGCATCGTCCATCACCGGCGGCAAGATCACGCTGAACACCGGCACGCTGAGCGACCTGAAGATCACCAGCAGCAACGCCGGCGCTCTCAGCGCGCTCGGTCTGGCAGGCGGCGTGACGCAGGCTCGCACGCAGGTCCCGGGCGTGCTGGAAGGCAAGACCCTGAAGATCGCGGCGACCGGCGGTGGTGTTGCCACCGACATCGTGTTCGGTTCGGCTTCCGGCCGCATCGGCTCGCTCAACCAGTTGAACGATGCCCTTGCCGCCAACAACCTGCAGGCCACGTTCGTGTCCGGCAAGCTGACGATCACCACGACGAACGAAGCGGCTTCGGCCACGATCGGTGCGATCACCGGTTCCGCGGTTGGCTCCAGCCAGGCGTTCGCTGCCGGTACCACGGCTCCGGCTCCGGTTGTTGACGCAGGTGCGAAGCTGGCTCGGGACAACCTGGTCACCCAGTACAACAACATCATCAACCAGATCACCACCACCTCGCAGGATGCCTCCTTCAACGGCATCAACCTGCTCGGCGGTGACACCCTGAAGCTGACCTTCAACGAAACCGGCAAGTCCACGCTGAGCATCCAGGGCGTGAACTTCAACCCGGCCGGCCTTGGCCTCGACGTCCTGAACTCGGGCGCCTTCAAGGACAACGCTGCGATCAACAGCATCGTGACGGCGCTGAACGGCGCGTCGTCCACGCTGCGCGCGCAGGCTTCGGCCTTCGGTTCGAACCTGTCGATCGTGCAGATCCGTCAGGACTTCTCGAAGAACCTGATCAACGTGTTGCAGACCGGCTCGTCGAACCTGACGCTGGCTGACACCAACGAGGAAGCGGCGAACAGCCAGGCGCTGTCGACCCGCCAGTCGATCG
>NZ_DAINNI010000017.1:0-81542 GCF_036735945.1 Bradyrhizobium sp. | reverse complement strand
AGCCCATCGGACCGACCATGGCGAACACCTTGTCGCGCTCGACCATCTTCTGCGACGCCAGCACGGCGCGCTTCGGGTCGTAGCCAGAGTCCTCCAGGATCAGCTTGATCTTGCGGCCATGGATGCCGCCGGCAGCGTTGATTTCCTCAGTCGCCATCTTCATGCCGTTGGAAACCGGCACACCCCAGACCTTGATCGGGCCGGACAAATCCTGATGGGTGCCGACGACGATCTCGTTCGCCGAGATGCCTTGATCGGTAACCTTGGTCTGCGCCGCGGCCGGCAATTGGGTCAGCGCAAGGGCGCTCACCGCCAGGCCCAGCACCTTGAACGATTTCGACATTGCAGTCTCCTCTTCCTTGGCCCGTGTTGCGCGAAGGGTGGGGCCTTCTCGATCCTTCGCCGTTTTCAAATGTCTGGTCCGAAATATCCGCCTATGCCACCGCCCGTTCGCCATACATGGCGTTGATCTCGGCCGCATAGCGCTTGTTCACGAAGCTGCGCTTCAGCTTCATGGTCGGCGTCAGTTCCTCGTCCTCGGGCGTGAGCTGACGTTCGATCAAATAAAACTTCTTGATGGTCTCGACGCGCGCAAAGTTGACGTTGACGGTCTCGATCTCGCGCTGGATCAGGTCCTGGATCTCCTGCGCGCGGCACAGGCTGGCATAGTTGGTGAAGGGGATGTCGTTGTCCTGCGCGTATTTCTCGACATTCTCCTGGTCGATCATGAGGAGGCAGGTCAGGAACGGCCGCTTGTCGCCGATCACCACGGCATCGGAAACATAGGGCGAGAACTTCAACTGGTTCTCGATTTCCGAAGGCGTGATGTTCTTGCCGCCCGACGTGATGATGATGTCCTTCATCCGGTCGGTGATCCGGACAAAGCCCTCATTGTCGATCGAGCCGACGTCGCCGGTGTGCAGCCATCCCCTGGCGTCGATGGTCTCGGCGGTTTTCTCCGGCTGGTTCAGGTAGCCCATGAACAGGAAATCGCCACGGATCAGGATTTCACCCTGCGGGGAGATCGCGACCTCGCCCCAGGGCGCCGCCTTGCCGACCGAACCGAGCTTGATGCGCTCGGGCGGCATGATCGTGGCGACGCCGCAATTCTCGGTCTGGCCGTAGACCTCGCGCATGTCGAGGCCGAGCGCGAGATACCAGCGGATCAGATCCGGCGCGATCGGCGCAGCACCCGTAAAGGCCAGCCGGCAGCGGTCGAGCCCGAGCATGCGGCGGATGTTGCGGAACACCAGCCAATAGGCGGCGCGATTCGCCATCCGCAGCGACAGCGGCGGCGTATCGCCCTGCAGCTTGTACTCCGTCATCCGGTTGCCGATGGCGAGCGCGTTGCGGTACATCCAGTTCTGAAACGTGGTCGCGTCCTTCAACGCGATGGTGATTCCGGAATAGAATTTTTCCCAGATCCGGGGCACCGCGAGGAAGGCGGTCGGCTGCACCTCGCGCAGATTGTCCGGCACGGTCTCCGGGCTTTCGGCGAAGTTCATCACCGATCCCAGCGCCAGCGAGATGTAGTAGCCGCCGATCCGCTCGGCGACATGACAGAGCGGCAGGAACACGAGCCGCTCCTCCGCATCGGTCGACGGAAACAGGTCGTTGGCGTGCCGCATCTGGTGCGTCACGCTGCGGTTGGAATGCATCGCGCCCTTGGGTGGGCCCGTGGTGCCGGACGTATAGACGAGGATGGCGAGATCCTCCGCACGTCGGCTGCCGATCATCTCGTCCCACAGCGCCTCGTTGCCCTGTTCGTGGTTGCGCCCCAGTGCCGTGAACTCGGCCAGCGACAAGACCATCGGATCGCTGAAGCCGTGCAGGCCTTCCATGTCGAACACGACGATCTTCTGCAGCGTCGGGCAGCGCGAACGGCAGGCCAGGATCTTGTCGAGCTGCTCTTCGTCTTCCGCGAAGACCACCCGGGTCGAGGAATCGTTGATCAGATATTCGACCTGCGAGGAGGAGTCGGTCGGATAGATGCCGGAGGAAACGCCGCCGGCGCAGAGGATGCCCATGTCGGCGTAGACCCACTCGGGCACCGCGTTGGCAATGATCGAGGCGACGTCGCCGGGCCGGAATCCTACCGCATGCAGGCCGAAGGCGATGTCCTTCGAGATCTGCAGCCACTCGCGCCAACTGGTCGGCTGCCAGATGCCGAACTTCTTTTCGCGGATCGCCGGGCGGTCGCCGCGGGTCTCCACGGATTTCAGAAAGCTCCTCGCGATCGTGTCGGCGACTGTCAGCACTGCCGGTCTGGCCATGCGCTTCCTTCCTCCCTCTGTCGCCTGCCCCAACCACCGGTCTTGAGTGCCGGTCCTGGTTTAGTGGCAGGCCTCAAATCTAGCTCAAATTCTCTCGTAATGCCAAGACCTTAGATGCGACGTTTAGCGCCAGGTTTTCTTCTTCTTCCAGCGCCGTTCGCCGCGGGCGCCTTCTTCCTTGGCGCCGAGATAGAATTCCTGGATGTCCTTTGAATTCATCAGCCGCTCGCAGGTGTCGTTCATCACGACCCGGCCGATTTCCAGCACGTAGCCGTAATGCGCGGTCTCCAGCGCCACCTTGGCGTTCTGCTCGACCAGCAGGATCGACATGCCCTGCTCCTCGTTGACGCGCTTGATGATGGTAAAGATCTCCTTCACCAGGATCGGCGACAGGCCAAGCGACGGCTCATCCAGAAGTAGCAGGGTCGGCCGGTTCATCAGCGCCCGCCCGATCGCCAGCATCTGCTGCTCGCCGCCGGAAAGCTGGCCCGCTGGCTGGTTGATGCGTTCCTTCAGCCGCGGGAAATAGCCGTAGACACGATCGAGATCCTCAGCGACACCGTCGCGATCCTTGCGCGGATAGGCGCCCATCATCAGATTTTCGCGCACCGAAAGGAACGGGAACACCTCGCGTCCCTCGGGCACATGGCTCAAGCCCAGCCGCACGATCTTGTCGGCCTCCATGCGCTGGATCGGCTTGCCCAGAAATTCGATCGAGCCCTTCTGCGGATCGAGAATGCCGGAAATGGTCTTCAGCACCGTGGTCTTGCCGGCGCCGTTGGCCCCGAGCAGCGTGACGATGCGGCCGCGCGGCACCTCAAGGCTGATGCCCCTGATCGCCATGATCGGCCCGTAATAGCTCTCGATGTTGCTGAGCTTGAGGATGATGTCGGAAGCGCTCATGGCATCATCCTCATGCACCGAGATAGGCGGCGACGACGTCGGGATGGCGCTGCACCTCGGACGGCGAGCCCATCGCCAGCACGCGGCCGTAGTTGAGCGCGATCACGCGGTCGGAGACGCGGTTGACCAGCGTCATGTCGTGCTCGACCATCAGGACGGTGATGCCGAGCTCGGTCTTCATGTCGCGGATCCAGAACGACATGTCCTCGGTTTCCTCGACATTGAGCCCGGACGACGGCTCGTCCAGCAGGATCAGTTTCGGCTCCGAGCACAGCGCGCGCGCCAGTTCGATCACCTTGCGGACCCCATACGGCAGCCCCGAGATCAGCTTGTCGCGATAGGCTTCGAGATCGAGAAATTCGATCACCTGTTCGACGCGGCGGCGATGCATCTTTTCGCCGGCCCGCACGCTCGGCAGGAACAGAAGTTCCTGCCAGAGTTGCGTCGTGGAATGGCGGTGGCGGCCGACCAGCAAATTGCTCAGCATGGTCGCATTCTCGAACAGCTCGATGTTCTGGAAGGTGCGCGCGATGCCGAGACCGGCGATGTCGTAGGCCGGCTGCTCGGTAATGTCCTGGTCCTCGAAGAAGATCCTGCCTGAGGTCGGCGAATAAATCCGCGAGATCAGGTTGAAGATCGAGCTCTTGCCGGCGCCGTTCGGGCCGATGATCGAGAGAATCTCGCCCTTCTCCACCGCGAAGCTGACGGAATCGACCGCTTTCAGGCCGCCGAAATGCAAAGACAGGTTCTCCGCGCGGAAATAGCTCATCGGTTCCGCTCCGATTTGACGTAGATCTTCTGACGCTTGAAGGTCGCGCGCTTGTAGAGCGGGAATAGCTGGAAAAACAGTTTGATCTTCAGCCAGCGCCCGTAGAGACCGAGCGGCTCGAACAGCACGAACAGCACGATGATCACGCCGTAGATCGCGCCCTTCAGGCCGTTGGCGGAGGCAATGGCGGCGGCATTGCTCTGAATCTTCCCTGCCGTCGCGCTGTCGGCGCCGAAGGTCGAGGCGATGCCGGCGATGACGCCGGGAATGTCGTCCTTCAGGTAGGTCAGGAACGGATCGATCATCACCAGGAAGATGGCGCCGAGCACCGCGCCGTGCAGGCTGAAGGTGCCGCCGATCAGGATCACGATGATGAACTCGATCGAGAGCTGCAGCGTGAACATTTCCGGCGAGATGAAGGAGAGCTTGTGCGCGAACAGCACGCCGGCAAGGCCCGTGATCGCGGCGCTGATCGCAAACGACTTCACCTTGTAGAGCGAGACGTTGACGCCCATGCTGCGCGCCGCCGTTTCGCTGTCGCGGATCGCAACGAAGGCGCGTCCCGTCGGCGAACGCAGCAGGTTGAGCGTGCCGACGATGGTGAGGATCAATACGCCGAGGCAGAGGAAATAGAAGGCTGGACCGTTTTGCGGTACCGCCTGTCCGAAGAGGCTCAGCGTCTTGACCCGCATCCCCTCGTTGCCGTTGGTCACGCTCTCCCAGCGCGCCAGGATTTCCTCGACGATGAAGGCGAAGGAGATGGTGGCGATGACGAGGTAGATGCCGGTCAGCCGCAGCGCCGGAAATCCGACCAGCGCGCCGACCACGCCGGTCAGCAAGCCGCCGGCCAGGAAGTAGACCGGGAAGGGAACGTTGTATTGCTGCAGGTACCCGGCCGTATAGGCGCCGATCGCGAGAAAAGCTGCATGGCCGAGCGAGGCCTGGCCGGTGAAACCGGTGAGGATCATCAGGCCGACACCGACGGTGGCGTAGATGCAGACGAACACCAACTGGCTGACCAGATAGCTCGACAGTACGAACGGCGCGATCACAAGAAGCGCCAGCAGGATGCCGTAGGAAACGACGTAGCCGCTGTGCGGAAGCAGCCTGATGTCGTCTTCATAGTCGGTTTTGAAGAGAAATCGCATTAGACCTTCTTCCGCGTATGAACACCGAACAGGCCTTCGGGCTTGAGCAGCAGCACCACCAGAAGGACGATGTAGGGCGCGACGTCCTTCCAGCCCTGCGGCAGGTAGAAGCCCGCCATGCTCTCGATCACGCCGATCAGCACGCCGCCCACCACCGCGCCCGGAATGGAGCCGAAGCCGCCGAGGACCGCGGCCGGAAACGCTTTCAGGCCCAGCACGAGACCGACATTGGAGTGAATAAAGGTGATCGGCGCCAGCAGCACGCCCGCCGCGGTCGCGACCGCAGCCGAGATCGCCCACACGATCGACACCACGCGCTTGACCGGAATGCCCATGTAGTAGGCAGCCAGCATGTTCTCCGAACTGGCGCGCATCGCGGTGCCGAGCGTGGTGCGGTTGAAAAAGAGATACAGCAACGCGCAGAGGATGATGGTCGCGGCGATCACCGAGAGCTTGTCGTAGGCCAGCACCAGCGAACCCAGCCGCAGCACGCCGTGGCTGAACGGCGTCTCGATCTTGAAATCGTCGGTGCCCCAGATCATGCCGACCACGGAGCGCAGGAAATACCCGAGCCCGATGGTTGCCATGATGATGGAAAACTGCGGATAGCCGAGGATCGGACGGACCACGACGCGTTCGGCCAGCATGCCGAACAGCGCCATCGCGATGACCGCGCCGGCGAATCCAAGCCAGTAATTGAGGCCAAGCATGCCGATAAAGGTGAAGGCGAAGAAACCGCCCAGCATCATCAGATCGCCCTGGGCGAAATTGACGACCTCGGTTGCCTTGTAGACGAGCACAAAACCGAGCGCGATCAGGCCATAGACGCAGCCGAGCGCGATGCCACTCACCAGCTGCTGAACAAAGTCCAGCATCATCTCCCTCCCCGATGCCAGGCGATTCTGTCGACCGCCTTACCGCATCTTGTGTCTACACGCTGCGTGGTATTCCACGGCAGCGGCACATGTCCCGCTGCATTGAGTACCAAAGCGCCAAGCCCTGTCAACAAAGCGCTGCATGCGGCGCCGTTAACAATTGCGGAGAAATGCCGCAGTCCGGGAAGTTGCGGGCTTCGCTGCGATTTGGCGTGCAGGATTCACCGTGCCGAAAGTTCTTCGGTTCATGGTCCTTGATGAACAACTGGATCGCTCGAAATCATGAAACCGGATGTATCGGCGCTCGAAGTGCGAGGGTTAACGAAGCGTTTTGACCGCCCGGCGGTCGACGCGCTCGACCTCACCGTCCGGACCGGCGAGTTCTACGCCCTGCTCGGCCCCAACGGCGCCGGCAAGACCACGACCTTGCGCATGGTCGCCGGCCTGCTCAAGCCCGATGCCGGCTCGGTTTCCATCCTGGGCGTCGATGCGCTGGCCGATCCCGTCGCTGCCAAGCAGATCATGGCCTGGGTCTCCGACGAGCCGATGATCTACGACAAGCTGACGCCGCTGGAATATCTGGAGTTCGTCGCCGGTCTTTGGGGCGTCGATCCCGCCGTTTCCGGTCCCTCCGCACACGGGCTTCTGGTGTCGCTCGGACTGGAGCCGCATCTGCATGAACGTTGCGAGGGATTTTCCAAAGGAATGCGCCAGAAGGTCGCGCTGGCCGGCGCGCTGGTTCACGATCCCCGCCTGATCATCCTCGATGAGCCGCTCACCGGGCTGGATGCGCTGTCGGCGCGCCACGTCAAGGGATTGCTGCAGGAACGCGTCCGTTCCGGCTGCACCGTGATCATGACGACGCATATTCTCGAAGTGGCCGAGCGGATGGCCGACCGGATCGGCGTCATCGCCACGGGCCGGCTGGTGGCCGAAGGCACGCTCACCGAACTGCGGCAGCAGAACGGCCGCGGCGACACCAGCCTTGAAGACATGTTCATCGCCCTCGTCGACACCAGCGCGGCCGCCGCATGAGTTCTGCCGCGGCCCTCTCCTGGTTTGCCCGGCACGAAATCCGCCTCGCCTGGCGCGAATGGCTGGCGATGATGACCGGCAGCCGCGGCAAGCGGAAGCGCGCGATCATCGCGCTGATCGTGTTTGCCGCCGTCATGCATCTGCCGGCCTATGCGGTGATCGGCCGCTTCGCCGATCTACAGTTTCCGCTCGGCAAGCCGGAACTGATCGTCATCACCGCGACGATCTTTCTCGCCTGGGCGCTGATGTTGTCGCAGGCCATCGAATCGGTGACGCGGGTATTCTATGCCCGCGCCGATCTCGACCTGCTGATGTCTTCGCCGGCTAATCTCGCCAACGTGTTCTCGGTGCGGATCGTGGCGATCGCGCTCTCGGTGACCGGGATGGCGCTGCTGCTGTCGACGCCCTTTGTCGATGTGCTCGTGATCGGCGGCGGCGCGCGGTGGCTGGCGGCATTCGGGCTCGTCGTCGCGATCGGCCTGTCGGCGGCGGCCGCGGCGATTGCGATCACCGTGGTGCTGTTCAGGCTGATCGGGCCGGGCCGCACCCGCCTTGTCGCGCAGATCGTCGCCGCCGTCATCGGCGCAGGCTTCGTCATCGCGCTGCAGGTCGCAGCCATCCTGTCCTACGGCACCCTGTCGCGCTTTGCGGTGCTGACGTCGGATGCGGCGTCAGCCTATGCGCCCGACCTCGACAGTCCGCTGTGGTGGCCGGCGCGCGCTGCGGTCGGCGACGGCATGATGCTGTCCTGGCTGTTGTCCGGCGGACTCCTGCTGCTCGGCATCGTCATGGCGACCTTCTCGCCGAAATTTGCCGAGACCGTCGTCAGGGTCGCTGCAACCGCCCGGTCGGTCCGCCGCGATGTCAGCGCGAAGGGATTCCGCAGCGGCTCGCGGCAGCAGGCGCTGCGCACCAAGGAATTCCTGCTGCTGCGGCGCGACCCGTGGCTGCTGTCGCAAACCTTGATGCAGTTGCTTTATCTGGTGCCGCCGGCCCTGATGCTGTGGCGGAGCTTTTCCGAAAGCTCGACGGCGATCGTGCTGATCACACCAGTCATCGTGATGGCGGCGGGCCAGCTTGCCGGCGGCCTTGCCTGGCTGACGATCTCCGGCGAGGACGCCGCCGACCTCGTCGCTACCGCGCCGCTGCCGCCTTCGCGCGTGACCCGCGCCAAGATCGAAGTGGTGCTGCTGACAATCGGCATCATCTTCGCGCCGCTGATCGCCGCGCTTGCATTCGCTTCCCCGGTGCAGGCGATCGTCACCGCGCTCGGCGTGCTTGTCGCCACCGTCTCGGCCACCGCGATCCAGCTCTGGTTCCGCGTGCAGGCCAGACGCAGCCAGTTCCGCCGCCGCCAGACCTCGTCACGGCTGGCGACCTTCGCGGAAGCTTTTTGTTCAATCGGCTGGGCAGCGACCGCGGCGCTGGCCGTCGCGATCCCGGTCGCCGCCGTGATCAGTGGCGCGCTCACCGCTGCTATCCTCGCCGCAACGTGGAAGATTAGCCCACGGCGGGGGTGAACGGGCGGCTCTACTCCTTATGAGGGTGGGAACTTGAATGTAAGGCGTTTTTGCCTTACAGGTATGCATACTCGCCAGAAACAACGTCATGAGCACACTCACCGTTACCGCCAAAGGCCAGGTCACATTGCGCAAGGACGTGCTGGAGCACCTGGGTGTGCATCCAGGCGAGAAGATTACGGTGAACAAGCTTCCCGATGGCAGGATCGAAGTCAGCGCCGCACGGCCGACGGGGAAGATTTCGGATGTTTTCGGCTCCTTGAAAACCAGGCGAAAGGGCAAGCCTCTTTCAATCGAGGATATGAATGACATCATCGCTCGGGGATGGGCTCGCAAGCGATGAAAGTCACTGCGGATAGCAACGCTCTGGTGCGCGCACTAACTGAAGATCATCCCGACCAAAGCAGAGCTGCTCAACGGGCGCTAGACAAGGCCGAGTTGGTGGCACTGACGATGCCGACGCTCTGCGAGTTGGTCTGGGTATTGCGAAGTTACAAGATCCGCTCAACCGACATCGCGACGACGATCCGGGACTTGCTGAATGCCTCCAATGTTGCGGTAAATCGACAGGCGGCAGAGGCGGGACTCGCTCAGCTTGATGCGGGCGGAGATTTTGCAGATGGCGTCATCGCTTATGAAGGCAGCTGGCTTGGTGCCGACACTTTCGTCTCGTTCGACAAAGCGGCTGTCAAACTGATGCAAGCGCGTGGCCAGTCCGTCCGGCTGCTGTCCTGAATTGCACGATGACTACTGCTTCCCCAGCCCCTCCCGCTCGATCAGGTCGCGCCGGCGCTTGATCTGCTTTTCGATGAAGGGAAGATGATCGTTTTCGGTGCAGCTTGCCCATGCGGCAAAGTCGACTTATCCGCGAACGAGCTCCATCACTGCCGTCGCAAACGCCCCCGGGCGCTTCCTGCGGAAGATTATATCCGGCGCGCGGAATCATCCGGTGGGCGCGATGTGCGGCAAATTTCGACGCGCTGGCCGCGCCATCATTCGGTGCGATCACGCCATCGTCCGCGCCATCCATCGTGATCGACGGCACCGTGATGACCGGCAACGCCGCGAGCCTGCGCTGGATGTCGGCATAGTGCGGATCGCTTTCGGCAAGCCCGAAGCGATGCCGGTAGCTGTGGATCGCAACGTCGACGTAATCGGGATTGTCGTAGGCCACGGCTGTGCGCTCGAAGCAGGCATCATCGAACGCCCAGCTCGGCGACCATTGCTTCCACAATATCTTCGCGATCTCGCGCCGGTTGGCGGCAAGCCCGGCGCGGCCGCGCTCGAGCTGGAAGTAATACTGGTACCATAGCGGCAGCTCGCGTTCGGGACGCATCGGGACCATGGCGTTGGCGATATCCTGGATCAGGTAGGCATTGCCGCAGACGAGGCCGATGCAGCGCTCCGGCCATAGCGCCGCACCAACGCAGGCCGCGCGCCCGCCCCAATCATAGCCGGCGAACACCGCGCGCTCGATGCCGAGCGCATCCATCAGCGCCATCATGTCGGCGCCGATCGCCGCCTGTTCACCGGAGCGTGGCGTCTTCGCATCGCGGAACCGGGTCGGGCCATAGCCGCGCAGATAGGGAACGATGACGCGGCAACCCTGGGCGACAAGTTGCGGCGCGACGTCGACATAGGAATGGATGTCGTAGGGGAAGCCGTGCATCAGCATCACCGCCGGTCCATCGGCGGGGCCCGCCTCGTAATAGCCGATGTTGAGGACGCCGGCGTCGACCTGGCGCAGCGGCTCCAGCCGCATGGACGACGGCGCGCGCACGGAGGAATCGGTTGCGGCTTTCTCGGTCAAGACAATCTCCCTCGTTGAAACGCAGACTAGGACAGAGCTGCCTACGGATGAAGCAGGTGCGGCGAATAGCTGTTGCGCGAATCTCATCATGACGACCGCGGATTTCGGCGATACAGTGCAGCAAGCGGCCTTTGCCGCAGACGGGTCATGCCATGTTGCGATTCCTTGCCGTCGCCATCACCCTCCTCGGCTCGCTGATTGCGCCTGCGGTTGCGCAGCAGCAGCCATTGCGCAGCGAGTGCCTCGCGATGGCGAATGCGCCGCCCCGCGCGATCCCGGCCAGCTTCCAGCGCGTCGCCGCCAGGTCGCAGGAGGTTGCGATCACCTATGTCGGGCACTCCACCTATTACATCGACACGCCGGAGGGGGTGCGGATCGCGACCGACTTCAACGGCGCCTATCGGACCGGGCGGCTGCCCGACGTCATCACCATGAACCGCGCGCATTCGACGCACTACACGCTGTTCCCCGACCCGAAAATTCCGCACGTCCTGCATGGATGGGGCGGGAATGGACAGGCCGCGCATATCTCGACCCGCGTCGGTGACGTCTATATCCGCAACGTGCCGACCGACATCCGCCGCTATTACGGCGAGGGTTCCGGCGCGATGGTCAAGGACGGCAACTCGATCTTCATCTTCGAGGTCGCCGGCCTCTGCATCGGCCATCTCGGACATCTGCATCACAAGCTTGATGAGACACATTTCGCGGCGATCGGCCGGCTCGACATCGTGATGGTGCCGATCGACGGCACCTATACGATGTCGCTCGACGGCGTCTCCGAGATCACAAAGCGCCTGCGCTCGTCCGTGGTGCTGCCGATGCACCGCTTCGCCACCCCGCTCGACGAATTCATGCGCCTGATCGGCCAGCAATTCACCATCGACCAGCGCAACGAGCGGACGCTGAAGATCTCGCGAGAAACGCTGCCGGGCGCGCCGACGGTGATCATTCTGGATGGGGTGTGAAACGCAGACGCTCGCAATGACGGCAACAATCAACAACAAACAAGGGAGTGAAACTCATGGCCGCCAGCACTGCACCCGCCTCCAGCAGCGGACTTTATGCCAATCCACGGGAAGACTGGCTGGCGCAGTACACCGAGGAAATCATCGATCCCGCCCGTCCGATCGTCGATCCGCATCATCATCTATGGGACCGCGGCGGCCTGCGTTACATGATCGAGGAGATGGTGGAGGATATCGCATCCGGCCATAACATCATCGCGACCGTCTATGTCGATTGCCGCTCGATGTATCGCAAGCACGGCCCCGAAGAATTCCGCCCCGTCGGCGAAGTCGAGTTCGCCAACGGCGTCGCGGCGATGTCGGCAAGCGGTGGCTACGGCAGCGCCGCGATCTGCGCCGGCATCGTCAGCCACGTCAATCTCCTGCTCGGCGATGGCGCGAAGGCCGTGCTGGAAGCGGAGATTGCCGCAGGTAACGGCCGCTTCCGTGGCATTCGCCACTCCTCGGCCTGGGACGCCGATCCTGATGTCGCCGGCATGTATGCGACGCGGCCGAAGGGGCTGCTGCTCGACAGCACGTTTCGCAAGGGTTTTGCCTGCCTCTCGCCGCTCGGCCTGAGTTTCGATGCCTGGCTGTTTCATCCGCAGATCGGCGAGCTCACCGATCTCGCCCGCGCCTTCCCGGATACCAGGATCGTGCTCGACCATTGCGGCGGCCCGGTCGGCATCGGCCGCTTTGCCGGCCGGCGCGAGCAGGTCTTTCCGGAGTGGAAGGCCTCGATCCAGGAAATCGCGCGATGCGAGAACGTCGTCGTCAAGCTCGGCGGGCTGGCGATGTGCCTGCTTGGCTATGATTTTCATCAGCGGCCCAGGCCGCCCTCATCGGAAGAGGCCGCAGCCACGTGGCGGCCCTATATCGAAACCTGCATCGAGGCGTTCGGCCCTGGCAGGTGCATGTTCGAAAGCAATTTCCCGCCGGACAAAGGCCAGTGCAGCTATCAGGTCATCTTCAACGCTTTCAAGCGGCTGGCCGCGCAGTACAGCGAGGCGGAGAAGACCGCGCTGTTCTCCAGGACGGCGACGGACGTCTACAAGCTCAGATACGACTGATCGCAGCTCCGCGAGTGGGCCTCACGCCCACTCGCCCTTGCGGAATACCGGTGTGCTGCTTCCGTCGGCATGAATGCCGTCGATGTCGGTTTCGGCCGAGCCGATCATCCAGTCGATATGAATGAGGCTCTTGTTGCCGCCCTGGGCCGCAATCTGTTCCGGCGTCAGCTTGTCGCCGTTCACGAAGCATTTCGAATAGCACTGCCCGAGCGCGATATGGGAGGCGGCGTTCTCGTCGAACAGCGTGTTGAAGAACAGCAGCCCGCTTTTTGAGATCGGCGAGGAATGCGGCACCAGCGCCACTTCGCCGAGGCGGGCCGCGCCCTCGTCGGTCTCGAGCACCTTCTTCAGCACCTCCTCGCCGCGCGAGGCTTTTGCCTCGACGATGCGGCCCTCCTCGAACCTGACCTGGATGTTGTCGATCAGGGTGCCCTGATAGGACAGCGGCTTGGAGGAGACGACGTGGCCGCTGACGCGCCGGCAATGCGGCGTGGTGAAGACTTCCTCGGTCGGGATATTGGCGTTGCAGGTGATGCCGTTCTTCGCCGTTGACGCACCACCTTCCCATTCATGGCCATCGGCGAGGCCGATGGTCAGATCGGTGCCGGGTCCGGAATATTTCAGCGCGTGGAAACGCTGGCCGTTCAGCCACTCGGTCCGCTCGCGCAGCACGGCGTTATGTTTCTCCCATGCGGCGACAGCGCCATCCTGATCGACGCGCGACGCCGCAAAGATCGCGTCGGCCAGTTTCGCCACCGCGACGTCCTCTGATACATCGGGAAACACCTGCTTCGCCCAGGACGGACTCGGATAGGCGATGATGTTCCAGTTGGTCTCGAAATTAACGATCTTCTCCAGCGCCGGCTGATAGGCCATCGAATTGGCCTTGCTGGCACGCGCCACCTTGGACGGGTCCTCGCCCGACAGCAGCATCGGATTGTCGCCGACGATGGCGAGGCGTGCGGTGTTGGCGCTGAACGCCTTCGCCATGCCCTCATAGAGCCAGTCGGCGGCCCGATCGAAACTCTCGTTGTGGCCGTAGCGGTACCGCGCCAGCGTGATCTCCTCGTCCGACAGGAACGGGGTAACCAGACCCGCGCCGGCCTTGTAGGCGTGTTCGGCGATCCGCCGCACCAGCGGCAGCGCGACCGAGGGCGCGGTGAGCAGCAGGTCCTGTCCCGGCTGCAGCCGCAAGCCGACCTTGATTGCGACTTCGGCGAGGCGATCGAGCTTCACGGGATCGATCGAGGCGGAAACGTTGCGCTGATGTGCGGTCATGATTCTTTCGGCCAATGCTGCTGGATCCGAGGCTTCGCCGCCCTCGGCCGATCCTGAAATCGAGCCAATGCGAGCGAAGCGCCTGGCAGCAGCAATAGCACAAGAACGATCCGGCGAAACCCGATCTCGTCGAGGTTCCGGAATGCAACACTGCCGCGCACGGAACCGGCTAACGCGGAAAGGACCAGCTAGTCGAACGGCGATGACGATACCGGCGGCTTGGCTTCGCCCGGGCAAGTCGCGTCATCGGTCAGCATATCCGGCGACGGATTCGTCGGCGGGTGAGCCAGCACCGTGCCTGCGGCAATATGAAGAACCAGTATCAGGGCTGCGATGATGGCGAGCGCCGTGACGCTCGTCGACGTCATCTCACGCGAACCAGGTCTCGCGGTTCTCACCTGTCCTGCGATGGGCGTGGGCGGGCGTGTAATCCTGGTGGGCATTTCGACGGCTCTTTCCGGTGTCTTTCGATTGCTGCGCGGGACGAACCTGCGCCTGCCCGGCCGCCAAATGCCGGTAGCGGCGCAGCACCCTGATCGCCTCGCGGCGCCGGGAGCGATGAAGCGCCTCGAGAATGCGCGCAAAGAATCCCATGTGTTTCCTGTGCTGCCCGGGCACTCCTTCAACGCAGTGAATGCGCATCGCCGGTACCCCGCGTGTCGGTGTCTGTGTCGCGCGGCAAGATGTCAGCGCGGGCAAAAAACGCCTGTGAGATAGTTCACAGGCGTTGCGCGGTGCGGGACAAATGGGTGTGAGGGACCTTGAGGTTTCCTTGAGACCTGCTTGATGCGGGGCGCGCTGGCGTCATCCTCGGCGCAGGCAGCGGTGTTTATCGCCCCCGGGAAACGACCGCGCGTTGGCAAGTCACAGTCCACGCACCGTAAGCACGATGGCATCGGCGCCCGCCTTACGGTCAACGGATATTTCCAGATACTCCGGCGAATTCTGAAATTCCTCTGCCGCGGCCTCGTCGGGAAATTCCATGATCACCACCTTGTCGCGTGGCCATTCGCCCTCGAGCACGACCGGATGCGCATCCGCCGCCAGCAGCTTGCCGCGAAATCTGCTGAACACGCCCATGAAGCGCGCCTGGTAACGGTCGTAGAGTTCGCGGCGGGTGAATTTCAACTGCGCGATGATGTAAACGGCCATGACTGTTTCCTCGCTGCACGCGTTCAGCCGCGAAATTTCTTGTTCTTTTTCTTCTTTTTGCCGAACGCAGGCATAGCCGGTGCCTTTACGTGTGCCTGCCTGGCAACGTGCGCGGCCTTCTCCCGGTTCGGCTTCCTGGTATCGTAACGTGCCTTCTTGTCAAACCTCACTACGTCAGAGCGCTCTGCGTTTTTGCCGGGCTTGGGCATCCGCGGCTCATGCCGCTCGTGGCGCGGCGCATCTTGCATCGCCTCGATGCGAATGTTGTCCTGCTTGTCGGGACGGCGAATGCGCGCGGCGAATCGACTGGCGACGCGCGCGGCAACCTCGAACTCGGTAACCTCATCGAGAATGCGGATGGCGCCGAGCTCTTCCTTCTTGATGCTGCCGCGGCGGCACAGCATCGGCAGCAACCAGCGCGCGTCCGCATTATTGCGGCGACCGATCGCAGCGGTGAACCAAACGCTGTCTTCCGCCATGCGATGGCGCGCCGAGGATTTCCCGGGCTTCGCTCCGCGTTCCGCCTCGCGATCCGCCCGCTCCCGCGCCCGCTCGGCACGCGATCTGACGCGATCCTCGCCGGGATCGACGATGTCTTCGGGCGAAGGCAGACGCGCGCGGTAGAGCCGCGCCAGTGCGATGGCCACTTCCTCCGCCGACCGCTCCGCCAGCAGCGCCTGCGCGAGCGCCTGATCGTCGGCCGCCGTCTCCGCGGCAAATACGTCGTCGCGCAGCAGCCGCTCCTGGTCGAGCTTGCGGATTTCATCGGGCTGCGGGGCAATGCCCCAGGCTACATCGATGCCGGCGAGTTTGAGCAGCATGTCGGCCCGGCGGCGCCGGGCTGACGGCACCAGCAATATGCTGACGCCCTTGCGGCCGGCCCGCCCGGTGCGCCCCGAACGATGCTGCATGACTTCCGGATCGTTCGGCAGGTCGGCATGGATCACAAGATCGAGCTTCGGCAGATCGATGCCGCGCGCGGCAACATCGGTCGCCACGCAGATGCGGACGCGTCCGTCGCGCAATGCCTGCAGCGCCTGCGTCCGCTCGTTCTGGGTCAATTCGCCCGACAGCGCGACCACGGAGAAGCCGCGCTCCGAGAGCGTCGCCTGCAGATGCCGCACCGCCTCGCGCGTATTGCAGAACACCAGCGCGCCCGGCGATTCGAAGAAGCGCAGCAGATTGACGATGGCGTGCTCGGCGTCGCCCGCGGCGATCCGGATCGCCCGATACTCGATATCGGAATGGCCGCCCTCGTCGCCGGCGACTTCGACGCGAAGGGCGTCCTGCTGATATTCCTTCGCCAGGGCGACAATACCCGCCGGCAGGGTTGCCGAGAACAGCAGCGTCCGGCGGCTCTCGGGCGTCGTCTGCAGGATGAATTCGATGTCCTCGCGGAAGCCGAGATCGAGCATCTCGTCGGCTTCGTCGAGCACGACCGCCTTCAGCCCGGAGACGTCGAGCCGGCCGCGCCGCAGATGATCGCACAGCCGACCCGGCGTGCCGACAACGATATGCGCGCCAATGGCCAGTTCGCGCTGCTCGCGGCGCGGGTCCATGCCGCCGACGCAGGAAACCACGCGGGCGTCGGCATGCCGGTAGAGCCAGGCGAGTTCGCGATGGACCTGAAGCGCCAGCTCGCGCGTCGGCGCGACGATCAGCGCCAGCGGCGCGGCCGCCTGGGCGAAGCGCTCGGCGCCTTCGAGCAGGTCGCTGGCGATCGCCAAGCCATAAGCCACGGTCTTGCCCGAGCCGGTCTGCGCCGAGACCAGCAGGTCGCGGCCCTCGGCATCATCGGCCAGCACGGCCGTTTGCACCGGCGTCAGCCGCTCGAAATTGCGCTCCGCCAGAGCTCGCGCGAGCGGCGGATGAGTAGTCAGGAATGTCACGAGAAATCAGACCCTGGTTGGCTGGTCAGCCGGAATGTTGAATATCGCCCCAGACCGAAATGGTCCGAAACTTGCGCAAACGACGCGCGGCGGCCCGGCCGGACGGATGTGAGTGAGGTGGGGATGCTTTAGGCGAAATCCACCCCGCACGCCATCCATTCTTTGCAGATTGGCCGATCACTTCTAGACTGGTTTTCAGGGAATTCGCCGGAGAGGGCCGTTACAAGTGACCGCGTTCAAGACCATTCGCGCCCGCGCCGAGAAGCGCAAGGGCGGGCCCAAAGCGCTCACCAGGCTGCTGCCCGCAAAGCCTGATATGAAGGCCCTCGCCAGGCTCGGCGACGACCGCATCCTCGCCGAAATGACCAAGCGGGTATTTTCGGCGGGCTTTGCCTGGAGCGTGATCGAGAACAAGTGGCCGGGCTTCGAGAAGGCGTTTCTCGGCTTCAAGCCGGGGCCGCTGTCGCTGAAGCCGGACGAGTTCTGGGACGCGTTGATGAAGGACACGCGGATCGTCCGCAACGGCGCCAAGATCATGTCGGTGCGCGCCAATGCCATTTTCGTGCGTGATATCGCCAGGGAGCACGGCAGCTTCGGCAAGTTTTTGGCGAACTGGCCCTCCTCTGACGAAGCCGGACTGCTGGAACTACTGGCCAAGCGCGGCAGCCGGCTCGGCGGCAATACCGGGCAGATGATGCTGCGCTTCCTTGGCTGGGACGGGTTCGTGACCTCCCGTGACGTCGTGCTGTGCCTGCGCGATGCCGGGCTCGATATCGCGGAGACCGTCACCTCCAAACGCGATCTTGCAAAGGTGCAGGCACAGTTCAACGCATGGGCCGCAGAGAGCGGACTTTCCTATGTGCAGATCTCGCGAATCTGCGCGCTGTCGATCGGCGAGAATTATTCGGCGGAGAGACTCGATAGCATGACGGGCGGCGACGAATAATGATGGGTATCGCTTTCGCTCCACCCATCCTACGACGGCGGCACCATCAAATGACAAGGAACCCATGCGTTCCGTCGCGGCGGAGCTGGTCGACGAGGCCATATTCCCAGTCGAGATAGGCCTGCATCGCGCTTTCCTTGACGTCTGTACCTTCATAAGGACGTCGATAGCGATGTGACGGATCGGGCTTCGGGATCACCTTCGGCGGCCCGATCTCCAGCGCGCCGTCATAGCCGCCTTCGAGCACATAGACCTCCCAACCCATCTGGGCGAGCCAGGATGCCGTCATGTCGGCGCGGACGCCCCTGTTATCAGTTAGCACGATGCGGGCGCCGCGCACCGGCGCGGCCATGTCGATCTCCTGCACCAGTTGACCGCCGGCATAATGGCGGAAGCCGGCGAGATGGCCTGCCGTATATTCCTCTTCCGAGCGGACATCGAAGCGATACAGCGTGCGATCGGTATGCGCCTGCAGGGCGGCCATTTCCGCAGGACCGATCTGGCGAACGCCGGCGCGATAGGCAACGTCGCGCGCATTGGCTTCGCCGCCCGCGATGGCCCCGATCTCGCCGCGCCGGCCGGCGCCATGCTCGAGTGTCTGTTTGGCCAGGGTCCAGCCGATCGTTCCGTTGCGCAATGCTCGCACCTTGTTGGTGATGCCGGCATTGATCAGCGACTGGGTGCCGATGATCGAGCGGGTGCGGCCGGCGCAATTGACGATGATGGTGGTTTCAGGATCGGGCGCGGCGCGGCCGGCGCGCAGCACCAGTTCCGCGCCGGGGACGCTGATCGAGCCCGGGATGTTCATGGTCGCGTATTCGTCGAAGCGGCGGACATCGAGAATTTGAATGTTGGCGCCGCTCGCGATCAGGGCGTTGACTTCTTCCGCGGCCAGCGAGGGCGTGTGCCGCCGCGTTTCGACCAGCTCGCCGAACGCCTTGGCATAGGAGTTGACGTCCTCGAACAGCTCATAGCCGGCTGCCTTCCAGCCCTGCAGCCCGCCGCCGAGCTGGCGGACATTGCTGTAGCCGAGCACGGCGAGCCGCTCCGCCGCCGTGGCAACGAGGCCTTCGCCGTTATCATAGAGCACGATCGCAACGTCCTTGCGCGGCAGCCGCGTTTCCGCTTCCAGCGCGATCCGGTCAGCCGCCATGTTGGCGGCAAACAGCGGATGGCCGGTGGCGAACACGGCCTCGTGCCTGACATCGAGCAGCGCGGTTTCCTGGCGCAGCAGCAATGCGGTGCGGACCTGCGAGGGACTTACGGACGGTATGGTCATACGACGTGAATTCCGGATGAGGATTTCTTCCTCCTTTAGCAGCATCGCGCGACGCCCGTCACGCCGGGCACGACATTAACCGTCTTGACGCACGAACATTGGACCGATTGCACCGACCTGCTCGAAACGGCATATGATGGCGCAGGAACAGCAGCCGGGCACCCGATGGACCTCAAACAATTGCGCACCTTCCGCGCCGTCGCCGAGCTCGGCAGCCTGAGCAAGGCGGCCGACCGGCTGCGCGCCGCCCAGCCCGCGCTCAGCCGGCACATCAAGCTGCTGGAACACGAGCTTCGCGTCGAGCTGTTCGTCCGCAACGGCCGCGGCATGCTGCTGACCAGCGCGGGGCGGATGCTGCTCGACCGCACCACCGGGCTCATTCGCCAGATCGAGCAGGTCAGCGACGATCTCAAATCGGCCAATGGCAACCCGTCGGGCCGCGTCATCCTCGGGCTGGTGCCGACGGTGAGCGCGGTATTGTCCGGGCGATTTGCGCGCCGCGTGCTCGACGAGTTTCCCGACGTTTCGCTGCGTCTCGTGGAGAGCTATGGCGGACACCTGGTCGAATGGCTGCACCGCGGCGAAATGGATCTCGCGATCATCTACGGGCCCGCGGTCGACCTCCATTTGCAGGTCCAGTCGATCGGCCGCGAGGATATCGTCGCGGTCGGGCCGCCGGGATCGGGGCTGAACCGGAAGAAGCAGGTCGATCTGAAGTGGCTGGCGAAGCAGAAGCTGATCCTGCCCAGCGTCTCGCACGGCTTGCGGGCGCTGCTGGAGAAGGCGCTGGCGCGCGAGAAGCTGAAGTTAGAGGCCATGATCGAGGTCGATTCCTACCGCGCCCAGATCAGCCTGATGGAGGAAGGCCTCGGCTACACGCTGCTGCCGCCGTCTGCGATCCGCGCCGAGGTCGCGGCGAAGCGGCTGGAGATGGCGGCCGTCAACCCATCCGTCTCGCGCGAATTGATCCTGGCTTCCCCGGTCGCCCACCCGCCCTCGATCGCCACGACGACGATTGCGACGCTGATCGTATCGGAGGTTCAGGAACTCTCCCGGAAGGGGCTGTGGAAGATCAACATGGCGCCGTAGCGCCGCCGCTCACTCGCTCTGCGTCATGGGTCAAAACGTGGATATCCGGCACAAGGCCGGGCACGACGAGTCTTGTCGTGGCGCCACTCCTTAATTAAAC
Organism: Bradyrhizobium sp.; assembly: GCF_036735945.1. Taxonomy (GTDB): domain Bacteria; phylum Pseudomonadota; class Alphaproteobacteria; order Rhizobiales; family Xanthobacteraceae; genus Bradyrhizobium. Next base: position 61,399 of record NZ_DAINNI010000017.1, on the reverse strand, counting down.
AACGCTTCGTCCCCCAGCACCGATTGCCTGAAACGCGACGTCAGGATCACACCGTCCGCCGGCGGCATCACGAACACCAGCGCCTCCGGGTTGATCTTGATCTGCGCGAACGCCGTTCCCCGCCCCCCATGCGCGAGCTCGCGCAGCTCGGTCACTTCAGCCATCGTGCGCACGATCCGCGAGGTGCGGATGCCGCAGGCGGTGGCGATGGCGGAAAGATCGACGCCGGACGCGGTCGGCGTCTTCTGCATGCCGGTCTCGCCGAAGCGCTCGTTGTCGAGCACGGCGATCGTGAGATTCTTCGGCGCCTCCACCGCGATCGTGGCGAGCGAGCCGACATTCATCAGCATCTCGCCGTCGCCGGTGATGACGAGCACCTTGCGCCTGGGCTGCGCCAGCGCGAGGCCGAGCCCGATCATCGAGGCGCCGCCCATGGCGCCCCAGAGCGGGAAATTGTTCGGGTGATCGCCCGCGGCGGAGACGTCCCAGTTCGGCGCGCCGAGGCCGGCGATGACGAGGAGGTCGGCACGGTCGCGCACGAGTTCGTTGACGACGTCGCGGCGGTGCAGAAGCGAGTTCGGATTGTTCATTTGCGGGCAAGCTCCTTGAAGTTCTTGGCGCCCAGCGCACGCTGGCCGATCAGTACCGCCACCGGCTTCCAGGTATTGAAGGCAAGGTTCGCCGCGCCCTGCACGGTGGAGGCGACGAGATCGGGATCGTCGACCTTGTTGACGATCACGCCCATGGCCTCGAGCGAGGGACGCGTGCCCTGCCCCATCGGAATCTGCCACGGATTGAACTCGCCCCAATCGCCGCGCATGGTGACGATCATCAGAAGCGGCATGTGGCAGATCACCGGCAGCGACAGCATGTTGATGCAGTTGCCGACGCCGCTCGACTGCAGCAGCAGCACGCCGCGTTCGCCGCCGAGCCACGCACCGGCCAGCATCGCCACGCCCTCTTCCTCCGTGGTCAGCGTGACGACGCGGGTTTCGGGATCGGCCTCGAAGGAGCGAATCAGGAGGCTGTGGCCGGCATCCGGCACCATCGCGACCTGGCGAATGCCGGCGTCCTTGAGAACCCGGTAGATCTCGTCCGGCCATGTCGGCAGCGCCGCAGGCGCTTCGCTACGTGATTTTGCCGCTTCCGCCATCGGGCCCGGTTTCCTCTGCATTCCCTGAGTTGAGTTGCGCGCAGAATAGAGCGCGGGCGGAATTCAAGGAATTTGAATGTGGACATGGCTTCTATCACAAAATTGAAAGGCTCATTGGGGGCGGCCTGGCTCTCTCGACTCGTCGTCCCCCGCGAAGGATAGGCATCCAGTTCGCTGCCGCGGTAGTTATCAGGCGCGCGGGTCGACTACCTTTTCAGCAACTCATCCTGCGAGTTCATTCGGAAGAGCGTGAAACAGAAGCCACTCGTTCGGCACGCCTTTCAATCTGCGCCGTCCTCGCTCCTCAAATTCCAGGCCAGAGCCGGCCACTAGATCACGCACCGTTTGAGAAACCAGCACTTCGCCCGGTTCGGCGGCGCCGGCAACGCGCGCGCCAATATGCACGGCAATTCCGGCGAGGTCCTTGCCGACCAGTTCGCATTCGCCCGTGTGCAGGCCGCATCGCACCTCCAGTCCGAGTGAACGTACCCTATCACGGATCGCGCCGGCACAGCGGATCGCTCGCGCAGGCCCGTCGAAGGCCGCGAACAAACCGTCGCCGGATGTGTTGACCTCACGTCCGCGGTATTGCCCAAGACCTCTCGTGCCTTTGCATAAAATGCTTCAAGCAGTTCACGCCAGGCATTGTCGCCGAGCGCTGCGGCGCGCTCCGTTGACCCCACGATATCGATAAACAGCACCGTGGCGAGCACCCGTTCCGGCTCGTGCACATGGTGCGCACCGGTCAGGAATACCTCGACTTCATCCAGCAGCGCATCGCGGTCGCCCGCGAGGTAGCTATGGTCGACGCCTGCAAGCTCAACAAGCTTCGAACCCGCAATGCGCTCCGCCATATACCGTGCGTGCGCCACGTCGATCGCGCGCTCCGCCGCACGGTGCAGAATGAGTGTCGGCACTCGAATGGAAGGCAGCACGTCCCGCACGTCGATTTCGCGGTTCATCTTCATCATCGAGATCGCCGCGCCCGGACTTGCCGATCACGAATTCCGCACACGCGGCGTTATTACTTCGGCTTGGAATCCGGTGGGCAGTCCGGGGATACCTTCAGCGGCTTGCCGCCGCTCTGCACCGTGGGCGCAGCGGAATTGGAGCCACCGGCATCGGGCAGCACCGCGCTCTTTTCCATAGCCATCGAGTTTGCGGTCTTCTCCTCGCCCTGGCCCACGGTTGCGGAAGGCGACGTGGTGCAGGCCGTTTCCGGCTTGTTGCCCGATGCCGCGCTGGACTGGGCCGACGCCGTGCCGACGCTCAGTGCTGCCGCAAATAACGCTACCGCTAGGCGGATCATGTTCTCTCCAATAGACCTGAAATAACTTGCCGCATGGCAAACGTCCTGCCGTAACGATGGTTCCGGGGGGCTGCCCTGCGGCGTTGCGAGCGGTGTCCGTAAGGCCGTATGCTAGGGTGATACGTATCGTTCCACCTACGACAACACGTCGCAGGTGGAATTGGAGGAACCGAGATGACCGCCGACCTGACCCGCCGCACGCTGCTTCACCTCGCCGGCGCCGCCTCGCTGTCGGCGGCGGCCGCTGCAGCGGCGCGGGCGGAGGGCACGTCGGGCGGTGGTGGCGGGCCGACCTTCGCCAGCCAGACGCCGATGCGGATCGGCATGGTGACCTTGCGCGTCCGCAACCTCGATCTCGTCGCCGACTACTATCGCGATGCGATCGGGCTCACCATCATGCAGCGCACGGCAACGGGCGCCCGTCTCGGCGCGGGCGGCGTGCCGCTGCTCGATCTGACCCGGCGCGCGAACGCACCCGCCGAGGCACGGAATGCCGCGGGCCTCTACCACACCGCCTTCCTGATGCCGACACGCTCGGACCTCGCGCGATGGCTGGTGTTTGCGGCGGCGAACAAGGTGCCGCTTTCCGGTTTCGCCGATCACCTCGTCAGCGAATCCGTCTATCTCGACGATCCCGAAGGCAACGGCATCGAGGTCTACGCCGACCGCCCGCCGGAGAGCTGGAAATGGGATGGCGGCACGGTTGCGATGGCGACCGACCCGCTCGATTTCGACAATCTGCTGGCGCTGACCAACCCGCGCATCTCCAGCTATGCCGGGGCGCCCGAAGGCCTGCGCATCGGCCACATGCATCTGCGCGTCGGCGATCTCGATCAGGCCGGCCGCTTCTATGGCGGCGCGATCGGCTTCGATCCGACCCGCAAGCGGACCGGCGCCGCATTCCTCTCGTCGGGACGATACCACCACCATCTCGGCATCAATGTCTGGCAGAGCGCAGGCGCCGGCCGGCGCGATGATGCCGCCGCCGGACTTGCGTGGTTTTCGCTGGAAGTGCAGACGCAGGAAATCCTGCAGGCACTGCAGGAGCGCCTGCAGCAGGCCGGCGCGCCGGCCGCGGCGATCGAGAAGGGCATCGAGACATCGGACCCCTGGGGCACCAAAATACGGCTCATCAAGGCTTGACGGCGCGACGACAACGAACGAGCGACAGCATCCCGTGCGCCGAGGTCAAAGCTGTCCCGAAAAGGATTATCTAATGAACTTGCCGATGAGCTGGGACGAATGGGCGCAACATGACGGCGTTGCGCTGGCGACGCGTGTCGCGAAAGGCGAATTGACCGCCGCTGAACTCTCGGCGCAGGCCGCAGCAGGGATCGCCAAGGCCGATCCTCCGCTTTCGGCCGTTGTCGAGATATTCGAGGATGCGGTCGCCGATCCCTCGACCGACGGCACCGCGCTCGATGGTCCGTTCGCCGGCCTGCCCTTCCTGATGAAGGACCTCGGCCCGACCCTGAAGGGTCGCCTGCAGGAGATGGGCTCGCGCTACATGCGCGGCAATCGCGCGACCGCCGACACGTTCATGACCAGGAAGATGCGCGCGGCCGGGCTCAACCTGATCGGGCGCACGACCACGCCGGAATTCGGCGTCTGCAGCTCCGCAGAAAATCCCGCGGTCTATGTCACGCGCAATCCCTGGAACACCGACTACACCACCTGCGGATCGTCGGCCGGCAGCGCGGCGATGGTCGCCGCCGGCGCGGTCCCGATCGCGCATGCGACCGACGGCGGCGGCTCGATCCGGATTCCCGCCGGCGTCAACGGTAATATCGGGCTGAAGGTCTCGCGCGGCGTATTCTCGCTGTCGCCGCTGCTCTCCGACCTCAGCGGCCTCGTGTCGATTCAGGGCTGCCAGTCGCGCACGGTGCGCGATACCGCTGCCTTCGTCGACGCCTGCCGCGGCCCGGCGCCGGGCGAATTCATGCCGTTCTGGAGCTCGCCGGAGCCTTACACGCGGATGATCACGCGCGATCCGGGAAAGCTGAAGATCGCGCTCTCGCACAAATGGGGAGAATACGAAGCAACGCCGCACATCGCCGCCGAACTGCAAAAGGCCGGGCGATTCCTCGAAGGCCTCGGCCATCACGTCGACTATGCCCTGCCTGATCTGGACTATGGCGAAGCGTTTGCGGCGCAGACCACCTGCTACATCAGCAATTTCGCCGTTGTCATCTCGAACATGCTGGCCGCGCGCGGTCTCGAGCAGCCGCCAGAAGATCTGATCGAGCCGATCAACATCCGGATCTGGCAGCACGGCCGCAATACGAGCTACGCCGACCGGGCGCGGATGCAGGCCGTGTTCAACACGACCTCGCGCGGCTTCGGCGCGTTCTTCGAGGATTGGGACATCATCCTGACGCCGATCACGGCGCTGCCGACGCCGAAGGTCGGCACCACAGAATATCTCACGATCAGCGACAATCCCGACGTGCTCGACTGGTTCGGCAATCTCTGGCGCAATTTTGCTTTCACGCCGCTCGCCAATCTCTGCGGCATCCCTGCGATCTCGCTGCCGCTCGCCACCCACGAGCACGGCCTGCCGCTCGGCATCCAGGCCATCGCCAGGCAGGCCAATGACGGGCTCTTGCTGCAGCTCGCGGCGCAAATCGAGCGCGCGATCGACGGCAAATGGAACGCGGGCCAGAAGCCCGGCGTGCATGTGACGGCAGAGTGAGACGACGTGCGGCTTCCGTCACTGCTTGCCCGGTTCGTCCATCGCCGGCGGCGGATCGGGCGGCAGGGTTGAGCTCAAATCGGCGAGCCCATTTGCCAGCAAGACGCCTCGCAATCAGACGCAACATCTACAAAACTCCAGCGCCAACCCGCACGCATCATGGCCAGCGAAGCAATCGCAACGGTGTCATCAAAGGGTCGTCCGATGCAAGCGACGATTGCAAGGATTTCCATCGGACGACGGCTACCGCGATGATGCAATGTGTGTGCCATTGCAGGCTGCAATTTTAACGCAGGCATTCGACCCGGCGCACGTCAAATATAGCGTGTCGGCGCAAAGGGCGTGACGTCGTACGGCGGCGCCGCGCGGTCGATCATCGCGGCGATGGCGGTGCCGGTCGCAGGGCCGGTCGTGAAGCCGATATGCTGGTTGCCGAAGGCGAGCCACAGCCCGGCATGCCGCGGCGCCGGGCCGATCATCGGCAGGCTGTCGGGCAATGTCGGACGCGCGCCGCGCCATGCATCGCCGACGGCGTCACCGAATTCTACAACACCGCGAGCGAGCGGCACCACCTGATCGAGTTGGGCGAACGAAGAAGGCGCGTCGCGATCGGTCAGTTCGACCCCCGACGTAACGCGGATGCCCTGCTCCATTGGCGTCATGATGAAGCCGCCGTCGATGTCGTAGATCGGCCGCCGCAGTGTGCGCGCCGGGTTCGGCTTGAACTCGCGGTGATAGCCGCGCTCAAAGGCGAGCGGCACCCGATAGCCGAGCGGACGCAGGATATCCGCCGACCACGGCCCGAGGGCAACCACGACATGGCGTGCCGGCATCTCGCCACTGCCCAGCACCACGCGCCAACGCTCACCGTCCGGCAGGATCGCCTTGACGTCCGCCTGCCTGATATCGCCGCCGGCGCCGGCGAACATCCGGGCGTAGGCCTTGACCACCGCCCCGGGCGAATCGACCGAGGCGGTCTCGGTGTGCAGCAGCCCCGTCTTGAAGACCGGAACGATATCGGGTTCGAGCGCAGAGATGGCCTGGCGGTCGAGCAATTCGCTGGCGATGCCATATTCGGCCAGCAGCGCCTGTTCCTTCTTCGCCGCGGCGACAGCATCGCTGCGCCACGCCTTCAGCCAGCCGGTTTCCCGGATGCGATGCCCCGCTCCCGCCTTCACGATCCATTCGCGATGCAGTATCGCCGACGCACCGATCAATCCGTGCAGCGCAGCCGCGCGTGGCCTCAGGCGCGACGCGGACGAGTCGGCGAGGAAGCGTGCGACCCAGCCTGCGTTCTGCACCGCCCACAGCGGATTCCACCGCAACGCCGCGTGGCGATTGCTCAGATATTTCGGCAGCGACTTCCAGAGCGACGGATTATTGAGCGGCGTGATCGAGCCACTGCTGATGATGCCGGCATTGCCATAGGAAGTTTCGCTGCCCGGCTCGCGGCGGTCGATCAGAACCACCGACATCCCGCGCTGCCGCGCCGCATGGGCCGTCGATACGCCGACGATGCCCGCACCGAGCACGACGACATCCGTTTTCTCTTGCAACATGGCCCTCCCAGACACTTGCCGACAGATTTCACATCATGATCGGCCAAGTGCCTGGCGGCAATATCGAACCGGTGGCTGCGGTTATAGAGCAGAGATTTTCTGAGAAAGCGTCGATACTGAACGCAGCCTCACCCGCGCCGCGCCTTCTTGATCGCGGTGACGTCGATCTTCTTCATTGTCATCATCGCTCCAAATGCGCGTTTTGCCTCATCGCCGCCGATCGCCAGCGCCTCGGTCAGCACGCGCGGCGTGATCTGCCAGTTGATGCCCCATTTGTCCTTGCACCAGCCGCACGCGCTTTCCTGCCCGCCATTGCCGACGATGGCGTTCCAGTAGCGGTCGGTCTCTTCCTGATCGTCGGTGGCGATCTGGAACGAGAAGGCTTCGGTATGCTTGAACGCGGGACCGCCGTTGAGGCCGAGACAAGCGACACCAGCCACCGTGAATTCGACCGTCAGCACGTCACCTGCCTTGCCGGAGGGATAATCACTGGGCGCCCGGTGCACAGCGCGCACTGCGCTGTCAGGGAAAGTCTCCGCATAGAAACGGGCGGCAGCCTCGGCATCCTTGTCGTACCAGACGCATATCGTGTTCTTCGCCATCGCATATCCTTTCAGTTCCAGGCTGGATCTACCATCAGCGCGCACCCGGTTGAGCGAGCCCCGATGTTCCAGCCTGGAAGACGTTCGGCGAGGTCTCTTTCCGACATCCCTTTGCGCATCGTCAATGTGCAAGGCCGACCGTCGCGGTCGACTACCTCAGATGAGGGTATGTCAATGACGCACGCCCTGCGAGAGAATTCAGATCGTCGAGGATTTGGCCCCGGCAAAAAACTTGTCCGAAAGTCTCATGGAACCTTCGGGCGGACGTGCCGTAGCCTCTCTAATCACCTACGCACGAGGCTGACATTTCATCGGGGCTCGCCTCACCCGACCGCAGCCAATCAATCAGGAGAAGCCATCGAGAGAATCAATCAGGAGGAGCCCAAGATGATTACGTACAGAATTCCGCGCGTCACGAGACGCCGGTTCTTGAAGGAAGCGAGCCTCACCGTTGCCGCCGCCGGTGCCGCCCCCTTGATATCCGCGCCATTTCTGTCGCGGGCACTGGCCGACACCAAGACGTTGTCGATTGTGCAATGGAGTCACTTCGTCCCGGAATACGACACCTGGTTCGACAATTTCGCAAAGAGTTGGGGCGAGAAGAACCAGATTGCGGTCACGGTCGACCACATTCCCGTGCAGAACGTTCCCGCACGCGCGGCCGCCGAGGCTTCGGCCGGATCAGGGCACGATCTTTTCGGTTTCAACGGCGCCGGTGGCGCGCATCTCTATCGCAGATTCTTTATCGACGTCTCCGATCTCGTGAAGGAGACGGAGAAAAAGTACGGCAAGGTATCCGTCATCGGCAAGCAGCTCGGCTACAACGCCGACGACGGCACCTGGTCCGCCTTCCCCGATTTCTACATCAACTTCCCGGGCATGTACCAGAAGAGCCTGTGGGACGAGATCGGGATGTTGCCGGACACCTGGGACAATCTTCGGATCGGCGGCGCCAAGCTGAAAGCGAAGGGCCACCCGGTCGGCATTTCGCTCGGGCACAGCAACGATCCGAGCACAACGTGGCGCGGCCTGCTGTGGAGCTACGGCGCCGCCATTCAGGACGAGACCGGCAAGAAGATCGTACTCAACAGCAAAGAGACGGTCGAGGCCGTCAAGGCCACCGCGGCCCTTTACAAGGAGGCAATGACGTCCGACGTCCTGTCGTGGAACGACTCCAGCAACAACCAGTACATCGATTCAGGGGTCGCTTCGTATATCGTCAACCCGATCTCGGCCTATCGGACGGCCCAGAAGCTCAACAAGAAGCTGGCTGACGACATCTACGTCACGGAGCCGCCGAAAGGCCCGGTCCGCCGGATCATGGGGGCCGCGTCTGAATTCTACGGCATCTGGAAGTTCGCCAAGAACAAGGAAGCGGCGATCGAGTTTCTCAAATACTATTCCGAGCACTGGCCCGAGGCTTTCAAGGCGAGCGAAGGCTACAACAATCCGTGTTTCGCCAATCTCGTGCCCAAGCCGATGCCGATCCTGTCGGACGATTCGACATCGACACCGCGCGACAAGCTGAAAATACTGCAGGGCTCGGATCAGTGGTCCGCCATCCCGGGCTATCCCGGGCCGGCCACGCCCGCGACGGACGAGATCTACTACGCCTTCATCATCAACGACATGATGGCGAAGGCGGCGACGGGTCAACTGAGCGCCGAAGATTCGGTCAAATCGGCCACGCAGCAATGCGAGGCCATCTTCAAGAAGTGGGCCGGCAAGACCTGAGGGGCTGGCGCCCGGACCCCGTATTCGCACGCGGTCCGGGCGACGGCGACGCTGGCTGTCAGCCAAAAGCGGACGACACGAATGATGTTCCGCCGATGGCGGGATCAGCCGAATGCATTCCCGAGGTTGAATTCTGGGAGGTCCAATGGCTGCGGTATTGACCAGGGATATCGTCAAGACATTTGGTGAGGTTCCCGCCGTCAACGGCATATCCCTGACCGTGCCGGACGGAGAGTTCATGGTGTTGCTCGGCCCATCGGGCTGCGGCAAGACGACATTTCTGCGCATCATCTGCGGGCTCGAGCAGCAGACGAGCGGCGACCTTTTTATCGGCGGCAAGGTCGTCAACGACATTCCTCCCCGCGCCCGCGGCGTCGCGATGATGTTTCAGAGCTATGGCCTCTATCCGCACTACACCGTGCGCAACAATATTGCCTTTCCGCTGCGCACGCAGCGCGTTCCCAGCGCGGAGATCGAGAAGAAGGTCGAATGGGCATCGCAACTGCTCGGCATCGAGCATCTGCTCGGTCGGCGGCCACGCCAGCTCTCGGGCGGTGAGCGCCAGCGTGTCGCGCTTGCGCGCGCGCTCGTTCGCGAGCCGACCGCGCTGCTGCTCGACGAGCCTCTCTCCAACCTCGACGCCAAATTGCGCGCCTCGGCCCGACTGGAGATCAAGCAGTTCCAGCAGCGTATCGGTATCACGACCATTTATGTGACCCACGACCAGGTCGAGGCGATGAGCATGGGCGATCGTATCGCCGTCATCGACCACGGACAGATACGTCAGGTCGGCACGCCGGCAGAAATCTACGACGAACCCGCCGACCGCTTCGTCGCGACCTTTGTCGGCACACCGCCGATGAACATCGTCGCGCTCAACGGCGGCTATCTCGGCTTCCGTCCCGAAAACTTCCTGCCCAGGGACATGATCGACGATGGCGCGTTCACCGAATTCTCGTTCCGCGTCGATCGCTCCGAATACCTCGGGTCCGAGCGGATCGTTTACGGCGCGATGGAAAGCTTCGATCCGAACCAGGTGATCACGGCGAAGTTGCCGCCGGCGCATGTCGCCGAAGAAAGCATCCGGCCCGGCGAATGGCATCCATTCGCCGTGCGCAACAGCGCCCTGCGCCATTTCGACAATGACGGCAAACGAATCAGTCGCCACTAAAACGGGTTTTCACTGATGGTCGCCATAGCGGATTCAGTCCCCAGACCAGCCTCGCGTTTCCGGTTCATCCTGGACCGCCGCGATGTCCTCGGCACGATCTTCGTCGCACCGGCAATTCTTTATGTGCTGTTGCTGGTCGGCGTGCCGTTCCTGATGGCCGTGTATTATTCGGTCAGCGCCTACACGATCTACGATCCCTCGTGGCGTTTCGTCGGCCTGGAGAATTTCAGGCAGATCGTCGAAGATCCCGCGTTCCTGCAAACGCTGTCCAACACGTTCATCTTCACGTTCGGATCCCAATTTCTCGGTCTCCTCCTCGGCAAGTTTGGCGCGTTGCTGCTGCTGCGGCCGTTCCCGGGCCGCAAGCTTGTCCGCGCGCTGATCATCCTGCCCTGGGCGGTGCCGATCGCGCTCGCCACCGTTGCCTGGCAATGGATGTTCGATTCGCTCTACAGCGTCATCAACTGGTCGCTGATCGCGCTCGGTATCGTTGCGCGGTCGGACGCGCCGAACTGGCTCGGCAATCCCTATCTGGCAATGACGTGCGTGATCGTCATCAACGCCTGGCGCTTCTTCCCGTTTGCCATCGTGATCTTTCTCGCCGGCATCACCGCGGTGCCGCAGGACGTTATCGACGCCGCGACGGTCGATGGCGCCGGCTTCTGGCGCCGCAACTACCAGATCATCGTGCCCATGATCCTGCCGATCGTAACCATCGGCCTGATTTTCGGTATCGTGTTCACGTTCACGGACCTGTCGATTGTCTTTCTGATGACCATGGGCGGGCCTGTGGGCGCGACGTCTGTGCTGGGCTTTGCGGGTTTCCAGACCGGGATCGTTTCCGGCGACGTGTCGCATGGCGCGGCCATTTCACTGTTCATGCTGCCGGTGTTGCTTGTCGTCGTTGTGGCAATGTTGCGCTTTATCAGGAGACGGGAGATCTGACATGCCACGCGCCGTCGTCAATGTTCTCCGCGAGACCGCGTTCTACGCCGCGGTCGCGTTTTTCGTCATCCTTGCCGGATTTCCCTTCTACTGGATGGTGATCACTTCCTTCAAATCCAATGCCGACCTCTACAACGTCGCAAATATCCCGTTCTGGTTCAACGAACCGCCCACGCTCGAGCATTTCCGTTACCTCTTCGAGCAGACGTTGTTCACGCGCTGGCTGTTGAACTCGCTGGTCATCGGCCTCTGCGTCGTCGTGATTACCCTCGTCACCGCGCTGCCCGCGGCCTATAGCCTGGCGCGAATGACCGGACGCAACGGCGAGGCCCTCGGGATCGGCATTTTTCTGACCTATCTGGTGCCGCCGACACTCCTGTTTCTTCCCTTGTCGCGGGTCGTCGCCGATCTGGGCTTGCAGAATTCGATGTGGTCGCTGGTGCTGGTCTATCCGACCTTCACGATCCCGTTCTGCACCTGGCTGTTGATGGGATTCTTCAAGGCGATCCCGCGCGAGATCGAGGAGGCGGCGATTGTCGACGGCTGCAGCCTGTTCGGTGCTTTCATCAAAATGGCGATCCCATTGTCGCTGCCGGCGATCCTGACGGTGGTGATCTTCACATTCACCCTGACCTTGCAGGAATTCGTCTACGCGCTGACGTTCATTTCGTCGTCAGACCAGAAGCCGATCACGCTTGGCGTGGCGACCGACCTCATTCGCGGCGACATCTTCTACTGGGGCGAGATCATGGCCGGCGCGCTGATCGCCAGCATCCCGGTGGCGATCGCCTACAACTTCTTCCTCGATCGCTTCATTGCGGGCATTACCGGCGGTGCCGTCAAATAGGTGAAGTTTCGCAAGCAGCGTATCTCACTCCGGCAAAAGCCAACACGCGACACTTGCTTCCCGCCCGCTTTTACGCGGCGCGCACGGTCTCCAGGAAGCGGTCGACCTCAAGCGTGAGGCGATTGCTCTCGCCGGAAAGGGACTGTGCCGACGACAGCACCTGCGAGGAGGCCGAACTCGTTTCGTTCGCGCCCTTGTTCACTTCGGTGATGTTGGTAGCCACCTGGCTGGTGGATTGCGCCGCACCTTGAACGCTGCGAACGATCTCCTGGGTGGCACTGCCCTGTTGCTCGACCGAGGCGGCGATGACGAGGGCAATTTCCGAAATGCGACCGATGGTAACACTGATCTGCTTGATCGCACTGACCGACTCCTGCGTCGCCACCTGCATTCCGGCAATCTGCGAGCTGATCTCGTTGGTTGCCTTGCTGGTTTGGGTCGCCAGTGTCTTGACTTCCTGAGCGACGACAGCAAAGCCCTTGCCGGATTCGCCGGCACGAGCAGCCTCGATGGTTGCGTTCAGCGCCAACAGGTTGGTTTGCTCCGCGATGCTGGTAATGAGGTTGACGACATCGCCGATGCGCGTCGCCGCCTTGGACAACTCATTGATGCGGGCATCGGTAACTTCGGCCTGGTGCACCGCGTCGGAGGCGATGCGGTTGGATTCCTGGACCTGACGATTGATCTCGACGATCGATGCTGTCATCTCTTCAGTGGCAGCGGCGACCGAATCGACATTCCGGGAAGCGTCGCCCGACGCGGTTTCCACCATCTCGGACAATTGCTGGGTGTTGGTCGCGGTATGCGTCAGCGTCCTGGCCGAAGCCTCGAGTTCGGTCGAGGCTGACGATACCGTTTGTATGATCTCGCCGACCGCGGCATGGAATTCATCGGCGAGTTGATGCATTTCGGTTCGTCGCTCGGCCGCGGCGCGCTTTTCGTGTTCGATGCGCTCGGCACGCAAGCGATTGGATTCCGCCATGTTGTCCTTGAACACCTGAAGCGCTTCGCCCATCGCCGCGATTTCGTCCGAGCCCCTGCTGGCGACTTCGACCGCGAGGTCTCCGGCCGCGATCGCCTTCATGCTGCCCTGCAATCCAACGAGACGGCGCACCACGCCACGGCCGACATAGAACCAGCCGATCAGCAGCGCCGCGAGCAGGCTCGCAAGAGCGATAACGACCAGCACCACCCTGCCTTGGCGGATTTCCGCCTGCGAGGTCTGCACCGCGCCTGCAGCAGCGGCCTGGCTGCGCTGGCCAAGTCCGGATACTTCCCTTTCGAACTCGGTTGCCAGCACGCGGTTCTCTGCCACCACGTTCATACCGGCCTTGGTTGCGGCAATTTCCTTCTGCTTCAGATCGAAGATATTGTCCTTGCCGCTCCCAACGGCGACCAGTTGGTCGACCAGCTTGGTCGTTTCGGCGTCCTTGAGAATCGCAGCAGCCTTGCGGACGTGATTGGCGGCGGCCGTGAAGCGGTCCTTCACCGGCGGCAGCAGGTCGGCCGTTGCCAGGTCGGCGGCCTCAACGAGGACACCGAGGGCAAGGTTGGATTCGGCACGCAGGGCCAGCACTGCCTGCAGCGCGCCGAGCTCGTTGTCGGCCAGCCCCATCAGGGTCTTGTGGATGGCCGCGGGATCCTGCCCATCGGCCGCGGTCTCCAGCGCCATGGTAAGCGTAAAGGCGACATCATCCGCGATCGGGATCATTTTTTCGGCGAGTTTCCGATGCGTCTTGCGCAGTTCGCCGATCAGCGCGATGCGGGCATCGGCGATCCGCTGGCGCTCCGTCACGGATTGCTCGAGCCGCGTCAGGTTCTCGAGGATGCGGCCCGCAGTAATGTTGAGTTTGGCGGCGTCTTCGGCGCCGAGCAAGCCGAGGGCACGTTTCATCTCCTCTCGCGCTGTCGCGAGCGTCTTGAAAGCGTCGCTGCGCTCGGCGTTATTTGCCGCGGCAAGCAGGCTCGGCGCGGCCGAACCGACATCGCCTGCCGCCTTGATGACATTTGAGGATCGCGTAATTCCGGGCAGACTGTGCTCGGCGATCACTCCGAGAGAATTACCAAGGCTGACATAGGAGAAGATCGCGGTGAGGCTTGCGATCACAGTCAGCGCGGCAACCAATCCGAACGCCGTGAACAGACGGCCCCGCAAACCGAAATGCAATTTCGACGTCGCTGCTGCCTTCATGATTTCCCCCAAAGCTCGGCTGGTCCCATTGTCCCGTATCGGCTGAAGCGCCCCTCGTCACATTCCGGCTTTTGGCAGGCGGTCGACTGCCTTGAAGCTGCCGTCAGCCTGGACCACCGTGAGAAACACCTGGTCCGAACCGCGATTGCTGGTGGCGCTGTAAGACAGCTTCAAGCCGCCCAGGTCGATCGGGCTGGCCTTTTGCACCGCCTCGATCAACGCCTTGCGCGTAGGCACTCCGTCGATTTTCTCGAGCGCGGCGATCAATGTGCGGCCGACCAGATAGCCCTCCAGCGACACGAAGCCGGGCTGCGCATCCGGCGCCACTGCTTTGAGCGAAGCCTGATAGCGGCCGACCACCGGTATTTTGTCATCCAGCGGGAACGGCACCACTTGCGTTACGACGACGCCCGCCCCGGCAGGCCCGAGCTCCTTGGCGAGGGAGTCGGAGCCGACGAAAGAGACATTGACGAAGGTTGGGTCGAACTTGATCTGGCGCGCCACCTTGATGAACTCGGCCGCCGGCTTGTACGAGCTGATCATCACCACGGCCTCGGGCTTGGCCTTTCGCACCGCGAGCAGCGCACCTTTGACTGCGACAGTGTTGCGCTCGTAGGTCCCCTCGCCGGTGAGCTTCATGTTGCGCTTCTCCAGCGCGCGCTGCAGCCCTGCGAGGCCCGCCTGCCCGTAGGCGTCGTCCTGATACATGATGCCGATGCGGGTGAAGCCGAGATCCTTGGTGAGATGCTCGACCATCGCCTCGGTCTCCTGATAATAGGTGGCGCGAACGTTCATGACCAACGGCTTATAGGGCTCGCGGAGGAATTCGACGCCGGTGAACGCGCCGATCATGGGAACGCCGGCATTGGTCGCAATCGGCTGGATCGCGGCGGCGGTCGGCGTGCCGACGGTGCCGACGATCGCGAACACCTTGTCCTCCTCAAGCAACGTCTTGACCACACCGATCGAGCGTGTCGGCTCGTAGCCGTCGTCGACGCTCTTGAGTTCGAGCTTGCGTCCCTTGACGCCGCCGGCCTTGTTTACTTCGGCGAAGGCGGCTTCGAGTCCGACCTTCATGTTCTGCCCCAGGGCCGCCGCCGGACCGGACAGCGCGGCGGCCTGACCGAGTATGATTCTGTCGGTCGAAACACCATCCTCGGCGTGGGCCGCAGGCAGAATGGCAATGAATGCAGCCAGCGCAATCGGGCCGATTTTTAGCGACGCGCGCATTGGGAAGTTTCCTTGGTTTTCAGTTCGTAGCCTTCGATTGAGCAGGACCGGCGGCAACTGACCGACGTGTCTCCGCCGCGCGAAACCGGTGCCGGGCTCCCCGACGATCAAGTGAAAGCTTGTTTTTTGGGTTAATCTTTGCGACCGCGAATCTACGCAAAACTACCCAGTCAGCGACGAAGCAATTCCAGGCCCACCTGCCCGCAAGTTATTGACGCAAGAGGGATACGGCGCAGGAGGCGGCCCGATCGAGGCTCGTCCTGGGGTGCGGCCTTTTGTGGCAGCCCTTGTTGAGGGCGATGGGAATGATTGCCCCCGGGGACCGGCGAGAAGGGCCTACAGGCGACATCCTTCCCATGAACCCGCTGGTTGCCTGGCAAGCCAGAGACTACGATGATGGCCGCGGACAAGGGACAGAGATATGGACATCAGCCGGGTCCAGAAAAATGTCGCGGAGGTCGCAGCCGGATGGTCGTCCGAATTGGCGGCAAGGCTGGAACGGCGCGCGCTCGACAATCTTGATTTTGCGACGTTGCGGGACGCCGGCCTGACGCTGACCGGCGTGCCGGAAAGAATGGGAGGGGTGTGGCAGAGCGGAGCACGGTCAACGCGCCCGACCGGTGCGATATTTCGCACCCTCGCCCGGGTCGATCCTTCGGTCGCGTTGGTAGCGACCATGCATCCGACTGTGTTGGCGTTGTGGCTCGAGGAACCGATCGAGCCGCCGGTCGACCCGAGCGCCTGGCGCGAGCAGCAAGACCTCGTGCTGACCGCGGCGCAGGCGGGACATTGGTTTGGCACCATCTCCTCCGAGCCGGGCGGCGGCGGTGACCTGATGGCGACACGGGCAACCGCGGAACAAGGGCGCGACGGCACCTGGCGCCTGACCGGCGACAAGCAGATGGGCAGCGGATCGGGCGTGACCTCTTTCATGATGACCGTTGCAGTCCCCAAAGGAGAGACGACGCCGGACATCTTCTTGCTCGATACCAGGGAATTGCCATGGGACGGCTCACACGGCGCCACCCTGGTACGTGCGTGGGACGGTCACGGAATGGCCGCGACGCAGAGCCACGCATTTCGCTACGACGCCGTCGAGGTCAGGCGGCACGCTCACCTGGGCGGCGCCATCAAGCTGGTCCCCCGCGTCTTGCCGGTCATTGGCTATATGTTCTCCTCCGTAATCATGGGCATCCTCGATGCTGCGCTGGCCGAGGGCCGGCGGCGTCTGCAGCCACGCATGGAGCGGATGTCCGCATTCGAACGGGTGAGCTGGACCAAGGCCGTCAACGACATCTGGCTGGCGGAGCAGGCCCTCGAAGGCATGGCACGCGCGATCGAGAGCGGTGCGGCGTCACCCGGCATCCCACGCGGCAAGCTTGCCATCGCCGAGCTCGCCGAGGCTTCCCTGCTGTCGATCTCCAGGGCGATCGGAGGGGCGAGCTATTCCCGGTCGAGTCCATTCGGGCAATGGTCGCAGGATGTGCGCGCACTCGGTCTGCTTCGTCCGCCCTGGGCGCTTGCCCATAACCAGCTGTTCGAAGCAAGCTTCGCCGATTAAGCCGCTCGGACCTCTTGATCGATGTTCGCCTTGGGTCCGGCAGGTTTTGGCGTGCCCAGTTCTGTACCGAAATGGCGCGCCCGAAAGGATTCGAACCTCTGACCCCCAGATTCGTAGTCTGGTGCTCTATCCAGCTGAGCTACGGGCGCGTTTTCGCTTTGGCACTGGGCTTTAAGGGGCCCGGATGCGTCCGAAGGTACGGACGGTCGCGAAAGAGCGCTCTAGCTACCCGCTCCGGCTTTGCTTTGCAAGGTCCGGTACGAGCAAATCGGATGCCGTCAATCGACTACGGCCTGCTGCGATGGCGCGAGCGAAAATCTGAAATTTCTCTTAAGTTACAATGGATTCCGCACTTCATCGCGGCGCGATGCCCCGGAATGACGGACCAGGCCCCCTACGCCCGCGCCCGCTCGTTGCGGACGCTCTGCAGTTCCACCGGGCGATCCGGGATCGAAATCCGGAAGGTGGCGCCGATGGTGCCCTCGACCAGATGGATGTCGCCGTCATGGGCACGGACCAGTTCGGCGGCGATCGCGAGCCCCAGCCCGCTGCCGCCGGGCCGGCCGGAGGTCTGGAACGCCTCGAACAGATGCTCGCGCGCCTTGGCCGGCACGCCGGGACCGGTGTCGGAGACCTCGATGATGGCGACCGAGCCCTCGCGGCGGCCGGTGATGCGGATCTGCAGCGGCGAGCCGTCGCCCTTCGGGCGGCTATCGAGCGCCTGCACCGCATTGCGCACCAGGTTGAGCAGCACGCGAAACAACTGGTCCGGATCGGCATCGACCGACATCCCGCGCTCGATCGCGGTGATCCAGGTGATCGACGCGTCAGTGGCGAGGCCGGCGGATTCGCGGACTTCGGTCACGACAGGCTCGAGCTGAATCATGCGGCGATCCGGCTCGGCTTCCTGGGCGCGGCCATAGGACAGCGTCGACTGGCAGAAATCGATGGCGCGCTCCAGCGAGCGCATCAGCTTCGGCGCAAAGCGCTGAACCCGGGGATCCGGCACGCTGGCAAGCTGGTCCGACAGCAATTGCGAGGAGGCCAGCAGGTTGCGCAGGTCGTGGTTGATCTTGGACACGGCAAGGCCCAGCGCGGCGAGCCGGCTCTTCTGCGAGAGCATCGAGACGAGGTCGCGCTGCATGTCGGACAGCTCGCGTTCGGCGACGCCGATCTCGTCGCCGCGCTGGCTCGGCACGATGATGCGCGCCGCGCTTTCCGGGTTCTCGTGGAAGCCGACGAGATTGGCGGTCAGCCGCCGCATCGGCCGCACGAACAGGTAGTGCAGCGCCAGGTAGACCAGTCCCGCGGCGAGCGTCGCAATGCCGAGCGAAACCAGCACCAGGTTGCGGGAGAACCGGTACATCGCCTGCCGCAGCGGCTGTTCGTCGATCACCACCTCGATGAACTGCGCCCCGCCGGGCGCCGGCCCCACCACGCGAATCGACTGGTTGCCGCGCTCCAGCATGGTCTCGAAGGATTCGACGATCGCGGACCACACCGTCAACGTCCGCATGTCGACGTCATGGTCGATCGCTGCCGGCGGATCGGCGCTGGCGAGCAGCCGGCGTTGCTGACCCATCTTGATGGCGACCGCCCGCGCACCTACGCTGGTCAGGATCTGCCGCGCCAGCGACTCCGGGACCATGCCGAGCGGCGCCGCGTCCAGCACCAGCGCCGCCGTATTGGCCGCCGCCAGGCGGTCGTTCAGGCGGTTGGTCCAGAAATTGGCGATCGCGGGGATGTAGATCATCAGGCCGGCGATCATCACGAGCGGAATGGTCAGCAGCAGCAGCTTGCCGGACAGGCCGAGCCGACGCGGCGCGGAGGTCCGCGTTGCTTGGGGGGTCGGCTGGTCGTCCGTCGCTGACACGAATATCTGCCCTGATATCTCTGCTCGTGAGCCCGTCGGGCTCACCCCGCCCAGCCCTCAATCTTCGGCCGGACCGTGATTCCGGAGGATGCGGTTGGGCCGCCGACCGGTCAAATTACCGATCGCTAATGTCGGGGTGTTCCGATGGTATGGGAACGCCGCCGTCTCACCACTAAAAACCCCGCGAAAACAGATATATTCGCCACAATTGCGACGTTTCAAAGAACGGGCGCTGCGGCGACCCCTGACATTGACGAAAACAGGTCGCTCCCGTATAAGCCGCGCGAATTGTCCGCGATGGCCCGGCTGCAGCCGGGGGCGGCTCATTTGGGGCCGTCAGCGGCTCTTTTTCGGGCCCCCGCATCATCGGACTTGATCTCAATCCAACAGGCAAATTGCCCGGTCAGCGGAGAAACTACCCGTGAAGCGGACTTATCAACCCAGCAAACTGGTGCGCAAGCGCCGTCACGGCTTCCGCGCCCGCCTCGCCACCGCCGGCGGCCGCAAGGTTCTCGCCGCGCGCCGTGCGCGCGGCCGCAAGCGTCTGAGCGCCTGAGCCGGATCTTCCGGAGATTTCATTCATGGATCGGCTGAGGCAGCGGGCGGATTTTCTCGCCGTTGCCAATGGCACGCGGGCCAACAGCGCTGCCTTCGTGGTGCAGGGCCGGGCGCGCGACGATGCCGGGCCGATCCGGATCGGTTTCACCGTTACCAGGAAAAACGGCACCGCCACCGAGCGCAATCGCATCCGGCGCCGGCTTCGCGAGTTGGTGAAGCGGCTCGATGTCACATCCGTGCGACCGCATCATGATTATGTGCTGGTAGGCCGACGGGCCGCGCTTACCCGCGACTTCGCAACCATGCTCGACGATCTCCGCTCGGCGCTGCATCGCCTCGACCGGCAGCCGAAACCACAGCGGCGCGACCCGCAGTCCGCATTGAATGGCGAGACCCCAAAACGATGACCGATAACCGCAACACCATCCTCGCCGTCATTCTCTCCGGCCTGGTGCTGATCGCCTGGCAGTATTTCTACAACGTGCCGCAGATGGAGCGGCAGCGTGCGCAGACCCAGACCCAGGCCGACCTCAACAAGTCGCCACCGCAGTCGGCGCCGGGCTCCACTACGTCGCCGGGCTCCACCACCCCGCAACCCGGTGCGGCGCCCTCCGCCGCCGCGCCCGCCGGCCAGCCCGCCCAGCCGGTCGTCAGCCGCGCGGACGCGATTGCGGCGTCGCCCCGCATCAAGGTCGAGACGCCCCGCCTTTCCGGGACCATTTCGCTGAAGGGCGCGCGCATCGATGACCTTTCACTGGAGAAGTTCCGCGACACCGTCGATCCGAAATCGCCGGCGATCGTGCTGTTCTCGCCCTCGGGCACCGCGCATCCCTACTACGCGGAGTTCGGCTGGGTGGCCGCGACCGGCTCGACGGCGCGCGTTCCCGACCGCGATACGCCGTGGGAGCAGGAAGGCACTGGCAGCCTGACGCCCGAGAAGCCGGTGACGCTGAAATGGGACAATGGCGAAGGCCTTACCTTCCGCCGCACCATTGCGATCGACGACCGCTATCTCTTCACCATCAAGGACGACGTCAGCAATGCCGGCAGCGCGCCGATCACACTGTATCCCTATGCCATCATCTCCCGCCACGGCACACCCGAGGTTTCCGGCTACTACATCCTGCACGAAGGCCTGATCGGCTATCTCGGTGAGAAGGGCCTGCAGGAGCACGGCTACAAGGCGGTCTCCGAGGCGCCCGCTCTGGGCAATGGCGATCGCGGCTTCGAATTCAACGTGACCAACGGCTGGCTCGGCATAACGGACAAATATTGGGCCGCCGCGCTGCTGCCCGACACGTCGGCGCGACTCAAGGCCCGCTTCCTCGCCCAGGACCCGGGCCCCAAGGTTCGCTATCAGGCCAACTACGTCCAGGACCCGCAGACCATCGCACCCGGCGGCACCGGCAGCGCCAACGCACGCCTGTTTGCCGGCGCCAAGGAAGCCGGCGTCGTCGGCATCAACTTCCCGCTCGCCGGCCATGGCGGCTACAACAAGCAGCTCGGGCTGAACCATTTCGACCTGCTGATCGACTGGGGCTGGTTCTACTTCATCACCAAGCCGATGTTCCTGGCGCTCGATTATTTCTTCCACCTGTTCGGCAATTTCGGTCTCGCCATCCTGCTGGTGACCGTGATCGTGAAGCTGCTGTTCTTCCCGCTCGCCAACAAATCCTACGCCTCGATGGCGAAGATGAAGTCGGTGCAGCCGCAGCTGCAGGCGCTGAAGGAACGCTATCCGGACGACCGCCAGAAGCAGCAGCAGGAGATGATGGAGATCTACCGCAAGGAGAAGATCAACCCGATCGCGGGCTGTCTTCCGGTCGCGCTGCAGATCCCGGTATTCTTCTCGCTCTACAAGGTGCTGTTCGTCACCATCGAAATGCGCCACGCGCCGTTCTACGGCTGGATCAAGGATCTCTCGGCGCCCGACCCGACCACGATCTTCAACCTGTTCGGGCTGCTGCCGTTCGATCCGACTGTCGTGCCGGTGTTCGGGCATTATCTCGCGCTCGGCATCTGGCCGATCATCATGGGCATCACGATGTGGTTCCAGATGAAGCTGAACCCGACGCCGCCGGATCCGACCCAGAAGATGATCTTCGACTGGATGCCGCTGATCTTCACCTTCATGCTGGCGGGCTTCCCCGCGGGCCTCGTGATCTACTGGGCCTGGAACAACCTGCTCTCGGTGCTGCAGCAGAGCTACATCATGCGCAAGAACGGCGTGAAGGTGGAGCTGTTCGACAACATCAAGGCAACGTTCATGCCGAAGAAGGCCGTCGAAAAGACGTGATCGAGCCCTCCGCGTCATTGCGAGCTCCTCGCAATGACGGATGAAAAGAACCTTCGCATGACCGCCGACACAGATGCGAAGCTGATCGAGGAAGGGCGAAAGCTCTTTGCCGGCGAATGGAAGTTCGTCTGGGCCTCGCCCTCGATCGAGACGCTGCCGCCGATGGCCGGCATGGAAGTCGCGTTTGCCGGCCGCTCCAATGTCGGCAAATCGAGCCTGATCAATGCGCTCACCGGCCGCAACGCGCTGGCGCGGACCTCGCATACGCCCGGCCGCACCCAGGAGCTGATCTTCTTCGAAGGGCCTGATAACGCCGGGCTGCGGTTGGTCGACATGCCCGGCTATGGCTACGCCTCGGCACCGAAGATGCAGATCGCGTCCTGGACCAGGCTGATCCATCAGTTCCTGCTGGGCCGCGCAACGCTGGCGCGGGTCTATGTGCTGATCGACGCGCGCCACGGCATCAAGGATGCCGATCAGGACGTGCTCAAGACATTGGACAAATCAGCCGTCAGCTACCAGGTGGTGCTGACCAAGGCGGACCAGGTGAGGCCCGCCGGGCTGCAGAAGAACATCGCCGACACCACGGCCGCACTCGCCAAACACCCGGCGGCGTTTCCGGAAGTATTGGTAACATCCTCGCGTTCCGGCGCCGGCATGGCTGAATTGCGCGCGGCGATGGTGCGGCTGTTGAAGGAACGCAGCTGATGCTTCGTGCCGGCCGCATCCTGATCGTGCTCGCTGCGATCATGGGCGCCGACGGCGTCATGCTGGCGGCGGCCTCCGCTCATGGTACGGACGCGTCGCGGCTGGTTTCGGCCTCGTCGATGCTGTTGTTTCACGCCTGCGCGGTATTGGGCGCCATCGCATTGGCGGAGCGCGCAATCGTTCATGCGAAAATCGGCATCACAGGCGCGTCCGGCTTTGTTCTCGGCGCGAGCCTGTTCGCCGGCGACCTGACGCTGCGACACTATGCCGGAAGCGGGCTTTTTCCGATGGCCGCGCCGACCGGCGGGACGCTGCTGATCGCGAGCTGGCTGGCGCTGGCAGCCGCAGCGGCCTGGCCGAGAAGCGGCTAAATTCCGCAGGACCGGATGCTGCGTCCAGGGCATCAGCCTCCGCAATTCCCCCACTTTGCGCCCTGCCCGCCAATCGGATAGAACCCGGCCCGACATCGGCAAATGGCGAGACCCGGCTTCATGACCTCAGCGCAGAATATCAGTCCGCTCGATCAGGCCCGCATCCTGTCGGAAGCGCTGCCGCACATGCAGCAATATGACGAGGAAACCATCGTCATCAAATATGGCGGCCATGCCATGGGCGCGGAGGAAACCGCCAAGGCGTTCGCGCGCGACATCGTGCTGCTGGAGCAGACCGCGATCAATCCGGTCGTGGTGCATGGCGGCGGCCCGCAGATCGCGACCATGCTCAAGCGCCTCGGCATCCAGTCGGAATTCGCGGCCGGCCTGCGCATCACCGACGCCGCCACCATCGAGATCGTCGAGATGGTACTGGCCGGCTCCGTCAACAAGCAGATCGTCGGCTATATCAACGAAGCCGGCGGCAAGGCGGTGGGCCTGAGCGGCAAGGACGGCAACATGGTGAAGGCGTCGAAGACGACGCGGACCATGGTCGACCCTGACTCCAACATCGAAAAGGCCGTCGACCTCGGCTTCGTCGGCGACCCCGACAAGGTCGATCTGACGCTGTTGAACCAGTTGATCGGCTATGAGCTGATCCCGGTGCTGGCCCCGCTTGCGACATCGCATGACGGCCATACCCTCAACGTCAACGCCGACACCTTTGCCGGCGCTGTCGCCGGCGCGCTCAAGGCCAAGCGCCTGTTGCTCCTGACCGACGTTCCCGGCGTGCTCGACAAGTCGAAGAAGCTGATCCCGGAACTGTCGGTGAAGGACGCGCGCAAGCTGATCGCCGACGGCACGATTTCCGGCGGCATGATCCCGAAGGTCGAAACCTGCATCTATGCGCTGGAACAGGGCGTTCAGGGCGTCGTCATCATCGACGGCAAGACGCAGCACGCGGTGCTGCTCGAACTCTTCACCAATCAGGGTACGGGCACGCTGATTCACAAGTGATGCACCAGGCGGCGACGCAAACCGAGGCCGTCATGGCCGGGCTTGACGAGGTCAGGACGGAACGGCCTCCGCGCCCGGCGTTGACGCGTCTCCTGATCTCCCTGCCGGCGGCAGCGATCTCGCTGTTCATGTCCTGCCTGCCCGTATTCGCCGACCTGAAACTCTGCAACCGCATGAGCTACGTGGTCGAGGCCGCGATCGGTATCGACGAGAAGGCGGCGACCGCGACGCGCGGCTGGTTCAGGATCGATCCAGCCGCCTGTCGCGTGGTGCTGCAGGGCGCGCTGACCGCCGACCGCATCCTGTTGAATGCACGCGCACTCGGCGTCTACGGCGCCTCGCCGATCCCGCAGAACGGCAGCGACACGCTGTGCATCGCGCCGGACAATTTCATCATCGCCGCCGCGCGCCAGTGCCGCGGCAACCAGACGCGGGCGCCGTTCACCCAGATCACGCCGACGCGGACCGACGACGGCAACCTCGTCGCCTATCTCGCCGAAGATTCCGAATATGACGACGAGCAGGCGCGGCTCGCCGGCATCCAGCGGCTGCTCGTGATCGCCGGCTACGACGCCGCCCCGATCGACGGCGTCGACGGGCCGAAGACCCAGGCCGCGCTTTCCGCGTTCCTGAAAAGCCGCGGGCTGTCGGCCGACATCGTGCAGTCGCCAACTTTCTTCGCCACCATGATCGAGGCCGTGCAGAAGCCGTCCTCCACGGGCCTGACCTGGTGCAACGACACGCCGCACCGGATCATGGCGGCGGTCGCCACCGACGACGGGAAGCTGGTGACCAGCCGCGGCTGGTACCGCATCGATCCCGGCAAATGCCTGCATCCCGACGTGACCGGCCAGCCCAGGCATGTCTTCAGCTTTGCCGAAGCCGTCGACGGCGAAAACCGCGTCATCAAATACCGCGACAGGCCGTTGAACTGGGGCGGACCGAAGGAACTCTGCACGCGCGAGAGCAAGTTCGAGGTGTCGGAACAAGGCGATTGCGGCACCCGCGGGCTTGCGCCGATCGGCTTCGCGCCGGTGGATATGTCGAGCGGCGGCAAGACGCTGCGATTTGCGATGCCGTGACAAGGTAGGAACTTATGACGACACCCCGCCCCTTCACACATATCGACACCTGGGTGTTCGATCTCGACAACACGCTGTACCCGCACCACGTCAATTTGTGGCAGCAGGTCGACGCGCGGATCGGCGAGTTCATCAGCACCTTCCTGAAGATCTCCGCCGAGGAAGCCCGCTTCATCCAGAAGGACTATTACCGCCGCTACGGCACCAGCATGCGCGGCATGATGACCGAGCACGGCGTGCGCGCCGACGACTATCTCGCCTACGTGCACCGGATCGATCATTCGCCGCTGGAGCCGAACCCGGTGATGGGGGCTGCGATCGCAAAACTCCCGGGGCGCAAGCTGATCCTGACCAACGGCTCGACCGACCATGCCGGCGCGGTGCTGGCGCGGCTCGGCATCACAGAACATTTCGAGGCGGTGTTCGACATCATCGCCGCCGAACTGGAGCCGAAGCCAGCGCCGCAGACCTATGACAAGTTCCTGCGCGTCCACGGCGTGGACCCTTCGAAATCGGCGATGTTCGAGGATCTCGCCCGCAACCTCGTGGTGCCGCATCAGCTCGGCATGACCACGGTGCTGGTGGTACCCGACGGCGTCAGGGAGGTGGTGCGCGAGGATTGGGAGCTCGAAGGCCGCGATGCCGCCCATGTCGATCATGTCACCGATGACCTGACCGGGTTCTTGCAGCGATTGAATAGCCGCTAAGGCGCTGTGTCCTTGACTCTCCCTGCCCAAATCCCGAAAAAGCCTCCCACCTTCGCCCGAAAGCCCGAGGAAATCCCGATGTCCCTGTCCGCGCTCGAATCCACCCTCAATTCCGCCTTCGATGCCCGTGACGGCATTTCGACGTCGACCAAGGGCGAGGTTCGCGAGGCCGTGGATCACGCGCTCGAGTTGCTCGACAAGGGAGAGGCGCGGGTGGCCGAGCGCGAGTCGAGCGGCAAGTGGAAGGTCAATCAGTGGCTGAAGAAGGCGGTGCTGCTGTCGTTCCGCCTCAACGACATGGGCCAGATCGAGGGCGGCCCGGGCAAGGCATCGTGGTGGGACAAGGTGCCCTCGAAGTTCGAGGGCTGGGGCGAGAACCGGTTTCGCGATGCCGGCTTTCGCGCCGTTCCCGGCGCCATCGTGCGGCGCTCGGCGTTCATCGCGCGCAACGTCGTGCTGATGCCCTCCTTCGTCAATCTCGGCGCCTATGTCGATGAGAGCACCATGATCGACACCTGGTCGACGGTCGGAAGCTGCGCGCAGATCGGCAAGCGCGTGCACATTTCCGGCGGCGTCGGCATCGGCGGCGTGCTCGAGCCGCTGCAGGCCGAGCCCGTGATCGTCGAGGACGACTGCTTCATCGGCGCGCGCAGCGAGGTGGCGGAAGGCGTCATCGTGCGCAAGGGCGCGGTGCTGTCGATGGGCGTGTTCCTCGGCGCCTCGACCAAGATCGTCGACCGCGAGACCGGCGAGACCTTCATCGGCGAGGTCCCGGAATATTCGGTCGTGGTGCCCGGCGCGCTACCCGGCAAGCCCATGAAGAACGGCCAGGTAGGCCCCTCCACCGCCTGCGCCGTGATCGTCAAGCGCGTCGACGAGCGCACCCGCGCCAAGACCAGCATCAACGAACTGCTGCGGGACTGATCGAACCGGCGGCACTAGCCCGCCGTCGGTTTGGCGTGTTAAGCCGGGCCATGAATGATGCCGTTTCCATCACCCGCGACCTCGTCCGCTGCCCCTCCGTAACGCCCGCCGATGCCGGTGCGCTCGGTGTCCTCGAGCGTCTTCTCAAGGATGCCGGCTTCGAGGTGCATCGCGTCACCTTTGGTGAACCCGGCACCGCCGATATCGACAATCTCTATGCCCGCATCGGCGACAGCGCGCCGCACATCAGCTTTGCCGGCCATACCGACGTGGTGCCGGCCGGTGACGAAACCGCCTGGACGCTGGGCGCATTCTCCGGCGAGGTGAAGGACGGCTTCCTCTACGGCCGCGGCGCGGTCGACATGAAGGGCGGCATCGCCTGCAGCGTCGCCGCGGTACTGCAATATCTCGCCGACAACGGCGGGAAGCCGCAAAAGGATGGTCGGGGCTCGATCTCGTTCCTGATCACCGGCGACGAAGAGGACATCTCGGTCAACGGCACCATCAAGCTTCTGAAATGGTGCGCCGGGCGCGGCGAGAAGTTCGACCATTGCGTGCTCGGCGAGCCATCGAATGTCGAAGTGCTCGGCGACTGCATCAAGATCGGCCGCCGCGGCTCGCAATCCGGCACGCTCCATGTCGACGGCGTGCAGGGCCACGTCGCCTATCCACACCGCGCCTCCAACCCGGTGCCGGATATTTCGCGGCTGATCGTGGCGCTCTCCGACGAGCCGCTCGACCACGGCAGCGCGCAGTTCCAGGCCTCCAACCTCGAATTCACTTCCGTCGACGTCGGCAATACCGCTGGCAACGTGATCCCCGGACAGGCGCGCGCCAGATTCAACATCCGCTACAACGACAACCACACCCAGGAGACGCTGCGCGCACTCGTCGAGGAACGGCTGGCGAAAGCCTGCGGCAACCGCATCCGCGCCCGCATCGTCTGGGAATATTCCAACTCCAACGTCTTCGTGACCAAGCCCGGCGCCTTCACCGACCTCGCCGTCGCCGCGATCGAGGAGGTGACGGGACGCAAGCCCGAGCTATCGACCTCCGGCGGCACATCGGATGCGCGCTTCATTTCGAGCTATTGCCCGGTGATCGAATTCGGCCTGGTGGGGCAGACCATGCACCAGATCGACGAGCGCACCCCGGTGGCGGATCTGGAGAAGCTGACCCGGATTTATCGGGGCGTGCTGGACAAATATTTTGCGTGATCCAGCCGCGTGGCTGGACAAAAATATCGAAAACAACCCCATGCACAGTAGGGATTGGGGTCACTAATACTCCACCCGCACCAGATATAGCCCCTCCGGCGGCGCGACCGGGCCGCAGGCGGCGCGGTTGCGGGCGGCAAGCGCGGCGGCGAGGTCGTCGGTGCTCCAGCGGCCTTCGCCGACCCACACCAGCGAGCCCACCATCGAGCGCACCTGGCTGTGCAGGAACGAGCGCGCCGAAGTGAGGATCGAAACCGCGTCGCCCTCCCTGACCACGTCGAGCTGGTCGAGCGTCTTCTCCGGCGATTTCGCCTGGCACTCGGTATCGCGGAAGGTCGTGAAGTCGTGCTTGCCGAGCAGCCGCTTCGCTGCGGCGTCCATCGCATCGGTGTCGAGATGGCGCGGCACCCTCCAGCTTCGCTTGATGTCGAGCGCGAGGTTGGCTCTGGTGTTGGTGATCCGATAGCGATAGTGCCGCCGCCTGGCGGAGAAGCGCGCCTCGAAATCGTCAACCACGATATCGGCCGACAGCACGCCGATCGGATGCGGGCGCAGATGTGCGTTCAATCCGTCACGCAGGCGGCCCGGCGGAAACGGCTTCTCGATATCGCAATGCGCGACCTGCCCCAGCGCATGGACGCCGGCATCGGTGCGGCCCGAGCCATGGACCCGCGCCGCTTCGCCAGAGATTGCCTGCACCGCGGCCTCCAGCGCGCCCTGCACGGTCGGCGCGTTATCCTGGATCTGCCAGCCGGAGAACGGCGTGCCGTCATACTCGATGACGAGTTTGTAGCGGGGCATCAGTTGAGCCGCGCAGGCGGCTTCAGCGCCGTGCCGCGCAGAAATTCCGCCGCCTTCATCGGCGCCTTGCCGGCGCGCTGCAGCTCGACAATGCGGATGGCACCCTCGCCGCAGGCGATGGCAAGATTGTCATCGAGCACGTCGCCGGGCGCACCCTTGCCGTTCACCAGTTCACAGCGCAGGATCTTGAGGCGCACCGGCTCCGCTTCCGCTGCCAGTTCGCACCAGGCGCCGGGAAACGGCGACAGGCCGTGGATGTGCCTGAGCACCTCGCGGGCCGGCCGCTTCCAGTCGATCCGCGCCTCGGCTTTTTCGATCTTCGCTGCGTAGGTCACGCCGTCCTCGCTTTGCCTGGTGAGCGTCAACCCGCCGCGCGCCAGCCCGCCCATCGCGCGCACCATCAGGTCGGCGCCGAGCGGCGCCAGCGCGTCGTGCAGGTCGGCCGCCGTCATCGTGTCCGTGATCGGCAGCCGCTCGGCCATCGCGACATCGCCGGTATCGAGCCCGGCATCCATCTTCATCACCATCACGCCGCTCTCGGCATCGCCGGCCATGATGGCGCGGTTGATCGGCGCCGCGCCGCGCCAGCGCGGCAGGAGCGAGCCGTGCAGGTTGAAGCAGCCATGGCGCGGCGCGTCGAGAATGGCCTGCGGCAGGATCATGCCGTAGGCGACCACGACGGCGGCATCCGCATCATGCGCGCGGAATTCGGCGAGCGCTTCGGCCGTCTTCAGCGTCGCAGGCGTCAGCACGGCAATGCCGAGCCGCCGTGCTTCCTGCTCGACCGGGCTCAGTTGCATCTTCATGCCGCGTCCGGCCGGTTTTGGCGCGCGGGTATAGACCGCCACGACCTCATGGCCGTGGGCCACGAGTTCGAGCAGTGTCGGCACCGCGAATTCGGGCGTGCCCATGAAGATCAGGCGGAGCGGCATGGAACGGAAATCCCAGGTCGATTTGGTTTACTCCGTCATGGCCGGGACAAGCCCGGGCATCACGGCGAAACGAGAGGCAGCCTCACCCCGTCGCGCGCTTGGCGGCCTTGGTAAATTTCTTCATCACGCGGTCGCGCTTCAGCTTTGACAGATAATCGACGAACAGCACGCCGTTGAGGTGGTCGATCTCGTGCTGGATGCAGGTGGCGAACAGGCCGTCGGCGTCCTCTTCGATCACCTTGCCGTCGAGATCGGTGAAGCGGATGCGCACCCGCGCCGGGCGCTCGACCTCCTCGTAATATTCGGGGATCGAGAGGCAGCCTTCCTCGTAGACCGACAGTTCCTCGGAGGCGGAGACGATCTCCGGGTTGATGAACACCCGCGGCTTCGGCGTGGTCTCGCCGTTCTCGTCCTTCTTGGCGAGGTCCATGGTTATCAGACGCAGCGGCTGCGCGACCTGGATCGCCGCCAGCCCGATGCCGGGCGCGTCGTACATGGTCTCGAACATGTCGTCGGCGAGCTTGCGGATCTCCGCCGTCACCTTCTCGACGGGTTTGGAGACCAGCCGCAACTGCTTGTCCGGCAGGATGATGATTTCTCTTAAGGCCATAGCGCGCGATTTAAGCTGCTGATTTGCCGGGGTCAATGCGCCGGGGCGCCGGTTAAGGCGGCCTTAACCATGATTTTTAAGACCGCGTTAACCACGAAAATTAGCCTCTGGTTAACCATAAATGTTCTCTCTTCGTTCGCGATAGGCAGCGAATCGGGCTACAAGTCGAGCCATGAACGAAATTCTCTTCATCGTCGGCGAACTGCCGATTCACGTCGGCGAGGCGCTGGCCGGCTTCGCCGCGCTCGCGCTGGTGCTGCTGCTGACCATCGCCATCATCCTCGCCCGTTCGGGCCGCCGCGGCGCGGAAGTCGCGATGGCGCAGGCGATCCGCGCCGACGAACTGGAAGAGCGCGTCAGCGAGATGCTGCGCGCCCAGAACGAATCCACCGGCCGCGTCGACGCGATGGCGCAGTCGCTGGCCGGCCGCCAGGCCGAGATGGCGCGCGCGGTCAACGAGCGGCTGGATTCGGTCACCCATCGCGTCGGCCAGTCGATGGAAGCGACGACGCGCCACACCATGGACAGCCTGCGCGTGCTGCACGAGCGCCTCGGCATCATCGACAATGCGCACAGGAACCTCACCGACCTGACCTCGCAGGTGACCACGCTGCGCGACGTGCTCGCCAACAAGCAGTCGCGCGGCGCGTTCGGCCAGGCACGAATGGAGGCGATCGTCCAGGACGGCATGCCGCAGGGCTCCTACGAGTTCCAGTACACGCTCTCGTCGGGCAAGCGGCCGGACTGCGTGGTGTTCCTGCCCGACCAGCGGCCGCTCTGCATCGACGCGAAATTTCCGCTGGAGGCGATGACCGCGCTGCACGATGCGCGCACGGACGAGGAGCGCAAATTCGCCAGCCAGCGCCTGCGCAACGACGTGATGAAGCATGTCAGCGACATCGCGGAAAAATATCTGATCACCGGCGAGACGCAGGATACCGCGCTGATGTTCGTGCCGTCGGAATCGGTCTACGCCGAAATCCACGACGGGTTTGACGACGTGATCCAGAAGGCCTACCGCGCCCGCGTCGTGCTGGTGTCGCCCTCGCTGCTGATGCTGGCGATCCAGGTGATGCAGCAGATCCTGAAGGACGCGCGCATGCGCGATGCCGCCGACCAGATCCGTACCGAGGTGCTCAACCTCGGCGACGACCTCAACCGCCTGCGCGACCGCGTGCTCAAGCTGCAAAAGCATTTTGGCGACGTCAACGAGGACGTGCGGCAGATCCTGATCTCGGCCGACAAGATCGAGAAACGCGCGGGCCGGATCGAGGAGCTCGATTTCAGCAAGGCGGACCCGCCGGTGGAGGCGCCGCGCGTGGTCAAGGGCGGAACAGCCGAACTGTTCCCCGCCCCCCGCAAGCTGCAGGCGGGGGAGTGAGTATCTTTCCTTCTCCCCTTGTGGGAGAAGGTGCCTTGCCGAAGGCAAGGCGGATGAGGGGTCTCTATCCGCGGAGACAGACCCCTCACCCGTCTCGAATGAGCTTCCGCTCATTCGATCCACCCTCTCCCACAAGGGGAGAGGGAAAGCACGGAAATCTGCTAACACGCCCTGCATGACCGCACCCGAAGCCGGCTCCCAGACACCGCCCACCCCCACCTGGCGCGAGAGCCTTGCCGTGTACCTTCAGCCGCGCGTGCTGATCGTGATGATGCTCGGTTTTTCTTCCGGCCTGCCGCTGGCGCTGTCGGGATCGACGCTGCTGGTGTGGATGCGGGAATCCGGGGTCGATCTCGGCACGATCGGGCTGTTTGCGCTGGTGGGCACGCCCTACACCCTGAAGTTCCTGTGGGCGCCGCTGGTGGACGCGCTGCACGTACCGTTCTTCACCCGCGCGTTCGGCCGCAGGCGCGGCTGGCTGGTGTTCTCCCAACTGCTCCTGATCGGATCGATCCTGCTGCTGGCGATCACCGATCCGGCTCGCTCGCCGCTGTTCGTGGCGCTGGGCGCCCTGCTGGTCGCAACGATGTCCTCGACGCAGGATATCGTGGTCGATGCGTTTCGCGTCGAGAGCCTGCCGGAGAGCGAACAGGCCGCCGGAATGGCCTCTTATGTCGCGGCCTATCGCATCGGCATGCTGGTCTCGACCGCCGGCGCGCTGTTCATCGTCACCGGGTTCCAGAACACCGGCCTCGAGCCCGGCGCAGCCTGGATGTGGGGCTATGTCGTGATGGCCGCGCTGGTGCTGGTCGGCACCGTCACGGCGCTGGTCGCGACGGAGCCTGAGCAATCGGCGCGCGCGGAAGCTGCGACGCGCAGCGAGAGCGCCTTTTCCCGGGTGCTGCATGCCGCGATCGGCGCGTTCTCGGAATTCCTCACCAGGCGTGACGCGTTCGCGGCGCTGGCCTTTGTGGTGCTGTTCAAGTTCACCGACGCGTTTTCCGGCACAATGACCGCGCCGTTCGTGATCGACCTCGGCTTCACCCGCAACGACTACGCCGCAATCGTGAAGGGCGTCGGGCTCGCCGCGACCCTGATCGGCGGCTTCGCCGGCGGGTTCGTGGCGCGGCGCTATTCGCTGGCCGCGAGCCTCTGGATCGGCGGCGTGCTGCAGGCGGTGGCCAACCTGTCGTTCTCGTGGCTGGCGATGGTCGGCGTCAACCAGTGGGCGCTGGGATTTGCGATCACGGCGGAGAATTTCACCAGCGCCATCGGCACCGTGATCTTCGTCGCCTATCTCTCGGCGCTGTGCCAGAACCCGCTGCACACCGCGACCCAGTACGCGCTGCTGACCGCGCTCGCCGCCGTGGGACGGACGTATCTATCCTCCGGCGCGGGCTATGTGGCGAAGGCGACCGGGTGGCCGCTGTTCTTTGCGATCTGCGTCCTGGTCGCGATCCCGAGCCTGATCCTGCTGGCCTGGCTGCAGCGCCGCGGGCATTTCGACAAGCTGGGACCGGTGAAGGTCTAGAACTCGCCGTCGTCCTGGCCAAGCGAAGCGCGCGCCGGGACCCATAACCGCCGATCCCGATTGTTGAGCGCGTTGGAGCTCCAGCGTAATCACATCATGAATATTTGTGGCTATGGGTCCCTGCGTTCGCAGGGACGACGAAGAGCCCAAAGCTTCCTAATGCTTCGTCAGCACGCTCCATTTGGTGACGACGGCTTCGCTCATCTGCCCGGCGTCCTGCGCGCAGGCGACCTCGTCGACCTTGACCGAGATTTCCTTGCCGATGAAGTTCTTCAGTTGCGCGGCCTGGGCGTCGCTGGTGGTGACGAGCTGGAACGTTTCGGGGCCGGTTTCGAGATTGCAGAGGCCGTTCGGCGGCGGCAGGCGGCGCGGCTCGCTGGTGATCTGGTAGGTCTGCGGGCGCTTGCCCCGCTTGCTGCCCTTCATCGCGTTGAGTTCGCCGGACAGCACGTCGCCGGCATGGATCGGCTTGCCGGGCTTCGGCGCGGGCTCGCCTTGCTGCGCCGATGCGGAAGACGCGGCCAGCGCTGCTGCCACCATGATCAGCGCAAAGCGGGAGCGCCTGGCGAATCCTCGTTTCGTCATGTCGATCAGTTCCGTATGGTTGGATTAGAACAGCGTTCGCTGCCGCATCGCTGCCGATAGCGTACCTTCGTCGAGATAATCAAGCTCGCCGCCGACAGGGACGCCATGCGCGAGCCGCGTCACCTTGACATTGGCGTCCTGCAGAAGATCGGTGATGTAGTGGGCGGTAGTTTGGCCATCAACCGTCGCGTTGAGCGCCAGCACGATCTCGCTGACCTGTGGATCGTGTGCGCGCGCCACCAGCGCGTCGATGGTCAGATCCTGCGGGCCGACGCCGTCAAGTGGCGACAATGTGGCGCCGAGCACGTGATAGCGGCCGCTGGTGGCATTGGCCCGCTCCAGCGCCCAGAGATCGGCGACATCGGCGACCACGACGATGGTCGAGGGATCGCGCCGCGGATCGGTGCACACCGTGCAGGGATTGTTGGTGTCGATATTGCCGCAGGTCTTGCAGACCTGGATGCGCTCGATCGCGACCTGCAACGCGCCGGCGAGCGGCGTCATCAGCGCCTCGCGCTTCTTGATCAGATGCAGCGCGGCGCGGCGCGCCGAGCGCGGTCCGAGCCCGGGCAGGCGCGCCAGAAGCTGGATCAGGCGTTCGATTTCAGGGCCGGCAACGCTCGCAGCCATTTCAGCCGAGACCAAGCAGTCCGGGCGGCAGGCCGAGGCCACCGGTCAGCGCCTGCATCTTCTCCTGCATCGCCACTTCCGCCTTGCGCCTTGCATCGCCATGCGCGGTGACCAGGAGATCCTCGAGCACCTCGCGCTCCTCAGCCTTCATCAGCGACGGATCGATCCTGACGCCCTTCACTTCCATCTTCGCGGTCATGCGCACGGCAACCAGCCCGCCGCCGGAAATGCCCTCGACCTCGATATTGCCGAGTTCT
Organism: Bradyrhizobium sp.; assembly: GCF_036735945.1. Lineage (GTDB taxonomy): Bacteria > Pseudomonadota > Alphaproteobacteria > Rhizobiales > Xanthobacteraceae > Bradyrhizobium. The sequence goes on along the minus strand of NZ_DAINNI010000017.1, from coordinate 26,925 downwards.
TCCTGCATCGCCTGCATCTTGGATTGCAGTTGCGCCGCCTGCTTCATCATGCCGAGAAAATCAGCCATTGATCCGTCCTCTCGAGTCCGATCAGTCGTCGTCGCCGTCGGAACTCTCGTTCAAGTCTTCAGCGTTAATATCGGATTCCGGCGGCTCGGCGGCAAGGCGGCGCACCTCGATTACCCTGGCGCCGGGAAACCGCGACAGCACCTCCTGCACGCGCGGATCGGCCTCGGCTGCGCGGGCGTGCTCGTTCCGCGCCTGCTCGTTCTGCGCGCGCAGCGTCGGCTGTCCCTCTTCATTCGAGACGACCACGGTCCAGCGCCGCCCGGTCCACAGTTCCAGCTTGCGGGAGAGGTCGTTGACCAGCCCCCGCGCCGCGTTGCGCTCCAGCGCCACCTCCAGCCGCCCGTCCTCGAACCGGACCAGCCGCATATCGGCCTCCAGCGCCGCCTTGGTCATGAGATCGCGCTTCTCGCCCGCGAGCGCCACCAGTTGCGGAAAGCTGTTGATCCGCAGCACGGGTGCGGAGCTGGTCTCGGCCGACGGCGCTGCCATTTGCGGGCGCGCGGAGGCTTCCGCGCCGGCGCGCGGCGAGGCCGGCGTTCGCATCGGCGCCGCTGACATCTGGGACACCGGCGCGGCCGGCGCGGGACGTGACGGCGCCGAGTTGTTCGAGGCGATCTGCGCTCCGCCGCCGTTCTGGTCGAGCATGCGGATTGCTTCGTCCGGGGTCGGCAAATCGGCGACATAGGCGATGCGGACCAGCACCATTTCGGCGGCCGCCGCCGGACGCGTCGCGGTCTGCACCTCGGCGATGCCCTTGAGCAGCATCTGCCACATCCGCGACAGCACCCGCATCGACAGCCTGGCGGCGAATTCGCGCCCGCGCACGCGCTCGGTCTCGCCGAACGCGACATTGTCGGCGGTGGCGGGGACGATCTTCACGCGGGTAACGAAATTGACGAATTCGGCGAGGTCGGACAGCACCACGACCGGATCGGCGCCGACGTCATATTGCGAACGGAATTCGCCGAACGCGCTGGCGATATCGCCGCGGGCCAGATGCTCGAACAGGTCGATCACCCTTGTGCGGTCGGCGAGGCCAAGCATCTGCCGCACCGCGTCGGCACGCACGGTGCCCGCGGCATGCGCAATCGCCTGATCGAACAGCGAGAGCGAATCCCGCACCGAACCTTCGGCGGCGCGCGCGATGATGCCGAGCGCCTCAGGCTCGACCTCGACGCCTTCCTTGCCGGCGATACTGGACAGATGCCCCATCAGCACGTCGGCCTCGACGCGGCGGAGATCAAAACGCTGGCAGCGCGACAGCACCGTCACCGGGACCTTGCGGATTTCGGTGGTGGCGAACACGAACTTGGCGTGCTCGGGCGGCTCCTCCAGCGTCTTCAGGAAGGCGTTGAAGGCCGCCGTCGACAGCATGTGGACTTCGTCGATGATGTAGACCTTGTAGCGGGCGCTGGCGGGTGCATAGCGCACGCTGTCATTGATCTGGCGGACGTCGTCGACGCCGGTATGCGACGCGGCGTCCATTTCCAGCACGTCCATATGCCGGCTTTCCATGATCGGCTGGCAGTGCACGCCCAAATCAGGCATGTGGATGGTCGGCCCCTTCACCGAACCATCCGGCTTCTCGTAGTTGAGCGCACGGGCGAGGATTCGCGCGGTGGTGGTTTTGCCGACGCCGCGGACGCCGGTCAGGATCCAGGCCTGTGGAATTCGCCCGGTTTCGAACGCATTCGAAACGGTGCGGACCATGGCCTCCTGGCCGATCAGATCGTCAAAGCTGGAGGGGCGGTATTTGCGTGCCAGCACCCGGTAGGGCTTGGCGGCCTCGCTGCCGAGCCCTGGGCCACCCTGGCCTTCTGACTTGTCGGGGGGAGCGCCAGCATCACTCATCGATCGATCCGCAATTGATTGTCTCTCGGGGCCGGCTTGCGGACAGGACGCAATCGAGCGCATGGCGGCGGAGCGAGCCGCTTTCATGCGCGATTTGCTCGAAAAACAGGTAGGAGACTGACGAGCGACCCGATCCGGACCTCGTTAGGGCTGCTTCCTTCCGGACCTGACCCGGTTGGCGAGTGGCTCGTCCACCGCCAATCTCCCGGTCCCTATTTGGGGCCAAAAGGCCCGGAAAGCAAGCGGGGTTGATGGCGCCATGCGCCCGGAACTACCCTCCTTCGTCATGGGCGGGCTTGACCGGGCGATCCGCGTCTTGCTTCCTCTGATCCAGCACAAGAAAGGCGTGGATGCCCGGGACAAGCCCGGGCATGACGGGTGTTGGTTGCGCGGTCCGCCCTCTGCAAGGCCACTTCAAGGATTATAGACCTCCCATGCCCTCTGACGCCTGGTCGCTGCACTCCCAACTCACGAAAGACACCATCGATATCGGCGACCTGCCGCTGAGCAAGGTGCTGGTCATCAAGGACGCGCATTACCCCTGGCTGCTGCTGGTGCCGCGCCGGGAGGGCGCGGTGGAAATCATCGATCTCGGCGAGGTCGAGCAGGCGCAATTGATGACCGAAATCTCCCGGGTCTCGCGGGCGCTGAAGGAGATCACCAAATGCGACAAGCTCAATGTCGCGGCGCTCGGCAATCTGGTGCCGCAGTTGCATGTCCATATCATCGCGCGGCGCACCACCGACGCCGCCTGGCCGCGCCCGGTCTGGGGCGTGATGCCGCCGCTGGCGCATGACGCCGAGGAAGTTCAGAATTTCATCAACGCGCTTCGCCGCAAGATCTGGTTGGGTTGAACAGATGGCCGCATTCGACAAATATCCTTTGGGCAAGCCTGCCTTCGTTACCAACGTCCTCGATCGCGCCGCCCATCTGCGCACCAACGACGACAAGCTGCTTGCGATGGAAGGCCAGAGCAATGCGCGGGCCTTTGTGATCTATCGCGACTCGCTGGTCCTGAAGCAGGAGGAGAGCGGCCCCCGCGCGCTGCTCTCGATCAGGGAATCGCTCGATTACGGCGCCAATCCCGGCACGGTTTTCCTGGGACTGCGCGACGGTGCGCCGGTGTTCGGCATGGGCATTGCGCCCGCCGCCGCGGAAAAACTGGTCGGCCGCAGCGACGTCGCGGTCACGGAATTGCGCGGCATGGCGATGCAAGGCGTGCTGCCGCTCGAGCAGCTATCCGCCATCGCGATGGCGAAATCGCTGGTGGGCTGGCATCAGCGCCACGGATTTTGCGCCAATTGCGGCGCGCGCACCTCGATGCGGGAAGGCGGCTGGAAGCGCGAATGCGGCAGCTGCAAGGCGGAGCATTTTCCGCGCACCGATCCGGTCGTGATCATGTTCGTGAGCCTCGGCGACAAGGCGCTGCTCGGCCGGCAGAAGCAGTTCATGCCCGGCATGTATTCGTGCCTCGCCGGCTTTGTCGAGGCAGCCGAGACCATCGAGGACGCCGTGCGCCGCGAGATCTGGGAGGAATCCGGCATCCGCGTGACCGACGTGAGCTACTACATGACGCAGCCCTGGCCCTATCCGTCGTCGCTGATGATCGGCTGCACGGCGCGCGCGATCAACGAGGACATCGTCGTCGACCGCGTCGAACTCGAGGATGCGCGCTGGTTCGACCGCGCCGAACTCGCGCTGATGCACAAGCGCCAGCACCCCGACGGCCTGTTTGCCGCTCATCCCTTCGCCATTGCGCATCATCTGATCGGTCAATGGCTGCATGGCGGCGGCAACAACGGCGCATAGCGGGGAACCGACGCCTGCCGGCCCGATTGACCTTGGCTCGATTGACCCTGCCCGATTGATTTGGGGCTTGAACGGACACGACGGATTCCGGAAATGAACTTTCAGGACAAGGCGCCCAAGGCTCCGCGGATTCTCTGCATCGGCATGCCGGTGCGTGACCTCACCTTTCACACGCCGGGTGTTCCCGGGCGCGGTTCCAAGGAGAACGCCACCGCCTTCGCCGAAATCTGCGGCGGCAATGCGCTCAACGCGGCGATCGGCATCGTGCGGCTCGGCGGCCGGGCCTCGATCTGCGGGCCGATGGGCGATGCCAGGGAAACATCGAGCCGCTTCATCTTCGACCAGATGGCGCATGAGGGCATCGAGACCAGGCATCTCATCCACATGCCTGATCTGGTGACGCCGATCTCGGCGGTCATGATCGACCCGTCCGGCGAGCGCACCATCGTGACCTTCCGCGACCCGAAGCTGTGGCAGGTGAAATTGCCCGACTTCGACACGCTGCTCGACGATTGCGCCGCCATTCTCACCGAGAGCCGCTGCGCTGAATTCTGCACCGAGCTCTGCGCCGAGGCGGTCCGGCGCGGCATTCCCGTGATCGTCGACGTCGACCGGGCGATGTCGCTGCGCGAGGGCCTGCTGAACGCCTCGACGCACCTGGTATTCTCCAGCGAACCGCTGCAGGAGACCGCCGATGTTACCGACGACGCCCAGGCGCTGAGGAAGATCGCCAGGCTGACCCCCTCCTTCCTGGCGGGAACGCGCGGCCCCCGGGGCACGATCTGGCTCGACGAGAAGGGCGAGATCCAGGAGACCCCCGCCTTCCCGGTCCACACCGTGGACACGCTCGGCGCCGGCGACGTCTTCCACGGCGCGTTTGCCCTCGCCATCACCGAGAAGCAGGAGTTGCGGCAGGCGCTGCGATTTGCCTCGGCCGCCGCGGCCCTGAAATGCACCCGTTTCGGCGGCGCTTTCGCCGCCCCGCAACGTGCTGAAGTTGAAGAGCTTTTGAGCCACGGCAAGGTTGCGGGCCAGGCCACGGTGAAGACTTAGAGGGGCTTGCTATAGAAGAATTTTCTATATATTAGGATATCACACCTATTCTATGGAACATTTTTCTCATGACCGATCTAGCCGTTCAGCTCCCCGAAGCCCATCGCCGCCTGGACGCCATCGACCGCAAGATTCTGACCGTGCTCCAGGAGGATGCCTCGCTGTCGGTCGCCGAAATCGGCGACCGGGTCGGGCTGTCGTCGACGCCGTGCTGGAAGCGGATCCAGCGGCTCGAGGCCGACGGCGTGATCCTGCGCCGGGTCGCGCTGGTCGACCAGAACAAGATCGGGCTCGGCATTTCCGTGTTCGTCTCGGTCGAGAGCAGCGACCATTCCGACGCCTGGCTGCGCAAATTCGCCGACGCCGTCAGCGCCATGCCCGAGGTGATGGAATTCTACCGGATGGCCGGCGACGTCGACTACATGCTGCGCGTCGTGGTCGCCGACATGGCGAGCTATGACATTTTCTACAAGAAGCTGATCAGCGCCGTGCCGCTGAAGAACGTCACCTCGCGCTTTGCGATGGAGAAGATCAAGTCGGTGACCGCGCTGCCGGTGCCGGCGGCGTAGGCGACGTCCGCAATTCTACGGACCAGAGCTTTCACCGAACATTAGCCCTGTGTCCATAGACACAGGGGATGGGTCCGACACACGCACCAGCCAGCCGCCTGTGGCCGGCGTGGCTCAACGCCACGCTGCTGCTGCTTGCCAGCTTCATCTGCATCGCAGGACTGGCCTTTCAGGCCCGTCCCGGCGCTGAAGTCGTGGCGGTGGCATTCCCGGCCTGGTGGAATTCCGAGCAGGCCCTGTCGGCCGTAACTTCGGCCAACGCTGCGATCGTCCGCATGACCGCCGTCCCATCGCTTCTGGTGGTGCGACCCGACGGCCGCGATGGCCTGTCGCGGCTTTACGAAGCCGGAGCCTGGTTCACGATCGACCCGCAAGCCATTGCAGCCTGTTTCAGCAAACAGAACGCCCTTCCGGAATGACTTTGCATATTGGGGACATGAAATGATCAATGAAAGCGACGATCTCGCAGCCTTGCGCGAAACCACCAGCAAGGCCTTGCTCGGCCTGCTCTGGCTTCATGTTCCCATTGCGTTCGCCATCGGCCTGATGCGCGACAGCGGCTGGATGGGACCGACGGCGCTGATGGCAGCCATGGCGCTGGCCGCGACGGCATCGTGGGCGAGTTCGGGCAACGGCCTGTCGACACGCCTGATCTTTGCCGTCGCGCTGATGGGCGGAGTTTCGGTGTTCGCCTACCAGCTCGCCGGTCATGCCTGGCAGCTCGACATGCACATGTATTTCTTTGCCGCGCTGGCCTGCCTGGTCGCCTATTGCGACTATCGCCCGATCCTTGCCGGCACCGTCGCCGTCGCGCTGCATCATTTGGCGCTGAATTTCCTGCTGCCGGCCGCGATCTATCCCGGCGGCGCCGATCTCGGCCGCGTGGTGCTGCACGCCGTCATCCTGCTGATGGAGGCCGGCGTCCTGAGCTGGCTGTCGTTCAAGCTCTCGCATCTGTTCGAGACGACGGCCCAGAAGAGCGCGGAAGCCGCGGCGGCCGGCGCTTCGGAAGCCCGCGCCAACCGCGAGCGGCTGGACGTCGAGGAAAAATCCAAGCAGGAGCGTGACGCCGCGCGGCACGAACTGGCCGCCGGGTTCGAGCGCACGGTTGGAAGCATCGTCGAGGCCGTCGCGGTCGCGGCGACCAGGGTGCAGAACCTGTCGTCGACCATGAGCGGCAGCAGCGAGGAAACGATCAGCAAGACCTCGGCCGCGGCCAATGCCTCGAACCAGGCTTCATCCAATGTCGAAACGGTTGCCTCGGCGACCGAGGAACTCTCGGCGTCGATCAACAGCATTGCCCAGCAGGTGACGCGGTCGGCGGAGATCGCCGGCAAGGCCGCCGGCGAAGCACGCCGGACCAATTCCGTGGTCGAGGGCCTTGCCGCCGGCACCCAGAAGATCGGCGAGGTGGTCACGCTGATCCAGAACATCGCCAGCCAGACCAACCTGCTCGCCCTGAACGCCACCATCGAGGCGGCGCGCGCCGGCGAGCATGGCAAGGGGTTCGCCGTGGTGGCGAGCGAGGTCAAGGCACTGGCCAACCAGACCGCCAAGGCGACGGAAGAAATCTCCGCGCAGGTCCAGGACATCCAGAATGCGACCGGCGAAGCCGTCAACGCGATCCAGACCATCGGCGGCACCATCGCCGAGATCGACGAGATCTCCAGCCAGATCGCCGCCGCGGTCGAGCAGCAGGGCGCGGCGACCCGCGAGATCGCCGGCAACGTGCTGCAGGCGGCAAACGGCACCAGGGACGTCAACGCCAACATCCTCAGTGTCAGCCAGGCGTCGGAACAGTCCGGCAAGGCCGCGGCCAGCCTGCAGGATGCCGCCAACGGATTGTCGTCGCAGTCCGAGCGCCTGAAGTCCGAGGTCTCCAGGTTCCTTGGCTCGCTGCGCGTTGCGTAACGGCAGATGCGATCTCCCCCGTTTCAGCGGGGGAGATACTCACTCTCAAATCTTCTGATTGTACGCGCCGACCTCGGGATGCGTGCGCAGCACGCCATCCATCGCCTCGAACATGTCGCGCATGCGCGCTTCGCTGACCGGGCTTTCGACCACGACCACCAGCTCCGGCTTGTTCGATGAGGCCCGCACCAGTCCCCAGCTGCCGTCCTCGACGGTGACGCGCACGCCGTTGACGGTGACGAGGTCGCGGATCTTCTGGCCCGCGACCTTCTCGCCGTTCTTCTGCAGCGTCTCGAAGTGCTTCACCACGGCGTCCGCCACGCCGTACTTCACCTCGTCGGCGCAATGCGGCGACATCGTCGGCGACGACCAGGTCTTCGGAATCGCATTCTTCAGGTCGGCCATCGACTTGTCGGGTGCGCGGTCGAGCATCTCGCAGATCGCGATCGCGGAGACCAGGCCGTCGTCATAGCCGCGGCCAAGCGGCTTGTTGAAGAAGAAGTGGCCGGACTTCTCAAATCCCGCCAGCGCGCCCATCTCATGGGTGCGGCGCTTCATGTAGGAATGTCCGGTCTTCCAGTAGGCGGTCCTGGCGCCCTGCTTCTGCAGCACGGGGTCGGTCACGAACAGCCCGGTCGATTTGACGTCGACCACGAACTGCGCATCCTTGTGGATCGCCGACATGTCGCGCGCCAGCATCACGCCGACCTTGTCGGCGAAGATCTCCTCGCCGGTGTTGTCGACCACGCCGCAGCGGTCGCCGTCGCCGTCGAAGCCGAGGCCGACGTCGGCCTTGTGCTCGAGCACGGCATCGCGGATCGCGTGCAGCATCTCCATGTCTTCCGGATTCGGATTGTATTTCGGGAAGGTGTGATCGAGCTCGGTATCGAGCGGGATCACCTCGCAGCCGATCGCTTCCAGCACCTGCGGCGCGAAGGCCCCCGCGGTGCCGTTGCCGCAGGCGGCCACGACCTTCAGCCTGCGCTTGAGCTTCGGGCGGCTCGTGAGATCGGCGATGTAGCGCGCCGGAAAATTCTCGTGGAATTGATAGGCGCCGCCGGCCCTGTTCCTGAACTCGGCGTTGAGCACGATTTCCTTCAGCCGCGTCATCTCGTCAGGGCCGAAGGTGAGCGGCCGGTTGGCGCCCATCTTGACGCCGGTCCAGCCATTGTCGTTGTGCGAGGCCGTCACCATGGCGACACAGGGCACGTCGAGATCGAACTGCGCGAAATAGGCCATCGGCGTGACCGCAAGCCCGATGTCGTGCACCTTGCAGCCCGCCGCCATCAGGCCGGAAATCAGCGCATATTTGATCGAGGCCGAATAGCCGCGGAAATCATGGCCGGTCACGATCTCCTGCCTGACGCCGAGTTCCGCGATCAGCGCGCCGAGCCCCATGCCCAGCGCCTGAACGCCCATCAGGTTGATTTCCTTCTCGAACAGCCAGCGTGCGTCGTATTCGCGAAAGCCGGTCGCCTTCACCATCGGTCCGGATTCGAATTCATAGGTGTTCGGAACCAGCACGGATTTGGGCTTTGGAAACATGTAATCGCCTTGTCATGAAAAAGCAGAACGAAACACCGCAGCCATAGCGAATACGCGGGCCGGGCGATAGGCGGGACCAGCGCCTTGTGACCACTATTTGCGGCGGATTTGGCAATTACGGCAAACAGCACCTCACAACTCAGGCGCCCGATTTCCGAATTTCTGCTCCGATGACAACCTTCAACGTCGGCAAGGATTGCTGCACGGTATCCCAGACCAGTTGGGCTGCAACGTCCTCATAGTCGTGACGATAGACGTTTCCGGCGTCAGCCATTTGCTTCCAGGAAATCATGGGATGGCGCGCCTTAATCTCATTTGGTAGACGCCGCGAAGCTTCAGATATGATCTCCAGGCAACGGGTGACTGCATAGAAAGCCTGCAAATCCGCCTTGAACGTTTCGCGGTTCAAACCTTCGATGAAGTTCGTCGCCAAATCGATGTGATGGAGGATATCGCGGAGCGCACCGTCCGTGGGGTCAGAAGGCATAGATCACGTCAGCCATCGCCGCCGGGCGGACATAAGGTTTGAGCCCTTCGCGGTTAACAACGTCCACGGGACCGTCAAAGAGCTGTGCGATGTATCCCTTGATGTCCACGTAATCGAAGACCGTAATACGAGCCTCGGGATCGATTTCGATCATGATATCGATATCGCTGTCGGAGCGATTTTCGCCCCGTGCGACTGATCCGAACAAGGCGGCATGCTTCACACCACGCCCGCGCAGGGCGTGTTCGGAGCGACGCAGGGTTTCCAAGGCTTCGGATCTGTTCATTTGACTAATATAGCATGCCGCCAAGCTAACCGGGAGAGGCAACAACCAGGAACGGATGGCCTTACTGTTCCAGCACCAGCTTGCCGTCGGCATATATGAAGCGCTTCAGCTTCGACAGGAACGACAGGCCGAGCAGGTTCTCGGACAATGCCTCGTCGGGCAGCACCAGCGCGTCGACGTCGCGCACCACGAGACCGCCAAGCTCGATCATCGCGAGCCGCGCCCGCGCGGCCTTGATGGTGCCGTTGGCGGTGGACACGGTCGCGTTGTAGTCGCTGCGCGAGGGCCGCAGGCCGAACCGCGCCGCGGATTTCTCGTTCAAGGCGACCACCGAAGCGCCGGTATCGACCATGAAGTTGATGCGCTGTCCCTCGATGCGGCCATCGGCCGAGAAATGGCCGCGTGCGTCACGGGGAATGTCGAAGCTGCGGCCGGAGGCCTGCGCGACCGTCTGGGCGGACATCGGTTTCGGTGCCGCCTTGGCGGATGCCGCAGCCGGCGACATCTGGTCCGCCATCTGCGCCATGTAGGTGCCTGCGCCGACCAGAACGGCGGCAAGGATCATCAGGTTACGCATTACGCCACACTCGATTGCCGGACCGCCGATATCACCACGCCAGTCGCCAAGCGGCGACTAACGGGGGCGGCGGAGGCTGCCATTTTGGCGAAAAGGATGAGTGAAGGGTTAACGCGGTCTCTTTAGCTTCTCCCCGCGAAAGGGCGGCGAAAAGGAACTCACGTCCCGCGCGGCTTGACCCGCCGGGTCGGCGGCGCGCTGGCGGGGTCTTCCGGCCAGGGATGGCGGGGATAGCGGCCGCGCAGGTCGGAGCGAACGGCGGCATAGCTGCCGCGCCAGAAGCCCGGCAGGTCGCGTGTCACCTGGACCGGGCGCTGCGCCGGCGACAATAATTCCAGCACCAGCGGCACCGCGCCCCTGGCGATCGAGGGGTGCGTGTTGAGCCCGAACAGCTCCTGCAGGCGCACGGCAATGGTCGGGCCCTGCTCGGCTTCGTAATCGATCGCCAGCATCGTGCCGGTCGGCGCCTCGAAATGCGTCGGCGCCTCGCGCTCCAGCCGCGAACGCAATTCCCACGGCAACAACGCCATCAACGCCTCGGAAAGATCGCCGGCGGAAATTTCCTTCAACGAGGTCTTGTCGTAGAGCGCCGGCATCAGCCAGTTTTCGGCCTCGGTGGCGAGCGACGTATCGGACAGATCGGGCCAGCTATCGCCTTCCGCCTTGCGCAGGAACATCACGCGATCGCGCCACTGCTTCAGCGCCTTGGACCATGGCAGCCGGTCGAGCCCGGCGGCAACCAGACCGGCGGCGAAAATGCGCGCGGTCTCCGCCGAGGGCGACAGCGCAAGGGGAGCTTCGGACAGCGTGATCGCGTGCAGCGTCCGCTTGCGGCGTCCGCGCAGCGCCATCGCGCCGCGATCGAATGTAATTTCCTCGGTGTCCTCGATCTGATCGGCGAAGCGCGTTTCGATGTCGGCCTGCGCGATCGGCGCGGCAAGGAGGATGCGTCCCTGCGCGGCGGTGCCGGTCAACTCCCCCACCGCGATATAGGACACGCGCGCCAGCGACGAGGCCTGCTCGACGGCGGCGCCGCGGCCATTTGCCAGCACAAAACTGCCATTGCCTCGGTTGCGCGCGACGCGGTCGGGGAAGGCCAGCGCCAGCATGATCCCGGTGGAGGGCGAGCTGTATTCGGCAGGCGGCCCTTCGGTCGCCGCCACCTGCTGCGCCCAGCGCTGCGCAAGGCTGCGCGCGCTGGCGGCGCGGGCTGAGCGGTCGCGGCCGAACTGGTCGAGCCTGACATCGAGATCGACGCTGTCGCCGCCAAGGCCGCGCTCGGTCAGAACAGCGGCAATTCCGGCCGCCTCCGCGCCCGCCCCCAGCCGATGCGAATCCACGATCATGCGCGCCAGCCGCGGCGGCAGCGCCAGCGCGCGCAGGCTTTGTCCTTCTGACGTGATGCGGCCGTCCGGATCGAGCGCGCCGAGTTCGTGTAACAGACTATTGGCTTCCTTCAACGCAGGCGCCGGCGGAGGATCGAGAAATGCCAGCGTCGCCGGATCGCGCACGCCCCATTGCGCGAGATCGAGCACCAGCGACGACAGGTCGGCCGACAGAATTTCGGGCTGCGTGTAAGCCGCAAGCGAAGCCGTCTGCGGCTCGTCCCACAGCCGGTAGCACACGCCGGGCTCGGTGCGGCCGGCGCGGCCGCGGCGCTGGTCGACCGCCGCGCGCGAGGCGCGCACGGTCTCGAGCCGGGTCAGGCCGATATCAGGCTCGTAGCGCGGCACCCGCGCCAGGCCGGAATCGACCACGATGCGCACGCCCTCGATGGTCAGCGAAGTTTCGGCGATCGACGTCGCCAGCACCACCTTGCGGCTTCCCTTCGGCGCCGGCGCGATGGCGCGATCCTGCACGGCGGCATCGAGCGCGCCGAACAGCGGCACGATCTCGACGGCAGGATCGTGCACCCGCTCGCCGAGGAAATTCTGCGTGCGGCGGATTTCGGCGGCGCCGGGCAGAAACGCCAGCACCGAGCCGGGATCGGCGCGCAGCGCCGATACGATTGCATCCGCCATCTGCCGCTCGATCGGCGCATCGGCCTTGCGGCCGAGATAGCGCGTCTCCACCGGAAAGGCGCGGCCTTCGCTGGCAACCACAGGCGCGTCGCCGAGCAGCTTGCCGACCCGTGCGCCATCGAGCGTCGCCGACATCACGAGGATTCGCAGGTCCTCGCGCAGGCCGGTCTGCGCGTCGCGCGCCAGTGCCAGCCCGAGATCGGCATCGAGCGAGCGCTCGTGAAATTCGTCGAACAGCACGGCGGCAACGCCTGACAATTCGGGATCGTCGAGAATCTGCCGCGAGAAGATTCCCTCGGTGACGACTTCGATCCGGGTCGCGCGCGAAACCTTCGAGCCGAAGCGCACGCGATAGCCGACGGTCTCGCCTGCCCGCTCGCCAAGCGTTCGCGCCATCCGCTCCGCGCTGGCCCGCGCCGCGATGCGCCGCGGCTCCAGCATGATGATCTTCCTGCCGTTCAGCCAGGGCGCATCGAGCAGCGCCAGCGGCACCCGCGTGGTCTTGCCGGCGCCGGGCGGCGCCACCAGCACCGCGGTGTTATTGGCCGCGAGCGTACGGTCGAGCTCGTCGAGCACCGCATCGATCGGGAGGGGGGTATCAAAAGTGAGAGGCAATATCTCTGATCCGTCATCACCCGCCAAAGCGGGTGATCCAGTAAACGCTGGCGTTACTGACTGCGAACAGCGCGAGTACTGGATACCCCGCCTGCGCGGGGTATGACAACCGTGGTTGCGGCTACTTCCGGGGCTGAGTCCGCCCTACGCTCTCGTACGTAAAGCCGTGCGCCGCCATATCCGCGGGACGGTAGATATTGCGCAGGTCGACCACGACGGGCTGGGCCATCGCGCGCTTGATGCGGTCCAGGTCGAGCGCGCGGTACTGGACCCATTCGGTCACGATCACCAGGGCGTCCGCGCCCTTCACGCATTGATAGGGATCGTCGCAATATTCGATGTCGGGCAGTTCCTTGCGCGCCTGTTCGATGCCGACCGGATCGTGCGCGCGGACCTTTGCGCCCATGTCGAGCAGCCCGGTGACCAGCGGGATCGACGGCGCCTCGCGCATGTCGTCGGTGTCGGGCTTGAAGGTGAGGCCGAGCACCGCCACGGTCTTGCCGCGGAGGTTTCCGACGGCATTCGACACCTTGCGCGCCATCGCCCGCTTGCGGTTGTCGTTGACACCGAGCACGGCCTCGACGATGCGCAATTGCACGTCATGGTCCTGCGCGATCTTGACCAGCGCGCGGGTATCCTTCGGGAAGCACGAGCCGCCGAAGCCCGGGCCGGCATGCAGGAATTTCGATCCGATACGGTTGTCGAGCCCGATGCCGCGCGCGACTTCCTGCACGTCGGCGCCGACCTTTTCGGAGAGATCGGCGATCTCGTTGATGAAGGTGATCTTGGTCGCGAGGAACGCGTTGGCGGCGTATTTGATCAGCTCCGCGGTGCGCCGCGCGGTGTACATCATCGGCGCCTGGTTGAGCGACAGCGGCCGGTAGACGTCGCCCAGCACCTTGCGCCCGCGCTCGTCCGAGGTGCCGACCACGATGCGGTCCGGAAATTTGAAGTCGCGGATCGCCGCGCCCTCGCGCAGGAATTCCGGGTTCGAGGCGACCACGAATTCGGCCGACGGGTTGGCCTCGCGAATCAGCCGCTCGACCTCGTCGCCGGTGCCGACCGGCACGGTCGATTTCGTCACCACCACCGTGAAGCCCGACAGCGCGGCGGCGATCTCGCGCGCCGCGCTGTAGACGTAGGTGAGATCGGCATGGCCGTCGCCGCGCCGCGAGGGCGTGCCGACCGCGATGAACACGGCGTCGGCATCGGCAACCGGCGCAGTCAGGTCGGTGGTGAAGTCCAGCCGTTTGGCCTTGACGTTGGACGCCACCAGTTCGTCCAGCCCGGGTTCGAAGATCGGAATCTCGCCGCGGCGCAGGGCCTCGATCTTTCCGGCATCCTTGTCCACGCAGGTGACGTGGTGACCGAAATCGGCAAAGCAGGCGCCGGAGACCAGCCCCACATAGCCCGTGCCAATCATGGCGATTCGCATGGAAACAATCCGTATTGAATGGTTAACGCCAGTCTCGATTTTTCGGGCGTCTTAGAGCATTTTTCGTCCCCAGGGAAACCGGAAAGCGCAGGGGTCCCGGCACGATCCTTGTATGAATAAAGAAGAAAGCAACGCTTCGGGCCGAAGATGCGGCCACGTCGCGCCGAAAAGGGACAGCAATGACTTCAAACGGCACATCCCCCGTACCTGGACGTCCCACCCGCATCGACTGGGTGGACTACGCCAAGGGCATCTGCATCGTCATGGTGGTGATGATGCATTCGGTGCTGGGCGTGGAAAAGGCGGCCGGTGATACCGGGTTCATGCATGCGTTCGTCATGTTCGCCCAGCCGTTCCGGATGCCGGACTTCTTCCTGATTTCGGGTCTGTTTCTCGCAGTCGTGATCGACCGCGACTGGCGCACCTATCTCGACCGCAAGGTCGTGCATTTCGCATATTTTTACGTCTTGTGGATGACAATCCAGTTCGGCTTCAAGGCGCCCGGCTTCGCCGCCGAACAGGGCTGGCCTCATGTCGGCTACCTCTATCTGGAATCCTTCGTCGAGCCGTTCGGCACGCTGTGGTTCATTTATCTGTTGCCGATCTTCTTCATCGTCACAAAACTGTCACGCGGTGTCCCTCCGCTTGCGATCTGGCTGGTCGCCGCCGCGCTGGAGATGGCACATGTCGGGACGCACTGGACGGTGATCGACGAATTCTGTGCGCGCTTCGTCTATTTCTATTCCGGCTATCTGTTCGCATCCTACGTGTTCGCGCTGTCGGACCGTTCGCGGGCAAGGCCCGGGCTGGCGCTAATGGGGCTGGCGCTGTGGGCGCTCGTCAATGGCGGCCTCGTGACGGCGGACTACAGCCATCTGCCGCTGGTCTCGCTGGCGCTCGGCTTTGCCGGGGCCGGCGCCATCATCGTGATGGGCACGCTGCTGGCGCGCATGCAATGGCTGAACTTCCTGCGCTATTGCGGCGAGCACTCGATCGTCATCTATCTCGCCTTCTTCCTGCCGATGGCGGTGACGCGAACGCTGCTGCTGAAGACCGGCGTGATCGCCGATATCGGGGCGATCTCCCTGATCGTCACTGTGGCCGGTGTTGCCGGCGCCATCGTGATCTGGCGGCTGGCCCTGGCGCTGCGCGCCGACTTCCTGTTCGAGCGTCCCGACGCGTTCTGGATCGCGCCGAAGAAGGCCGCGCCGACACTGCAGCCGGCGGAGTAGGATTCACCGCTTCGTGTCGTCCCTGCGAACGCAAGGGACCATAACCACCGGCCCTCAGGGCTGGACTCGGTGGGACCGCTGGATTGCCCAACAATGGCCGCCCGTGGTTATGGGTCCCGGGTCGCGCTTCGCTTGCCCGGGACGACGGCAATTGGCTGTGCGGTAGCCACCAAAATCCCGCCCCCAAGGCTGTCAATCCGCGCAAAAATCCCTAAATTTCGGCCATGCCGAAATCAGCCCCCAAAGCCGCCGCCAAGCCCGCTCCCGCCAAAGTTCCAGCCAAGGCCGCCAAACAGGCAGGCAAGGGCGACCATGTGTTTCTGGTCGACGGCTCCTCCTACATTTTCCGCGCCTATCACGCGCTGCCGCCGCTCAGCCGCAAATCCGACGGGCTGCAGGTCAACGCCGTGCTCGGCTTCTGCAACATGCTGTGGAAACTGCTTCGCGACATGCCGGAGAATGACCGGCCGACCCACCTCGCCATCGTGTTCGACAAGTCGGAAATCACCTTCCGCAACAAGCTCTATCCCGACTACAAGGCGCACCGGCCGCCGGCGCCTGACGACCTGATCCCGCAATTCGCGCTGATCCGCGAAGCCGTGCGCGCGTTCGACCTGCCCTGCCTGGAGCAGGTCGGCTTCGAGGCCGACGACCTGATCGCGACCTATGCGCGGCTCGGCAACGAGCGCGGCGCGACCACGACCATCGTCTCCTCAGACAAGGATCTGATGCAACTCGTGACCGACAAGGTCACGATGTACGACACCATGAAGGATCGCCGCATCGGCATTCCGGAGGTGATCGAAAAATTCGGCGTGCCGCCGGAAAAGGTCGTCGAGGTGCAGGCGCTGGCCGGCGATTCCACCGACAACGTGCCTGGTGTCCCCGGCATCGGTGTCAAGACCGCGGCGCAACTGATCGTGGAATATGGCGACCTCGAACAACTGCTGTTCCGCGCCACCGAGATCAAGCAGCCGAAGCGACGGCAGGCCCTGATCGAGAACGCCGAGAAGGCGCGGATCTCGCGGCAACTGGTGCTGCTCGACGACAAGGTCGATCTCGAAGTGCCGCTCGACGACCTCGCCGTGCACGAGCCGGACGCGCGCAAGCTGATCGCGTTCCTGAAGGCAATGGAGTTCTCCACCCTCACCCGCCGGGTCGCCGAATATTCGCAGATCGATCCCTCCGACATCGAGCCGGACGCGGGCAACAAGAGCGGCGCCAGCGTTTTTTCGGCTCCGCCATCCGGCGGGAAGCCGGAGGGCTATGCGGAAGGCGCGACGCTGTTCGACGCGCCCGCCTCGCCCGCCGCCGGCAGCGCAGCCGCGCCGGCCAGGGGCACCGACAAGCAGGACAAGGCGGCGAGCCTCAAGGGTACGCCGATCTCGCTTGCCGCAGCGCGCGCCGAAGCCATGCGGAAACTGCCTGTCGATCGCGGCAAGTACCAGGCCATCGGTTCGATGGCCGAACTCAAGGCCTGGATCGCGCGCGCCCATGATGCCGGCGCCTTCGCCGTTGACGTCAAGGCGAGCGGCGACGATCCGATGCAGACCGATATCTGCGGCATCGCGCTGGCGCTGGGGCCGAACGATGCCTGCTATCTTCCCCTCGCCCACAAGCAATCCGGCGGCGGCGCGGGCCTGTTCGACGCCGGCCTCGCCCCGGACCAGATCAAGGCGGCCGACGCGCTGGCCGCGCTGAAGCCGCTGCTGGAATCGTCAGGCCTGCTCAAGATCGGCTTCAACATCAAGTTCAACGCCGTGGTGCTGGCGCAGCACGGCGTCACGCTGCGCAACGTCGACGACGCGCAGTTGATGTCCTACGCGCTCGATGCCGGGCGCAACTCGCATGCCCTGGAATCGCTCTCCGAGCGCTGGTTCGGCCATGCGGTGCTCGGCTATGGCGAACTCGTCGGCAGCGGCAAGAACAAGCTGACCTTCGACCAGGTCACGATCGACAGGGCGACCGCCTATTCGGCCGAAAGCGCCGACGTGATTTTGCGGCTGCAGCGCGTGCTGAAGCCGCGGCTCGCGGCCGAGCACATGACGACGGTGTATGAGACGCTGGAACGGCCTCTGATCAGCGTACTGGCGCGGATGGAGCGGCGCGGCATCTCGATCGACCGCCAGGTGCTGTCGCGGCTGTCGGGGGATTTCGCCCAGACCGCGGCGCGGGTCGAGGCCGAGATCCAGGAAATCGCCGGCGAGCCGATCAATGTCGGCAGCCCCAAGCAGCTCGGCGACATCATCTTCGGCAAGATGGGACTGCCCGGCGGCAGCAAGACCAAGACCGGCGCGTGGTCGACCTCGGCGCAGGTGCTCGACGACCTCGCCGAGCAGGGCCACGAATTCCCCAAGAAGATCCTGGAATGGCGGCAGGTCTCGAAGCTGAAATCGACCTATACCGACGCGCTGCCGACCTATGTGCATCCGCAGACCCACCGCGTGCACACCACCTACGCGCTGGCCGCGACCACCACCGGGCGGCTGTCGTCGAACGAGCCGAACCTGCAGAACATCCCCGTGCGCACCGAGGACGGCCGCAAGATCCGCCGCGCCTTTGTCGCCACCGCCGGCCACAAGCTGGTGTCGGCCGACTATTCGCAGATCGAACTTCGGCTATTGGCCGAGATCGCCGACATCCCGGTGCTGAAGCAGGCGTTCCGCGACGGGCTCGACATTCACGCCATGACGGCGTCCGAGATGTTCGGCGTGCCGATCAAGGACATGCCGGGCGAGGTGCGCCGCCGCGCCAAGGCGATCAATTTCGGCATCATCTACGGCATCTCGGCGTTCGGCCTCGCCAACCAGCTCGGCATCGCCCGCGAGGAAGCCTCCGCCTACATCAAGAAATATTTCGAGCGCTTCCCGGGCATCCGCGCCTATATGGACGAGACCCGGGAATCATGCCGCAGGAACGGCTATGTCACCACGCTGTTCGGCCGGAAGATGTACTACCCTGATATCAAGGCCTCCAATGCATCGGTGCGCGCGTTCAACGAACGTGCCTCGATCAATGCGCGCCTGCAAGGCACCGCCGCCGACATCATTCGCCGCGCCATGATCCGGATGGAAGACGCGCTGGCGGAGAAGAAGCTCTCGGCGCAGATGCTGCTGCAGGTCCACGACGAACTGATCTTCGAGGTGCCCGACAGCGAGGTGGCGGCGACGCTGCCGGTCGTGCAGCACGTCATGCAGGACGCGCCGTTCCCCGCGGTGCTGCTCTCGCTGCCGCTGCAGGTCGACGCACGCGCCGCCGATAATTGGGACGAGGCGCATTAGGCGCGCTGTCATCGCCCGGCCGGGCGACGACAGTGGTGGCTGGCGATAGCGACGCCTCAATCCAGCTTCGCTTCCATGCCGCGTTTGGTGGCCGGGCGGGCCATCAGGGCGTTGTACCAGCGCTCGACATTCGGAAAGTCCTTCAGCTCCACCTTGTGGCGCGGGTGGCGCCAGGCCCAGCCGAGGATCGCGAAGTCGGCGACCGAAAGCTCGCCGGCGACGAAATCGCGCCCCTCCAGCCGGCGGTCCAGCACGCCATAGAGCCGGCGTGTCTCGGCCATGTAGCGCTTGAGGCCATAGGCGCGGTCGGTTTCATTCTCCAGCGCGATGAAGTGATGCACCTGGCCCGGCATCGGGCCGAAGCCGCCCATCTGCCACATCAGCCATTCATAGACCGGGATGCGTTCGGCCAGGGCCCTGGGCAGGAACCTGCCGGTCTTCTCGCCGAGATAGAGCAGGATCGCGCCTGACTCGAAGATGCCGACCGGCTTGCCGCCGGGGCCGTCGGGATCGACGATCGCGGGGATCTTGTTGTTCGGGCTGAGCTTGAGGAAAGCGGGCGCCATCTGCTCGCCCTTGCTGATGTTCACCGGGATCACCTTGTAGGGCAGGCCCATTTCCTCCAGCGCGACGGAGATCTTGCGGCCGTTCGGCGTGTTCCAGGTGTGCAGTTCGATCGTCATCCACGTTTCCCCCCAAGCGAAAATTCGCCAAAGCTTTTGCCCTGCCGTAGCGCGGAACCGGCGGGCCTTTCAACCGGCCTTTGCGTATGCCGTCCCTGCGCCGACCGGGGCCGCGGCGGGACACCGTGCCCTGTTGACGGCGCTGGATCGGCGCTGGAATGTCGCCCCCGGCGCCGATAGATTGCGCCCCGCCCGAAAACGCGCTCAGGAAAATCGCCTTGTCCAAATCAGCCTCCCGCGCCCGCCTCGCCGAGATCATCCGCAAGCGTTCGTTCGGCCGCGGCGAGATCACGCTGGCCTCGGGCCGCAAGAGCGACTTCTACTTCAACCTCAAGCCGACCATGCTCGACCCCGAGGGCGCCGCGCTGCTGGCCGAACTGACCTACGAGGCGCTGAAGGACGACAGGCTCGATTTCATCGGCGGGCTGGAGATGGGCGCGGTCCCGCTGGCGGGCGCGATCGCGCAACTCTCCTGGCTGAAGGGGCATCCGATCGCCGCCTTCTTCGTGCGCAAGAAGCCGAAGGAGCATGGCGCGCGTCTCGCGGTAGAAGGCCTCGCGAAGGGCGAAAGCCTCGAGGGCAAGCGCATCGTGATCGTCGAGGACGTCACCACGACCGGCGGTTCTGCACTGAAGGCGGTCGAGGCGGTGCGCGAAGCCGGCGGCAACATCGTTCTGGTGCTGACCATGGTCGACCGCGAGGAAGGCGCCACCGAAGCCTTCGCCGAGACCGGGCTGGAGTTCCGTTCGCTGTACAAGGCGGGCGAGTTTTTGAAGAGCTGAGGCTGCTTCTTCTTCCCGCTAGCGTGCAGAGGAGAGAACACATTTCTTTCGTCACGCATTGCTCCCCGAATACCACTCCTTTACCATCCGCCGTTAAGGTTACTCCCGACTGAAGCCTGTCGCGCTTCGGTGTGTTTGTTGTGTTGGGTGGAGTTGGTGTTGCGTATCGAGTTGGCTTTTTCGCGCGTGCGGCGCCGCACGACGTTTGTAGCCGCCGCGTCTCTCGCGGCTGCGCTGCCACTTTTGCCCGGCAGCGTTTCCGCCGAAGGCCTGTTCGATCTCCTGTTCGGCGGCCTTCAAAAGCAGTCGCGGCAGGCGCCGGGCAATTTCTTCACCGATCCGTTCGGCAACAATCAACCAGCCCATCCCGCGCCGGCGCCGCGCGTCGCAGGCTCGGGACCGGCCTTCTGCGTGCGAAGCTGCGACGGCAAGTATTTTCCGCTGACCACGCGCGGCAACGCCACGCCGGTTCAGATGTGCCAGGCCTTCTGCCCGGCCAGCGTCACCAAGGTATTTTTCGGCAGCAACATCGACGGCGCGGCCGCGAGCAATGGCGAACGCTATGCCGACAGCGAGAACGCCTACGGCTATCGCAAGGCGCTGCGCGCCGACTGCACCTGCAACGGCCGCAATCCGTCCGGCCTCGCGCCGGTCGATCTCGCGCTCGACACTTCGCTGCGCTCCGGCGACGTCGTCGCCACCACCGACGGCCTGGTGGCCTATACCGGCGTCCGGCTAGGTACGGATCAAAGCGCGGAGTTCACTCCGGTCGCGTCCTATCCCGGCCTCACGGCTGACGTCCGCGCCCGGCTCGGCGAAATGAAGGTCGCCCCCGTCAGCGCCGAGATGGTCGCCGGCAGCGCCCCAATGCCCGAGACGAGGCGCGACGACGACCTGCCGACCGCATCGATACCGAAGACGGCTGCGCCGAAAGCGGCGAAGCGGGCGGAAGTGAATTAAGGGCGGCTTCGACCAATTCACCGCCCGACGATCACGCCGATCACGTTCGGCGCGGACAGATATTTTTCCTCGATCGCCGCCCGTGCCGCGGCGCGGTTTTCCGCCGTGAGCAGGCCGCGCTTCTCGGCCAGGATCATCCAGCAATAACCCCACCAGTCCGTCAGCATGCCCTGGTCGTCGACGAGGTCATAGCCCTGCCCGGCCGCGAAGATGCGCGCCTGCGCCTCGTCCAGCCCGTCGAGAAAGGCGTGGTCCTCGTTCGAGAACAATTCGTCGCTGAAATCATCTGTCGTGTAGCCCCACACCGACATGCAGACCGCATTGAACTCACGGTCGATCGCGTCGTCGTCGACGGCCTGCCGGCGCGAGGCCTGATGCAGGCGCGACAGCGAGCGCGCGAAGTCGGCGATGCGGGTGAGAGCGAACTGATCGAAGGCGATGGTGGACATGTAGTCCTCGCAAACTCGGATAGACCATAGATGTTGTGTCGGCGGCGTACCGAATCACAATGATATATCAAGTACTTGCTAAAATGTTCTTAATTTGTTCTGGCGATGGGTCGAAATATTGGCTATCAGAGGTTGTTGACGCGAACTTGCCGAAGGATCGAAACGATGGACCTGCCTGAAATTGCCCGGATACGGTCACTGCTGCTGGAAGCAACGGACGCAATCGATCGGGCAAGGCTGATCAATGCCACGCTCGACGTTGACGATCGAGCCATGCTGGCCACGTCCCTGGACGAGATTTCGTCCGCGCTGCACTTCCTGCAAAAGCTCTATCTGCGCAATCCAGGCGGCCTCGCCGAGGAACGCGCGCATTGGACCGGCCTCGCGATGTAGGATCGCGACGGGCCGTCTATCCGTCACATCGCCGCGGCAAAGGCTGCGCTGGTCGCGCTGATGCAGACCACCAGCAGCGCAGCGGCGACGATCTCGATCGTCAATCTCATGACGGGACCTCCCGCTCATTGGAGAACGATAGCCTTTATAGCAGCAAATCTGGTCGCCCCGTGCCGCGAAATCGGCCCGGTCCTTGCATAAAAACATACCAGCGCGGTGCACAACAAACGCCCCGGCGGTTTCGATGGTCGTGCGGGGCGAGTATCTTGGTGTGAGTTTCAACTGCAGGGATTGACGTGTTGCAGGAACAAGTTCCAGGAAATATCGCGGCCCTTGGCCAGCCGATCGACGAACCGGCGCTGGCCGAGATCAAGGGCGCGATCCTCGCCAAGCTCCGCCTTGCCATCGGCAAGGATGCCGGCATGGCGACCAGGCGGGACTGGTACAAGGCCGCGGCGCTGGCGCTGCGCGACCGCATCGTGCACCGCTGGCTGACGGCGGAGAAGGAGAGCTACGATGCCGGCAGCAAGCGGGTCTATTACCTCTCGCTCGAATTCCTGATCGGCCGCCTGTTCACGGACGCCCTGAACAATATGGGCCTGCTGCCGCAGTTCGAGACCGCGCTCGGCGATCTCGGCGTCGGGCTGTCGGAGCTGCGCAAATGCGAGCCGGATGCGGCGCTCGGCAATGGCGGCCTCGGACGGCTTGCGGCCTGCTTCATGGAAAGCATGGCGACGCTCGCCATTCCCGCCATCGGCTACGGCATCCGCTACGATTTCGGCCTGTTCCGCCAGATCATCGCGCAGGGCTGGCAGCAGGAATATCCGGACGAATGGCTGAGCTTCGGCAACCCCTGGGAATTCCAGCGGGCCGAGGTGGTCTATCACGTTCATTTCGGCGGCCATGTCGACCATGTCGACGACCGCGGGCGTGACCGCGCGACGTGGCGGCCGGCCGAAACCGTGCAGGCGGTTGCCTACGACACGCCGATCGTCGGCTGGCGCGGCCAGCACGTCAACGCGCTCCGGCTCTGGTCGGCGCGCTCGCCCGATCCCCTGCGGCTCGACGTCTTCAACACCGGCGACTATATCGGCGCCGTCGCCGAGGAGGCGCGCGCAGAATCGATCTGCAAATTCCTCTATCCGAACGACGAGAGCCTTGCAGGGCGCGAACTCCGGCTGCGGCAGGAATATTTCTTCGTCTCGGCCTCGCTGCAGGATCTCGTCAAGCGCCATCTCGCGTCCGACGGGCAGTTGCGCAGCCTCGCCTCGAAGGCCGCGGTGCAGCTCAACGACACCCATCCAAGCCTCGCCGTCACCGAACTGATGCGCATCCTGGTCGACCTGCACAATTTCCGCTGGGACGAGGCGTGGAAGATCACGGTGGCGACGCTGTCCTACACCAACCACACGCTGCTGCCGGAAGCGCTGGAGACCTGGCCGGTCGAACTGTTCGAACGGCTGCTGCCGCGCCATCTCGAGATCATCTACCGCATCAATGAAGCGCACCTGGCACTGGCGGACGAGCGCTTCCCGGGCGACATCGAATACCGCGCCTCCGTCTCGCTGATCGACGAGAAGTCCGGCCGACGGGTGCGGATGGGCCAGCTCGCCTTCATCGGCTCGCACCGCATCAACGGCGTCTCGGCGATGCATTCCGACCTGATGAAGGAGACCGTGTTCAGCGATCTCAACCAGCTCTATCCCGGCCGCATCGTCAACAAGACCAACGGCATCACTTTCCGGCGCTGGCTGATGCTGGCCAACCCAAAGCTGACCGCGCTGATGCGCGAGGCCTGCGGCGATGCCGTGCTCGACGATTTCTCGCTGTTCGAGCGCCTCGAGGCCCGCGCCAGCGACAATGCGTTCCAGCAGCGCTTTCGCGACGTCAAGCATCACAACAAGGTCGCGCTGGCGCGGCTGATCGGCGAGCGCCTCGGCATCAAGGCCGACCCGTCGGCGCTGTTCGATATCCAGATCAAGCGCATCCACGAATACAAGCGGCAACTGCTCAACATCGTCGAGACCATTGCGCTCTATCAAGCCATCAAGGACGAGCCGCAGCGCGACTGGGTGCCGCGCGTGAAAATCTTCGCCGGAAAGGCGGCGGCGAGCTATCGCTACGCCAAGCTGATCATCAAGCTGATCAACGACGTCGCCGAGATCGTCAACCACGACCCTGATATCGCAGGAAAGCTGAAGGTCGTCTTCCTCGCCGACTACAATGTCAGCCTTGCCGAAGTGATCATTCCGGCCGCCGACCTCTCCGAACAGATTTCCACCGCCGGCATGGAGGCCTCCGGCACCGGCAACATGAAGCTGGCGCTCAACGGTGCGCTCACCATCGGCACGCTCGACGGCGCCAACATCGAAATCCGCGACCAGGTCGGCGCGGAGAACATTGCGATCTTCGGCATGGAGGCCGGCGACGTCATGATCCGGCGCAAGCAGGGCCTCGATGCGACCGACGTGATCAACCGCTCGCCGCGGCTGGCGCGCGCCATCACCGCGATCGAGAGCGGCGCGTTCTCGCCCGACGACCCCGCCCGCTTCGCCACCATCGGCCATGCGCTGCGCTATCTCGACCATTACATGGTCTCGGCCGATTTCGATTCCTATTACGAGGCGCAGCGCGGCATCGACGCGCGCTGGCAGGTGGTCCCGGCCTGGACCCGCGCCTCGATCCTCAACGTCGCACGAATGCCGTGGTTCTCCTCCGACCGCACCATCCGCGAATACGCCGAGGATATCTGGCACGTGCCGGTGCGGGCGGCTGCGCCGGCGCCGGAAGCCAGCGCGCGCGAGGCGAGCGGGTAAATCCCGCGACGCGGAACCCATTACCTCAGGCGTTATTGAATCCTGCGCGATTGCGGCGATACTGACCTCTCGCGCCTCTCACCCCCAGAGCATTGATGCTGACCCAATCCCCGCACCTCTTCGACGACGCCACGCGGGTCACCGCGGGCGATAGCTGCTGGCAGGGCAAGACCAGCCCGGACTACTGGGCCTTTGTCGGCCCGTTCGGCGGCTGCACCGCCGCCACCATCCTGCGCGCGCTGATCGATCACCCGCAGCGGGCGGGCGATCCGCTGGCTATGACCGTGAATTTCTGCGCACCGGTCGCGGAAGGCGCATTCGATCTCGACGTCCGCCTGATCAAGGCCAACCGTTCCAGCCAGCACTGGGCCGTGGAGATGACACAGGGCGGTGGCGAGGCCACGACGCTGGCGACCGCCGTGTTCGCCGAGCGCCGCCCGTCCTGGTCGCACCAGCAGATGGCCTGCCCGGAAGCAGTGCCGTTCGATCAGGCGCGCCGGTTTCCGAACACGCCGATGACCTGGACGCACCAGTATGATTTCCGCTTTGTCGAGGGAGAGCCGAGCTTCTATGGCTCGCCCGCCGCATCGCCGCTCGATGCCGCCTCAAAGCAGTGGATCGGCGACCACGTGCCGCGCCCGATCGACATGCTGTCGCTGATGTCGATGTCGGATGCGTTCTTCGGCCGGGTGTTTCTGGCGCGGCGGGAACTGGTGCCGTTCGGCACGGTGTCCATTACGACCTATTTCCATACCTCGTCTGAGGAACTCGCAGCCGAGAACATCACCCATGTGCTCGCGGCGGCCGATGCCCGGATTTTCCACAGGAGTTACGGCGACCAGCACGGCGAATTGTGGTCGCCCTCCGGGCGCCTGCTCGCAACCACGACGCAAATCGCCTATTTCAAGGCGTGAGCAGTCGTAGGGTGGGCAAAGGAGCGCAAGCGACCTGCCCACCATCTATCGGCTCGCGATCCTGAATGGTGGGCACGCTGCGCTTTGCCCACCCCACGATTTTCCGGAGGCACCGGCCCATGTCCGACGCCAACGCGCCCCGCATCGCCCTGCTCGGCGTTCCCATCGAAATCGGCGCCTCGCAGCTCGGCACCTTGATGGGGCCGGACGCGCTTCGCACCGCCGGCATCGGCCGCATCCTCGATCAGCTTGGCTTCGCGGTGGAGGACCACGGCAACATGGGCAGGCCCGAAGCGACGACCGCCGAGGGCCCGCCGCCGCCAAACGCCAAATATTACGACACCATCAAGAACTGGATCCGGGCGCTCAGCGAGCGCTCCTATGCGCTGGCGCGCTCCGGCGCCGTGCCGATCTTCATGGGCGGCGATCATTCGCTGTCGATGGGATCGGTGAACGGAGTGGCGCGCCACTGGCGGGAACAGGGCCGGCCGCTGTTCGTGCTCTGGGTCGACGCCCATGCCGACTACAACACGCCGCACACCACGGAGACCGGCAACATGCACGGCATGTCGGCGGCCTTCCTGTGCGGCGAGCCCGGCCTCGACAACCTGCTCGGCGGCGCACCGCGCGCGTCGATCGGACCCGACCAGCTCGACCTGTTCGGCATCCGCTCGATCGATCCGCTGGAGAAGCAACTGGTGTTCGAACGCAAGGTCGCGATCGCCGACATGCGCGCAATCGACGAGTTCGGCGTCGGCGTGCTGATCCGAAGGGTCATCGAGCGCGTCCGCGCGCGCAACGGCGTGCTCCATGTCTCCTTCGACGTCGATTTTCTCGACCCCACGGTCGCGCCCGGCGTCGGCACCACGGTCCCGGGCGGCGCGACCTATCGCGAGGCGCATCTGATCATGGAGCTGCTGCACGATTCCGGCCTGGTGCGCTCGGTCGATATCGTCGAGCTCAATCCGTTTCTCGACGAGCGCGGCCGCACCGCGCGCGTCGCGGTCGAACTGATCGGCAGCCTGTTCGGCCTGCAGATCACCGACCGCCGGACGCCGAGCAACGCGGTGCTACCGGGCAATGGCGGCTAGAGCGTGATGGTTTTTGGTTCGATCGGTTCGCCGCACGCGCGCTTAACCCGACTTCGCGGATTCGCGCCCGAAAACGCGAATTTTGAGATTTTTTGT